>CAZPCN010000006.1:0-95832 GCA_964585095.1 uncultured Syntrophaceae bacterium | reverse complement strand
CGCCGGCCGGGCTCTTGACCAGCTCCCACTCGTATTTGAACAGCACCTTCAGATAACCCATGTCCCATCGGGTCGGATTCGGCTTCCAGGCGCCCTCGAGGCCGCTGCTGATCGTGTCGCCGCCCTTGCCGCTGCCGAAGCTGCTTTTCCAGCCGAGCCCCTGCTCCTCGATGCCCGTCCCTTCGGGCTCAGGTCCCACATGCTTCGCGTCGCCGGCGCCATGGCATTTGCCGAAGGTGTGCCCGCCTGCGACGAGCGCGACGGTCTCTTCGTCGTTCATCGCCATCCTCGCGAAGGTCTCGCGGACGTCACGGCCGGAGGCGACCGGATCGGGGTTGCCGTTCGGGCCTTCGGGGTTCACGTAGATCAGCCCCATCTGCACGGCGGCAAGCGGGTTTTCGAGATCCCGGTTGCCGGAATATCGCTTGTCGCCAAGCCAGGTGTCCTCGCTGCCCCAGTAGATGTCCTCTTCCGGTTCCCAGACGTCCTCGCGCCCGCCTGCGAAGCCGAAGGTCTTGAAGCCCATCGACTCCAACGCGCAGTTGCCGGCAAGGACCATCAGGTCGGCCCAGGAGATCTTCCTGCCGTATTTCTGTTTGATCGGCCAGAGCAAACGGCGCGCCTTGTCGAGGTTCACGTTGTCCGGCCAGCTGTTGAGGGGCGCCAGGCGCTGGGAGCCGGACCCCGCGCCTCCTCGGCCGTCGCCCATGCGGTACGTGCCCGCGCTGTGCCAGGCCATCCGGATCATGAGCCCGCCGTAGTGGCCCCAGTCGGCCGGCCACCAGTCCTGCGAGTCCGTCATCAGAGCGTAGAGGTCCTTCTTCACCGCCGCAAGGTCTAGTTTCTTGAATTCCTCTCCGTAGTTAAACGACCCGTCCATCGGGTTGCTCTTGCGGGAGTGCTGATGAAGGATCCTGAGGTTCAACTGGTTCGGCCACCAGTCCCGATTCGACGTGCCGCCACCTGCAATGGATTTGCCGGTCTTTCCCGTTACCGGGCACTTGCTGTCTTCAGGCATAGTCATTCCTCCTTCCGTCTGTATACTGTTGCTTTTTCTCTTGCCCTGTCGCTCATGATTCTTAATTTCTATAAAGAACAATTATTCTTTTTTGAGTAAAAAAAGACGCCTCAAATCAATTCTGCTGCTGGCATTCGGGGCAGAGGCCGAAGAACTCCAGTTCATGATAGAATATCCTGTAACCTGTCTTTCGGCTCATTTCTTCTGTCAGGGCATCGATGTTCATCAGCTCCGGGTCCAGGATCTTCTTGCATTTTACGCAGATCGCATGCGGGTGCGGCACGGGATTTTTTCCGTCATAACGGTTGCTGCCATCCGGGAAGCTGAGCTCGAGAACCTCGTTGAGTTCCTTCAGGAGGGAGATGGTCTTGTAAACGGTCGCCAGGCTCGTCGTGGGAAATTCCACTTTTACTTCCTGATAGATGTCGTCGACGCTCGGGTGTCCTTCACTGGCGGCGAGTATCTTGAGAATCGCGAGGCGCTGAGGGGTTATCCGGAAATCCCTCTCTTTCAGCTTGACAAGCATCTCGTCGATTCGTCTTTCCGGTTCCCTGGCATGCATGGCGTGCGTGTCCCGTAATTGCAATAATAATTATTATCCGATATGAATTATTAATACTGTCTCCGCTCCGCTGTCAACTCTTTTTTCCGGCCAGGCCGGGTTCTGTCTCGTTGATGGATGCAGTTATTATGGGTTGGTAAAGGATTTGCTGAAAACCGTAAGCAATTGCTTCTTCAGATCAACAAATTGATATTTCGATACTTTTTCCGACGCTGTCGTTTCAGGCCGGAAATTTCTCGGAAGGAAATGCTTCCCTGTCCATGGGCAAGATTTCGACGGAAACGGAAATCCCAATAAATATCAATTGACTAAATGTCTGATGCTCCAGGGGCACGATCCATGCTGTAACGACGGTTCCAAACGTTCGGGAAGGGAGGACAGTTGCGATCATGAAGGCGAGAGCGATGCGCAAACCGATATTTCGGGCAGAAGAGGGATCGGCCGAAAAGGGTACCGTGAACAATCAGGACATTTCGAGACTGCTCGCAAAGGAAGAGGAAGTAAAGAGATATCTCGAAGACATCAAGACCGCCACGGCCGCCCTGGAGCGGATCATGGCCACGGAAAAGGGGAAAAGCACCTACGAAATCAGATACGTCGCCGATATCGACGACTACTACATGTAACGGTTCGCCGTCCCTCTCGGGGATGGGCTGGAGACGCTTCGGGGATTTCCGGCGACGCAGATCATGGCATGTCGGAAGTGCGTGAATAAGAGTGTATCGGAAAAGAGGAAAGAAAAAAAAGAGAAGGGGGCCTCCTGAAGGGGCCCCCATTTTTTCATCCCCGTCGCTTCCGAAGCCGGGATCCCTCAATCGCTCGTCGGGCAGAGTTTGAATTCGAGGACAGCCCCGTTATTTTCGAGACTCTCACAGAGGCGAATCAGGTTTTCTTCCTTTCGGGTATTGATGACCAGGTCGTATTCAAAGAATTGCCTGTCGTGGGTGACGGCCAGGCACATGTTCGATATCTTGAACCCGTGCTCCTTCATAAGGGCCCGGATCTCCGCCTCCGTCATCGCCCGGTCCCGGTGAAAGCGGATGAAGCTCTGGACATAGAGAAGCATGGGAAGCTGCCTCTCCACGAGCCGATAGAGGGTCAGCGTGCTGAGGGTCAAGACCGTAACGACCGTGAGGGCGCTGTAGAATCCCACGCCCGCAAGGATTCCGATGGCCGCGGTGATCCAGATCGAGGCCGCCGTGGTCAGCCCGCGGATTGAGGCCCCCTCCTTCATGATCACCCCGGCGCCGAGGAACCCGATCCCCGTCATGATACCCTGGGCCATGCGGGTCGGGTCGACCCGTACCGTTTCGATCATGGCCCCCGTGAACCAGTCCCGCTGATAGATGGTCACGAGCATCAGCAGGCTCGAGGCCATGCAGACCAGCGTGTGGGTTCGAAAACCCGCCGGCCGCCCGTAGTAGCTCCGCTCCAGCCCGATCAGCCCGCCCGCCACCATGGCCACGACGAGATGGATTAAGATGTCCAGTGTTTCCTTGCTCATGGGAGACCTCCGCCGGCCTGATGTGCCTCGTTGCAACGTCCCTGTGCACTGTAACACGATCGCTCTGCAAGAAAAATTCCTTTTGCATTATTTGCTTGATCTTTTCCTGCGAGTGCCCTTAATTGTGCCATCGGGCCGTTTGCAGGGGAGGGCGACCCCTGCGGCGGCCGAGGATTACATAACCGGAGGCGGCCATGAAACTGGAGATTCCTTACGGGGATGCGACCGAAACGATCGAACTGGCGGACGGCAACGTCGAACAGGTCATCATCCCCAACGCCGTTGACACCGCGGACGAGGCGGAAACGCTCAGGGCCGCCATTTTCAACCCCCTCAAATCGTCTGGGATCGAGGATTTCCTGAAGGGCCGCGAAAACATCCTCCTTCTCGTCAACGATGCGACACGCCCCACCCCTACAGGCGCCATCCTGGAGATCCTGTGGCCCCTGCTCCGCGGCAAGAGCTTCAAGATCCTCATTGCCACGGGAAGCCACCGGGCGCCGACGGAGGAGGAGTACGACTTCATCTTCGGCAAGCTCTACGGGGAGCTGAAGGATCGCGTCCATGTCCACGATGCCAAGAAGAGCCCCTGTTATTCGCTCGGCAAGACGAGGCACGGCAACGACCTGATGCTGAACACCCTGGTCCGGGAGGCCGATGCCATCATCCCCATAGGGAGCATCGAGCCCCACTACTTCGCCGGGTACACGGGGGGCCGTAAGTGCTTCATGCCGGGTGTGGCGAGCTACGACTGCATCACGGCGAATCACAAGCTTGCCATCTCTCCTGCCGCACAGGCGATGGTCCTCAAGGGAAACCCCGTGGCGGAGGAGTTCGACGACGCCGAACAAATTCTCGATAAACTGAACGTTTTCGCGATTATGACCGTACTTGACGGCGAACACCGCATCTACGCGGCAGCCGCCGGCGCCCTGAAGGAGTCCTTTTACTCGCTGCTGCCAAGGGCCGACGAGGTCTTTGTCGTGCCGATCCGTCGTCAGGCCGACATCGTGGTCACCGTCGCCCTGGAGCCCAACGACATCGATCTCTACCAGTCCCAGAAGGCCCTGGACAACGGGAAGACCGCCCTGAGGGACGGCGGGATCATTATCCTTGTCTCCGCCTGCCGCAGCGGGGTCGGCTCCCAGGCCTTCCTGGACCTTCTGAGCTCAGAGCCCACGTGCAAGGCCGTCATCGATAAATTGGACCGGGAATACAAGCTGGGCTACCACAAGGCAGGCAAGATGGCCGAGATCGGCGCGAAGGCCCGGATGTGGGCCGTCACGCCCCTGGACGCAACCCTGATCGGCAAAGCCCACATGCGCCCCTTCACGAGCGTCTCGGAGGCGCTGAAAGCGGCGCTCGAGGAGAAAGGCCCGGCCGCCAAGGTCACCTTCATCATGGACGGCGGCATGACCATCCCCAGGCTTCAGGGTCCCTAGGGCGCTTTCGGTCCGTTGACAGGCAGGTCGGGTTCCCTTATAGTTGAGGGACCCTGAAGGGGAGTCCTGTCCCATGCGTGGAACCCGGTGCCGGGATAAGGCAAGACAAGAATCTAACGGGAGGCCATCTCGATGATCACAGACGATATCAAGAAGAAAATCCGCGACGTCGTGGGGGCGGAAAACACGCTGGATTCCGACCTGGACCGCTTCGGCTATTCTTATGACGCATCCTTTGTGCCGCTCTTCCCTGCCAACAAGCCCGAGCTTGTCGTGCGGCCCGCGACCACCGAGGAGGTCTCGAAGATCATGGCCATCGCGAGCGAGTACGGCATCCCCGTCACGCCTCGCGGCGCCGCCACGGGGCGCACCGGCGGGAGCATTCCCCTGAAGGGCGGCATCTCCATGTCGCTGGAGCGCATGACGAAGATCCTCGAGCTCGACGTCAACAACATGATGGTCTGGACCGAGGCGGGCGTCCGCACGATCGATCTCTACAACGCCTGCGCCGCCAAGGGCCTCTTCTACCCGCCGGACCCGGCGAGCTGGAAGTTTTCCACCATCGGCGGCAACGTGGCCGAAAACGCAGGCGGCATGCGGGCCGTCAAGTACGGCGTGACGTCCAACTACGTCATGGGACTCGAAGTCGTGCTGGCCGACGGATCGGTGCTCCTCACGGGCGGCAAGGCCATCAAGAACGTGACGGGCTACAACCTGACGAGCCTCTTCACCGGCTCCGAGGGGACCCTGGGCATCATCACCAAGGCCCTCCTGAGGCTCATCCCCATGCCGAAGAAGCGCGGCACGCTGCAGCTCATGTTCCGCACCCTCGACGACGGGTGCACCACGGTCCACCAGATGCTGCAGGCGGGCCTGCTGCCCGCGGCGGCCGAGATCATGGACCGCTTCTGCCTCGAGGCCGTGGCCAAGCACCGCAAGACGGAGCACGACCCGGCCATCGGCTGCTGCATCATCGTCGAGATCGACGGCGAGGACGACGCGGCCCTCGAGGCCCAGGCAAAGAAGATGGAAGCCGTGGCCCGGCAGTGCGGGGTCTACCAGTTCCGCGTCGCTCAGTCGCAGCAGGAGTCCGACGAGCTGTGGGCCATCCGCCGGGGGCTGAGCTCCGCCATCGCCAGCCTCGTGCCGAACCGGCTGGGAGAGGACATCTCGGTGCCCCGCGACGCCTTCCCCGCGGTGGTGCGCCGCATCAGCGCCATCGCCGAGAAGCACAAGCTCACCATCGCCGTCTACGGCCATGCGGGCGACGGCAACATTCACCCCTCGGTTCTCTGCGACCTGAGCAAGCCCGGCGAGGAAGAGCGAGTTCACCGTGCCGTCGAGGAACTCTTCGACGCGACGCTGGCCGTCGGGGGGACCCTGTCCGGCGAGCACGGCATCGGGATCACGAAGAGGCCCTACATTGCCAAAGCCCTCGGCGACGCGGGCGTGAAGGCCCTCGGCGCCGTGAAGCAGGCCCTCGATCCGAAGGGCATTCTGAACCCCGGCAAAATCTGGTAAGCGAGGGAGAGAAGCGATAAAACCATGCGTAACGAAACGGACGAGAAACTTCTTCAGGCTGCAAAAAAGATCGTCAGCCAGTGCGACCGATGCGGGACGTGCCTGCCCGCCTGCCCCCTGTTCGATGTCAAGAGCGTCGAGGCCTCCAGCGCCCGGGGAAAAAACGTCATTGCCCGGGCCCTGACCGAGAAGGGCATCGAGCCCTCGCCGGAGGCGCTGGCCAAGGTCAACTTCTGCCTGCTGTGCCGCGCCTGCGTCGACATGTGCCCGAGCAAGATCGCGACGGACGATGCGATGGTCCACATCCGTCAGTACCTCGTGAACAAGACGGCGGCGTCGAACACCAAGTACAAGGCCATGGGCGGCATCCTCAAGAGCCGCGGCATGGTGAAGCTTGCGGCGGGCTCCCTGGCGCTTTTGCGCAAGCTCGGCCTCAACAGCGTCTTCCCCCACGGCATGGTGCCCGAGGAGTACACACGCGCCCATTTCCTGGCGGCCTTCGCCGGGCCGGCCGCGCTGGCCAGCAAGGCCCCACCCTCCGACGTGGCCGTCACGGCGGCCACCCGCGTGGCCTACTTCGAGGGGTGCGGCATGCGGATGATGTTCCCCGAGGCCGCCGCCGAGACGCTCGAGATCCTGAAGGCGGGGACGAAACCCCTCGTGAAGGACAACGTCTGCTGCGGGCTTCCGCACCTGGCCCACGGGCTGCGCGACGAGTTCCTGGCGCTGGCGCGGAAGAATATCGAGATCTACGAGGACGCCGAGGTCGTCGTGAGCGACTGTGCGAGCTGCGGGGGCACCCTGAAACACGTCGCCTCGTACTTCGCCGACGACGCGCAGTGGAAGGACCGGGCGGCCGCCTTCAGCCGCAAGGTGATGGATTTGACGGAGTACCTGGCCAAGGCGGGCTACACGCCCCGGCAGAAGGTGGACGCGACCTTCACGTACCACGACCCGTGCCACCTGTCCCGGGGCCAGGGCATCAAGAAGCAGCCGCGCGACCTGCTCCGGGCGGCGGGCAACTTCGTCGAGATGAAGGAGGCTGATGTCTGCTGCGGCGGGGCGGGGTCCTTTCACCTGGACTATCCCGACATCGCCTCGAAGATCCTCGACAAGAAGAGGGCGAACATCGAGAAGACGGGCGCTGCGATCGTGGTCACGGGATGCCCGGGGTGCCTCATCCAACTCGCCAAGGCGGCGAAGGCAAGCGGCGGCAGGTTCAAGGCCATGCACATCAGCCAGGTGATCTGACGGCACGGCAACAGAGTCCAGAACGCAAAAACCCCCGGCAGTTCACTACCGGGGGTTTTTTCGGATGCCTAGAACGGCATCACCACGATCCGGTTGAAGTCGAGCCACACGGGGCTCCCCTCGGCCAGGCCGTCCGTTGCGGCGGGTCCCGTGGCCCTCACCTCCAGCGGCCCGAGGGCCACCCGGTAGTCCATCTCGTTTCCCAGGTAGATCTTTCGGAGGAGACGCCCGGGGACGGCCCCCGGCGCAGGCTCGCTCAGGACCCCGATCGACTCCGGGCGCGCCGCCAGGACCACTCGGTCCCCCGCTTTCATCGCCGAATGGAGCCGGCCCTTCAGGTGCACGGGCCCGGGAATGTCGTTGAGGGCCACCACCCCGTCGTCGCCTTCCGCGGACACGAGGCATCCTTCCAGGAAGTTGATGAGACCGATGAAGTCGGCCACGAACCGGTTGGCCGGGGTTTCGTAGATCTCCCTCGGGCTGCCCGTCTGCTGGACGTACCCCTTGTCCATGACGATGATCCGGTCGGACATGACCATGGCCTCCGCCTGGTCGTGGGTCACGTAAATGACCGTGATCCCGAGGCGGCGCTGGACGTCCTTGATCTCGAAGCGCATGCTCTCGCGCAGTTTCGCGTCGAGGTTCGAGAGCGGTTCGTCGAGAAGAAGGAGCGCGGGCTCGGCCACCAGCGCCCGGGCCAGGGCCACGCGCTGCTGCTGCCCTCCGGAAAGCTGGCTCGGGAGGCGCTTGTCGAGCCCTTCCAGGTGCACGAGCTCGAGGACGTGCCCGACCTTCTCGCGGATCTTTTTCTTCTCCATCCCGCGGACCTTGAGCGGGTAGCCCACGTTGGCGAAGACGTTCATGTGGGGCCACACGGCGTAGGACTGGAACACCATCCCGATGTTGCGCCCCTCCGGAGGCTTGTAGAGGTTCGTCTCGGAGCAGCTCACGAGTTCCTGCCCGATGAACACCCGGCCCGTCGTGGCCCGCTCGAAACCGGCGACGATCCGCAGGGTCGTCGTCTTCCCGCAGCCCGAGGGGCCGAGCAGCGAGACGAACTCCCCCTCCCGGATCGTCTCGCTGAAAGCCGCCACGGCCTCCACGTTTCCGAACTTCTTCGATACGTTTTCCAGTCGGACATCTGCCATGGATCGCGGTCTTCCTTTCTGTCCCTTTCCGCCGGGGGCTCCGCCCCGCATCGTCAAATGGTGATCTTCCCCTTCGTGATCCTCGAGACCAGCACGTTCCCTACGAGGACCACCACCAGGATCAGCACGGCGAGCACCGAGGCGGCCTGCTGGTTCGAGTACGTCTGCATCTCGTAGAGGATGACACCCAGGTTGTGCGTGTTCGGCCCGTAGAGCAGGATGCTCATCGTCAGCTCGTAAAACGTGGTCATGAACACGAGGAACCACGCCGCGATGAGCCCCGGGCGCACGAGCGGCAGGATGATGTCCCGGAAGCTCTGCAGCCAGCTCGCACCCGAGATCTGTGCGGCCTCCTCGAGCGACAGGTCGATCTGCTCCAGGGAGGCGCAGACCGTTCGCACGGAAAATGCCAGGTACTTGACCATGTAAGCCACGATCAGGATCGAGAAGGTGTTGTACAGGTTCAGGCCGTACTTTCCCGAGAAGGCGATGATGAGCGCCAGCGCGATGACCGTTCCGGGGGTAGCGTAGGGCACGGTGGCGATGAGGTCCGCCGCCCGGGCCAGGTTGCTTTTGGCCTTCACCCGGTAATAGGCGATGAGGCTCGCTACCAGGAGGGCCAGGGTTGCCGCCACGATGCCCATGAAGAAACTGTTCCAGAAGGCCTCAAGTGCCGTCCGGAACGTCAGGATGTACTCATAGTGCTCCAGGCTCAGGTTCTCGAGGGTGATCGGCTCCCCGAAGATCCGCACGAAGGAGGTCACCACGATGGCCCCGATGGGCAGGATCACGAGTAAAAAGCCGAGCAGGCCGGAGAAGAGGAGGGCCGGGATCCGGAAGCGGCCCAGCGACACGGGCAGCACCCGCGAGCTCTTTCCCCCCACGAGGGTGTATCGCTTCCGGCTTAGAAGCCGGTTGCCGAGAGCCATGGTGAGGACGGCGATGATCATGAGGACGACGGAGAGGGCCGTTGCCTCCCGCATGCCCGAGGTCGTCCCCATGTAGACGTACTGGATGACCTGTGTCGAGAGCACGTAGATGCGGCTGGGCATCCCGATCATGGCGGGCACGCCGAAGGCCGAGGCCGAGGCGGCAAAGACCAGCAGGCCCCCCGCGAAGAAACTGGGGGAAACCAGCGGCAGCGTGATGTCCCAGAAAACCCGCAGGGGGGATGCCCCGCTGATGCGGGCGGCCTCCTCGAGCGTGTTGTCCATCTGCTCCAGGGCGCTGGCCACGTTCAGGAAGGCCAGCGGGTAGTAGAACAGGGTCATGACCCAGACGAGGCCCGGCACGGTGTAGATGTCGAAGGGGCCCGGCATCTCGGCCCCGAAGAGCCCGATGAGCATCTTGTTGACGTAGCCCACTCCCGGGGTGAGCAGGAGGATCCAGGCGATGGCCCCCACGTAGGGCGGGATCACGTAGGGGATGAAGAACAGCGAACGGAACAGGCGCCGGTAGGGCAGGTTGCTGCGCACCACGAGCCACGCCAGCCCCGTGGCGAAAATCATGGAGAAGAGCATGGTGAGGCCGCAGACCCAGAGGGTCATGACCACGGCGTCCCAGTTGCGCTCCATGCTGTAGACGGCGATGTAGTTCTCGAGGCTGACCTCGCCGTTTCCCCCGAGAAAACTTCTCAAGACGAGCAGGACGAGCGGGAACAGGACGAAGGCGACGAGAAACAGGAGGGCGGAACCGATGACGAGGTTGCGAACGCTGAAGATCCTGCCGATGGTGGACATGACCGGGGCCGCTCCGCAAAGGAAATTCCCGCCGGCCGCGGCGGGGCCGGGCCGGCGGGACAAGGAATCGAAGAGTTACCGGAGAACCGTCTTGTCGAACCGTTCCTTGACCTTTTCAGGCTCCCGGCTGATGGCGTCCCAGTCCATGTGGAGGGCGAACTTGTTGATTTCCGTGATCTTCATGGCGGCATTGCCCGGCGGGGGCATGTCGGGCCGCACCGAGTGCATCCAGCCGTCCAGGATGGCCTGCTGGCCCGCCTTGGAGAGGAAGAAGTCGTAGACGGCCTTGGACGCCGCGGGGTTCTTGGTGGTCTTCATGATGGCGATGCCCGAGGGGTTCACCACGGGCCCGTCGGAGGGGTACACGAACCCCAGGGGCTTCTTCTCCTTCATGGCCTTCAGGACGTTCTCCTCCAGGAGCATGGCCACGGCGAGCTGGCCCGAGAGGAGCTTCGTCTCCACGGCTCCGTTTCCGGGTTCGCAGGCGATGCGGTTTTTCCGCAGGGCCTCGAAGAAGGGCCAGCCGTGCTTGGGCGAGCGCACCAGGCCCGACGTCCCCGCGAAGGCCGTCCCGGACAGAAGCGGGTTGGGCATGCCGACCTTGCCCGCCCACTTGGGGTCGGCCAGGTCCCACCAGGTCTTGGGGATGTCCTTGGCGGCCACGATGTTCCTGTTGTAGGCAATGCCGATGACGTTGATCCGCACGCCGGAGAAGTAGCCGTCCTTGTCAAGCCAGGCCGGCAGGACGTATTTCGCGTTGGGGGACTTGTACTGCAGGAGCCTGCCGTCACGCTTCAGGGTGAGGTAGTAAGCCGGATCGGCGATCATGATGAGGTCGGCCATGGACGAGCCCTGCTCGAACTCCGCCACGAGCTTTGCGATCACCTTCTCGGAGCCCCCGTAGAACCACTGCACGTCAACCCCGGGGAACTCCTTTTTCAGCACCGGCTTGAGCTGCTCGATGATGTGCAGGTAGATGGAGCTGTAGATCATGACCTTGCCCTTCACCGGTTCCGCGGCGAAGGCAGAGCCGGCCGACAGGGCCGCAAGCAGGATCAGGCCCGCTGCCAGGACCGCCCATTTCGATCGCATGCGCTTCATAGTCCCTCCTCCTCGGGTTTGATTCGTCGAGAGATGATTCGGAATGTCCGGGCCGCACCGGGCAACGGATGAGCGGATCGACGCTCGATGCCCGGCCTTTCAGCGCTGTCTCTATAAGGACAAATCCGGGGATTTGTCAAGACAAGACGACGAGGTCCTCCCTGCCCATCCAGAAGAGCAGGTCCGAGAGATTCATCCGGGACCGCACAAAGGGGGAAAACGCCACTGCCCAGCGGAGTTCCTGCTCCGAAGTGTACGGATTCGTCTCCTCCGGGCGGCAGGGGAGGCGCGATTTTTTCAACAGGGGCTCCAGCTCCGCCGCCCGCAGGGTCAGCCGCTCCAGCTCCCGGCGAAGGTCGCCCCAATCGTCAGCGAAGGTCTCGATCCGCTCGCGGGCAACGGCCCAACGCCCCGATTTTTTTTGATATTCGCCGGTAAATTCCGACAGTGCGGCCTTCATCTTTTCCCGGAATGCATCCGCCCCCCCCGGCAGGGGCGCCGCGAGAAGCCTGTCTTCCAGGACCTGAAGGGCCGCCGCGGCGTCGCCATCGCGCCAGCCAGCCCCCCGCAGGTCTTCCACTGCCAGGAGCCGGTCGATCGTCCGGGCGCTTACGAGGGAGCCCAGGGCGACCTGCTCCCCGTGGAAGACCAGCTCCCGGCCCGCCGTGAGCCTCAGGAAATCCAGGCCGTGGCTGATGACGTGCTCGAAGCCGGACAGCGGCGTCGTCTCCCCGGCCGTGGACATGGAAATCCCCGCCATGGCCAGCGCCGCCGCGGTGCAGGCCGTGGCCTCCGGCGGCAGGGGCTCGCTTTGGAATCCGGCGGCTGCGGCCCGTATCCCTTCGGCAAATGGCTCCATGAGGCGGAAGGCCGACTCGTCGTAGCGGTCCATGACCCCGAGCCGATACCCCAGGAACCAGTCCCCGTAGGCGACGAAGCGGGCCAGCAGGTCCCCGTAGCCTGCCCGGGACATCCTGGGCGGGGCGCATTCCAGGAAGGGCCGCACCCAGAAAGCGGCCGATACCGGCCTGGACTGCAGCGTCCGCTTTGCCCCGTGGAAATCGATGACGGCAAAGGCGCTGGTGAAGGCCGTCACGGTAAGGGCCGTGGGGATCGAGACGAAGGGGACCTGTACGTTCTCCATCTTCAGCGCGTGCTTCACCAGGTCCGTGATGCTCCCCGAGCCGAGGACCACCGCCGCGTCGTCGCGCCCGTCACGCACAACCATTTGGATTCGCTCGAGAAAATCATGGGAGGCGTGGAGATCCCCGGGAGGCCTGGAGAGGGCTTCGGAGAGGTCGGTCCAGCGGTACGGGATTCCGGCCGAGCCCAGCAGGGCCCGAAACTCCCCGTCGATGTCCGCCCCCGCGGCCCCGGTGCACCTCTTGGCCGCACCGTCCACGTAGATCCGGATGGTTCCGCCTGCAGGAAGGGATTCACGGTGCCACCGGGAAAGGGCCTCGCGCAGCTCACCCAGGGTCTCGGCATAATGCTGGACGGGAACCAGGCGAGCCTTGTCCGGGTCCTTAGGGATTTCTTCCCTGTCCAGCGCCTGTTGAAGGGTCTCGAACCAGCGGTTCATGGGATGGTCTCCTCGGCGGGTCGGAAGATGGCGAATTGTAAACAATGGGGTGTCGAAAGTAAAGGGAACGGCAAAAAAGATTGTTCTTCGGCGGCAAATCCCTTACAGTGGCGCGTGTCGTCCGGTTCCCCCGGCCCTGCGGGGAAAATCGAGGAAAGGGCTGGACGTTCTCTGGAGAGCCCGATGAAAAAGACCCCGAAAAAACCGCCCGTCCCCGCCAGGCTGCCCGTTCAAGTGGACGACTGCCCCTGCACGCAGGTGCGCTGCCACCGCCACGGCAACTGCGTGGAGTGCATCCGCGTGCACCGCACGCGGAAAGAGCACGTTCCCGAATGCCTCCAGGACATGTTCCGCGACCGGATCCGGGAGCTGGCCCTTCTCGTGGAGTATGACATCCGCGACCTCCGGCGGACCCCCGCCTACTGGGACGAGCGCCTGGGCAAGGAAGCCCCGGTTTCCGCCCGGGAGAAAGGAAAAGCCCCGACGAGCGCGAATTCGGCCAAGCGCTCGACGCCGGGACGCAAGTGATTCCGGGGGCCTCATCTCCACGTTTCGTTTTCCCCTGTTGAACAGAACTTTCAATCCGGAACCGCCTCGGGCCGCAGGGGCGGCCTTGCGGTACAGGCTGCCGGCCTTCTACCCGTTTGTTTTGAAACACTTTTCGTGTTTTTCTCGGTCCCCTTCGCCCCTTGGCACGGGATTTTCAATAGCAACAGGCAAGCAAGATGGCCGAAACCGTGGAGACGCGCATCGGCCGGCAGGCAAGAAACGACGGAGCCGGCATCGACCGGCCCTGGAGGAACCATGAGAACCGGAATCACTGCAGAACCCCGTTGCACCCTCTCCGACATCCTGGCGTTCAGCGCCTGGGGCTTCGTCATCGCTGCGGGCTCCCTTCTCTTTTTCTGGGTCGGGGTCCTCATCGACGGCGAGCTGAGCACCGAACCCTTTTTCATGTTGGGGCTCCTGATACTGGCGGTGTTTCTCACCATCGGGCGGCTCTGGAAAAAAGCCTTTGCCCTTAAAGACCGGATGCGCTCCGGGCTCATCCCCGAGCAGGAGCGGAAAGTCCTGAGGCAGCTCGGAAAGACCGCGATCACCCCGCCCTGGCGGCAATAAACCCCCGGTGCAATACATCGAAACGAAGAGAGGCAGGTCGAATCGACCTGCCTCTCTTGTCTTACGCGATTGCACCTCGGGAAACGAGGTCGGTTACTTCACAAAGGGTGCGGGCAGCGGGTAGATCACGCGGCCGAAGACGGTGTTGCAGACCACCGCGCCGGCGATGTAGATCCCCATCCAGCCCGACGCGATCAGGAGCCAGCCCACGATGGGCTTGCCGACGGCGGGGTCGATCTTGCCGAGGTCGAGGCCCACGATGGTCCACAGGACGATGTCGACGAAAACGACGAGGAAGAAGATGATCTTGTTGCCCTTCAGGTAGGCGGGGGTCACAAGGGTCAGAAAGCCCGCGCCGGCCATCCAGGTCCACCCCTCGACGTAGGCGTGGGGGGCCATGCCGAACTTGATCATGAGGAACTTGGACAGCACGCTCAGCGAGGCGCCGAACATGAAGAACGCGGAGAAGAACAGAAAAACGTTGCCGCCCGTGATGTTGTGATCCTTCAATTCCATGACGGCCGTCGTGTACTGGACGACGCCGCCGCCGACGAGCCACGCAAACAGGATGGGCAGGCCCTCGGCCTTTACCCAGCCAAGGAATACGGCGGCAAAACCGAAGCAGGCCACTGCGAGTGCTGCCAGACCGGCGGGCGCCGGGGTGGCGAAGGTATGTTCTTGAGCCATGATAACGAGTCCTCCCTTTTTTTCAGTATGAATTGATGAATGGGTAAAGCATGAATCGTGAATAATGTTGATACCCGAGGAAAGCCCGGTTCTGAAAGACTTTCCTCCCCCGATGCGCTCCGCTTCACCTCCTTTCGCCTTGGAATCGACCCATTCTCGAACACATCCTGTCGATGCCCATTCGGGCATTTGTGCGTTTCGGCTTGCCGCGGCCGCGGCCGCTGCTGTCAAAGACCAGAAGGATACGCCGGATACACCTGTCGGATATGCAGGACGAACAGGGAGGAGAGGTGCCCTGCACAACCGACCGCGGAGAATTTTGATGAAGGATCAATAAGCGTAGAGCAAGGGAAGTGCCAGTGAGAAGACCGTTTTTGCGGCGGGTCGGCGATCCCGGCCACCGCGGCGGGTCGGGCGGCGAATCTTTTCGGAAACCGGACGGTTACAGGCTTGGGCGAAAGTGCGGGGACCTGCGCAGGAAGTTCGCGGGGTTCTCCTCGGCAGGCCGGCGAGTGTTGATATTTTCAACGGGTGATGAAATTTTCTGCGTTCATGGTTTCAACAGGTCCAGGCGCTTCATCTGGTGGTAGAGGGCGAGGCGTGTAAGTCCCAGCGCCCGGGCCGCCCCGGACTTGTTGCCCCCGCTGCGCTCCAGGGCCCTGGTGATCAGGGCGGCCTGAAACTCCCGGGTGAGGGCCTGGTAGTCCACGGCAGCCGCCTCGTCGGGGAACGCGGGCAGGTTCCGAACGAGGGGCTTTCTTCCGTTGCCGCCGCTCTTCAGGATCTCCGGCGGCAGGTTGTCCGGCGTGATGCACTCGCCGTCCTCCAGGATCATGATCCTCTCCACGGTGTTGAGCAGTTCCCGCACGTTGCCGGGCCAGTCATACCGGGCCAGCAGGTCGCGCGCCTCGTCGGAGACGGTCTTGACGGGTTTGCGCAGCTCCCGGCTGTAATGGTGGATGAAGTGTTCGATCAGCGGCATCACGTCGGCATGGCGCTCGTGCAGCGTGGGCAGGTGGATGTTGATCACGTTGAGACGGTAGTAGAGATCCTGCCGGAAGTCGCCGCTCTCGACCGCCGCTTTCAGGTCCCGGTTCGTCGCGGCGATGATGCGGGTGTCCACCTCCATGTTCCGGGTCCCGCCGACGCGCCTGAATGTCTTCTCCTCGAGCACCTGCAGGACCTTCGCCTGCAGCGCCGGGTGCATCTCCCCGATTTCGTCCAGGAAAACGGTTCCCCCGTTTGCCACCTCGACGAGGCCTTTCTTCGGGCGCTTGGCGTCGGTGAACGCCCCCGCCTCGTAGCCGAAGAGCTCGGACTCGAGCAGGGTGGGGGGAATGGAGGCGCAGCTGATCTCCACGAAGGGCTGGTAGGCGCGAAGGCCGTTGTAGTGCAGGCACTTGGCCACGAGGCTCTTCCCCGTGCCGCTGGCCCCCTCGATCAGGATCGTGGCAGCATCGCTGGAGGCCACGCGGGCCAGGACCTCGAGGACGCCTTGAATGGCCTCGCTGCGGCCGATCAGGTTGTGGTAGCCGTAGCGCTCCTTGTTCTTGTAGATGATCTGCTGGAATTCGCGCCGGAGGCAGCGGATCTCCAAGGCCGTCTTGATGATGGAGACCACGGCCCTGGCCTTCACCGGCCGGTGGATGAAGTCGAACGCGCCCAGCGAAAGCGCCTTGCGCGTCGATTCGATGTCGCCGTGGGCGGTCATCATGATGACCGTCGTGTCGGGGTGGCTTTTCCGCAGGCGCTCCAGGACATCGATCCCGTTCATGTCCGCAAAGCGAATGGAGAGGAGCACGAGATCGAAGTCTTCCCGGTCTGCGACGACGGAGAGGCACTCGGCCCCGCTGCGGGCCGTAGCCACGTCGTACCCCTCTTGAATCAGGGCAAGGCTGAGCTCTTCGCGGACGGGGTCCTGCTCGCCCGCGACGAGAATCTTCTTCATGGGACCGGATCCTCCCGGCATTGTACAGGAGCGTGAGTTGCGTTCGTCCTCCCGGCGGGGCTTGCGATCTAAGTCCTGGCGAGGGGGAGTTTGCGGAACCTTCTTTAGCCCATCCCCGGCCCGTTGTCAAATGAGGATATGGCCGTCTCGGCCGTGTTGCCGTCCGGCCGCTTTCCCTTGATCGTTGCACC
Source organism: uncultured Syntrophaceae bacterium (assembly GCA_964585095.1). Taxonomy (GTDB): domain Bacteria; phylum Desulfobacterota; class Syntrophia; order Syntrophales; family UBA2192; genus UBA2192. The sequence goes on along the minus strand of CAZPCN010000006.1, from coordinate 79,019 downwards.
CGATCGAGGTATATAGGGCGCGGCCCGCGGGCGAACCGAGTCGGCCAATCCCGGATCGAGGGGGAAGCGATGATCCAGACGCGAATCACCGAGATGTTCGGAATCCGGCACCCCATTCTCTGCGGGGCCATGATGTGGCTCTGCAAGCCGCCCCTGTGCGCCGCCGTCTCCGAGGCGGGCGGCATGGGGAACCTCACGGCCGCCAACTACGAGACGGAGGAAGCCTTCCGGGCGGCCATCGGGGACGTCCGGAAAATGACCGACAAGCCCTTCATGGTCAACGTCACGATCCTGCCGTCGGTGCGGATCTCCGGGGCCCACCACAAGATGTACCTCCGGGTCTGCGCGGAGGAACGCGTGGCAGGCGTCGAGATCTCCGGCGCCCCCATCGACAAGGCCTGTGGCCCGGAGTTCATGGACATGCTGCGCAAGGCAGGGGTCCGGATGTTTCACAAGGTGGGATCCGTGCGCCACGCCCGCCACGCCCAGGAGGCGGGATACGACGGGGTCTACGCGGCGGGCATCGAGGAAGGGGGGCACCCGCTCAACGACGACGTGACGACCATGGTCCTCACCCCCCGCGTTGCCGAGAGCGTGTCGATCCCCGTGGTCACCGCCGGGGGTGTCGCCGACGGCCGCTCCCTCGCGGCCGCCCTCATGCTCGGGGCCGAGGGGGTCATGATGGCCACCCGCTTCATGGCCACCCGGGAGTGCCCGGTCCACGACAACATCAAGCAGGAGATCGTCCGCAGGCAGGAGCAGGACACGACCCTCATCTGCAAGTCCATCCACCTGCAGGCCCGGGCCCTGCGCAACAAGAACGTGGAGGACATCCTGGCCATCGAGCAGCGCGGCGGCGGATTCGAGGAGATCCTGCCGCTCATCATGGGAAAGCGGATCAGCGAGGCCTGGGACACGGGCAACGTGGACCTCGCCCCCATAATGGTGGGGCAGTCCGTGGGCCTTGTCCGCGACATCCCCACCTGCGCGGAGCTGCTGGAGAGGATGACCCGCGAGGCCGAGGAGCGGATCGCGGCCGCCCGGGGGCGCATCCGGTAACGGAAAAGGAGGACCGCCCCCTTTCCCGTTTTTCATGCAGGCACCTGCTGCCGGGCAAGGCTGCCCACGGTTTCCAGGGCCCGCTCGACTTTCGGGGTCCAGTGGGCGGCGTTGAGCCTCAGAAAATTGCGGTATTTGCCCGAGTTCGAGAAGATCGGCCCCGGGGCAATCGATATTCCCTTCTCCCGGGCCTTCCTGAACAGCTCCAGGGAGTCCACGCCTGCCGGCAGCTCCACCCAGAAAATGAAACTTCCCTCGGGCCGGGTGGTCCGCGTCCCCTCGGGGAAATGCCCCTCCAGGGCCTGCAGCATCTGCCCCAGCTGCTTCTCGTAAATCCGCCTCACCCTTCGCAGGTGCCTCTCGTATCCCCCGCTGGTCAGGAATTCCGCCACGGCCATCTGGGTGGGCGATGCCGGGGCGAGCGTGTTGATCATGCGCTGGTACCGGATGGCCTGGTGGAAGCGGCCGGGGGCGACCCACCCGACGCGGTACCCCGGGGCGAGCGTCTTGGAGAACGACGAGCAAAGGATGACGAGCCCTTCCCCGTCGAAGGATTTCGCCGCGCGGGGCCGCGCGTCGGAAAAGGACAGGTCGCCGTAGATGTCGTCCTCGATGAGCGGGATCTGTCGCTCGGCGAGCATCCTCACCAGGGCCTTCTTGCGGTGATCGGGCATGCAGCTGCCCGTCGGGTTGCTGTAGTTGGCGCTCACGAGGCATGCCTTCACGCGGGTCTTCTCCAGGGCGAACCCCAGGGCTTCCAGGCTGATCCCCTCCGTCGGGCTCGACGGGATCTCCACGATCCGCAGCCCCATGGCGGCCATGGTCTGCAGGTGGTTGAAGAAGAACGGCGACTCGATGGCCACGGCGTCGCCGGGACGGCACAGGGCGCGAAGCGTGATGGCGATGGCCTCGTGGCAGCCCGTGGTGACGACGATCTCGTCGGGCGTCAGCGGGCAGCCGGCCAGGATCGCCCTCTGGGCAATCTGCTTGCGCAGCGGCTCGTAGCCGTCGGAGAAAAGGTAGGAGACGCTCGCGGTTTCCCTCGACCGCACCACGGAGGCCAGCATCCGGTTGAGTTTTCTGGCGGGGAGCACCTCCGCGCTCGGCGTGGCCATTCCCAGGTTGAAAAAGGACGGGTTCGAGGCATCCTGCACGATGACCTGCGCGATCTCGCTGAGGCTCGCCTCGGCCGGTCTGAGCTCCGCCCTGGAGAGCCTCGGCTCCGTCACCGGGCTGAGCCGCGGCGGCGAGACGTAGTAGCCCGACTGGGGACGGGCTTCGATGAGGCCCTTCACCTCCAGGAGCCTGTATGCCTCGAGGGCCGTCGAGATGCTCACTTTCATGGAACGGCTGAAATCCCGGACCGACGGGATCCGATCCCCCGCCCGGTAGGTGCCGTGCCCGATGAGGTGGGCCATCTTGCCGGCCACGTCCTCGTACAGTGCATGGGGTCTGTTTCTCATAGCCTGCTGTCTCCCTGCAGATCGCATCGTAAAAGCTTCCGCAGAACACGGGAAGGCACAGTTGCCCTGTTTTTATACCATAACAGTTGATCGATAGCACAGCTGTTTGCCAAACAAATGTTGTTTCTGAATCTGTTACTCTTTTTGAAACGGCCCTATCATCGCTCCTGTAGAAACCGCCGGTTTACGCAGGAGGGCATCATGACACAGGAGTACAGGCTTCGCCGGAATGACCGGATCCGGCTGGACGGGGGCGCAACGGTGAGCATCATCTGCTGCCGGGAAGGGGCCCTGTGGATCACCCAGACGGGAAACCCGGGGGATCACCTGGTGCGGGAGGGAGACGTCTTTTCGAGCGACCGGCCCGGCCGGATTGTCGTCGGCGCCCTTGAGGATTCGGTCTGCTTCGTGGCCGGAAACACGGCGGTGCCGGGCATCCCGTCGGGCGCTGTCCTGAGGGCCCTCCGGCAGGTGCTCCGCCGGGTGGAACTGGCCGGCCGGGGCCTTTGGGCTTGACGACAGAGACGAGGGCCCTTATCCTACCTGCAGTCACATGACCCGCAGGGGAAACACCGGATATGGACATCACCTCCGCCATCCTCATCGTCCTGGGCCTGGCCCTCTTCGAGTCGATCACCAGCATCGACAACGCCATCATCAACGCCGAGGTCCTGCAGGGCATGCAGCCGAAGGCGCGCCGGTGGTTTCTCACGTGGGGCATCTTCATCGCCGTCTTCGTCGTGCGAGGGGTGCTGCCCTGGCTCATCGTCTGGGTCATGACGCCGGGGCTGGGGCCATGGGATGCATTTACGGCGAGCCTCACCGGCGATCCGGCGGCCCTCGAGGCCATCCAGGCGAGCGCCCCCGTCCTGCTCATGGGCGGCGGGGTCTTCTTCGTTTTTCTCTTCTGCCACTGGATTTTCCTGGAGCCCAAGAAGATCGGACTGCCCGTCGAGGTCATCATCGCCCGCCAGGGGGCCTGGTTCTACGCCGTCGTCTCGATCGCGCTGACCGCCATCGTCTGGTTCGCCCTCGAGGAGAGCCCGATGCTCGCCTTCGGGGCCGTCGTGGGCTCCTCGGCATTCTTCATCACCCACGGCTTCAAGCGCTACGCCGAGGAGCAGGAAGCGCGCATTCTCTCCGGCGAGGCCCACATGTCCGACATCGGGAAGATCCTCTACCTGGAGGTCATCGACCTGACCTTCTCCATCGACGGTGTCGTGGGGGCCTTCGCATTCACCCTGGCTGTCCCCTTGATCCTTCTCGGAAACGGCATCGGCGCCGTCGTCGTGCGCCAGCTAACCGTCTACGGCGTCGATCGGATCAAGAAATACGTCTACCTCAAGAACGGCGCCATGTACTCCGTCTTCGTCCTGGGCTGCGTGATGCTCGCCCACGGCTTCGGTCTCCACGTGCCCGAGTGGCTGACTCCCCTGGCGACGTTTTTCATCGTGGGCTACTTCTTCTTCAAGTCCCGCTGGCAGGCAAGGCGAGCCAAGGAATCGGCGTGACGAAAAAAGCGGCGGCCCGGTCGAGGCCGCCGCTCCTGAACGATCCCGTCTGCTCTCAGCGCCCTGTGAATGCCGGCCGCCTGCGCTCCAGGAAGGATTTCACCCCCTCCGCGGCATCGGCCGTCTTCGACATGTCTGCGATGCCCCGGGCCTCGTGCTCCATCTGGGTCTCCAGGGTCGTCGTGAACGCCTCGTTGAGGAGCCGCTTCACGGAGCCGAAGGAAAGCGTCGGTCCCGCCGCCAGCATCCCCGCCAGCTTTGCCGCCTCGGCTGCCAGCTCCGCGTCGGGCACCACCCGGTTGACAAGGCCCCACTGCAGGGCTTCGTCGGAGGACACCCTGCGGTTCGTGAGCATCATCTCCCGAGCCCTGTTGAGCCCGATCATCCTGGGCAGAAGCCAGCTCATCGCCCCGTCGGGTGAGAGGCCCGCCGCCGTGTAGGCCGCCGTGAAGCTGGCAGACTCGGCCGCTAAAATCAGGTCTCCGGAGATGGCGAAGCTCATCCCCATGCCCGCGGCAGGGCCGTTGACGGCCGTGACCAGGGGCGCCCGCATCCGCATGAAGCGAGAGGCCGCGGCATGGCAATACACCGTCATCTCCTTGAGGACCTTCGGCAGCTCCGCACCGTAGGACGCGAAGAATTTGAGGTCCCCTCCCGCGCTGAACATCTTCCCCGCGGCGGTGAGCACCACGGCCCGGATGGCGGTGTCCTCGTCGCAGCGAATGGCTGCCATCATGAGGTCCTTGCCCGAGTCGAGGTTGAGCCCGTTGGCCGCCTCGGGGCGGTTGAGCGTGATCGTTGCCACCCCTGCGTTGACGTCGAACCGGATCGTCTTGTACTCCATGTCCCCCTCCTTTTCTGTTTCAGCCTTACGCGCCTGTCGGCCGTCGGACAATCGCGGCCGACAGGCGGGCAGGGATCAAAGCATGAAGATGGCCACGATGATGACGCCGACAAACCCGGCCATCGCGGGCCAGAGATTGCGCCTCGCGATCTCGACGGGGTCCGTGCCGGTGATGGCCGCCGCCGGGATGAGGGCCCAGGGGATAATCGTCCCGCCCCCCACGGCCACGGCGAAGAACTGGCCCAGCGCCCCGAGGGTGGCCGCGTCGAGCTTCGTGGGACCTCCCAGGGCCTGGGCGAGGGTGCCCACCAGCGGCAGCCCCGAGAAACCCGAGCCGTCCAGGCCCGTGATCCCTCCGACCACCGCCTGGATGACGGCGATCGGCACGGCGCTCAGGGGAACGGCCGAGGCCAGGGCCTGGCCCAGGTCGAAGAGGAGCCCCTTGCCGCCGGGCCCGAAGATGGCCTTTGCCGTGTCGGGGGAGCCCATGAAGAAGAAGGCCGCGATGAGCAGCACCGGGGCGAAAATCTTGATGCCGAACTGGAACCCCGCCCGGGTGTGCTCCGTGAGTTTCTCGAAGCCCTCTTTGCCGTACCCGCCGAGGGCGACGAAAACCATCACGATCCCCACGGTTCCGCCCAGCAGCGCCGTGGCGTCCCCGCCCCGGAGCTTCAGGACGAGCATGCCCACGATGTCGAGCGCGAAGAGCACGGCGATGACGGGCAGGGCGACCCTCCTGAATCCCGGGTTGGCGGCGGTCCACTTCTCCCGCTCTTTCAGGGCTTCGGCGGAGGCCTCGAAGGGAGCCCACTCGATGGGCTTTCCCGCATTGGCCCGGATGTCCCGCCTCACGGAACGGAAGGACAGCGGCAGGGCGACGGCCGCCCACACGAGCAGCATGGGGAGGCTCTTCCACATGACCGCATCCACGCTCACGCCCGCCGTTTTGGCGGTGATCCCCGGGGCGCCCTGGATGATGAAGTCCGTCGTCAATGCGCAGCCGTACCCGAACATGCTGATGGCCATGGCGGCGTTGATGGGGGAGAGGCCTGCCTTGATGGCCGCCGGCAGCAGCAGCGCCCCGACGAGCGCGATGGCCGGCGAGGGCCAGATGACCCAGGCCACGAGCATGATGACGACGCCCATGACCCAGAAGGCCACTTCCGGCGAGACCAGCATCCTCTGCACCGGCCGGAACATCGCTTCCGCCAACCCCGTCTCCTCGAGCATTTTCGCCATGGCGACGATAATGGAGATGATGGCGATGATGCCCAGCAGCTCCGTGAAGGCGACGGTGATGGAGTTGAAGACGGCCTGGACGGCCTTGACGAAGCTTCCCGTGACGACCCAGGCCAGGACGAGGGAGGCCACGATGCAGACGATCGGCGTCTCCTTCCGCAGGGCCATGGTGGCGAGCACGGCCACGATGAAAAACGCGTACACCCAGTGCGCAAGCGTCAGTTCCACGTCAGGTCCCTCCTTTGAACAGGTTCAGCATCCTCGCCTTTTCGACCCTTTCCCGAACGGCCTCCCGGTCCAGCGTGTAGAGGCCCAGCTCCTTCATTCGTTCGAAGTACACGGACCCCGAGAAGGTGAACTTGCAGGCCAGGCCCTCCTCGGTTGCCATCCTCTCCCGCACGAACCCGATGGCGTCGCCTGCGGCCAGTGAACGGGGCAGGATCAGCGGTTTCTCTCCCCGCGCGTGCCGGACGGCATTGAACCCGGCAAGCGTTCCCGTGACGATGGCCTCCGTGTGCCCGACGAGCAGCCCGGCCTTCTCGCCGGCGCAGAAGAGATTTTCAACCCCCCGCACCTTCAGTCCGTCGTCGCGCGGCGACATGCCCACGTAGCGGATGGAGTTCCCCCGCCCCCCTGCATAGGGGTCCTCGTAGCGGGCGTTTTCGAATCCCCCGATTTTCCTCAGCCCCGCGAGCGGGAAAAAGGGCACCATGAGCTTAGCGTGCCCCGTGTCGAGCAGGACGAGGTTCGTCTGGAATTCGGGGATGGCGTACTGCTGGCAGGCCTTGATCGAGGTCCGGACTTCCTTCTGCAGGGAAAGGGGTAAAGGGACAACGACGACCCCCTTTCGATTCAGTTCGGAGACGAGGTCGCGCGAGAGGGACTCCTTCAGGAGCTTGCAGGAGCCGCTCATGGCCCCCACCTGGCCGCCCTTGCGTCCTGCGATTTCCCGGACGCCGCAGAGCGCCGCGACGCTGACCCGACCGCCGAAGGCCGGGCAGCGCAGCACGCAGAGCACGCAGCCGTTGCCGTGCTTTGCGCACTGGCCCGGGGGGCCCGCCGTGCCCGTCGCGTCGATGTAGGCCCCGGCCGTGAAGCTGACCGTCTCGTCGCCCTCCTTGCCGTGAATGGCGGTGATGGCGCCATCCTTCATCTCCACGTCGTTGACGCGGGTCGCAACCCGGATCGCGATGCCCCTGGACTCGAGGAAGGACCGCACGAGGGGTTCCATGGCGGCCACGTTGTACAGGGAGGCGTGGGGGTGCCCGGGAAACTCGATGTCGCGGTGCAGGGAGTTGGCGTCGGCAAGCTCGAAAAGCTCGCCTCCGCCCATGGCGAGCATCTCCTCGGCGGCGGTGAAGCGGCCGTTGTTGCGCATGATCCCGCCGACGAGCCCCGTGCCCAGGAGCATGTCCGTGCGCTCGATCAGGGTGACCTCGGCCCCCTGCTTTCTCGCAGACAGGGCTGCTGCGCATCCGGCCCACCCCGCCCCGACGACGACGATCTTCATGGGATCCTTTCCCGAGTGCAAGTGATGCATCCTACCCATTCTTTCGGAACTTGTAAATGGGGGTGTCGGGCGGCCCCCCCAAAAAAGGCTAAGGTCCGGGCACGGATCTCCCGATGGATATACCGGGGAGCATCCGATGAAGGCGTCCAGGGCAGATCTGCACCAGTTCGAGTACGGCGTGGGGCTCGTTTCGCTCGTCGTCCTGATCGCCGGGCTGAACATCCTCGACGCGGTCTTCACGCACCTGATCCTTGCCATGGGGGGTGCCGAGTGCAACCCCGTCGTCCGGGCGGCCATCGACGCCTACGGCGACCGGTTCTGGGTCTGGAAGATCGCCGCCGTTTCCTCCCTGCTCGTCCTGATGTGCCTCTACAGCCGCCTCAAGCTCTTCCGGGCGATCCTCGCCGGCACGGCCCTGCTCTTCGCGGGTGTCATCTCCTGGCAGCTGCACCTCCTGGCCAACGGCCCCCTGGGTCGCTGAGCGGCCCCGCGCCTTTACCCCGTACCGGGCTTGATCGAGCCGCCCTTGCGTGGTACAGAGGTACGGGTCCAGGTCAGAAAGGGGGGAGCCTCATGCCCGTCGTCCATCCCGTGATCGTGGGCATCGGACAGATCACGTATCATCCCGAAGAACACCCCGACACCCCGTACCCCCTGCAGCTGGCGAAGAGGGTCGTCGAGGCTGCCGCGGAGGACTGCGGAAGCCGCGCCGTCCTTTCCCGCGCCGACAGCGTGACGGTCATCAACATGTTCTCCCATGCGTACGGGGATCCGGCGGGGCAGTTCTGCGAGATGCTCGGGATCGGGCCGCGGGTGCGCGAGTACACGGCCATGGGCGGCAACACCCCCCAGTGGCTCGTGAACAGGGCAGCCGACCGAATTGCCCGCGGCACACTCTCCATTGCCATTCTTGCGGGTTCGGAGGCCATGCTCTACGCTCCGGCCCAGACGCGCGACAACTGGCTGCAGGACATCGGGGGTTCAGACGCCCCCGAAATGATAGGGGACACGCGCTGGGGCTCGACCCCGCACGAGATGCTGCACCATGCCCGCTATCCCCTCGAGGTCTACCCGCTCTACGAGAACGCGCTTCGGGCCGCGCGAGGCATGAGCATTGCGGAGAACCGGGCCTTCCTCGCCGAGTACTGCGCCCGCTTCTCCAGGATCGCATCCGAGAACCCGCGGGCCTGGTTCCGCAAGGCCCGCTCGAGCGTCGAGATCGGGACCGTGACGGACCGCAACCGGATGGTCAACTTCCCCTACACGAAGTACATGAACCCCATCATGAATGTGAACCAGGCCGCCGCCGTGATCGTGATGGGAACCGACACGGCCCGCAGGCTGGGCATCCCGCGTGACAAGTGGGTGTACCTCCACGGCGGGGCCGACGGCACGGACCGGTGGTTTCTCTCGGAGCGTGACGACTTCACCTCCAGCCCGGTGGTCCGCGAGGTGTCGTCGGCATGCCTCTCCATGGCCGGCAGGCAGATCGGCGAGATGGATTTCTTCGATCTCTACAGCTGCTTTCCCAGCGCCACGCTCCTGCAGGCCCGGGAGATGGGCCTCGACCTCGAAAGCCTTCCGCCTCTCACGATCACCGGAGGCCTTCCCTACTTCGGAGGACCGGGCAACAGCTACACCCTGCACGCCATCGTGGAAGCCGTCGAGAGGTTGCGGAAAGCCCCCGACCGATTCTCCTTCATCTCCGCCCTGGGCTGGTATTTCACGAAATTTTCCGCGGGGATCTACAGCGGACGGGAACCCGATCGGCCCTGGGACCGAAAGGGTCGGGATGCGGTGCAGCAGCGGCTCGATTCCGGGCGGGGCCCCGGGCTGGAGACGGCCCCGAAGGGGACGGCCGCCGTGGAGGCTTACACGGTCATGCACGACCGCCGGGGCGAGCCGGATTACGCGATCATCGCGGCGCGCCTGGAAAGCGGCAAGCGCTGCTGGGCCATGACGGAAAAGGACCCCGAACTCTTCAGGGCCATGGAAGAAGAGGAGTTCGTCGGGAAGAGGGGACGCGTGGTCCCGGGCGACGGGGGACCCAACCTCATCGCCTTCTGAGACGGGATGCGGTGAAAGGCCCCGGACAGCAGTCTTTCATGCCGGACCGTCACGCCTTGCGGTGCCGGTAGCTCAGGGCGATGCCGTCCTCCATCGTCGTGCTGACGATCACGGTGTCGAATTCGGGGTGCCTGCGGATCGTCTCCATGTACTGCCTGAGGTCGCCGGCTTCCGAGACGGCGTTGTGCACGGCGATGATCCCGCCGGGGGCGAGCCTCGCCGGGTAGAGCTGCCGGAAGTAATCCATCTGCCCGTCCTTGTCGGCATCGAGGAACACGAAATCGAAGGGCCCCCTGAGCCCTGCCAGCTCCCGGTGGGCATCCCCCCGGACCAGGGTGATCCTGCCGGCAAGCCCCGCCTCCCGGACGTTTTGCTGCGCAAGGGCATGTCGCCCGGCGTCGATCTCGATCGTTGTCAGGCGACCGCCCGTCTCTTCCAGGCCCAGCCCCATCCATACGGCCGAATACCCCTGCGAGGTCCCCACCTCGAGAACGCGGGTCGCACGGGTGGCCTTCACCATCAGGCACAGATACTCGGCGTCCTGTCGAGGCGTGCTCCAGTAGCGGCCGATCTTCGATTCCATCTCGCCCAGAACTTTCCTGATTTTCGCGGGGTCGGCCTTGGGAGGTCTGCGGGCCTCGCCGGCCGCCCGGGATTGTGACGGCTGGATCAAAGCCCCCCCGGCAAACAGCCCCATTGCGGCCGCGCAAAACTCTCTGCGATTCATAACCTCTCCTTCTTGCATTTCTTCACTTCCTTTACTTCTTTCACTTCTGCCACTTCCGTCACTTCTTCCGGTGGAGCCGCCACGCCGCCAGCCCCGCCGCGACCGTTGCGAGCCCGACGAAGCTCTCCAGCGGCCTCTGCGCGACGGTGAAGGCCGTCATCGCCGCGACCCCGGCAAGGAAGAGCCACGGAACGAACGGCCAGCCGGGCACTTCCATCTTCGCCCCCTCCCTCGCTTTCAGGACGATCAGGGCCGTCACCGCGGCCGCCGTGCTCAGGCTGAGGGTGAAGCCGATCCAGGTGAGGAGCGCCTCGAAGGTCGCGCTCCAGAGAAAGAAAAGGGCAAGGACCGCCTGGACGGCGATGGCCGCCCGCGGCGGCCCGGACACGACGGCAAGGCGCCGGGGCAGGTACCCGTCGGCGGCCATCTGCGCATAGACGCGCGGCCCCGCCATCACGAGCGAGGAGACGCTGCTCACGAGCACGAGCGCGATGAGCCCCGCCACGGCTTCCTCCAGGACGGGGCCGCCCACAGCCCGCGCGGCGATGCGCCCCACCTCGAGCTTGCCCGCCAGCTCCGACGCCGGGGCGGCCAGCACGAAGACGGCATTCAGCGCGAGGTAGAGCGCGGTGACGATCGCCGTGCCCAGGACGAGCGAGCGCGGGACCGTGCGTTCCGGGTCCCGGATCTCCCCTGCGACGTACACGGCGGCGTTCCAGCCGGAGTAGCTGAAGGAGATCCAGACGAGCGACACCCCGAAGGCCGCAAGGGGGAAGGGCCGTGCAGGCTCGGGGGGCGGCGCGTCGCCCCCCGGGAAGGCGAAAACGACAAAGGCGGCGATCAGGGCGACCTTGAGCAGGACCGCCCCGTTCTGCACCTGCGCGCCCCGTCGGACCTCGTAGGCGTGCACGGCGGCGAAGACCGCAATCAGGATCGCTCCCGCCTCCGCCGGGGAGAGACCCCCGAGCCAGGGTCTCGCATAGGTCCCGAAGGCGAAAGCCGCCGCCGCGAGGGGGGCCGAAAAGCCGACGAGCAGCGAGAGCCAGCCCGCCACGTACCCCGCCGCAGGGTGCAGGGCGCGGGAGAGAAAACGGTATTCCCCGCCCGATTCGGGGATCCGCCTGGCAAGCGCCCCGTAGCAAAGGGCCCCGAGAGCGGCCTGAAGCCCTCCCGCGGCCCACGCGAGCAGGACGTAAAGCGGCGAGCCCAGGTCCGCGAGCAGGAACCCGCTGGTGGTGAAAACGCCCGCCCCGATCATGTTTGCCACCACGAGCGCCGTGGCGCTCGTGAGCCCGAGGCCCCTGTGCCCTGGTGTCACGCTGCCGCTCCCGCCGGTTTCGCTTCGATCCGCGCTTCCCGCGAAGGAAAAAGTATAGGGGATGCGTTTTGCGGCGACAAGCGATATCTGCGCGATGCGCCCCCAACGTCGTTCCTTGAAAACGATTGCACGCGCATTCCCCGCAGCTTGCTGCGGGGGGGTGCGATGAATTTTGATCGGCAGGCAAGGCGGCCATGGCCGAAGTCCCCCGCCAGGGGGTGAATTCCCTTCGTGCGGGGGACAGGTTCATTGCCGTCGAGTGAGCCCCCCTGCACGGCGCAGTCGCCCGGGGGAAATAAAGCCTTGACCTGCCGAGGGGGCTGTAGTAGCTTGGGTGTGCGTCCGGGGCGGCTTTCGGGAAGATGCCGGGGCGCAAGAGTTTACACATCAGCATTTTGACGCGTAGGGGTTGGCCGCCATACTCTCAAAGTGTGGCGGCTTTCTGTTATCCGTCCGCACCACATTTCAGGGCCGTTGCGCAAGGCTATGCGGCGGAAGGCCCCAGCAAAGGAGATAGCCATATGAACAAGAAACTATACGTCGGGAACCTCTCCAGCGAGGCGACGGAGGAGGAGTTGCGGTTCAACTTTTCCCAGGCCGGGAACGTCCTGTCGGTGAGTCTCATCAAGGACCGGATGACGGGCCTCAACAAGGGCTTCGGGTTCGTCGAGATGGAAACCGAGGAAGGCGCCCGGAAGGCCATCGAGTCTTTCAACGGCGGGGAGCTCCACGGCAAGGTCATCGTCGTGAGCGAAGCGAAACCGCCCAAGGATCGGCCCGCAGGCGGAGGATTCGGCAGGGACCGCCAGGGCGGTTTCGGCCGGGGACCGGGCAGGCCGGGAGGCGGTGGCGGAAGGCGCTATTAGACGACATTTTCCCGCGAAAACCGGCCTTGCCGTTAAGGGGGGCCGGTTCGCTCGTTTGAGCCTCCCGCCTGCGCACGCACAGCCGGGCCAGGGGTGATCGGCAGAAGGGAGAATGACATGAAAAAGCCCAACCTCGTCCTCATTCACCCCGCGCCCGACAAAGACCGTCTCATCTCGAGACGGAGGACAAAGTCCTCCGTGGCCCAGCTCAACCTGCCCATCTTGGCGGCCCACGCCGATGACCGGTTCGACGTGCGCATCCTCGACGAGAACGTCGAGGAGATCGACTTCGGCGCCGTCACGGCCGACCTCGTCGGGATCTCGCTCATGACGAGCACGTCCCTGCGCGGCTATGAGATCGCCGACGGCTTGAGGCGCCGCGGCGTCCCGGTTGTCCTGGGGGGCATGCACGTCTATTTCATGCAGGACGAGGCGCTGGCCCACGCCGACGCCATCGTGGTCGGCGAAGGCGAATTCGCCTGGAACGAGCTGCTCGACGATTTCCTGGCCGGCCGGCTGAAAAAGAGCTACCGGGCAGAAATACTTCATGATCTCCAAGGCTTGCCGCGGCCTCGCCTGGATCTGCTCAAGCCCGGCGCCTACTCCTTCCCGAACGTCGTCGAGACCTCCCGGGGCTGTCCCAACAAGTGCAACTACTGCGCGGTCACCGAGTTCTGGGGCACGAAATTCCGCTTCCGCCCCATCGGGGAGGTGATCGACGAGATCAAGGCCCTGCCCCCGGGGAACCTGCTTTTCATCGACGACAACATGTTCGGCCACTCGTCGCGCTCCAAGGAGCTCTTCCGGGCCCTGATCCCCCTGAAGCGTCGCTGGGTCGGCCAGGGCGACCTGCGGCTTGCGCGGGATCCGGAACTGCTGGATCTCGCCGCCCGGAGCGGCTGCAAGTGGCTCTTCATGGGGTTCGAGACGACAAGCGTGGAAAACCTCCGGGCCCTGGGCAAGGCCAAGCTCAACCGGGCCCCGGAATACGAGCAATCCATCGCCACCATCCACAAATCGGGGATCAAGATCCTCGGCTCCTTCATGTTCGGGCTCGACAACGACGGCCCGGACGTCTTCGCCCGGACGCTCGATTTCTGCATCGAAAACCGGCTGGAGTGCGCGAATTTCTACATCCTGACCCCGCTTCCGGGAACGAAGCTCTTCGACGACATGAAGGAACAGGACCGCATCGAGCACTTCAACTGGTCTCGCTACGACGCCAACCACGTGGTGATCAGGCCGGCCGGCATGTCCAAGAAGGAGCTCACGGAGGGCTACATCCGGACCTATCACGCCTTCTACTCCATGCGTTCCATCGCCCGGCGGGCCCTCTCGACCCGGCGCGACAGGCTCCACACGGTCGTCATGAATCTCGGCCGCAAGCTCAATGCCCGCTACTTCGAGGAAGGCTGCCGCATCTGACGATGCAGGCCCGGTGAAATATAAAGAGGGATTCCGCAACGAGCGGCATCCCTCTTTGTATTTCCAGTAGTTGCGGGGCCTTCACCGTCCCTTGAACCGTGCCTCCCTCCTTTCGACGAAAGAGCGGATTCCCTCGGCGGCATCCTCGCTTTTCATGATGGGCGCCAGCTCGGGCAGCAGCCTCCCGATGGCCGCCCGCTCTCCCTCGACGAGGGTCCGCCGGGCCGACTTCAGGGATGCCTGAACCCCCAGCGGAGCCTGCCGGACGATCGTTTCCGCGATTTCCAGGGCCCGGTCGAGCTGCTCCCCGGGCTCGGCCAGTTCCTGCACGAGGCCCAGTCGCAGGGCCTCGGCGGCCGGCATCTCGTCGCCCGTGAGGAGGTAGCGCATGGCGTTGCCCCAGCCGATTTCGCGATGCAGGCGAACCGTGGCGCCCCCCACGGGGTAGATGCCCCGCCGCACCTCGATCTGCCCGAAGCGCGCATTCGTTGCCGCCACGCGGATGTCCATGGCCAGCAGCAGTTCGAGGCCGATGGTGTAGCAGATCCCCTGGACGGCCATGACCATCGGTTTTCCGACCTGCCTGCCCTCGACGAGCCCGAAGGGATCGCAGGCGCCCGCGGGGAGTTCCGGGAATTTCGCTTCGCTGAAGAAGGGCGCCCACTGCGGCAGATCGAGACCCGCCGTGAAGTGCCTGCCGTGGGCGAAGAGCAGGCCGCAGCGAAGCTCACCGTCGCGATCCAGCTCGCCCATGGCGGAAGCCAGCTCCAGGAACATCTCCACGTCGAAGGCGTTCATCTTGTCGGGCCGGTTGAACCCCATGCAGAGCACGTGGCCCCTGCGCTCCACGGAAAGTTTACCCGATGCCATGACCCCTCCTTCTCAGCGCTTCAGCCCGACGGGGCAGACGGCGATGCAGTTGAAGCAGGTGTACTGGAACCCGATGAACGAGGCCTGGTAGAGGCTCATGAAGATCGGGTCCTTGAGGAGGTTCTGCTGCTCCTCGGGGGATTTGCCGATGAACTTCCTGATGTAGCCGATGGCTCCCGGGATCCCGAAGGGCTGGGATGCCCGAAGGCACTTGAGCTCCTCCGTTTTTCCCTCGTTATCGAGGGCCTTGCCCGGGCAGGCCTCGACGCAGAGCCCGCAGTCGTTGCAGAGTTCCTCCTTCAGGGGAAGGTCGGATTCCAGGGCGAGTTCCGTCAGCAGGGCCGTGAAGCTCAGGCGCGAGCCGAAGCGGGGGTGGATGACAAGGTTGTGCCGGCCGAAGACCCCGAGTCCGGACTGCACGGCGGCGTGGCGAAGCGAGATGTCGCCCACGAGCCCGAAGGTGGGGGCGGCCATGTCGAGGGGATAGGAGGACAGCACCGGGGAGGCCGGCTTCCCCGTCCCGTCCTCGATGAACCGCGCAACCTTGTAGAGGTGAGCCTTCGAAGTGTCCATGACGGCCATGCGCCCGGCGATGTTGAAACGGGGGTTCTCACTATCCAGGGCGCCGTCGAGCATCCGGTGAGCGAAGACGATGATGCTCCGCACTTTCGGCAGGTAATTCCTGGGGTCGGGTGACTTGGGTGACTTGTAGTCCGCCAGGGCGAGGAAGCCCACGGCATCCACCCCCTGGCTCCGTGCGAACGTTCGGATCTCTTCCTTGTTCATGGTTCCCTCCCGATTCTTTTACTTTTGAATTGCTCGAGGATGCCGACCAGGACATCCCTGAATGCCTTGATTTGTTCCGCCTCGAAACCCGATTGGATACGCTCGTTGACGCCCCGGATGACGCTCGCCGCCCTGGACGCTTCCTCAAGGCCCTCCGGGGTGATCCGAATCAGGAGCACTCGCCGGTCCTGACGCTTGGCCTCGCGGCGGACGAACCCAGCCTTCTCGAGCCGGTCGATGAGACCCGTCATGGCCGAGTTGTCCACGCCGATCATCTGCCCGAGTTCCGACATCATCCGCCCGTCCCGCTCTTTCAGCAGGAAAAGAACCGTTGCCTGGGGGACGGTGAGCCTCACCCCTTCCCCGGCCAGGAGGCCGTGAAGGTGAGTCCGCAGAGCCAGGTGGCCCATGGAGATGAGATAGATCAACCGATCGTTTTCCGCCATTTCAGCCCCTTTGCCGGTAGTATCAATAATTGACACATAAACTATTGTTCGCCGGCTGTCAATTTCATTCCGGCCTGTCCCGTCCGGCCTTTTTCACCCGTGGAACAATCCGCCTCATCCAAACCCTTAGAGGCTCGTCAGGGATTTGGAGGGAAAGGCTCAGAGTCCTGCCAATGGCGGGAACGCCTCCGGGGTATTAGAAATAATGAAAAGAAAGGGTTTCGCCACCCGAAACGAAAGGAGGCACACCATGTTCACGCCGAAATCCATCCTGGTCCCCACGGACTTCTCGAAGTTTTCCGACAGGGCCGTGCAGCAGGCCGCGGACATCGCCGAACAGAACAACGCGAAGGTCTTTCTCCTGCACGTCGTCGACAAGCTTCAGCAATGTGCCATCGACTACTGCATCCCCCTGGAGACGATGATGAGGGTTCAGTCCGACAGCGAGAAGGAGGCCTCCAAGAAGATGCAGGAGGAGGTCGACAAGATCGTGAAGGCGAAAAAGATCGACGTGGTCTTTGACGTCAAGTCGGGGATCCCTTACGAGGAGATCCTCAAGGAGCAGCAGGAGCGCAAGGCCGACCTCATCGTCATCGCGTCCCACGGCCGGACGGGGCTCCTGAAGAGCCTCATCGGCAGTGTTGCCGAGCGGGTGATGCGGGAGGCGAAATGCCCGGTACTGCTCGTCCGGTGACGAAGATCCTGCAGTTCCGATGCGTGCCGGCGGCTCCCCGGCGCGCGGGTTGCCGTGCGCCGAAACGGAAAGAGATCCCGGCCCCCGAAATCTGTGAGGAAACGAGTGGCTCGCCTTGAAGAAGGGGCGGTTCGGAGGACAGCGTAACCAAAATCGGCGGGACCTCGTCGATCCCGCCGATTTCATGTCGCAGCCCCGCCGATCCGCGTGTCACGCCGTGGCCGATTTTTTGCCCTCCGTCCTCCCTTCGTCGAGAAGCACCTCGACAGCAACGGGGTTGGCTACCGTGTTGTAGACCGGAGAGTACTTCGCGGCCATGCGGATCAGCTCCCGCTTCTTCTCGTCCGGGATGTCGGCGTCGAGGGTGAAATAGACGCGAATCCGTTCGTAGCCCACCGTCACGTCCTCCGAGATCCCCAGAAACCCCCTCAGGTCCAGGTCCCCCTCCAGGCGGGTCGAGAGGCCCTTGGGCTCGATCCCCCGTGCGGCCGCGTGAGCGATGAGGCTCGTCGTGAGGCAGCCCGAAAGCCCGACGAGGACGTATTCCACCGGGTTGGGACCGACGTTGCGGCCCAGGAGGACTGGCGGCTCGTCGATCTCGAAGTCGATCGGCTTGCGCGAGATGTCTTCCTGCAGGGCGCCGTAGAAATCCTTGACCGTGGCCCGGTTGTGCGTTCCCTCGAGCCACCGATTGGTCGCACGAAATTTGAACTTCGCGATTTCCGGGTTATGCCTGTTGGATCTGTTTTACGGAGCGGTGTGTGCCTGCAGGATACCGCATGCTGAAGGGGACATGTATCGGGATATCCGCGATTTACGTGAATGAAAACGCTCAGCGGCTTCTCGGGGAATGGAGGAGTGCACGGGGCGGCGGCGCCAAATACGGGAAGTGGCGGCTATCTCTCCAGCGAGACCAGCCCTTCTCGAACGGCGTATTTCGTCAGCTCGGCGATGCTGTTCATCTTGAGCTTCTGCATCATGTTGCGGCGGTGGGTCTCGACGGTCTTGATCCCCAGGTTCAAATGATCCGCAATTTCCTTTGCGCTCATGCCCTCGGCGATGAGCTGCAGGATCTCGCGCTCGCGGGGCGTCAGCACGTTGCCGGACATCAATGTCGCCTCGGAGATCTTGCTCAGGTACCCTTTGACGACGACATCGGCGATCTTGGGGCTCAGGTAGGTGTGGCCGGCGGTGACGTTCCGGATGGCATGGCTGAGCTCGTCGAAGGCGCAGTCCTTGAGCAAATAACCTGACGCCCCCGCTTCCAGCATGCCGAGGACGAACCGGCGGTCAGAGTGCATGGACAGCGCGATCACCCTGACGTGCGGCATTTCGGCGATGATCTTGCGGGTCGCCTCGATTCCGTTCATGTCGGGCATCGAGACATCCATGATGACCACGTTCGGGATCAACTTCTGCGTGAGACGGATCGTCTTACGGCCGTTCTCTGCCTCGGCGACGACCTCCATCCCTGTTTCCTTTTCGATCAGGGTTCGCAACCCGTCGCGGATGATCTTGTGGTCGTCGGCAAGAATAACCCGGATGCTCATGCTTTAGCCTCTGCCTGCTGATCTGGTTTTGCTCCTGCGCCGGCCGTCCCAGCCTATCCACTTGATGCAACTATAGCAGCGCCTCTTTCTGCATGAAATCAGGGGAGCGCTGAAATGACCCGAACCATTCCCTTAGATTCTATCATAGTTTGGATTAGGCACGGCAAGGCAAATTGCCCGGCCATTTCATCAATGCACCGATGGCAGTGCCTCTCAGGCTCGATTACACTGGTGCCTCTCGCAGGGGCCGGCGCCCCAGCCCCAGGGGACCGGCAGTCATCTCGTGGACCCGTCATCCGTGGACAGAAAGGAGGTCTCCCATGGCGAACCTGCAGCACATGACCACCGAGTGGCTTGCCGCCAACCGACACCGGATGGTGAACTGCCAATTCCAGCCGGGCAACCTGATCATCTCGAAACAGGCATGCCGGGCGCGCAGGGAAAAAGCGAAGAGAGAAAACCTTGACGATACCATGCAGGGAGATTTCTTCGAATACGTCCACAAGAAAGGGCTCGCCATCTGTCTGGGCTGCGCCAGCGGCCGCAACGGCGGGCGAAAACCCTTGCCGTCGTCACGGGTCTGAATCGCATGCCGGCGTGCTGGGCCGGAGCGGAATCGAGGACGTCCCGCCGTATCCTGGCCCTCCGCCGCGCCGTTCGATGATCCTTGCGACACGTTGACGCGCTCCGCAGCGCTCCGGCCGGACAGGTGACAGCCCCATGTATTGCGATCATTTCTGTTTGCGAGAAAAGCCATTCAACATGACCCCCGACCCTCGCTTTCTGTTTCTCAGCGAGGGCCACCGGGATGCCCTGGCGCATCTCGCCTACGGGATCGACAACCGGACGGGGTTCATCGCGTTGACGGGCGAAATCGGAGCCGGCAAGACGACGGTACTACGGGCGCTTTTGACTCAACTCGATCCCGATCGCTACTGCACGGCACTGATCTTCAATCCGTGCCTGTCCGCGCCGGATCTTCTTCGGGCCGTCAACCGGGAATTTCTGCTTCCGTCGGAGGGCCTCGAATCCCCGGCACTTCTCGAAGCCCTCAACCGGTTTCTCATTCGCCAGCACGAAAAAGGGAAGATCGTCGTCCTGGTCATCGACGAGGCGCAGAACCTCCGGCCCGAGGTCCTCGAGCAGATCCGGCTGATCTCCAACCTGGAGACGGACCGCGAGAAGCTCCTACAGATCGTACTCTCCGGGCAGCCGGAGATGGTTCAACTGTTAGAGAGGAAGGAACTGCGCCAGCTCAACCAGCGGATCGTTGTCCGGTACCACCTACGCCCCATGACCCCGCACGACACGTCCCTCTATATCCTGCACCGCATGAAGGTCGCCGGCGCGAAAGGGACCCCCTCCTTCACGAAGGGCTCCGTGCAGCGGATATACCGCTATTCCGGCGGCCTGCCCAGGCTTGTCAACATCGCCGCCGACCGCTCCCTTCTGGCAGCCTACACGCGAAACGCGCAGACTGTCACCGCTCGGATCGCATCGGTGGGTATTGCCGATGTGAAATCCGAGCGGGCTTCGCGCCGATGGAAAGTCTTGGCCGGCGCAGGTCTCGCAACTGCCATGCTCGCGGCGGCAGCGGGGATTCATTTTTACGGGCAGGAGCTGCTGGAGCATTTCAGGCCGCCTGCGCCCGCCGCTGCGGCGCAACCCGTGACGGCAACCGTGCCGACCCCTGAGCCGCCTCCGAAGAAACTCGAGGCCGCATGGAGGGGGTCGAGCGAGGAGGCAAGCGCCCGAGCCGCGTTCAACGCGCTGGCCGGGGCATGGAACATCAATCCGATCGAGGGCCCCGCCGATCTGAGCGATCCCCGGACGATGGAGCGGGCGGTACGGGAGGCAGGATTATCCCTGTGCCGGTTTTCGGGGAATCTGGGCGGCCTTTTGCGCCTGGACAGCCCGGCCATCCTCGAGATGCGGCTTCCTGGATTGCCGGATCGGCGTTACGCCGCCCTGACGGGGACTCGGGAAGGACAGCTCCGGATGGATGTGTTCCCGGGCGAAACCGCAACAATCACGGCTCTCGACTTGGAACAATGCTGGACCGGCCGGGCGCTCGTCGCCTGGAAAAACCCGCTGGGGTTCCCGGACCGTTTGCTGCCCGGTTCGAGCGGAAAGAACGTCCGCGATCTGCAGCGACTGCTTGCGCAGGCGGGGGCCTACGCGGGCCAGGTGACGGGCCGGTACGACAGGCAGACGGTTTCGGCAGTACGGGAATTCCAGTCGGGCAGGGGCCTCGAGCCGGATGGCATTGCGGGCCAGCAGACGCTGATCCTCCTGTACCGTGCCGCGGACCGGGCCGGTTCGCCCGGACTCGAAAGGTGATGCGGGATGAGTCTGATCCTGGACGCGTTGAAAAAACTCGATCGCGACCGGGCCGCCGGCAACGCAGGCAGGCGTGATCTCTCCGCCGAGATCCTGAAGGCGGGCGATTCCCCCCGCCGAAGCGGCCTCGTGCCCCGCGTGATTACGCTGGGGGTCACGGCATGTGTTGCAGCCCTGGTGACTTTCCTCGCCGTCGGAGGTCCCGGCCCGCGGAAGGGAGGACCGTCCCCTGCACCCTTCGCGGCCCCGGTCCAGGCCCCGCCGGCGGCGCCTGCTCCTGTACCGCCCGTGCCCGCCGAGACGGCCGGTAAACATGCCCAGGCACCGACCACCCCGCCGGGCACCCCTGCGCCTCCCGAAGCCGCCGCCGCGGCGAAGCAGCCCGGAAGGGAAACAGGGGACATCGAACCGGCTGCGAAGGGACGGGCTTCCGCAAGGCAGGATCACTCCAAGAAGGCGCCAGCCCGGTCCGGGGAGATCGAAGCAGTGCGCCCGGCCGTGAAGATCTCGGGGATCGTCTGGCAGGAGGAGCGCTCAGAGCGCAAGGCCATGATCAATGGAAGGGTCGCCCGGGAAGGGGAGACGGTGGACGGCATGAAGATCCTCGAGATCCACCCCACCCGCGTCAAACTATCTTACGACGGGAAGTCCTTCAACGCCGGCATGTTCGAATAGGATGCCGTCCCCATGCCACCGGCAATTGCCGGTCAAGAACGCAACAAACCCCTGCCGTGCAATCCTTGTTGCATCTTTTGCACCCCCTTCTTCTACATCTTGGAGGGATGTCTCCTATAACCGAATGTTGGGTGACGTTCATCTCGCGGCCTTTCGCCGTCAAGAACAAACGGCGGAGCCTATCAACCCTTCCCGTGCTCTCGTTCCGACCGGGCAGGAGGCGCCGTGAATGGACTCGGTATCATGGCCCGGCTTGTATATTCAGAACCGCGCCAGTGCCATAGTCGACCAGGTAGAGTTCTCCGGCGGAATCCTGCCCGAAAGCGCTGACGATCCGGTTATGGGTGAGCAGCAGCGTCCGTTGCCAGACGCCGGGACTGACTTCTTGCAGTCCCCAGAGGCGACCGCTGGAAAAATCGCCGAAGACATAGTGCCCTACCAGGCCTGGAATGAATGCGCCCCGGTAGACGAAGCCCCCGATGACCGCGATCCCCCCGTCCGCATCGTGGGCATACTCGGTGATTGGCAGAGTCAGTCCTGTCGAGTTGCAGGAAGTGCCCGGAGGGTAGCAGTGGCTGCCTTCCATGATGTTCCATCCGAAGTTCCCTCCGCCGACGATCAGGTCCACTTCCTCAAAACTGCTTGGGCCGACATCTCCGGCAAAGAGGCGCCCCGTGCCACGGTCGAATGAAAACCTCCAGGGATTACGAAACCCATACGCCCAGATCTCGGGAAGCCCACCCCCCGCCGCAAAGGGGTTGTCGGCCGGAATCGCGTATTGCTTCCCGGGGGCAAAGGAACCATCGACATCGATGCGTAGTATTTTGCCAAGCAGCACTTGAAGGTCCTGTCCGTTGGCGCCATTGTCGCCGCCGTCACCGAGTGCGACGTACAGGAAGCCGTCATGGCCGAAGGCGAGCTGTCCCCCGTTATGGTTGTCGAAGGGTTGATTCACAATCAGTAACGGCCGCTCGCTGGCCACATCGGCCTGATTCGGATTGATGTTGGATGCAGAAAACTCGGAAATGACGGACTGGAGTTGAGTACCCACGCGGCGAGTATAGTGGACGAAAAATCTTCTCGTGGTATTGAAATTCGGGTGGAATGTCAGCCCGAGCAATCCTTTCTCCCCACCGGATTCGACCAGGGTGGTTACATCGAGGAACGGCGTCGGAAGCACGGAAGCATTCTGAATGATGCGGATGGTTCCTCCCTGTTCGATCACGAACAAGCGTCCCGTGCCGTCGTCCGGCGCTTCAAGGCCTATCGGAGCGGTGAAACCCGCTACGAAGCCGGAAAGTACGATCGGCTGTGACGGGGGCGGGGCGGGCGTTGCACCGTCTGAGCCCCCCCCTCCGCCCCCACATCCGCAAAACAGCAACAGCAACAGTCCCATTCGCAGAGACAGGCAGGATAAAGAGGAAATGACAGGGGCGCGATATTGTCTCATCGGAACACCTCCGCTTGCGCTTCCTGCGCCAGGTTTCTACACTGATACTATGCTGAAGGCCCCATGCCTTCCAATAGGATAAACCCTGATACTGCCCTATCCGATAGATGATTTGTGCTTCGGGATATGGATGACGGGCAATGGCCCGGCTCATCGCGGGAACCCGTTGTCAGCGGTCCTGTTCACTGTACGTCCAGGATGAAGTCGGTAAAGATCATCTTCCATGCAACGAGGATCAAAAACAGGGAAAACAGGACGACTGCGGCCAGGCCGATACGCTTCTGGATGGAAGGGATCGTCTGGGCAAGACTGGCGATTTTCACGAAAGGCATCAGGATTCCCACTCCTGTGCCCAGTATCGTCGCGCCGAACAAGGCCAGGTACAGGGGATAACCGATGTGGCCGTATTCTTTCTGCAGTAGGCAAAAAGGACAGTGATGGGTCGGCAATTCGTAGACGTAAGGGGAAATGAACGACAGGATGGAGAGGATGGAGACAATAAAACACAACGCGCTCAGCGCGCTGAACAGATAGCCCCCTTTGCGCTTCAGGGAGTAAACCAGGCCTGACCCCAGCGTGAACGCCATCACGACGAAGAAGACGATCTTCATGATAGCGGCCGGCAACGCCGTAATGTCGGATGAGCCGTCTGCCGCATCGCCGCTGAACAAGCTGCCACAGCAGGATGTGATGATATTCGGAGCGAGTCGGGCAAAATAGTTCGCCTGCAGAACGCTCTCGACGGGGATCAGCACGGCTAGGGCGAGAAGAAGGCCGTACCGTTTCCTGATGAGGGGATAATCGGAAGCCCGGTTGTCAGTATAATTCAGCAGAAGCCAGAACCCCGCCAGGAGAAAATTCATCACTTTGAAAAGAAGCACCGGATAACCGTAGGCGTTTGCATACAGGGACCCCGCTGCGCACATGGCGCCTACGAAAAAGGGGTAAATGCGGTCGACAGTGTAAACGAAAAGGAAAAGCGATATCAGCTGAAAACCGAACGCGTAGCAAAGCATGCTCGAGACGAGGTATGTCTTACGCTCAAGCGAAAGCTGCAGCTCGCTGCCGCTTCTAAGGTCCCAGCGCCTCAGGATCTGGATCCCGCAAGTCGCTGCGTACAGAACCATGAAGCAAATGAATGCCGAGGAGAACAGCAGGGCGAGGATCGCCGGATGAAAGATCATGCTTCCATCTCCGCTATCCGTCCGTCCCGGAGGTCGATCACACGATTGACCCGGGACGAATCGTAAACGAGGCTGTCGTGGCTTGCGATCAGGACGGTCCTGCGCTCATCGGCCAATTTACCCATGATTTCCATAAACTCCTGGGACAGCCGTGTGTCCAGGTTTGCCGTCGGCTCGTCGGCGATTATGTAACGAGGGTTGTTGATCAGTGCCCGCGAAATGGCCACACGCTGCGCCTCCCCGCCGGAGAGCCATTCCGTTTTCGCCTCCGCCTTCTGCACCATTTTGAAAGCGTCCAGCAGATCGAGGGCCCGTCGCTTGAGCGAGGCGTGCCTTTCCCCCAGGGGATAAGCGGGAATCATCACGTTTTCCAGCACCGTCATCCCTTTGATCAGGTTGCATTGCTGGAAGATAAAGCCGAACAGGCTCTGCCGGATCTCCGTCAGAAACCGCTCGGGCAGGCTGGTGATTTCCCGGTCGTTGAGCCGGATCCGCCCCGACGTCGGTCTCGACAGGCAACCAACCATCGACAGCAGCGTCGTCTTCCCGGAACCGCTGGGCCCCCTGAAGACGGTCATCGTCTCCGATTCGATCCGCAGCGTGATGCCGTTGACGGCAACAAACTCGTTCGGTTTCCCCGCGTTGAAGACTTTCCGGATGTCGATAAGATCGATCATCCCCCTTACCTCATCACCGAATCAGGGTCCGACGTGGCCACCCGCCATGCCGGGATGATCGTCGCCACGGTGTAGGGGACGACGGCCAGAAAGAACAGGATCGACAGTTCGAAGAAGTCCAGGGAAGGGATCATTCTGAACCGGGGATAGAGGACAGACCAGCCCTTCATCGCGGGTTCGAAGAGGGCCGCCGAGGCGAAATAGACGTGAACGTAGGCAAGCAGCACGCCCGCAAAAAAGGCCGCCAGCGAGACCGCCGTGCCTTCCCAGAACTTCATGAGGAGCACATCGGAGGTCTCCCACCCGATGGCCTTGAGAATGCCGATCTCCCGTCTCTCCTCGGAACTCAGGCCCGAGGCCTTGTCCCAGGCAAGGATCCCGAAGGCCAGCAGGACACCTGACAGGATCGCGATGAGGATTCCGCCGCGCCAGTCGAACACGGCGTCATAGGTCCGGAGAATCTCCTGTTTCAGAATCTGCCTCGTGTCGGGCAGCAATTCGGCCGCCTTCAGGGCCACTGTCGGCATCTCCCGGGGGTTCCGGATCCGTACCGCCAGGTCGGTGGCAAACCCTTCCGGCACGCCGAACAGGATGCGAAAATCCCGCTCCGTGACCAGAACCAGGTCCGACGAAACCATTTCCGATTCCGACGAGAGGGTGCTCTGTATCTCGAGGTCGACAAGTTTCCCGTCGTACGTCCGGAACTCCATCGTGTCCCCCTCCTCTGCGAGGCGCACCCTCGATACGCCATCCCCGATGATGATCCTGCCCGCGGCGAGATCGGAATCCGCAGGGACCATGAGGGTGTAGTTGGCGCCGACGACAGGGTCATAATAATACCCCCAGAGCCTTGCCTTCGCCGAGCTCACCCCGCGGATCGGCCGGACCCGTTCCAGGTAGGACGTCGGAATGAGTTCGTGGCGCCCCGCCATCATGCGCTGGATGATCAGATCGGGTGCCTCCTTCAGCGCGGCGGCGGACTCTTTCCTCATGGACTGGACGAAAAAGACCACCGAGGCCAGCAGAAACACCACGAGAGCGTAGACGAAGACGAGAGAGGCATTCTTTCTCTTTCGCCGGAAGAGCGAAGACAGGGTGAAATCGATGAGATGCCTCTGTCTCTCAATCCATTTTTCCATGGATCCTCCTCAGCGCCGGGGGAGGCGGTACCAGCGTACCCGACGGGAAATGCTCGAACGACAGGGGGGCGTTCTGGAACGGGGTGTGCAGGTCGGCCTGCGAAACGTGCCGCGTGTAGCTTGCCTCCGTGACGAGGCACAAATCCGTCAGGTCGAGCCTCGCGACCATATCCGCCTTGGCCTTGAATAGCGCCTCCCCCGCATTCCCCCGAACCCACGCGTGGGTCAACACCAGGCCCAGGAGCACGCTGTTGACGGAAAGGTACAGGAACAGGATCGTTGATTTTCTCACGGCTCTAATCCAGCCCCCTGATCAGTTCGGGATGGACGTCCTTGAACCGCAGGAGGGACTTTCCTTTGTGGTCTTTCATGAATCCCCTGGCATCGGCTTCCTTTCCGAAAGGAATGAGTTCCTTTCCCATGGGCCCGAAGACATCGCTCCCGGTGACGTACCAGGCCGTCGTTCCGTCGACGGGTTCGAGGCTGTAGTAATCGGTCACGTAAATCGCAACGACATCCCCCGCACTTTTTACCGGGGCATACTTCTTCAGGTTGAGGGTATACTTGAACAGGTCCTTGGCCCCATCGAAGACGGCATAGGAGCCGTCGTTGAAAATGACCTGGGCGACAAAGTCCGGGTATTTGGCCACAAACATTCCACAGACGGGGCACTTGTCCCTGGCGGCGGGCCTGACGGGTTTGCGCTCCGCAGCCCCCACCGGGGACGTTGCGAACAATACGAGCAGCATAATCGCAGCAACACGTTTCATCTGGGCCTCTTGAGATGCAACTCGGATCGATCGAAGAAATCCCCCCCTTTCCCCCTTTGGGGAAGGGGTAAGAATCAGGCCCCCTCCTTTGACAAAGGAGGGCAGGGGGAGATTTTATGAACGGACGTGGAAGCCCATCTAGTGCTTGTGCTCCATCATCCGCATCTTTCTTTTGTCCCGGATCATCTTCGTGTCGGAGTACATGTCTTCGTAGGCGGCCTTCATGGCGTCGTCATAGGCGGCGAGTTTCCCGCCGTGCTGGCCGACGAATGTCTCGGCGTCCCCTTTTTGTGCGAAAGCCCACTTGGCATTCCGCGTCATGACGCCCATCTTTCTTCCGCCCAGAACCCACGTCGCCTTCTCGGCATCGATGAGGGCCTTCGTGCTGTAGTCCGCCACCAGGACCCCCTTCGGCGTTTTATCGATATTCAGGGCCAGGTCCACCGCGGCGCAGTGAATGCTGCAGGTGCCCACGGCCGTCCCGTCGCTGTACTCGACGAGCATGCGGCTGTGGGCAAACTTCTCCCGGTCCATCCCGCAGTATTTACAGGATGAGTGCTTCTTTACGTCTTCCTGGGCGAGAGCTGCCAAGGTCATGCAAAGAACGAACACGATGGCTATGAAAACAAAGAGAATCTTTTTCATTGCTACCTCCCGTCAGTGTGCTTGCACTCCCGGCCGTCCCCGTCCGGGTTGTTTTCATTTCGTAGACGAGGCAAGGGACGATGACTCGCGTTCAGGGACAGGATCCACGCCGGATCGCGGCTCCTGAACGGCGAGTTCCCTTTTCAGCACAAAATGCCACTTCCAGACCTGGTAAATGGCCGGATAAACGAGAAGCTCCAGCAGAAAGGAGGTGAAGATCCCCCCGATCATGGGGGCTGCGATCCTCTTCATAACGTCGGAGCCGGTCCCGATGGACCACATGATCGGCACAAGTCCGAGGAAGGCGGTGGCCACGGTCATGAACTTGGGCCGCAGCCTTCGGACAGCACCGTAGAGGATGGCATTCTGCAGGTCGCCGAGGCTCCGGAGGCGGCCTTCCTTCTTCGCTCGCTCATAGGCAAGATCCAGGTAAAGGAGCATGAATACGCCCGTCTCGGCGTCCACGCCGAGAAGCGCGATCAGGCCGACCCAGACGCCGATGCTCATGTTGTACCCGAGAAGATAAAGGAACCAGAACGCACCGATGGCGGAGAAAGGGACGGCCAGAAGCACGATCATCGTCTTGGTGACGGACCGGGTATTGAGATAGAGAAGCAGGACGATCAGGAACAGGGTCAGGGGGATCACCTGGATCAACCGCTCCCTCACCCGCTGCATGGCTTCGTATTGGCCGCTCCACAGGATGGCATAACCCGGAGGGAGCTGCACCTTCTCCCGGAGGAGCGTCCCCGCCTCATCGATATAGCTTTGGGCATCACGGCCCGCCACATCCACATAGACATAGCCCGTGAGCAGGCCGTCCTCGTTGCGGATCATGGAAGGCCCGCTGACGACACTCACCCGGGCAAGCTGGGAGAGGGGGACCTGTTTCTGGCCTCCGGAAACCGGCACGAGGACGCGTCCCAGCGCGCTCATGTCCGATCGGAAATCGCGCATGTAGCGGACATTCACCGGGTAGCGCTCACGCCCCTCGACGGTGGCGGTCACGTTTTCGCCGCCGATGGCCCTCTGGACGACCTCCTGCGCCTCCTCAACGCTCAAGCCGTGCCGGGACAGCGCCCTGCGGTTCCACTCGAAGTCCAGGAAGTAGCCGCTGCCCGTTCGCTCCGCGAAGATGCTGCGGGTTCCCTTCACCGGGCTCAGGACCGATTCGACGGCGGCCCCTATCTCTTCGATCGTGTCGAGGTCGGAGCCCGATATTTTCAGCCCGACCGGCGTGCGCAGGCCCGTGCTCAGCATCTCGATCCGCCCCCGGATCGGCATGGTCCATGCGCTGGCCAGTCCCGGCAGGGCCAGGGCCTTGTTCATCTGGGCGACGAGCTCCTCCTGGGAGAGATGATCCGGCACGATGTGACGAAGAACCGCCTGTACCCCGTCCGGCGCCCATGAGGAATACCAGGTGTCCTTGCGTCTCCAGTCAGACTTCGGTTTCAGGATGATCACCGTTTCCAGCATGGACAGGGGCGCCGGGTCCGTCGACGTGCCTGCCCGGCCCGCCTTGCCCAGGACGCGGTCCACTTCGGGGAACTGTTTGATGATCCGGTCAGTGACCTGCAGCACCTTCTGCGCCTCGGTGATGGAAATGCCCGGCATCGTCGTGGGCATGTAGAGAAGGGATTCCTCGTCAAGGGGGGGCATGAATTCAGATCCGAGTTGGAAATAGACGGGGATGGTGACGAGCACCAGGACGAAGGCCCCGCTGATGACGTGACGAGGTTTCTTGAGCGTCCAAATCGCCACGGGTTCATAGAGCCGGTTGAGGGCTCGGCTGACGGGGTGCTTTTCCTCCGGCTGGATGGTGCCAACGAAGACCGTGTTGGCGGTCTTTGCCAGCCAGGTCGGCTTGAACGAAAAGGCCTCGCGGTGAGTGAGAAACAGCCTCACGGCCGGATCCAGCGTGATGGCCAGCACGGCGGCGATGATCATGGAGAGGTTTTTCGTGTAGGCCAGGGGCTTGAACATCCGTCCTTCCTGCGCCTCCAGGGTCAGCACGGGCAGAAAGGAGACGGCGATCACCAGCAGGGCGAAGAAGCTGGGGCCGGCGACCTGCTTGACGGCCTTGAGAACGACGTCCCTCGAATCCCCCGGACAGCCCTCTTTCTCCCACTCCTCGAGGTTTTTGTGAGTCTGCTCCACAACCACGATGGCGGCGTCCACCAACGTCCCGATGGCGATGGCGATCCCGCCCAGGGACATGATGTTGGCCGTGACCCCCAGCCACTTGAACAGGATAAACGAGGTCAGTACCGCAACGGGGATGGTGATGAGCGGGATGATGGCGCTGGGGATGTGCCACAGGAAGATGAGGATGACGGCGGCCACCGTGAGGAGGACCTCGGAGAGGGTTACCTTCACATTGCCGATGGCGCGCAGGATGAGCTGAGAGCGGTCGTACACAGGGACGACTTTGACGCCGGGGGGGAGTCCCGGCTCGATGTCGGCGATCTTCGCCTTGACGCGTTCGATGACGTCGAGTGCGTTCTGGCCGTGGCGCATGACGATGATGCCGGAGACCGCCTCCCCCCCACCGTCGAGGTCTACGGCCTCCCGCCTGAGGTCGGGTCCGAGGACCACCTGCCCGATGTCCTTGATACAGATGGGGGTGCCGTTTTCACTCACGGTCAGGACGATGTCCCTGAAGTCCTCGATGGAACGCGCATAGCCCCGGCCCCGAATCATGTATTCAGTGCCGCCGAATTCGATGAGCCGGCCTGCGGCCTCGCTGTTGCCCTTTCTGACCGCTTCGACGACACGGCCGATGGACAGGCCGTAGGCCTGCAGCCGGTTGGGGTCCACATTGACCTGGTATTGCTTGCCGAAGCCGCCCACGGAGGCCACCTCGGAGACGCCGGGGACGGCCTTCAGGTGGTACCGGAGGTACCAGTCCTGGATGGAGCGCAACTCGGCGAGGCTTTGCCTGCCGGATGTGTCGGCGAGGACATACTGGTAGACCCACCCCAGGCCCGTGGCGTCGGGCCCGAGTTCGGTCTTCGCCCCCTCGGGCAGGCGTGTGAGCACCGACGAAAGGTATTCCTGGGTTCGGGCCCTGGCCCAGTAGATGTCGGTGTCGTCCTCGAAGATCACGTAGACGAAGGAATAGCCGAAATCGGAAAACCCGCGGACGGCTTTGACACGGGGAGCGCCCAGCATGGCGGTGACGATCGGGTAGGTCACCTGGTCTTCCATGATGTCGGGGCTTCGGTCCCAGCGCGAATAGATAATCACCTGGGTGTCGGAAAGATCCGGGATGGCGTCCAGGGGGACATTCCTGAGCGACCACCAGCCCGCGGCGCAGGCCACGAGCACCACGGCGAACACGAGGAACTTGTTCTTCACCGAAAAATCGATGATGCGGTCAATCATTGCCTTCCACCGGCTTTACTGCGTAGCGAGCGGGGTCCCTGTCGAAGCGTTCCTTGCAATCCGAGGAGGAGAAATAGTAGGTCCTGTCCTGGTGGATGCTGGTTCTTCCTTCCTTCAGCGCCTTCTTCACGGAGACGGCGGCTCCGCAGACGGGGTCTTTTTCAATCGTCCCGTACATCCCCGCCGCCGCCAGTTCCATCCGGCTTTCGGAATCGATGAGGAAGTTGCCCGAAACGACGATTCGCTCCCCCGGTTCGAGACCTCGGGTGATTTCGACGCGGTTGCCGAACCGCCATCCCGTCTCCACCTGGCGCGGCTCGAAGAAGCCGCTGCCGCGGTCGACGAAGACGGTCTTCTTGAGACCCGAGTCCAGGACCGCGTCGGCCGGGACCGTAACGGCCGGCGGGAAGGTGACGGGGAGCTCCACGTCCACGAACATGTCGGGCCGGAGGACAAAGGCGGGATTGTCCGCCTCGAGGCGCATCTTCAGGGTCCGCGTCGCGGAGTCGAACTGGGGCGGGGTGGCGCTGATCTTCGCCGTGAATGTCTTCTCCATCTGGGGGACGATAACCTTCGCGACGGTGCCGGGCTTGAGGTGCCGGGTCTCATTCTCGAAAAGGTCCATCACGACCCAGACACGCCGCAGGTCGGCGATCCTGAAAAGCTCCGTTCCCTTGCTGAATCTCTGGTTGGGGGTTATGTTCCGGGCGAGGATGAATCCCGGGGCGGGGGCAAGAATCTGCACGTCCTGCGTGCGCTGCCCCGTCCGCGCGATTTCCTCGATCTGCTTCTCGCTCATCCCGAGGTTTTGCAGGGCCTCGGCGTACTGCTGGTTGCTGACCCGGGACAGGGTAGTCTGTGCGGAAACTCTCTCCCCTTCGGCCTTCTGGCGGGCTATGGCACCGAGGGACACGATATAGGCCTGCTGGGCGGAGAGAAACTCGGGGCTGTAAAAGGTAGCCAGCCGCTCGTCCTTTTTCACGAGGGTGCCCGTCGGGTTGTTGTAGGTCTGGCGTATCCAGCCGTCCACGGCGGCATTGATCTGGTAGATGCGGGTCTCATCGGCGGCGACCCTGCCCAGCACCCGCAGGGTGTGGGCTTCCGCGGATCTTTCCACAGGGGCCAGGCGGATGCCCATGACCTGCTGTTTTTCGGGGCTGACCCGGACCGTGCCGGAAGGAAATGTGTCTTCCGAAACGGCAGATCCTGTTTTTCCGGCGGGTTGAGGCGGCTCTGTGACGGCGGTTCCCGCTCCGGGACCCACCGGCGAGCCGGACCAGTAGCCTGCAAGGTACGCAGCAGCGGCGCACAGGAAGACAGCGGCAACATAATGGCGTTTCTTCATGGATGACGATCCCTCACCTGGCAGCCATGTCTACGGGGCAACGCATAGGCTCGCCCCCTGATTCGGGGATGCTCGTCGAAGCAGCCGTGCTGTTCATCGGATGAACCATGAAACACCAGAACAGCCCCGCAAATGAATCGGTCAATGCCATATTCATCCATTCGAAATCCCTTACTCTTTCCTAAGGGTATGGATGAGTTGCGTCGATGACCCCGGGGTTGGTGCGTGCCGCGACGGCGGACAGGTTCCTGACCGTGACGACCGGCCGAGAAGGGCTGGAGCGGGCTCTGCCGGTTCCCTCGTGCAGGCAGGATGGACGAGCTGCCGACATCTTCCGGGAGAACCGCCGTTTTCGGATAGCCTTCTTGGAGGCTGCTGTCTTGTTGGCAGAAAGGAATATTTTCCGTCTCTGCGTTATAGCCCTGCGCGATGAGCGTGCGGCGGTGAAGGGGGCGAACAATCTCTTTACCCGGGCCAGGACATGGTGTAGAAAATTCGCATGACTTGTCTCCGGTCCCGACGCTTCAGCGTTTCCTGGCTGCATGGCTGCATTCCGATCCTAGGGGTCGGCGTGATCGTTTGTATTATGGCGGGGTCGGCCGACGCAGCGAGCCTTGTGGAGAGCAAAAAGGCAGGCGATTACGCAGTCGCAATCCAGATAGACAGAAACCCGCCGATCCAGGGGGTCAACAACTTGGACGTGGAAATCCGGGGACCGGACGGGCATGCGGTCACCGACGCGAAGGTCCTCGTGAATTACTACATGCCGCCCATGCCGAGGATGGCACCCATGAATTACAGGGTCGATGCCCCGTTCAGGGGCGGCAAATACCGGGTGGCGATGAACTTCATCATGGAAGGCCCCTGGTACATCGTCGTGAAGATCAATCACCGGGGAAATACCGCATCGGCCAAGTTCAATGTCAACGTGCCCTGACAGGGGAAAAGGCGGCGTATGCGGGCAGTCTTGTGCAACAGAGACGCCGCGCCGCGCGATATCCCGCCGTCTGCACATGTGCCGGCAAGCGGGGTTCATTCACCTCGCTGCACAGAACAGTTTGTAATCGTCAATCGACTTCTTGATTGTAGTGCCGGTCTGGATGGCAACCTTTTTTTGACGCTCCAAGTGCTGCAATCGGGCCATTGGGGCAATTCTGCCGTCCGATCCCGTTGCCTCGTAATTCGCCGTATCCTTTTTGATTTTTCCAGCAAGCAAATAGATGTCCGCATTAAGTGCCGCCAGGTATTTTTTGTTGAGGTCGCTCGCTTTTGCATAGTCGAAATGGATGGCATGACACATCAAGGATCTCGATCGATCGGCAAGAACCTGTTTTCCATTGAACGACTTGCTGTTGGCTGCTGCGGGCAGGACGGTTTTCAGATACCGCACATAGGTATCGGCCCGCAACTGATACGGTTTGACGCTTTTTCCCGAGTATGCGATCGCAAGAGAGTATTCTTTTGCAGCTCTGCCATAGTGTGAGTCTCGGAACTGCTTATCCCCCTCGTCCTCATGTTGTTTTGAGCGATTGACGCCGCCCACCGGCGGGAGTTCTTTTGTCTTCGTTACAAGGTCTCTTATGATCTGCTCATCCGTCCTGCCCTTCTTGAGAGCCGAATCCCTGTCGAAACCCCACCGATTCGACAACAACGTCGCAATTGCGGCATCGCTGAAACCACGGGTGATTAACTCGGACGCGTCGATGGCGGTCATGATTTCATCCATACCGGGTACGGTGCCGGCGGGCTTTTCCCGAGTGGTCGCCCCGGGCATTGCAGCCGGGCTGCCTGCGGGCGAGTCCGGGGTTTGCGCCCCGGGCATCGGGGCCGGCGCTGCGGCGGGGCTGCCTGCGGGCGCGTTCTGGGTTGCCGTTCCGGGCATCGGGGCCAGTGGGCCGTCCGCGCTTCCTGCGGACCCTCCTTGCGTTGCGGTTCCGGGCATCGGAGCCTGTACGCCGGGGACGCCGCCGGCGGGCCCGTTCTGCGTTGCCTGACCCGGGAACGGGGCCTGCGCGTAGGCGGAGCAGGCAAACCCGGTCGCAATGATGCATGTGATGAGTGCAGTCCAATTCATAGTCCATCCCTCCCCCGTTGTTGTATGCCGGTTCGCGTCCGGGTATGCACACCGGATAGGATCCGCCGTTGCGGTCAAGGCATGCCCTGCATGGGCGTTTGGTCTGCGGGCTTTCCGTTTGCCGGCGGGGCAGGGGCAGGCACCGGGGCTTTCTTCAATCGGTTTGTCTCGCCTTTCTGCCCCTTCTCTTTCTTGATCAGCTCGTCCTTTCGAATCCTCCCCTGGCTGCTTTCGGCCATGTCGTCCACGTAGTCGGCCGTCACGTCCCTCGCCTCCTTCTGATCCTTCATCACGTGCGGGGTCAGGAGAATGATGAGTTCGGCCCTTGTCTTGTTGTCTTCCGTGTTCCCGAACAGCCATCCCAGGAGCGGAAGCTTGCTGAGCCAGGGGACGCCCGTCCGCGATTTCGTGGTGTCTTCCCGGATGAGGCCGCCGATGATGATGGTCTGGCCGTCCTGAACGACGAGGTTGGTCGCAGCTTCCGTCTTGTTGATGATGATCTGCGTCTCTCCGACATTGCCAAGGGGGATCGTCTGGAACGTGGAGACCTCCTGGCCGACTTCCAATGCCACGAGTCCCCCCTCGTTGACCCGGGGTTTCACCTTGAGGATGATGCCGATGTCCTTGTACTGGACAATCCGCTGCGGCGCCACACCGGCTTGGGCATAGGTCTCCGACGTGGTGATGGGGACCTGCTGGCCGACCTGGATTTTCGCTTCCCGGTTGTCGGAAACCAGGATGTGGGGTGACGCCAGCAGTTTCGCCTTGGAATCGGTTGCAAGGGCGGTGACGACCGCCCTGACCTGGCCCGTGGTGTCCGTGCCGACGAACGTGAATCCGGTTCCCGTCGGCTTGGTCGGGTCGATGTTCAGGTTCGAGGCATTGAGCCCGATCCTCATGTCGAAGTCCCCGAGACTTGCCTTGATGTAGTACGAGAGACCGAGGCTCAGATTGTCCGTCAGGGTCACCTCCGCGATGAGCCCCTCGATAACGACCTGTCTGGGCACGATATCAATTCTCGCCAGGGTTGTCTTGATGAGATCGTAGTCCTCGGGGGTTGCCAGAATGATGACGGCGTTCAGAATTTCGTCGGGGAAGATCCTTGTCACGTCGGAAACCAGTTGTTCTCCCCCGCCGGGTGCCGATACGCTCGTGGACGGGCCCGCCGCGGCGGGGGTTGCCGGAGCTTGCGGGAAGGTGCCCGGTCTTGCCGGCGCTGTCGCGGCTGTCGTGCCGCCGGAACCCCTTCCGGCCAGGAAGACCTGCTGTAGCGTGCCGGCTATATCCTTCGCCTTTCCGTTCTGACAATGGTAGACGAAAATCTGCGGCTTTTTCTTCTGCACGCTCTCATTGTCGAATACCTCCACAAGGCGAAGGAGACGCTTCACGTTGGCGTCGGTATCCACGAGGATGATCTGGTTGCCCTTCGGGACATCGACGACGAGGGCATTTGCCGACAGGAAGGGGGTGATCATCCGGATGACCTCTGAGGACGAGGCATATCGGATGGGGACGACCTGCAGAAGCGATTTCCCGGTCGAGGGGATCCTGGTGGGGTCTCGCCCGACGGAGATGGGGGCGGGCTCCTTCGCGATGTCGGCAATCGGGACGATCCTGTAAAGTCCGCCGTCCTCCACGATGCCGATCCCGTTGAGCCGCAGGACGACCTCCATCAACGGCAGGACGCTTTCGCGGGGGACCGGCGCCACGGATCGGAAGGTTACCCGTCCTTTGACGCGGGGATCGACGATGTAATTGACCCTCAGGACATCTCCGAACACGGTCTGGATGAGGGAATAGACATCGGCGTCATCGAAGTTGAGGGTGACCATGCCACCGGCGGATGCCGCCAGGGTCCGTTGCTGCAGCACGGGCGGCTGTGCCGAGGGCATCGGGGGAGCGGACCCCGTCGGGGGTGCAGCGGGCCCGGGCCCGGCCTGGGGTTGTGGCTGCGTCGCCTGCGGGAATGGCTGCCCGGCTGGCGGCTGCACCGCCTGAGGTTGAAGGACGGTGGGTTCGCCGGGTTGACCCTGGGGCGGGATTGCGGGCCTGGCGGGCCGGGTGGACCGAGACCTGTCGTACCGATGGGGAGGGCCGATCGGTTGTCCCGACGGCGCTGATTGTTGCGCCAACTGTATCGAGACGGCAGATTCACCCGCACGGGCCGCTTCAACGGGCGGAACCCCGTCGAGTGTCAGCTGCGAAGAAGGCACGAGGAGTGCCAGCAGCACCGCGATGGTTCGCAGGGGATGTAATGGTTTCTTCAGCAAGGCCGTACCCCTTCCTTCTTTTTCTGCATTCTCATGGAGGATGGAGCTGTGCCGGCGGTCCGCCGGACCGGATCACTCCCAGCTTGTCACATCTTTATCCTCCCCGTCGCCGCCGGGCTGTCCGTCTCTGCCATAGGACAAAAGGTCGTATTCGCCGTGCGAACCCGGCGATTGATACTGATAGGGCCTGTCCCACGGGTCGGCGGGAAGGCCTTTTTTCAGATAGGGGCCTTCCCACTTGTCCGCTCCCGGATTGGCCGCCAGTGCATTCAGGCCCTCCTGTGTCGTCGGATATCTTCCCACGTCTAGCCGGAACTGATCCAGCGCCTGGCCAAGCAGTTCGACTTGCGCCTTTGCCGCGGACTGTTTCCCTTTTCCAAGTTTCGGGAACAGCCTGGGACCGACGAGGGCGGCCAGAAGCGCGATGATCGCCATAACGACCAGAAGCTCGATCAGTGTAAATCCTTTGCTGCCCTTGGGATGAAATCTGCTGAGAATCATGATCACCACCTCATGGATTCGGTGCGGTTCTCGGTGCGGTACTTCCCGGCATCGTTCTGGGCGGTGCAGCGGGCTGAACCGGCTGCTGGGAGCTGCCCGGCATCGATCTGGGCTGAACGGCCGGTTGAGCCGCCGGCTGGGACGGCTTGAACCTTGCCGGCGACGAGATGGAATGCGTCGTCTCATCGGAACGCGCCTTGTCCCGATCGCTTAGATAAACCACGATCCTGTCGTTCCCCTTCACCAGTTCGATTCTGTCTCTCTCTACTTCCTTTAGGACGTAACCGCTCAGGGATTCACCCTTCTTCAGTGCGATCTGCCTCTTTCCCCTGCCCGGTGTTGTCCGGGGGGACTTTTTGTCCTCCACGTATGCCATCCTCATCTCGTCGGTGATCAACGTGCCGTACAGAATAACCTCGGGTCTCGGTATTGCCGCGTCGCTTTTCTTTTCCGGGGGGAGCTTTCTCAACGGATGAAATATATTTATCTCTGCGATCTGCGCGTATTCCGAATAGACGGGCGCCGGGCCTGCCGTGGGCTCCTGGGCCGCCTGTCCCGCCGTCACCTCCGTCAGCGAGGGCGGCGTCACATTGACCGAGATATCCATCATCGGGACCGTGGCACAGAGGATGAGCGCCGCGGCGACGACCAAAAGGCCGAGGTTCAGGAGATTGACGCTCTTCAACAGGTATTGGGCAATCTGCATGTCAGTTCCCGGTTGTGAGGGCGGATATCTTCAATCGGACCATCAGGTCCCTGGGGTCGTTGATGTTTCGAATTCTCGCATCGATCTCCTTGACGACAAGATAGGGCGTCTGGGTCTCGATCGCGTAAAGGACATCCGCGAGAGCTTTGGCGTCGGGCAGGACGGCATCGATTGAAACGCTGATGAGTTTGAATTTTCCGAGGACTTCGGGCTTCTCCACCCGCTCGCTTGAGATGGTTCCCGACTTTCCCGTGATCAATCCCTTGACCGCATTCTGGAGTGACGCCGCCGCCAGCGAAGGCGTTTGCCCTTCAATCATCTTTCGGTCTTCGGCTTTTCTCAGATCCTTCAGCGCGACCAGTTGTTTCTCAATCTCCGGTTTTTGCGCAATGAGGGTGACGTATTTCTCCAGGGTCTTTGATTTTACAGCGGCCGCCTCCCGGATTGAGGAGACCTCCTCCTGCACCCTCAGGTAGCCGTATTCGTAAAGGGCCGCGGCTGCCAAGAGGACCATGACCGGGACGGCCACGGTGAGGATCGTGCTGTTTCTTATTCTCGCGATCAGGGCGTCTGGCTTCATTGTTTCCGCTCGAGCTCCATCTTGATGACGAACCGGTCGGCGTTCATCCTCGGGTCGCGGACTGTCGGAGAGGAGAATTCGACCTTCTGCAGATAGGCAGACCTTTCCAGCACGGGCAGAAGCTCCGCAGCCGAGCCGGAAGCATACCCCTCGATGTCTACACCCGTGTCCGTGATCCTCATCCTTGCAATCCATGCGCTTTTCGGGAGGATCGCCGTCAGTTCCTTGATGATATCCATGGTCATGGGTCTGCCCGCCTTGAGATCGTTGATGGCGGCGATTTCCCTGCTCACGCCGTCGATCTCTTTCCGGACGGCCTCGATCTTCCACGCTTCGGCTTTCCGCAGAGAGATCTGGCGGTCAAGCTCCTCCAATCGCTTCCCTTCGATCGCGATGGGGGAAATCATGAAGAAAATCGCGGCGCACAGCACGACCAGTCCAAGAATCGCCGTTACGACCATGGGCCTTACGGCATCGCGGCGGCGGCCTTTCGTAAGGAGATTCATTCCCGCGGCGTTCGGCCGCAGGGACGCGAGAACCCCGCCGAGCGCCGAATACGGAATGCCATCCCTTCGTCCGGGGATCTCGACCTTCAGGTCGATGTCGTCGAGGACCCTGCAGGGGGCCGTCACGAGCTTTTCCAAAACGGGATGCCCCCTGTCTGCCAGCCGCCCCCTCAGATGGAAAATGATCCGGTGGGGCTTCCCCTCGGTGCGCAGCTGATCGATAAACGGCGCGATCTCCTGCATGGCTCGGCTGATGATCGACTCGTCGCCATCGCCTTCGAGACGTTCCGCGAGAGCGGAGGACAGATCGCCGTTCCGGATCAGGGCGGCTTCATATCCGTGTTCGTCGATATCGAGGAATACGGCATCCGCCCCCTGCCCTGCATGGCCGAGCAGGGCGGCCATGCAGGTCATACTGACACGGACGGCGTCCACGCGAATCCCTTTTTCCCGAAGTGCCGTCACATAGGGCTGGACCAGGTCGCTCCTTACGGCCGCAACCGCAATGCGGAGCTTCTCGGGATTTTCCTCGATGATCCTGAAATCATAAAAGGCCAGGTCCGAGCTGAACGGCGTGAGCCTGTCCAGTTCAAAGGAGACGACATCGGAAAGGGTCTCTTTCACCGTGGCAGGCAGTTCCGCGAACTGGACGATCGCCCATGCCTTGGGGATGTCCAGGCAGATTTCGGCGTTTTTCGCCCTGAACTCCCTCACGGCAAGAGAAACCGTGTTCGCAACGCTCTCCGGGGTCGCAACCCTGCCTTCCTCGAGCGGGTACCTTCTCATCGCCCTGATCCTGATCCGGGACAGGAATCTCTCCCCATCGACGATGGAGACGCAGCTTTTCTCTATGGAAATGCCGATGGCCCGCTTCCGGGAGACTGCATCGTCCCCCGGGCTGAGGGTGAGAACCCGCCAGACGGGCTTCCCCATCTTCCGGAGCCTCGCCGAGGCGTCGGAGGCCCATGCCGTCAATTTCCGGATGGCTGAAGGCGCCGTCATTTCGTTTTTCCCGCGGGACTCTTGTAATATTGATATCGATATTTGCTGCTTCCTTCGAAGACCACGACCGCCCGGATCGGATAGCCTCTTTTTTCGCTTACCCTGAAGCCCGTGGCTTCGATCATGAAAGTATTGGAACCCCCCGTATGAAGGAATTGCGAAACAAGGGCGTAGTTCTGCCCGATACCGATCCGGATATCCTCAAAGGCCTTTGGGACGGCCGCCGGATCATCCGACTTCCTGTCGGCGATGACCCGGTCGGCTATGTCGGCCGTCATGCCCGGGATGGCCAGCAGGACTTCCCGGGGGGCGACGTTCACGCTGATCGCGGATGATGTCTCCGGACTGAGAGTCAGAAACCGGATGATCCCCCGTTTCTCGCCATCCCCGTAGAGGATTTCCGGGGTGATGCCCCTGACAAGAAGAAGTTCCTCCAGCGTGTCGAAAGGGGCATTCTTGGCGCTGTACGGGTCGGGCAGGGACAGGTAATAATCGTTTTCGGCGCCGTTGAGACGGTGCAGGTCGTCGGAATCCTTCCAGTCCAGGATGGAATCGGCGATGACGTCCGCATTTCCCGTCGGGACCCCGGCGTTGATCAGCAGATTCTTCAGCAGGACGGCGGATGCGTCGGAAAGGGTGTTGATGTTGATCTTGCCCGACTCGTCAAC
Organism: uncultured Syntrophaceae bacterium; assembly: GCA_964585095.1. Lineage (GTDB taxonomy): Bacteria > Desulfobacterota > Syntrophia > Syntrophales > UBA2192 > UBA2192. The sequence goes on along the minus strand of CAZPCN010000006.1, from coordinate 38,728 downwards.
CACGCGGAACGAGTAAGAGCCGCTTCCCAGCTGGCCGTAATAGGCCCTGCCGTCGGTTTTCACCAGATCCATTCCTTCGAGGGTCACCGTCTGGCCCCTGTTCACGTTTCTGAAGACAAGCTCCATGAGACCCCTCTCGATTCCCGCCTCGGCGAGGAACTTGTTCTCGACACCCTCTTTGAACGCGAGCGCCGAATAGGCATCCGTCCGGGTGATGAATGAAAACGACATGGCAACCACCATGAGAACGGACAGGATCCACAGCACGAGCAGCAGGACGACCCCGCGCTCCGTGCTTGTCGCGCCGGTTCTGAACGCTGTCATGATCTGGCCGTTATTTTGCACCGGACCCTCCCATGCCGGGCACAGGATTGACGCGGGCCGGACCCGTCTGCGCCGGGACCCGTTTCGCACGGATGGGGATGACCAGGGAAAAATCTATGCCCCGGTAGACCAGGCGCACCCAAACCTTTTCCGGGATGCTCGCTTCGTCCGTCCACCGGGAGTCCCATGACCCTCCCTCCGTTATCCTTGTGGAGAAGTACTCGAAACGGATATCGTCCATGGCATTCATCAACAGCGTCTCTCTTTTGTCCGTCAATCCGATCGTATGTTCCGAAGCGGTGAGTTTCTTTTTCCCGTTCTCATCCGGTGCGACCCTGTAGTCCACGATCAGATATCCCCGCCTGCCATCCCAGATCGAATGGTTGCTGGAAAACAGCAGCGCATCGGGTTCTCCCTTGAAGTAATATTTCTCGGCGCTCTCCGCTGTCGTTGTGTGCGGGATCCCCGCCTGGATCTGTGACTCCATGGCATTCAGAGATGTTCTGAATCGCTCCTGCGCGTCGATTTTCTTTTCCCCCGACTCGACGGACCGGTATCCGAGTCTCATGGCGCCCGTGATGATCAACGTCACCAGGAGCAGCAGGAGCATGGACATCATCAACTCCAGGAGGGTAAACCCCTGTTCGCCCGTCCGCCATTTCCCGACATGGGCATCCATAGCCATGACCCTCGTATCTTTCGAGATCAGGACCGTTCCACCGTCTTGATCGTTCTGACGGTCAGCGACTTGTCCCGCGTGCCTCTCCGCCAGTGAATGGTCAGATCGATCTGCAAGAGCTTGACCGGCAAATTGCCCGTCCGGCCATTCAGCGTTTCGCTGACCGCGATGTCCATACTGTAGCCGTCCGGCGTCGTCTCCGACCATGCGGTCTCGGAGAGTTCGTCGCGATCGAGGATTTCCCTCATCCTTGCCGCTGCCTTTGCCGATGCGTAGACGGTGTCTTCCGCGGAGGCAATATTTCTCAGATCCGCGGAGAAGATCTGCAAAACCACGGTCAGGGCGATGCCGAGCACGGCAAGCGAGACGAGGACTTCGAGAAGAGTGAACCCGCCCGGTTCCCGAAAGCCCCGCTCGAACACGAATCTGGTCTTCCTCGTCCCCACCATTCGTTTTCTCCCGCTCTCCCGAACCGTCTCTACGGTTTAATGGTCACTGCACCGACGATCGGGTCTGTCTGGATGCTCGCGGTCTTCTTGCCGCTCCACAAAACGATCATTCCGCTCCCGGCCGCCCCCGAGGCATGGACGACGATCCGGTATTGTCCGTTGCGGATCTCTCCTGCAAAGGGGTCCCGGATCAGGACACCCGTATCCCGGGAGATCGCTCTGGTCTTGCGGCCTTCAATCCCGAACGTCCCGGCGTCGAGATCCAGACTCACGACCTGACTGTCCCCGCTGATGCGTGCCAGCGTACGGGCCTCGCGAATCGTCGCCGAGAGGTCCCGGACCGTCGCACTGAACCGCGCCGACGGCAGGGTTGTGCCCAGGACGATGAACGTGGAGAAGCCCAGGATGAGCCCGATCAGCAGCAGAACGAGGAGGAGCTCCAGGAGCGTGAACCCGCCTTGCCCGCGGTTCCCGCTCATTCCCGACCCCCCTGCCGCGCTTCGCGCCGAGATCCTCTGTCGCATGCCTGCCTCTCGAACCGGTATTCGCCGGGCATCCTGTCCCGGCATCAGAACGGCAGATCCGTGATGCTGAATATGGCCATGAGCATGGATACGATGATGAAGCCGATGACGAGACCCATGGCCAGGATCACAACGGGTTCCAGAAAGCTGACAAACCGCCTTACGGCTTCCTTCAGGCTTTTCTCGTAAGCCGTTGCGACTTTCAGCAGCATCGCGTCGAGCTGCCCTGTCTCCTCTCCGACGCGGATCATCGAAAGGGCCAGGGGCGGAAAAACATTCGCGGAGGACAGGGGCGCCGATATCCCCTTCCCCTCTTTGGCGCCCTTGAGGACCGTTTCGATGGGGAGGGCGACGGCTTGGTTGCCGATGACGTCTTTTGCGTTGTTCAGCGACTGAAGGAGGGGGACCCCGCTTTTCAGCAGCGTTCCCAGGGTCCTGCAGAAGCGAGCCGTCTCGAGTTTCCGGATCACGTCGCCCATCAGCCTCAGCTGGAAGGCATTCCACCGGTATCTCCCCCTGTCGGTACGGATGTAGCTCCTCAGATACATGCCCAGGGCGGCCAGCAGGAGCACGAGGATCCACCATGTCATCTGCAGGGCATGGCTGAAGCTCAGCAACATCTGTGTCGGGAGGGGCAGCGAACTGCCGAGCTCAGCGAAAATGACGGAAAACTTCGGGAGCACGAAGGTCAGAAGGATGAGAACCGAAAGCCCGCCGGTGCAAATCAGGATAGCGGGATAGATCATGGCGGAGACCACATGGTCCTTCAGTTCTTTTGTCGATTCGAGAAACTCGTTCAGCTTGTCCAACACGACATCCAGAACGCCCCCGGCCTCGCCGGCCCGGATCATGTTCACGTAGAATCTCGGAAAAGTATCCGGATGCCGCTGGATCGCCTCGGAAAAAGAGACCCCTTCCCGGATAGACTCCACGATGGACCGGACGACGCCTTTCATCTGACGATTTTCCGAAATCTCCGACAGGATGTTGAGGCTTCGGTCCAGAGGGAGCCCCGCGCCGAGAAGGACCGACAGCTCCGAGGTGAATGTCAGCAAATCCCCGGTCGACGTCTTCAGGCGGATGCGCCATTTCATCCCCTCCTTCGGGATTGTCACCTTCAGGGGGATCGCGCCTGTTTCCCTGATCTTTTCGATGGCTGACTTTTCGTCTGCCGCCTCGACGGCCCCCTCGACGATCGTCCCGTCCATCGTGGAAGATCGGTAAGAATAGACGGGCATTTATACCTCCTGGGTGACCCGGAACACTTCGCTCAGCGTGGTGATGCCGGACTTCACTTTTTCGGCCCCGTCCTCGAGGAGGGTCTTCATTCCGTGCGTCCTCGCCGTCTCCCGGATTTCATTTGCATCGGCATTCCGCAGGACCAGCCTGCGGAGATCGTCCTCCACGACCAGAAGCTCGAAGATCCCGCTTCTTCCGTGATATCCCGTCTGGGCGCATTTCTCGCAACCCGTGCCGCGGTACAGGGGAACGTCGGCTTCGATGGCGCAGGCGCGAAGCTCCTCCCGGTTTGCCGCCGATGTGTCGAGAACCCTGCAATCGGGACAGATCTTCCTGACCAGCCTCTGCGCCAGGATCCCCCGGATCGTCGAGGAAAGGAGGAAATTTTCAACGCCCAGGTCCATGAGTCTGGTGAGCGCACTCGGAGCGTCGTTGGTGTGGAGCGTCGAAAAGACCAGGTGCCCTGTGAGTGCCGACTGGATGGCGATCTCGGCCGTTTCGAGATCCCGGATCTCGCCGATCATGATGACATCCGGGTCCTGCCGGACGATGTGCCGGAGCGTGTTGGCGAAATTGAGGCCGATCTGCGTCTTGACCTGGATCTGGTTGATGCCCTTGATCTGGTATTCCACGGGATCCTCGACGGTGATGATCTTTTTGTCGGGCGAGTTGATTTTGTCCAGGGCGCCGTACAGAGTCGTTGTCTTGCCGCTTCCCGTCGGGCCCGTGACCAGCAGGATGCCGTAGGGCTTGTGGATGAGCTGGCGGAAGGAGGTCAGCGTCTGCGGGGAAAAGCCCAGGACATCCAGATCGATGACGATGCTTTCCCTGTCCAGGATCCGCATGACGATGCTTTCCCCGAACAGAACGGGGATGGTGGACACCCGGAGATCGATCTCCCGCTTGCCGGCCATCAGTCCGATCCGGCCGTCCTGGGGGAGGCGCCGCTCGGCGATGTTGAGCTTTGCCATGATCTTGATCCTGGATACGATCGCCGCCTGGAGCCTCTTGGGGGCGGATTCGATGTCGTGCAGAACCCCGTCGATCCGGTACCGGATCTTTACTTCGTCTTCGTAGGGCTCGATGTGGATGTCGCTGGCCCGGGTCTCAACGGCCTGTGTGATCAAAAGATTGACAACCCGGATGATCGGCGCCTCCGATGCCAGGTCCTTGAGGTGTCCCACGTCATCGGTGTCTTCCTGGTTGAACACGGCGCCCTTGTCATCCATGGTTTCGATGATCCGGTTGATGTCCTGGGGTTCCTGCGCATAGAGCTTCGAAAGGTACTCGTCGATCATCCGGGGGTCGCTGCCGTAAACCACCACATCGCATGACGCAGCCACCCGGAGGGCGTCAATGGTCGCCCCATCCCCGGGGTTCGCCATGAGCACCTTCAGGATGTTGTCCTTCCGTTCGATCGGGATAATTCGTTTCTCCCGGATAAACCTCGATGAAATCCCGTCGAGCATGAAGGGCACCTTCGGGAAGTCTTCCGGTTCGATGTAGGCGATGTCACGGGCCACAATCATCTCCTGCGCCGGATCCGCGTTGCCTGCAAAACCGGAGAACCATGGGATCGATGGATTCCCGGCACTCGGGCAACGCGGGAACGGGAAACCCGTTCGGGATGAGCAGAGCGTTTTCCTTGCCGTTCACCTACCTTTTACTGAAAAAACTCAGTATTATTCTATCCGGTCAAACCTTAATGACCGGTACTAAAAAGCCCGATCCCTTCTAAGAGAAAGGATTAGGCCTGCCCCCCCGGGCCCGTCGAGACCTTGTACACACGTTCAGTCGGTTGATCGGGCCATGAGGACGCCGATGCACGCAAGGGTTTTCCGCCGTGCCGTACTGCACCAGCAGACACTGTGCTCGCGGATCGCATGCATCGTTTGGGGATGTGCAGTCGTGGAGGCGGCCGGGGGCGTTCCGCTACTCTAACGGGCTGTGCTGCCGGGGTCGCGGGCGAGAGTCTCGTCTAGCCTGACTTGCTCAGGGAACCCGGCGGCGGGGGCTACGGCCGACGGGTTGGATGCCTTCCTGTAGCGGTCGTAGTGATCGAGGACACGGCGCACATAGCTGCGGGTCTCGGGAAAGGGGGGAATGCCGCGGTGCCTGGCAACGGCCCCTTCACCGGCGTTGTACGCCGCGAGCGCCAGGGGCAGGTGACCGTCGTAGACCTGGATCAGGTATCGCAGATACCGCACGCCGCCCTCGATGTTGTCCCCGGGTTCGAAGCTGTCCCTGACCTGGAGGTTCGAGGCGGTCTGCGGCATGAGCTGCATAAGGCCCTGGGCGCCCTTGGGAGAGACGGCCCTGTGGTCGAAGTTGGACTCGGCCTTGATAATGGCCTTGATCAGGGCATAGTCAACCCCGTGACGCTCGGCGGCAGCCGCGATGAGGGCGTCGTATTTCATATTCCCCAGGCCGGGATTGAAGAGCACCCTGCTTTCACGGATCCATAGTTTGAATTTGCGGCTGTCGGGGACGTTGGTGAAATGGATCGTGCCCTGCTTGTCGACGTAGCGATAGACGTCGGCACCGGCGGTACCCGGGAACAGGAGGAAGACGACTGCCAGGCCGAGCGTGATGAGCGCCGCGGCGCGGCATCCCCCTGGCGCGAAGGGAACCGGGTTGTGTCTCATGCTCTCCTCTCCCTGTTCTCGGCCCCTTGACGTCTACTTGACGGAGATCAGTTCGATGTCAAAGACAAGGGTGCTGTTCGGCGGGATGCGGTTCGTGCCCCGCTCCCCGTAAGCCAGATCGGGTGGAATGAAAAGCTGCCACGTGGAGCCTTCCTTCATGAGCTGAAGCGCCTCAGACCACCCGCGGATGACGCCATTGACCTTCATCGTCAAGGGGTTGCCTTTCTTGTAGGAATTGTCGATCTCGGTGCCGTCGATGAAGGCGCCCCGGTAGTGGACCGTCGCTTCGTCGGTGGCTTTTGGCGTCTTCCCTTTTCCCTCCGCCAGGACCTTGTACTGCAGGCCGCTGGGCAGGGTCTTCACTCCTTCCTTCTTCCCGTTCGCGTCCAGGTAGGCCTTGCCGTCGGAGCGGTTTTTTTCGGCTCGTGCCCGCCATTCCTTCTGACGGGCGGCCATGACCCTCGACTGGACGTCCGAAACGGTTTTATTCACTTCCTCCTGGCTGAGCTGCGGCGTCGTCCCGCTGAGGGAATCTTGGACTCCGGCGGTATAGGCCCCGAGGTTGATGGACAACCCCTGCTGCTTCAGGCTCTGCCCAAACTGGTACCCCAAACTGTAGCTCTCCTTATTCGTTTGATCTTTTAAATCCGGCGTCTCGGCGGCAAAACAGGCCGCGGACAGGAAGAGGATGCCGAGCACCGAGGCATAATAATGATGTTTCATTCCCATTCCCTTTCCTGGCTGTTCGCCCGTTCCACCGAACTCCCTCCATCCCTCGACGCATCCCGTTTCTGCCCGGGGAAAAAGAGAAAAAAGTTCCCGGAGGGCGCAAAGACCCTATCCATCCAGTCGTTGACGTACCCTGCGGAACGCGCGCCGGCTGCCATCAAAATCGAGCGGCCGTGCTGCATCCGGGACGTCTTGCGTCCGGCAAGAGCGAGCAGGCCCGATTGCCGTTGCGGGCAATCGGGCCTGCCTTTCTTGTTCCATCCTTACTTGATGCCCACAATCTTCCAATTGGGGTCACCCGTTGAGCCGGGCGTGAACAGGGTGGCGCTCGTCCTGGTGGTCCCGTTCATGTACCAGACGCCGTGCTGCCCGGTCGCCTGGTTGGCAAAGACGAGATCCGGTTGACCATCACCGTTGAAATCGGTAACACCGACGATCTTCCAGTCGGGATTACCCGTTGAATCGGGCGTGAACAGGACGGCGCTCGTCATGGCGGCCCCGTTCATGTACCAGACGCCATGCTGCCCCGTCGCCCGGTTGGCCATGACGAGGTCCGGCCGCGCATCGCCGTTGAAATCGCCGACACCGACGATCTGCCAGTTGGGGTCGCCCGTCGTGCCGGGCGTGAACAGGACGGCGCTCGTCATGGCGGCCCCGTTCATGTACCAGACGCCATGCTGCCCCGTCGCCCGGTTGGCCATGACGAGGTCCGGCCGCGCATCGCCGTTGAAATCGCCGACACCGACGATCTGCCAGTTGGGGTCGCCCGTCGTGCCGGGCGTGAACAGGACGGCGCTCGTCATGGCGGCCCCGTTCATGTACCAGACGCCGATGTCCCCGGTCGCCCGGTTGCCCATCACGATGTCCGGCTGATTATCGCCGTTGAAATCGCCGACGCCGGCGATCTGCCAGTTGGGGTCGCCCGTCGTGCCCGGGTTGAGCAGGAGGGCGCTCGTCATGGCGGCTCCGTTCATGTACCAGACGCCGTGCGTGCCTGTCGGCAGATGCTGCATGAGCAGGTCGGGCAGTCCGTCGCCGTTGAAATCGTGCGCGTTATTCAGTACGTAGGTTAAGGGTGCGGAGGTCACGTCGGGTGTCGCCGACAACGTGTTGGTCCGCACATCTACCGTGATCGAGTAGGTTCCCGCAGGCGCCGAGAACGGCATCGTCCACGTGGCGAGCGTGCTGTAGTCCTGCACGACAGCCCCATTCAGGTTGAATCGATACTGGGGAACCGTGGTGCCCACGCTGGCCGCGGTGAACGTAATGGCGGACCGGTTCACGTGCGGGCTGGGTACATTTGCGGTCACCCTGGCCCCGATGGCGGGAGCCGGGACAATTCCGAATACGAACGTCGAAGAAGCATCCGCTGTCGCCGAGGCTGCGGAGGTTCGCACGTCAACCGTCAGCGTATAGCTGCCGACGGGTGTCGTAGTGGGCAGGTTCCACGTCGTCGTGTTGCTCCAGTCCTGCATCAGGGTGTTGGTCGTGCCGTCATTGAGCCAGAAACGGTACTGGCCGGCGACCGTGGTGCCCGTCGGTGCCACGGTGAACCTCACAAGGGTGCCGTAGGCATAATGCTGAGGCGCAGGGGGAGGGGGAGTAGGCGCCGGGTTCGGCGTGATGGTCACGCCGGTGGCGGCAGACCACGTGGGCAGCGTCTGTGAAGCGGTATTGGACGCCGCAGAATTGCCCAGGTGGTTGTAAGCGAGGACGCGATAATTGTATGTCGCTCCCGACGCAACCAGGTTGTCGACATAGGTGTAGGCGAAATTAGCCGCCGCCGTGGCTCCCGTGCCGCCGCCGCCCGTGAGGACGACCGTGGGAGCGCTATTGTAACGCGAGCCCCCGTTGGTCAGGGTGATGGCCGTCACGGAGCCGCCGACGACCGTTGCGGTCGCCGCGGCGTCGATCCCCTCTCCGCCCCCGACAAAGCTGACGGTGGGGGCGGAGGTGTAGCCCGTGCCTCCGGCGGTGACGGTGATGCTTCCCAGGCCCTGGGGACCCGTGAAGAATGTCGTCGCCAGGGGCGCAAAGTTGGAGCAGCCGCCGCCGGTGCAACGCTCGATCCGATAACCGATCGGGGGGTCCGGGTTCGCCAGCGTCGGGAGGCCGGATGACCAGTTGACGGCGACCGTGTTGCCGACTGTGGCCGGCGCGACCGGCGGCACAATGCCGGCGGTCACATTGGACGGCGCGGCAGGTACCGCCGTCGGGACCTTCAGCGCAATCGAGCGCATCATGTCGTTCTCTTCGTGGCTGAGGATGTGGCAGTGCCACACGTACTCCCAGCCGAAGTTTGCCATGACATTGGTTTGAGGCGGTACCAGGTCGCCCCCGGTCTTCGTGTCGATTTGCGAGAACCCCATGTCGGAACCCAGCGGCGTCGACGGGTTCAGGGGGCGGACGCTCTCGGGAAGCGCGAACGGCACCGGGGGAAGGATCGGCCTCAGGGCGACGATGGTGTCCTCCAGCGGGCTGATCCTTACCGTGTCCTTCCAGCCCAGCTCGTTGGGGTCGGGCCACCGGATGGCCCCGTCCCAGCCGACCCGGTTGAGCAGCTGCACATCGAAGAGATGGAAATGGATGGGGTGCGTGTCCACGCCGTTGTGGGTGATCCGCCAGATCTGGATCTCGCCGGGTCTCACGATCTCCGTGGCGGGATCGACGTAGTTCTGGAGGATGAAGTTGGCGATTGCCGCATTGGTGAAGGGCGCTTCGAGCCCCAGCTTGGCGCTCATGCGTCCGTAGTCATCGAAGGTCTCGCCCATCTCGTCCTGAATGGCTTTCGGCCTCATCGGCATGTCGCTCACGATCGTGCCGTCCACCATCTGGAAGCTGATGGCGCCGTCGGAGATTCTCGATACGCCCCAGTTGGGCCACGTCGAGGGGAACGTGGTGTTGTAGGCGGAATTGTAGCCCGTTTGCCCCACGATAATCTGGTCCTGGGAGGACTGGAACACTCCGGGGGTCGCACCCCCTGCAAAGGCGGTCTGCAGAGCGGTCAGGGTTGCCGGGTTGTACGCATCGGGGGGCGCGGCGCCGCCTGCGCCCGCCACTGTGATCTGCATGATGGTCCGGACATTGGGACCCATGCCCGGCGGCACGGCGGCGATGCCGCCGATGTCGGTGCGATCCGGCGCGCCGGTGTAGTAATCATACTGCGGGACGAGCGCCGGGAACGCCGTGGGGGCATCGTTGTAGAGGATCAGGGTCTGGCCGGCGTACTGGGAGAAGTCGACGATGACGTCCGCCCGTTCGGCGGGGCCCAGGAAGAGCGTGCCGCCGCCCTCGGCCTGCGTGAGCACGTTCCCGACATTGAACGTCGTGGGGTCCGTGTTCCATTTAACCGGCTGGTTGGGCAGCACCACCGGCGCGGGCAGGAACCCGCCCTCGGTGCCGATCTGGATAAACGCGGGACCGCGCCTTGCCGGATCGGGAACGCCGCCCTCCCTGCCGTCTGCCGGCCATTGCTCCGGGAAGCCCGACGTCAACTTCGCGGGGACCATGCCGACTTCCGTAAGGGCGGTGTAAACGGCCGCCGTGGCGGCGGCGCCCGTACCGCCGCCGCCCGCGAAGGTGACGGCGGGAGCGACGGTGTAGCCGCTGCCCACGGTATCGAGGGTGACAGCCGTCACCTGCCCCAGCGTCGGGCTGCCGGGGGTCAGGTCCACGGTAGCCGTCGCCGTGGCACCCGTGCCGTCTCCCGTGATGGTGACGGTGGGGGCGGAGGTGTAGCCCGTGCCTCCGGCGGTGACGGTGATGCCGCTCACGATCGGGCTGGTTCTGTAGAACTGAAGATTGAGGAACCTGTCATGGGCGGCGTTGAGGATCCGGAAGCGGTATTGCTGCGGCTGCACGGTGAGGGTCGGGTATACGGTCCCGTTGACCATCATCGTATCCAGGAACGCTTCGGCGCCCCAGGAGACGTCGGGCGTGCCCGGAATCTGCGGCGGCTGGCAGAAGCCCGCCACGGCCGGATTGCAGGACGGATCGTAGTAGGGGTTTGCAACCGGCCCCTGCGCAACGCAAAACGGCGGTATCGCGTCGGGCGATGAGCCGCACACCGGGGTCGCCGGGAAGAACCAGGGCCCGTAATGCCAACGGCCGAACGGGTTCATCCCGCTCCCGTCGGGATTATACGGATTCTGGGCGGGCATGTAGACATGGGGCCACCAGAGGTCTCCGGTGACCGGCGTTCGTGCGCCGCTGGCGTTCAGGGGGCCGGTACCCCAGTTCCACGTCGGGTCCGTCGTCCGGACATAGGTCGGGCTGAACGGGTCGCCGTCGACGAAGGTCTTGTCCTGGATGATCAGGGGGATCTGAGTGGCGGGGAGGGTTCCGGCGCTGATAAGCGACAGCTCCGTGGGATCCTGGATGAGATACCCCGCGGCCTCGCCGGCATAGACATTGAGGCGCGTGATTCCCCATGCATGGTCGTGGAAAAACATCAGCCTGGCGCTCTGCGCGTTGGTCCAGTAGAACGTCTGCGACCCGGCGCCCGGGTCCGGCATGTCGGGGACGTTCATCACGCTGACCCCCCTGGGATAGGGGGTGGTCTCTCCGGCTGGGGTGATCCACTGGTGGGGCGTGCCGTCGCTGATCCACGGGGTGCGTCCGCCGTGGAGATGGAGGGTTGCCCGGTTTTCCGTGAACGTGCCCGTCACGGTGGGCCCAGGCTCCTTGGTCACGGGGTCGTAGTTGATCTCAAAATTTCCCGATCCCATGATACTGGTGTCGACCGGGAGAAACAGGTAGCCTCCGGCCCCCGTGGGCAGGCTGTTGGTGAACTTGATGCGCACCGGTCGGTCCTTCTGGGCGATGATCAGAGGTCCCAGGTAATGAGGCGTCAGAAGATTGGGGTCCGTCGTGTTGGTCTGCCGGTAACCCCGCAGCTTGGTTCCGCCTGCCGTGGCCAGCATTTTATTGGCGTTGTTGAGCGCGGGGAGGTCGGAATGCATCCGCTCGCGATACTCGACCAGCTCGATTTCGTAGTAATCCGATCCCGGAAACGCCGTCGTGTTCGGGATGGCAACAGGAATGCACTGCCCGAGATTGTTCGCGGCAGCACACCCCAGCGGTGCCAGGGTATCTACGAATTTCCGCAACGGCGGGCTGTTGGCCCAATTGGGGGTTTCATAATAATCCGGCGTCGTGCCGGGGCCGGTCACCGGGCGCGCATGAACCGGGTCGACCTCCCAGGGGAGGGCAGCCAGTGCCAGCGCCACGATGAAGAAACACATCAGGATTCGGATACATTTCCTATGCATAGTCTGTCTCCTCCTCGTCAAATCATTGCTCCTGCTGAACGTACGTATGGGCAGCGGGATGATCGCGCAGTGAACGGGTAACGGGGCTTCCATGGTGTGCCTGCAGCGGTTTGGAATCGTTTGTCGCCAATCCATCAACCTTGTACAGATTTGATTCCAACCTATCGAAACGGGCGGGTAAATAAAATGCGGCAATATATGATTTCCGCGGTCTAAATGCCTTAGGTAAATCATAGCCTTGGTCCGACCCACTATGTTGGCGGGGGAACGGCCCCACCCGCGTGACCGGCGACACTGCGTGAGTCTTTTCCTATAGTGCCTTCAGCGGATGGATGATTGTGTCGTCCCCGTGCGGATGGCCTCTTGACAAAGCAAGAGAGCTGTGACGAGATGGATCGAACATCGGCGGAAGGTCCCGTCACCGGGACTGCTACCGGCTGCGTCCCGGTTAACCCGAGGCAAAGAGAGGGCGGTATGACCCATGGGAATCGATTGCCGGCTGTTTCCCGGCTGGAAAGGTTGGGCGCACTTGCCGATACGCCGTTCTACGCCCTCGTGCTCCTCTCTTCACTCCTTTATGTCGTCCCTTCGATGCGCAGCGCCGTTCACGAGACACCCTGGCTCCTGTTCGCCCTCAACGTCTTCTTCGTAGCGCCCGTGTGCCTGTGGGTCTCCGTCCTGGCCCTGCGGTCTTACCTGGCCGGAGGCATCGCCCAGATCCTCCTTGCGGGAAGCGGCGTTTTCAGTTTTGGGCTCGCCAACTTCGGTGCCGGGCTCTTCATTCTCGAAACGCAGGGGCCCAACCACGCAGTGACGATGCACAACATGGGCGTGCTGGCCTCCGCGTTGATGCACCTCGCGGGTTGCGTGCTCCATCTGCGAGGGGCGGAGCCAGAGGAAAGCCGGCAGGGCAGGGCGTTGAAAGCCGCTCTGGGATACGGGGTCGCTCTCGTTTTTGCGGCCCTGGTGTGGCTCGGTGCCTTGTACGATGTCCTGCCCCCCTTCGTCGTCCCGGGCGTCGACATCACGCACGTCCGCCTCGTCGTCCTCGCTGCTGCGGTCCTTTTCTTTGCCGTCAGCGCCCTGCTCGTCCGAATCGATTATGACAGGCGAAACGCCGAATTTTTACGCTGGTACGGCCTCGGGCTCGCTCTCATCGCCCTGGGCCTGTTGGGAGTGGCCCTTGGGGTCCCGGGCTCCCTCCTGAGCTGGACAGGCCGCGTGTCGCAGTACGCAGGGAACGTATACCTCTTCGCCGCCGCCTGGATCCTCGTGCGCGATGCCCGCAGGGCGGGCCTCGACATCGAACAGGCCGTCGCCGAGTTCTTCCGTCGCTCCGAGAGCCACTACCGGGCTCTGGTGGACGCCTCCACGAGCGCCATCCTCTCCGCCGAGTCGTCGGGCAGGGTCATCCTGTGGAACCGTGCCGCCGAGGCCTGCTTCGGGTATTCGGTCCAGGAGGCAGCCGGGATGGACCTTGTCGGGGCAATCGCCGCGCCCGGAGAGGCCGCGCGCCTTCGGGATGTCGTGGCGGGAGGCCGGGAGACGCGATTCGAGGCGACTCTCCGGAGGAAGGACGGATCGACCTTTCCGGCCGACCTGTCCTCCTCCGTATCCGGCGCCGGCCGAAGCCGGGCGATGATCTTCATCATCAGCGACATCACCGAACGCAGGGCCGCCGAGGAGGCCCTGCGCGAGCGGGAGCAGGAGCTGCGGTTGGTCATGGACACGGTGCCGGCGCTGATCTCGTACATCGAGCCGGGGTTCCGTTACCGGCGCGTCAACAGGGGCTACGAGAAATGGTTCGGACTCGCGGCGCGGGACATGGAAGGCCGCCGCGTCCGGGACCTGGTGGGGGAGGAGGCCTGGCAGATCGTACGGCCGCGGCTGGAGAGGGCGATGGCCGGCGAGACGGTCACCTACGAGGAACGGATGCCCTACCGTGCAGGCGGTCGCCTCTGGGTCCGCGCGACGCTGGTGCCTGACCGCGATGTCACCGGGCGCGTGGAGGGCCTCGTTGCTCTTGTTACGGACATCTCGGAGCACAAGCTGGCCGAAGAGAAGTTGAGGCAGAGCGAAAGTCGTTTTCGGGAGATGGCCGAAACGGTGCCCGACATCCTCTTCACCGCCCTTCCGAACGGATCCATCGACTACCTCAACAGGCGTGGCCTGGCCTACAGCGGCATGCCGTACGACGAGGTGATGGGCGACGGCTGGTCGAAGGCCGTGCACCCGCAGGACGTCGCGCGGAGCCTCCACGCGGTCGCGGACAGCCTTCGCACAGGCCGGCCCTATGAGGTGAGGCAGCGATTGCGGGCCGCCGACGGGTCGTATCGCTGGTTCATGGTGCGCGCGCGTGCGATTCTCGATGAGGGGGGTGGGATCCTGAAGTGGTTCGGCACCGCCACGGACATCAACGAGATGGTGCAGGTGCAGGAGGCGCTCGTCGCAAAACACGAGGAGCTGCAAACCATATTCGATACGGTCCCGGCATGGATATTCTACAAGGACAGGGAGAATCGTTTCCTGCGGGTCAACGAGGCCTTCGCCGGCATAATGGAGATGCCCCGGGCTGAGTTGGAGGGGCGATCCCTTTTCGACCTTTATCCCCGCGAACAGGCCGACGCCTTCTGGAGGGACGATTTGGAGGTCATCTCCTCGGGCAGGCCCAAGAAGGATATCATCGAAGTCGTGCAGACGAGACAGGGAGAGCGGTGGGTCTGCACGGACAAGGTCCCTCTGTACGATGCGGAGGGAGAGATCGCGGGGATCATCGGTTTTTCCGTCGACATCACCGAACGCAGGCGGGCCGACTCAGTCATCGAAGAAGCCGGCAAAGCGATTGCGCGCGAACGGGACATTCTCCAGAGCGTCATGGACGGGGCGAAGAACTCGCATCTCGTCTTCCTCGACCGGGATTTCAACTTCGTGCGGGTAAACGAAGCCTATGCCAGAAGCTGCGGTTACCCGCCGCAGGAGATGGTCGGGAAAAATCACTTTGATCTCTACCCGCACGCGGAAAACGAGGCCATCTTCGCCCGGGTGAGGGACACGGGCCTACCGGCGGAGTTCCGTGACAAACCGTTCGTCTTTCCCGATCAGCCCGAACGAGGGGTCACCTATTGGGACTGGACCCTCATCCCGATCTTTGACGACGCCCGCCACGTGAACGGCCTTGTGTTTTCCCTGTTCGAAACGACGGAACGCCGGCGGGCCGAGGAGGCCATCAGTCGAAGCGAGGCTCGTTTCCGCCTGCTCTCCGAAACCGCCGGGCGGCTGCTCGCCTCCGAGGAACCCCGAGGCATCGTGAACGACCTCTGCCGGGAGGTCATGGAGCACCTGGACTGCCAGGCATTCTTCAACTTCATGGTCGACGAGAGCACGGGCAGGCTCCGCCTGAACGCCTGCGCCGGGATCCCCGAGGAGGAGATGCGGAAGCTCGAGTGGCTCGACTACGGCGTTGCCGTGTGCGGGTGCGCCGCACGTGACCGGGTCCGGATCGTCGCCGAGGATATCTTTCACACGCCCGACGACCGGACGGAACTGGTGAAGTCCTACGGTATCCAAGCCTACTGTTGCCATCCTCTGATGGCCGGCGACCGCCTCCTCGGCACGCTGTCCTTCGGCACGAAGACGCGGGCGCGCTTCTCGCTGGACGAGATAGAACTGATGCGGACCGTGGCCGACCAGGTTTCCCTTGCTTTGGAGCGCATCCGTTACCAGCGGGCCCTGCAAGAAAGCGAGGGGCGCTACCGGACCCTCTTCAACGAGATGAGCGAGGGGTTCGCCCTGCACGAGATTATCCTGGACGAAAAAGGCGAACCCGCCGACTATCGCTTCCTGGAGGTCAACCCGGCCTTCGAGCGCTCAACGGGCCTGCGGGCGCCGGAGATCGTCGGGAAGACCGTCACCGAGGTCCTTCCCGGCACGGAGCCCTTCTGGATCCGGACCTACGGCGAGGTCGCCCTGACGGGCAGGGCGATGCATTTTCAGCAAAACTCGGCGGTGCTCGGCAAGGACTTCGAGGTATTCGCCTACCGGCCTGCTCCGGGCCGTTTCGCCGTGATCTTCCTGGACATCACCGAGCGCCTCCGCGCGGAGCACGCCCTTCGCCGCAGCGAGGAGGACTTGAACCGCGCCCAGGCTGTGGCCAGGACGGGAAGCTGGCGGATGAACGTGCAGAAAAACGAGCTGACCTGGTCCGACGAGAACCACCGGATCTTCGGGGTCCCCAAGGGAACGCCCATGACCTACGAAGGCTTCCTGGCGACCGTCCATCCCGACGATCGGGATTACGTGGACCGATGCTGGATGGCCGCCCTGCGCGGCGAGCCCTACGACATCGAGCACCGCCTCGTCGTGAACGGAGAGGTGAAGTGGGTGCGCGAAACGGCCGACCTGGAATTCGCCAGCGACGGTTCTGTGCTGGGGGGGTTCGGGACGACGCAGGACATCACCGATCGCAAGCGGGCGGAGGCGCAGATGGAGCGTCTGGCTTCGTTCCCCCTGCTCAACCCCAACCCCGTCATCGAAGCCGATCTCGAAGGGCGGATCACGTTCACCAACCCCGCAGCCTGGCAGCTCTTCCCGGACCTCGGGAAACGGGGGCCCTCGCACCCGTGGCTTGAGGGCTGGGAGGGGTTTGCTCAGACGCTCAAGGACGGATCGGGAAAACACTTCCGGGAGGTGAACGTCGACGGCCGCTGGTATCACCAGAGCCTTCAGCTCGTCGAAAAGGGCCCACACCTGCGAATTTACGGTTGGGACATCACAGAGCGCAAGGCCGCCGAGGAGGCCCTGCGCCGAGCAAAGGAAAATCTCGAGGAACGGGTGCGGGAAAGGACGGCCGAGCTGGTGGCCCTCACGGAGGATCTCCTGAACAGCCGCGATCAGCTCCGGGTGCTGGCCTCGGAGATCACCATGGCGGAAGAGCAGGCGCGCAAGCGGATTGCCGTGGTGCTGCACGACGAGGTCGCGCAGACCCTCGCCGCGGCCAAGATGCGGCTCGATCTCCTGCGGTCGGGCGGGGACGATGAGACCTATCGCCGCGCCCTCACCGAAGCACGGGAGCTGCTGGAGCAATCCATCCGGGAGACGCGAGCCCTGATGACGGACATCAGCCCCCCGCTGCTCTTCGACATGGGGCTGGCCGCCGCCTGCGAATCACTTGCCGAGAAGCTGACGGCCAGGCACGGGATTGCGATCCGCTGCGACATCTCTGAAGATTTCGCTGAAGTCGGCCAGGAACTGAGCATCGTCATTTTCCAGGTGATCCGGGAACTCCTCGCCAATGCCATGAAACACAGCGGTGCACGGAACGTCCGCGTTGCGATCGAGTCCCGGAACCGGCACCTCCTGGTGAGGGTCACGGACAACGGGACCGGCTTCGATCCGAAATCCGTCCAGGGGCCCACCGACCAGGGCGGATTCGGTCTGTTCAGCATCCGGGAGCGGGTCATGGCATTCAACGGGACCATGACGGTCGAATCGAATCCGGAATCGGGCACGGAGGTGACGATTGCCTTGCCCCGCGACGCGAAAGAGTCGCCTGCAGGAAAAAAGAGGGGGAAATCCTTGCGCGGCAGGTCTCCTCAGGGAAGGATCCCTTAGCGCGGTCTCAGTCATTTCACGTGTGAAAATCCGTGATCGCCCGATGGCGCCCCGTCGACCGATCCGGTAGGGTCAGCGTACAAGGACATGCGGCCCGGTGCAGGACGGCCGGCTCAGTTGTCCATCGACCGCTGCGGGAAGGGCCTGTCCGCTTCCGAGCGATGATTGTGTGAAGGCAATCGTCGTCGGAATCCGCTTGCGATCGATACGTTCGGATTTTTCGGAGAGTAAGAGCAGATGGGGTATCCGGAAAAACCGCCTGACGGGAGTGCGCCCACCGGCGCCGATCAGGCGCTCTCGGTGAAGCTGTGGGTCGGGGTCGGCGCCATTGTCGTCTCCGTCGCCGCTCCGGGCGTCAATCCCGCCGATCTGCAGTGCCTCGCCAGCGGGACGTGTCTTCAGGTCCGGGGGGCGGGTCCGGAGGGCCCGGTCCTCCACGAGATCGATCTACCCTATCCCGTGCACGACCAGCCCATCGCCATCAACAAGGGCGTGGACGAGAACGCCCTCTATCTGCTGCTGAAAAAAAACCTCTGACCGCAGGCCTCTCCGAGGCAGCCCGCCGCGAAGCGTCCCGCCGGCTTCCAGTTCTCGTCGGGATCGAAGACCGTCATCGACGCGTCAATCCTGCTCCTCCTTCCGGCATTGGTGCCCTGCTTTTCAGCCTGCCCCCGATAGTCATCCCCTCCCGTCGACGGTAGCATTTCCATGATCGCAGAGCCGATCGCTCCAGCATTCGGCACGTACGATCCGACCGGCAACGAGGGTCCTGCGAATGAACACCACCGTGTGCCTTGAGCAGGGTCCCGATGCGGCCGGGGAGTTATTCCCATGAACGAGGAAGCACAACAGCCGGATCGCGAGCGCAACGCGGCAAGGAAGCGATACAACCGGATTGTGAGGTTCTACAATCTGCTGGAGCTTCTCGACGAGCGCCGCTTTCGGCCATGGCGGACGAAGCTGCTTGCCCGTTCTGCCGGGCGTGTACTCGAGGTCGGCGTCGGTACGGGCAAGAATTTCCCCATCTACCCGGCGGGCGTCGCGGTCACCGCGATCGACGTGGCCGAAAACATGCTTGCTGCCGCCCGGAAGAAGGCGGGGCGGCAGGGCTTTTTCGCTGAATGGACCCGCGCCGACGTGCAAAATCTCCCCTTTCGTGGCGACACGTTCGACACGACCGCGGCCACCTTCGTTTTCTGTTCCGTCCCCGATCCTCTTCGGGGTCCCCGCGAGCTGCGCCGCGTCATCAAGCCGAGGGGGCCGCTTGCCTGGGAACGTGATGAGGCGGCATGCCGTTGCTCGGCGGCGCGTCTCGGCAGACTCGTCCGAAGGGGGTGCCGCATGGTTTCAAGGAGGCCGGGAGCGTCTACGCGCGGTTGTGGTTTGCATTCCGAGATTTCCTGATTGAATTCCCGACACCGAAACAGTAAAAAGAGGAACATGCGGAAAGCGCGAATGCAAGGTCGAAGAGGCACGAAGTGACCTCGAGAGGAAATGCATGAACACCAGGGTCGTAATCGTCGACGATCACAAGATGTTCCGAGACGGGCTTCGGGGGCTGATCAATGCCGAGCCGGGCATGGAGGTTGTCGGTGAGGCCGTAGACGGCAGGGAAGCCATCGACGTGATCCGCAGACTTGCACCCGATGTCGTGGTCATGGATATCAGCATGCCGGGGATGAACGGGATCGAAGCGATGCGGCACCTGATCCGGGACAACGCGCAGATCAAGGTGATCATGCTCTCCATGTACTCGAGCAAGCCGCTCGTGCAGAGCGTCATGGCGGCGGGCGCTTCGGGCTACGTGCTGAAGGGATCGGATTTCTCCGAGCTGGCCGCTGCGATCAGATGCGCATGCAGCCGGGAAAAACCCTGACACTGCGCTTGAGTTCGCGCGCGAAAGGGCTTATAGTGCGGATCATCTCCGAAAGGGGAATGCCATGAGCCGAGTCCCCGCTTTCGCCCTGGCCCTTCTCTCGTTTCCCCTGCTTGCCCTTGCTGGCTGCGCCGCTCCCGCGAAGAGCCCGCGGGAGACCCCCGTTGTGAAAGTCGTCCGCGACAACGCCGCCTCGGTGGTGAACATCCGCACCGAGAGCCTCGTCGACCTCAAGGAGCACCCGGCCTGGGGACAGTACGGCGAGCGCCTGGACCGGTTCTTCAAGCAGTACTTCGGCGAGGACTACTCCGGCGGGACGGTGAAACTCAAGAGCGTAGGCTCCGGCGTCATCGTCGACAAGGAAGGGCTCATCGTCACCAACGCCCACGTGGTGCACCGGGCGAGCACCATCTACGCCGTGCTGCGCGACGGAACCGTGGCGGAGGCGAAAGTCGTCAGGGTCAACACCCTCGACGATCTGGCCCTGATCCGGGTTCGGCCCGCCCGCGAGCTGAGGGCCGTGCGGTTTGCCGACGTCAAGACCCTGATGGTCGGCGAGACCGTCGTCGCCATCGGCAACCCCCTGGGCCTCGAGAATTCCGTGACGACCGGCGTGATCAGCGGCATCGACCGGGCCTTCAAGAACACGGAGTGCGACTACGCCTGTTCGGGGCTTCTGCAGACCGATGCCTCCATCAACCCGGGCAACAGCGGGGGGGCGCTTTTGAACATGGACGGCGAACTGGTGGGCGTCAATCTCGCCGTTGTGCTGGGCGCGCAGAACATCGGGTTCGCCGTCCCGGTGAACAAGGTGATTCAACTGCTCCGGGAGCAGGGCGCCGTCCCGGGACCGTAGACGGCCCCGGCAGACAAAAAGCCCGGCCGACTCGGCCGGGCTTCGTGCGTTCAGCGGGGATGCGCAACTATTTACCGACTACGAGTTTCTGCCCGGGCCTGACCGGGTCGTCCTCGCCGAGGTTGTTGAGCTTGCGCAGGTCTGACGGTTTCATCCCGTATTTCTTGCTGATGCCGTAGACGGTCTCTCCTTTCTGGACCGTGTGCGTTTTCTTGCCAACCGATGCAGCGGCCTTTTCCTTTTTCTCCTTGGCGGGGGCTTTCGGTTTTTCCGCCGCCGCGGCCACAGGCCTCTTTTCCAGGGCCTCGACGCGCTGGGCGAGCGAGTCCATTTTGCCGGTCAGGGCCGCCTCGGCCCCCTCGGCGGGAATCCTCGCCAGCAGGGCCGCCTGCTGCTTCTCCAGGGCCACGATCTTCTGCTCCATGGCGGAGAGCTTCGTCTGCATGAGCCGGGCCTCCTCCTTGGAGACCCCGCCGCCCCCCAGCATCAGGTAGGCGCCCCCGAGCACGGCAAACACCGCAATCCCGACCGCGGCGATCACCCCGACTTTCTTCTTGTCCGGCCCCGACTGCTTTCGTTCCGGCGAATAGACCTCTTCCTCCGCGTCCATCAATCGGATATCGGGATCCTCGGGCATCGCACATCCTCCTCCTGGGTGTTATTAGGCCCCCTCCAGACCCAAGTGCCCTATACCACAAAAATGCAACAGATGAAACGGGAATCGGCTTGCGCCCGGAAAAGAAAGGGGGCCCGATCGGAATCGAGCCCCCCAGGAGAGAGGATTCGGGTAAGGAGCGCCGAACGAATCCGGCATCGGCCGATTAAAAATTCACGGCGTCGATCCCTTTCAACCCCAGGATCTGCCGGGCCTCGTCCGGGGTGGCCGGCTCGATGCCCAGCTCCCGGGCGATGCGGACGATCTTGGCGACCTGCTCGCCGCTGCTCTTCGCGAGCACCCCTTTTTCGAGGTAGAGATTGTCCTCCAGTCCCACCCGGGCGTGACCCCCCATCAGCAGAGAGCCCGTGCACATGGAGATCTGCGTGCGCCCGGCGGCGCAGACGGAGAACTGGAAGTCGCCGATCTGCTTGCGGGCCGTCTCGACGAGGTAAACCAGATGCTCCAGGGTGGCGGGAATCCCGCCGAGGATGCCCATGACGAACTGCAGGTAGACGGGCTTTTTCGCGAGCCCCTTCTGCAGCAGGAAGGCCAGGTTGTTGATCATCCCCACGTCATAGATCTCGAACTCGGGTTTTGCCCCGTTTGCGTAGATGATTTCGAGGTACTGCCGCATTGTCTTGAACGTGTTGGGGAAAATGAAGTCCTCCGTCAGGTCGAGGTAGGCCTCCTCCCAGTCGTACTTGAACTCCTTGACCTGGTCCTTGATGTGGAACAGGGCGAAATTGAGCGAGCCCGCATTGAGCGAGGTCAGCTCCGGCTTGAGGTTCGAGGCCACGCGGACGCGGTTCTCGACGGGCTCGCCGAGCTTGCCGCCGGTGGTGAAGCACATGACGACGTCGCATTTTTTCCGGACGGCCTCGGCGATTTCCCGGTAGATGTTCTGGTCCGCATTGGGCAGCCCCGTCCTGGGGTCCCTCACGTGGATGTGAACGACGGCAGCCCCCGCTTCGTAGGAGCGGATGGACTCGTCGATCAGCTGCTGAGGGGTCACCGGCAGATAGGGCGACATGCTCGGGGTGTGAATGGCGCCGGTCAGCGCGGCGGTGAAAATCCTCTTGTTCATGGTCGTTGATATCCCCTGTTTTTATTTCGTTCTTGGATCATTCGTTTGTTTGTGCCGGGCCGTCATCAGAGATAGTGCGACTTGTTTTTCTCAAATTCACCGATGAAGTCATCCACCATCGCCTCGAGGGGGTACGAAAGCCGCCAGTCCCACTCCGCCTGCGCGCACTCGTCGCTGATCCTCAGGGCGCCGAGTTCCCGGAGAAGCTCCACGACGACGGGATCGGGCTTGAAGGAAAGCCGCGCCCCGGGGATACGCCTCGCGACGGCGTCCACGAGCTCTTGCGCCGAATAGGGCGGGGAGATCCCGGCGATGTTGTAGACCCTCGTCGCAATTCGCGACGGGTCGGCGTCGGCCAGTATCTTCAGGGCCAGGGCGGCGTCCTTGTAGTACAGGGCGGGGCACCGCGTCTCCGGGGCGCAGTTGATCTCGTAGGGCAGCCCCCGGAGGGCATACTCGATCGCCCAGGCGTTGTAAATGGACATGTGCGCCGTCTTCGCACCCGGGCCAACAATGGAGGGCAGCCGCACGCCCCGGAAATCCAGGCCGAAACGCCGGTGGTACCACCGGCCCGCGAGTTCGCCGAAGGTCTTCGTGACGCCGTAGAAGCTCGACGGCCGCTGGAGGGTGCGGTCGTCGATCGTGTCGCCCGGGATATCCCTGCTGTAGGTGGCGATGGTGCTACCGTAGACAACCTGCCTCATCTTCTTAATGCGGGCCGCCTCCAAAATGTTGTACGTCCCGACCACATTGGCGTCGAAGGCGCCCCAGGGGTTGTTCTCCGAGGGCAGGGAGAGCATGCCGCCCAGGTGAAAGATCCGGTCGACAGCATGGCGTTCCACGCAGTCCATCAGGACGGGCAGGTGGGCGAGGCTTCCCTGCTCGAAAACGAAGCGTCCGCGCTGCTCGGTCAGCGGCCCCTGAACGGGCGCGATGTCGAAGATGACGGGGGTTTCCCCCTCGTCGATGAGTATTTTTGCGAGGCGGGATCCGATAAACCCGGCCCCGCCGGTGATCAGTATGGCCATCGTGAATCCTGTACGTGGGTTGTCGGGTGGCAGCCGCCCGGAACGGGGCGCGCCTGCAACCCCGTCCGGGCGGAACCGTAATCCGCTACTTCATCTTGCAGCCGGTCTGCTCGCAGGGCACCTCGACGTCCTTCGCGGGAATCATCGTGGCGGCGCCCTCGAAGGCGTGCTCCTTGAAGAACTTGTTGTTCTTCACGATCTCGACGGCCCAGTAAGGCGTCTGCGCCTGGTGGTCGCAGGCCCGCATGGTCCACGTCCCGGCAATGCCGTCATAGGTAAGGCCTTCCCAGGCCTTGATCACGGCGGGAATGTCGGTCGTGCCGGCCTTCTTCACCGCTTCGGCCCACATCATCGTGGCCATGTAGGCCTTGCCGCGCAGCCAGGTTGGGTAGTAGCCCTTGTCCTTGCGGAACTTGGCGACGAATTCCTGGTTCTTCTTGTTGGGAATGGAGAGCACGTAGACCTCGGCGCCCATGTCGCCGACGATCAGCTTGTCGTCGCCGAGCGATTTGATCATGACCTCGTCGTTGATGTAATAGGAGAACACCTTCTGCTTCAGCCCCATGGGACGCCCCTGCTTGAGCAGGAGTGTCAGGTCGTTGCCCCAGTTGGGCGTGAAGATGACATCGGGCTTGGCCGCGATCAGCTGGCTCGCGTAGGGGGCGAAGTCCTTCGTCCCGGCCGGGTGGTAGAGCTCGGCCACGATCTTCGTCGAGGGGCTGATCTGGGCCATCTTCTTCTTGAATGCAGCCGTGGCCTCCTTGCCGAACGAGTAATCCTGGGCGATGATGCCCACCCGCTTGTATCCCTTCTTTGCGATCATCTGCGCCAGCGCGAAAGAGCGCCCGTCGGTGCTCCCGCCGGGCCGGAAGAAGTTCTTGTTGCACTTCTCGCCGGTCATGCTGGAGGCGTCCATGCCGTAGGTGAACATGATCACGTTCTGCTTTTCCGCGAGCTGGGCCATGGCCGCCCCGACGGAGCTGCCGGTGCCGCCGCAGAAGAACTTCACGCCGTCCCTCAGGATCAGGTTCTGGGCCTTGCGCGTGGCCACGTCCGGTTTGAGCTCCGAGTCGATGGGGATGACTTCCACTTTCTTGCCGAGCAGACCGCCGCTTTCGTTGATGACCTTCGCCGCGTACTGCACGCCCTCGAGGTAACGCTCGCCGATGTCCTTGAACGTTCCGGAGAGGGGCTCCACGCCGCCGATCTTGATGGTGTCCTGCGCCGCCGCGGGGACCGCGAGCATGACGAGGACGGACAATACTGCCAGTCCGAACAGCTTTTTCATAAATCCGTACCTCCCATTTTTTGACCCAAAGGCCTTACTGCATTTCCATTTTTCGTCAGGATGATTCCGCGAGTGCCTGTTCCGCACTCATTCACTGCGACACGGGGCCCGCGGCCCTACACTTCCAAGTAGTTCTTCCGGATCTCCTCCGCCGCCAGCAGGGCCTCCGTGTCGCCTTCGAAGACCATTTGCCCCTTCCCCATGATGTAGAAGCGGTCGGCCACCTTTATGGAGGCCTTGAAGTTCTGCTCGACCATCAGCACCGTCACCCCCGAGCTGCGTACGGCGGCCAGCATCTCCAGCACGTCGCGGACGATCAGCGGTGCCAGGCCCTCCGTGGGCTCGTCGACGAGGATGAGCCTGGGGTTTCCCATGAGGGTTCTCGCCACGGTGAGCATCTGCTGCTCGCCGCCCGAGAGGTGGCCGCCCTTGTTGTCGCGCCGCTCCTTGAGCTTGGGGAATTTCTCGTAGACCCGCTCGACGGTCCAAGCGCTGTTCTTGGCGCCGCCCTTCGCATCTTTCACGCCCATGAGGAGATTCTCGTGGACCGTGAGGCTCCGGAAGATCCTCCGGTCCTCGGGAACGTAGCCGAGGCCGATGCGAGCAATCTCGAAAGGCCGCTTCCCGATCAACTCCTGGCCATGGAAACGGATGCTCCCCTCGCTGGGCCTGACGAGGCCCATGATGCTCTTGAGCGTGGTGGACTTTCCGACGCCGTTGCGCCCGAGCAGGCAGACGAGCTCCCCCTCGTTGAGGGTCATCGAGACGCCCTGCAGGATGTGGCTCTTTCCGTAGTAGCTGTGGATGTCTTTTACTTCCAGCATGGTTATCCGTCCCCCAGGTAGGCGTCCTTCACCCGCTGATCGTTGCGGATCTCGTCGGGTTTGCCCGAGACGAGGATCGTGCCGTAGTGAAGGACCGATATCGTGTCGGCCAGCGAGAACACCACGTCCATGTCGTGCTCGATGATGATCAGCGTCCGTCCGGCCGTGACCCGGTCGATCATCCGGATGGCCTGCCCCGTTTCCTCGCGCGTCATTCCCGCCGTGGGCTCGTCGAGCAGGATCAGCTCCGGCTCCGTGGAGAGGGTGATGCCGATCTCGAGGGCCCGCTGCTGGCCGTAGGACAGGGCGCTGACGGGCATGTCCATGACGTCTTTCAGGCCCACCTCCTCGACGATGGCCTGTGTGCGCTCGTTGATCTCGCGATTCCGATCGGGCCTGCGGAAGAAGTGGTACCGCAGCCCGCGGCGGGAGCGCACGCCGGAGCGGATGTTGTCGAAGACGGAGAGCTCCTGGAAGACGTTGGTGATCTGGAACGATCGCGACAGCCCTTCGCGGTTGAGGGCGTGAGCCGGCTTGCCCGAGATATCCCGGCCCTTGAACAGGATCGCGCCCGAGCTGGCCTTGAACTTCCCGCTGATGATGTTGAAGAGCGTCGTCTTGCCCGCCCCGTTGGGGCCGATGACGGCGTGGCGCTCCTTTTCCCTCACCGTGAAGTCGACCCCGGTGAGGACCTTGAGCCCCGAGAAGTCCTTGTGGATGTCCTTGACGTGGAGGTATTCGCTCATGATGACGCTTCCTTGGCTTCGATGGGTTTGCCCGTGCCGCGTTTTCCGGCAAACAGGTTCCTGGCGGACTGGATGATCTGCGTGAGCCCGCCCGGGATGAAGAGGACCATGAAGACGAAGATGAGGCCCATGAACAGGGGCCAGCGGTCCGTGATGTCGCTCAGGTAGTTCTGGAGGATGACGTAGACCAGGACGCCCAGCATCGGCCCCCAGAAGGTCCCCGTCCCGCCCACGAAGGTCATGAGCAGCACCGTCGTCGTCATGTCGACGCTGATGGCCGACTGGGAGCAGAACTGGAAGTGCAGCGTGTAGAACGCCCCGGCCAGCCCCGCCACGGCCCCCGTGAAGGTGAAGAGGATCAGGCGGCTCACGTTGGTGTTGTAGCCCAGGAACTTCATGCGCTCCTCGTTTTCGCGCATCATCAGCACCGTCTGCCCCATGGCCGTCTGCGTGAAATACCAGCAGAAGACGATGGCCGCCCCGATGATGACGAGGGTGAACCAGTAGAAGCCCTCGATGCCCGCCAGGCTGACCGTTGTGAATCCCAGGGCCAGATCGGGTCGCGTGACGCTCAGGCCGTCATCGCCGCCCGTGACGGTGTGCCACTTCGTCGCCACGGCGTAGAACAGCGAGTTGAAGGCCAGCGTGAGCAGCGCGAAGTAGGACCCCTTGTGCCTCAGCAGCAGGCCCCCCGCCACGAAACCGACGGCCGTCGTCATGGCGATGGCCAGCCCGATGGCGCCCCACATGGAGAGCCCGGGGATGTGGATCAGCGAGACGGCGACGGTGAAGGCCCCCATGCCGAAGAACATGGCGTGCCCGAAAGAGAGCAGGCCCGCGTAGCCGAGCAGGAGGTTATAGCTCACCGCGTAGAGGGCGAACACGATGATCTCCGTCAGCATGTTCAGGTGGTACTGCTTGAGCACAAACGGCATCACGGCCCCCAGGGCGAAGAGGACGGCGATGAAAAGATACGGTGCGTTCTTTTGTGTCATCATTGCTTTTCACCAAAGAGTCCGGAGGGTTTGACGATCAGGACGGCGGCCATGAGCAGGTAGACCAGGGCGAGCGAGAGCTTCGGGAAGAGCAGGACCCCGAAGGACTGCAGCTCGCCGATGATCAGGGATGCGATCACGGCGCCCCCGAGGCTCCCGAAGCCGCCGACGACGATCACGACGAAGGCGTCGATGAGGATCTCGTGGGCCATGCCCGGGTAGGTCGAGAGCAGCGGCCCCGCGATGACGCCCGCAAAGCCCGACAGGGCCGCGCCGAAGGCGAACACGCCCATGAAGACAAGGGGCACGTTGAAACCAAGGGCATTCACCATCTCGCTGTCGTTGACGGCCGCCCGGAGGATGATCCCGAGGCGCGTCTTGTAAAGGATGAGCGCCATCACGGTCCCCACGAAGACGGCGCAGACGAAGATGAAGATCCGGTAGACGGGGTAGGTGATGCCGACGATCTCGACGGTGTCGCCCAGGAAGCCCCCGATGTTCACGGCCAGCGGGAAATTTCCCCAGACCCACTTCACCACCTCCGTGATGATGTAGGCCAGCCCGAAGGTCAGCAGCAGCTCGTGGACGTGCCCGAATGCGTGGACGCGGCGCAGCAGGAACCGCTCGATGAGGGCGCCGACCACGAAGAGGAGGATCGGGCAGACCATCAGGGAGAGCCAGAACTGGTCTGTCGCCTGCAGCAGAGTGTAGGAGAAGTAGGCGCCCAGCATGTACATGGCCGCATGGGCGAAGTTCAGGACGTTCATCATCCCGAAGACCAGGGTCAGGCCCGCCGAGACGAGGAACAGCAGGCCCGCGTAGGCCAGCCCGTGGAGAAAGAAGACAGGGAAATCACTCATGAGGTCAACCTCTCTGTTAATCCGGTGGAACCGTCCCCCGCCGCGCGCGACGAGGGCGCCTTGTCGTCAGCCGCGCTTCACTCCCCCGATGATCTCGTGGAGAATGCGCAGCAGGACCGTGTCGCGCTGCTGGATGATCTGCTGTATCTTCCCGGGCGTCCACTCGTAGAACCCCCGTCCGGCCTTGACACCGGTGGCCCCCTCGGAAATGAGCTTCTCCAGGACGGGCGCCGGCTTCGTCGTCGACTCGAGGTAGGGGAACAGGTATTTGTGGATGTCGCGCGTCAGGACGAGCCCGGCGAGGTCTGCCGTCTCCATGGGGCCGATGAAGGGCATCCGGGCCCCGAAGCCGTACTTGACGACCTTGTCGATGTCCTCGGCGCTGGCGACCCCCTTGTCGCACAGTGAAACGGCCTCCCGCCACATGGCGTGCTGGAGGCGGTTGCCGAGAAAGCCCGGCACGTCCTTGAGGACGCGGACGGGCACCTTGCCCACTTTCTCCATGAGGGAAAAGATCGTCTCGAAGGCCTTTTCCCCGGTCTCGTTGCCCCGGATCACCTCGACACAGGGCAGCACCTGAGGCGGGTTCCAGAAGTGGGTGCCAAGGAAGCGGTCCTTCTTCTTCAGGGTCGCCGCGATCTCGGTGATGCTGATGGCCGAGGTGTTGCTCGAGAATATGGTGTCGGGGGTCGAGTGGCGCTCGACCTCGGCGAAGACGGATCTTTTCAGTTCGAGATCCTCCAGGATGGCCTCGAGGATGTACTGGCAGCCGCCGCACAGGCTCTGGAGGGAAGGGCAGAGGGTGATCCGGCCCAGGCAGTCCGCGGCATCCTCCTTCCGGGCGAGTCCCAGGGCGATGAAAACCTTGAAGTTCGCTTCGACCCTCCCCTTTGCCGCCTCCAGGGTGGCCTTGTCCGCGTCGTAGAGGTTGACGTCGTAGCCCGCCGAGGCGAAGACCTGTGCGATGCCGTGCCCCATGAGGCCCGCTCCGATGATGCCGATGCGTCGGATGTCCTTGAGCTCCATCACGATGCCTTCCTTTCCTTGCCGTTGGTGGGGTTGCAGATGACCATGAAGCACTTCACTTCCTCGGGGCCGATGGACTCCCCCCAATGCGGAAGGCTCGAGTCGAAGTAGATGCAGTCCCCCTCGTGGACGATGTACTCTTCGTCTCCGTGGAGGAACTTCATCGTTCCCTGGATAACGAAGAGGATCTCTTCCCCTTCGTGCTGGTAGAAGGTCCTTTTCTTCGGCTTGACGGGGAGGGTGAGAAGGAAAGGCTCCATGATCTTGTTCGGGTACCGGTAGGCCATTGCCTCGTAGGAATAGCCGAAGGCGGTGCCGTCCCTGGAGATCAGCGGGCGTTCGTCTTTCCTCACGAGACAAAGGGGGGTCCGGGGAGCCTCCTCACCCAAGAGGGCCGAGATGGTGACGCCGAGGGCCCGTGCAATGATCCCGAGCGTGGAGACGGGCGGGGACTTTTTCGATGTTTCGACTTTCGAGAGGTAGCCCTTTGTGAAACCGGTCTTCAGGGCGAGCCCCTCGAGGGTGATTCGTTTTTCCGTCCGGAAGGCCTTGATCCGCTTTCCGATTTCAGCTTCTACGATTGCCGGCTCTTGTTTCATTCTGGTTGACTCTGAGAGAGCAGTGGTTAGAGTGGAAATGTAACCATTTGAATTAAAGCTTAAAATAGTATAGCTCAATGTTTCCTATATGGAAACTTCTACCCGCACACAGGGTATCCTGTCAAGGGTTTTTTCAACGCCGATCCAGTTTCGCAGGAACATGAGGAATGTCGAAGCGCTGAAGTTTCCCCCCGCCCTGGCCATCCAGCCCGAGCCGCCGCCGTGCTTCGAGGCAGCGCGCGCCGGCCGGCCCTCCCGACCAGGCGGGCTCGAAATCCCTGCAGGGAGAGGGCCGGCGGTCGTAAACGGCGCAGGACACGTTCCGGCCCGGCACGCCGTGCAGCGCCGCGCAGCGGCCGTCGGGCCGTCGTCGCATGGCCCTGCGGAAGGCGTCGACCCGCACGGTCAGGCGCGCGGGCACCCCTTCCGGCGTTGCGTCGTCCGCCTCGGCCCAGTAGAAGGAGGACCGGTAGACGACACAGCACGCCCCGCAGTCCAGGCAGGGGTTGCGCGGCGGGCTTCCCGTCGCGCCCCGCCGCGGTTTCTCACGCCGGGCGGCCATCATCAGGACCCCCTTTCCCGGCGGCGACGACCTGTCGGATGCGCACCGCGAAGTAGATCGCCGCGACGAGGTAGGCCGGCACGAAAAGCCACCAGGCAAAGGGGCTGGGTATCCCGGTGTGACCCGTGCCGTCGGGCACGCGCAGGATGTTCTTCCAGTCCCAGCAGAAAGAGACGATCAGCAGAAACGCGCAGCCCATCTCAACGGCCCAGTCGGCCCGCCGCCAGCGGATGCGGACCCCCCGGTCCTCCAGCGAGATCAGCAGCGCGCCTGCCGCCGTCATCGTCGCCGCGATGAGGACCGGGGCGATCACGGGCCCCACCCAGGGCAGGGGGATGTAGAACAGGAGGTCCCACGCCATGAGGTTTCCCGGCCAACCGAGGATCGCGTACAGCCACAGGTAGTAGAAGATGTCCCAGACGCCGAAGGCGATCATGAAGAAGCAGAAACGCTGCAGGCCGTTTCGCCCCGCCAGGATTCCCGCCGCGGCCAGCATGACGATCGTCGCCGCCTCGCGCCCTATCTCGACGAGGATGAGACGGTCCACGACGCGGCGCCCGTTCTCCCAGATCGTGACGAGGGGGAAATCAAAGGAGCCGTCGAAGTAGATCTCGCGCAGGTAGACGACGACAGCGCTTTCGACATAGGCAAAGGAGATCGCAAGGGCAACGACCCAGAGTCCCCTGCGCACGGTGTCGCGTGGAGGGTTGGCGTCTGCCGCGTTCATGGTGCGGTCCTCTTCGGCCGGGGGCTGTCCGGCGCCTGAACGGGGATGCGGGGTTAACGGTCGGAGAGCCTTCTTCAGCTCCAAGTATAGGGCATGGCTGCGTCGCGGTCCAGACGGAAATGACTCCGGACAGAGCCTCTCCGCAGCTGCGGTTACCGGACCGTGAAGGGATGGGACGCCTTTCCGATGAGCACCCACTGGCCGTTGACGAGCTTCCAGGCATGCACCAGGAGGGCGTAACGTCCGGGCGTCGTGACGGTCAGGCTCTGCGACTTCGAGGGGTTGTTGAACGTCACGGGTCCCTCCGGGTCTCCCACGGCGCCCCAGGTGAACCCGTACATCTCGCCCGGGACCTCGGGGGTGATGCTCGCTTCAAAGGCCCCCTGCGCTGCCCCGTTGCGGATCGTCACGGCGGCCGGCCCGGTGATGGAGACTCTCTGCTGCACGCGGGCCTTGCCCGCGATGCCGCGGGAAGCCTCGGCGGCCCTGACCCACTGTCCGCCCGTCCATCTCCATGCGACGACCCGCACCGTGCTGTTCCCCTCGCCGGGAATCGCCGCGCTGACGCGATCCTTGTTGCCCCCGAAGACCCGGCCGTTGAGGCTCCAGACGAACCCGTATTGCGCCCCCGGGACCGGCGAGGCGAGCCGGGCGTGCAGGGCGATCTCGTCGCCGACGATTCCCTCCGGGGCCGAGGCGGCAATTTCCATCGCCGATCGGGGCGCATGGGGATCGATGCCTATCAAGGGTTCCATGCCCCGGCAGAGACCTTCCTGCTCCGCGATCTGCCTCTCCGCGGGCCGGGACGCCCGGGCGACGTAGTTTCGCCGGGATTGCAGGTTCATCTGCAGCACCGACAGCGTGTTCTCCGCCTCCTGCCGCTCCTGCGCCAGGGGCGGCAACTCGGCCCTCAGGCGCGCAAGCTCGGGGGGCAACTCCTCGTGAAGCCTCCGGGTCATCCGGTCACGGCGGCCGCAGACGCCGGACAGCGAGGGGAGCCAGGCTTCCCGGCAGTCCGTCTCGGCCTTCGGCAGATCGGCCGTGAGGGTCCTCTGTTCCGATTCCAGCGCGGCGAGCTTCTGCAAGGCCTCCCGGTGCTTCGGGTTCAGAGTGTCCAGCCTCGCCTGCAACTCGGCGGCCTGCTTCTCCATGCCGGGAAGGTCCTCTTTCATGCGGTCATAGTACCGGGCCTCGTCGATCATCTGGGCCAGCCGGTGCCGGCAGGCGGCGTAATCGGCGCGGCCCGTACGGGTCAGGTCGTCGATCCCCTGGGCTCCCGCGGGGCCCGCAGGGGAAAAGGCCGCCAGGGCAAACAGGGCGAGCAGGACAAGCGGGACGGTGCGTCGCAACAGGGAATGGGCCATTGGGTTCCTCGCGGGCGGGTTTTTGGGTTTTGCCGCGTTTCATGCAGGACCGGTGCCACCCTCCCGCCGCAAAAGGTCGGGAATTCGGGCCGGAAAGATGGTAAAAGGACGGAGAGCCTTCGGGGGCGAAGGAGGGCGGGGCGATGGACGAGATGACGGCGTATCGGCCGGTGACGCCGGAGATCGCGGCGGAGCTGCGCTCCGTGGTCGGGGAGAACAACCTCATTGTCGGCGACGAGGAGCGCCTGCGGGGCTACTCGCACGACGAGGTCGCGGGCCCCGAATACGCCCGCATGCCCGAGGCTGTCGTCAAGCCCGTCTCGGCCCGAGAGGTCGCCGCGATTCTGAAAATCGCCAACCGCCACCGGGTGCCCGTGACCCCGCGGGGCGGCGGGACGGGGCTTTCCTGCGGGGCCGTGCCGCTTTTCGGGGGCATCGTCCTGTCGCTCGAGAGAATGAACCGCATCCTGGAGATCGACCGGGAGAACATGGTGGCCGTTGTAGAGCCCGGCGTCGTGACCAGCGAGATCGGAAAGGCCGTGGAGGAATTCGGCCTGTTCTACGCAGGCTATCCCATGAGCTTCGAGTCCTGCCTCATCGGGGGCAACCTGGCGGAGAACGCCGGCGGCGGCCGCGCGATCAAGTACGGCGTCACGGGGCACCACGTCCTGGGCCTCGAGGCCGTCCTGCCCACGGGAGAGATCGTCGAGCTGGGCGGCAAGCGGGTCAAGGACGTCACGGGCTACGATCTCATCCATCTGCTGGTCGGCTCGGAGGGGACCCTGGCCGTCTTCACGAAGATCATCCTCCGGCTTCTTCCGCGGCCTGCCGCCACGGCCGTCCTTCTCATTCCCTTCGGCGGCGCCTCCGAGGCCGTCGAGGCCTTTCCCCGGGTCGTTGCCCGGGCGGGCATTCTGCCCACGTCCATCGAGTTCATGGACAGTCTCTCCGTCGAGACCGTGTACCGGTTCCTGGGGAACGCCCCGCCGAGGCCGGGCATCGGCGCCATGCTGCTCGTCGAGCTCGACGGCTCGAGCCGGGAGAGGGTCGACGAGGAAACCCAGCGGATCGGGGAGCTGTTCCTCGAGGAAGGCGCCCTCGACGTCTACGTGGGAAACACCCCGACGACGGAGAGGAAGATGTGGGCCCCCCGCGTGAACCTCGCCGAGGCCTTCAAGACTCTCTGCCCCGTGCAGAGCCTCGAGGACATCGTCGTCCCCACGGCGCGGATCCCCGACCTGATCCGGGAGCTGGAACGACTGGCACGGATACACGACGTTCTCATCCCGTGCTACGGGCACGCGGGGGACGGCAACCTGCACGCCACGCCGGTCAAGAAACCCGAGACCCCCCTGGAGGCGTGGAAGGAGAGGCTGCCGCAGATCCTGACGGAGCTCTACGGGACCGTCCGCGGCCTCGGTGGGACCATCAGCGGCGAGCACGGGATCGGATCCAAGCGGGCCCCCTACATGCCCATCGTCATGAGTCCCGAGATGATCGACCTCCAGAAGCGGATCAAGCGGCTCTTCGACCCCCTGAACATCCTCAACCCGGGGAAGATCTTCCCCTGAGCGGGAGGCGGGTGTGACAAGGCGTGGCGCCGGCCCTCATCTGCCGACGTTCCTATCGCCCGGCCCAGGGTGCGGTTTTCCTGGCGAAATCCTCCCGGCCGCGCAGGAGATGGTACGTGAAAGACCCCAGGCAGAAGCGGCCGAAGAGAAGGGCCACAATCGCCGCTGCAAAAAAACCTTCCAGCACGTAAGCCGCGACCCACCATTCCCTCAGCAGCACCACGCCGATCGCCAGAGCAAAGGCGCCGGCCATGCCCTGGGCGAAGCGCCGCGGAGACGGCGCGGGACCGAGACGGATGGCGCCGGGCCGCGCACCCCGTGTGAGGTTGTAGAGGGCATCGAAGGGGTTCGCGTGCGGCAGCAGTGCGCACCACCACAGGACCGCTGCAAGGCCGAGAAAAACGGCCGGAGACTGAATCATGATCCCGACGAGGACAATCGGCCCGATCACCCGCGGCTGAAAGAGCAGCGCCTCGGAACGCGGGTGAGCGTCGCGGCCGGGATCCTCCAGGCCCTGCTGGAGGACGAAATTCCGCTCTCGCTCGTGCATCGTCTTATCCTTTCTGAAACTGCCGGGAGGGACGGGCTGAATCGTCTCCCGGCAGTTCGGGCAGGTGATTTCCCAAAACCGGAACCGCAGCGGGATCGCCTGTTGGAAATATACGCCATGCGACACGGTTGGCTATCCGGCAATGACGGATTCAGGCCTTCCGGAAACCTGATCCGCCGCCAGGAGAGGTCTTGCGCATCTTCTTTTTGCCGTTAGGGATCCAAGAATGGTTGATGAAAATATGCAGGGTCCGGTCCGTCGGCAACGCCATCCAACGAATCACCCCAAAAGGAGGAACCCATGAGTCACCGCGCAAATCAACCGTTGCGTTTCCGTCTCGCTGTCGCTGCGCTTGTCTGTGTGGTCGGGTTGACGGCACAGCCCGTATCGGCAGTGGACATTTCCTTCCGAAATTTCAGCTCCTCGGCCGCCCTCGGCCCGCCGGCGGACGAGTATGCCGTCAAGCTTTCGAACCTCTCGACCGTCGTGCTGGGCGAGGAGGGGCGGGTGCGGTTCGCCAAGTACAGCCCGACCCCGACGGTCCCCAAGGAATTCAAGAGCATCATGGCCGCGGTGGCCGCGGGAGGGCCCCTGGCCGGCGGGAAGGGCTTCGACGCGGCCTACATCTCGGGATCCGATCTGAATGCCGCGTGGGGGTTCATCTACAACTCGGGCGTTCCCCTGGGCCCCACCTTTGACGAGTTCGCGGGCTTTCTCTTCGGCAAGTCGATCGGTGGCGCCGAGACCGGCCTCGAGCAGCTCCAGCGCATCCTCGACCGCAACGGCGCGAACGTCGTGGCCGTCCCTATCGCCGGGAGCTGCCAGCAGCTCTCCGGCTATTTCAAGCGTCCCATCGGCAGGGCCGGGTCGACGCCCGGCATCGGCCTGGCAGGCCTGTGCCGGCAGAACTGGACCTTCCGCTACCTGCCGCCCGCCCAGTACGTCCTGGATCGCGCCTGCGACGACCTCGTGTCCCGCGGGGTGATCGCGAAGAAGAACATCAAGTTCGTCCAGGCCATCGCCGGGGGCGGCTCCCTGGTGAAGGCCGTCGCGGACGGCAAGCTCCATGCGTTCGAATTCGCCACCCCCGTCGACGACTACTCCCAGCTGTTCAACCTGCCCGAGGGCAACCCCGGCACCGTGGGCAACCGCTACGTGCACTTCCCCGGCTGGCAGCAGCAGTTCCTGATCACCTACATGATCATTAACAGGAAGGTCTGGGACGGCCTGCGTCCGGCCCAGCAGGTCCTCGTCAGGAGCGTCGCCCGCGACCACGTCCTGTCGTCCTACGGCGAAACCCTCCGGAAGCAGGGCGAGACGCTGCAGAAGATCCTGACGGCCAATGACGGGGACGGCAAGCCCGAAAACGACCTCGTCCTGGTACTGTGGCCGGAGAAGGATCTCGCCCTGCTGCGGAATGCCACCATCCGGTTCCTGAACGCCCATGCCTCCGACAAATCGCTGAGCGAGCAGGAGCGGAAGGACTTCGCGGAGATCCTGGAGTCGCTCCGCGCCTACGTCGGCGCCAACAGCGCCTACTGGAAGGCGCGGGACGTGCCGGCGTCACTGCGCTTCCAGGGCTGGAAGGATCCTGCAGGGAAGAAAAGCTGGGAGCAGAAGCTGAAGTAGACTCCCGGGAGCAGAAACGAAAGGGGCAGGGCTCTCGTCGGCCCTGCCCCTTTCGCTGCGGTTACGCCCCGGCCTCTAGCGTTCGAAACGCCCCCTGGCCGGCGGTTTCATACCTATTGAATCCGCCGGTCGCGCCACAGCAGGACGTTGGCCCGGTTCGTCATGGCCGGCGGGTTGATCCCGATGCGGCGCGAGTGCACGCCGCCCGTGGCGCTGCTTGCCGTGACGAACAGGTCGGGCGACTTCGTGCTGGGGTTGTAGGAAATCATCGGCGCCGACGGCACGCCCGCCCCCAGGCTCATGCTCTTGGCCGAGCCGGGCATGATCCCCGTGCCGCCGACGAAGTCGATCCCGTAGAGAAGGCCCGTCCCGCCGGAGCTGCAGGTGCTCGCGCCCCCCGAGGTCGGCGTGAAGGAGGTGAAGTAGACCACGCCGCCGAAGACCGCCGAGTCGGACAGCACTTTTTCCCCCGTGCCCGCCAGGCTGACGTACCAGCCCTTCCGGGTGTCGCTGTCCGTGTAGGTCGACGAGGTGATGTTGATCAGGTCGGCGAGCGCCCGCGGCGTGGCGGCGTCGGCGTCCTTGACCGCATAGAACTTGTTTGCAACCGTGGTCCCCGTCACGTCGACCCGGTCCCCCGTGCCCCAGAAGACCCAGAGGTTGCCCCTCGCATCCCGGCTCGCGGAGGGAATCGCGTAAACGGCGCCCGCCGTTCCGGCGAAGAGCCTCCCGCCCGTCCAGTTCGCCGTGTTGCAGGAGGATCCGCTCGCGTAGGAGCAGAATTTGAAGCGCCACATCGTGCCTCCCAAATCGCCGATGTAGACCCGGTCGATGAAGCCGTCGTTGTCCGCGTCGATCATGGCGGGCGAGCCCGGCAGGGCGTAGCTCATGTTGGCGTCGCTGGCGTGCGTGTAGCTCCAGAGGATGCTGCCGTCGGCCAGGTCGACCACGAAAAATCCCTTCCCCCTCTTGTCGCAGTCCGTGCCCGTGCAGGACGACAGGTTCTGGCCGCCCCCCATGAGGCCGACCCACTTCTCGATGCCGTTGATCTTCACGCGGCCGACGTAGATCTTGCTCCAGGGCTCTCCCAGGTAGGGCGCCTGGGCCGCCGTGGGGTTCAGGCGCCACTTGTAGACGGGGGCGGCCGTGGTGTTCGTGATGTCCAGGGCGTGGTAGCCGCAGTAGTAGGGGTAGCTCGTCGAGTAGTTGCTGTCGAAGCCGGAGGTGCAGGTGCTCGAGGAGCTCCAGAGGTAGCTCATGGCGCCACGGCCTTCGGCGAGGATCAGCAGCGTCCTCCACTCCGACAGGAGTTTCACCCCTCCCGGGACGACCGGGGGCACCGACGGCAGCCACACCTCGGCCACCGAGATGGGGCCGTCGACGAAGTACTGGTGCGACAGCCCCGTCGGGTGCACCTTGTGGGCGATGTTCTTGAGCTTGTGCAGGAAGTTGGGCGGGATGAAGCTCCAGACCTCGGCCCCGTCGCTCGTCCGGAAGGCGTGGAGCTGGCCGTCGTTGGCCCCCGCCACGACGATCCGCTTGCCGTTGGCCGTCGTCCGCACGTTGGCCGCTCGGAAATCGTCGTAGGCCGTCGGGTTCCGGGGATCGAAGTTGTCGCGGAAGTACGGGGTCGGGGTCCCCACCGTCACCGGCGAGGAGCGGAAGATGTCGCCCAGCTTCCAGTTTTCGATGTTAAAGGCGCTCTCCCCCCGAACGTAGCCGACGATGTCGTCGCGCTCGCCCGTCGTCGTCACCCCCAAATCCGCCGCTGCGATGTTGGCGGTGGTGAAGGCCGTCAGAGGGTTCGAGCCCTTGTAGGCGTAGATGGTTCGGCTCGCCGCCGTCGCGGTCTTGAGAACGGCCCCGGCGTCCCAGAGGGCGCCGCCCACGGTCCCGTCGGCATTAAGGGCGTATTTGGTCAGGTGCCCGGTCCACGAGGGGTCCGTGCCCACGGGCTGGAAAGAGGCCTCGTAGAGGTAGTTCTCGTCGGAGGCCCTCGCCGAGGCGACGGAGGCCGTCGCGAAGGACTGGCTCGACTCGCGGATCAGGTTCAGGGCCTGCTTGAGGGCCGTCTGCAGCTCGCCGCCGTTGTTGGCCATGAAGGCGTAGCCCGACAGGGGCGTGTTGCCCGGATCGTTGTTGACCGCCAGGCAGTACCCCGTCCAGTCGCAGGCCCCCGTGAGCTGGGTCTCGTTGACGGAACAGGGGTCCGGCGAGAAGGCGGCGAGGTTCAGGGCCGAGGTGCTGCCCACGTTTGCCGCCAGGGGGTTGTCCGTGCCCGCGTGGTAGGCCATCCACTCGAGGGTGTACTTGTCGTGGCTCGGCATGTTGGAGCCGAAGCCCACGACGAAAACCTTGTACCCCGCGTCCTTCAGGGCCTTGGCCCGCAGGACGGAGAGCCGGCGCTGCTTGTACTGCGTGGGGGCCGTGCCGTCCCCGTAATCGCAGGAGTGGGTGTCGCCGCCGTCGGAGATGAGGATCACGAATTTCTGCCGGCAGTCCTTCGCGGGGTCGGCGGCCTTGTGCGCATTGAGATAGGCCTTGGCGTCGTTCAGGGCCGTGTTCATGGGGGTATCGGAATTGGTCTTCTCGCAGTAGAAGCTCATGGGCAGGCCGGCCGAGGCCATGGTGGTGCACGCCGTGTCCTCCTTGGTCTTCGTGCAGGCCGTTCCGTTGCCGTTGGAGTTGCAGTACAGGTCTGCGTAGGGCGTTCCGATCTCCCTGCGGATCCCCGTCACTTCCGTCACGAAGTCCAGGGCCAGGTAGTAGGCGATGTAGCCCACGCGCACGTTGAGGCTCGTCTCGTCGCTCGAGTCGATCTTGCCGTCTCGGTTGTCGTCCAGCAGGTTGAAGACGGCCCGCTTGGCGATGATGTAGCGCCGGCAGTCGGTGAAGCCCATCCCGTCGACGATCGAGCAGTCCTCGTTGCCGTAGGTCTGGAACACCCCCGCCGGGTTGCGTTTCATGCTGCCCGAGAGGTCGAGCATGATCAGCACGTCGGGCTGGATGGAGTTGA
>CAZPCN010000005.1:0-104873 GCA_964585095.1 uncultured Syntrophaceae bacterium | reverse complement strand
CCATGAGCAGGTTGTTGAAGTCGTGGGCGATCCCGCCGGCCAGGGTGCCGATGGCTTCCATCTTCTGGGCCTGGCGCAGCTGGGCCTCGAGGAGTTTTTTCTCCTCCTCGGCGCGCTTGCGCTCCGTGATGTCCCGGGCGATCCCGTAGATGCCGCGGATCTTTCCGCCGCCTTCCTCGGAGAATTCCTCCATGGCCGAGGCCCGCAGCTCCACGATGCAGATGCCGTCCCCGGCGTCCGGCTTGGTCCGGCAGCGCAGCCTCACCTCCATGCAGTCCGACAGGGGCCGGCCCTTGGCGGCGGCCTCGAAAAAGGCCCGGACCTTGTCGACGTCCTCCTCGTGGACGATCGTCGAAAACGCCTTGCCCCGCAACGACGAGATCTCGTGGCCCAGGAGGCCCTCGACGGTGTCGTTGACGAAGAGGAACTCGCCTCTCGCCCCGAGGGTGAAGATGATGTCGGGGGAGTGGTGGACGAGGTGACGGTATCGCTCCTCGGTCACCGCGAGGCGGTCCCGGAAATTGTCGCGCTCCGTCCGCAGCCGCTTCTGGTCGAGGGCGTTCTCCACGCGCTTGACGAGTTCGTCGTGCTCGAAGGGCTTCCCGAGGTAGTCGTGGGCCCCTCGCTTCAGGGCCTCCACGGCCGACTCGATGGAGGCATGGCCCGTCATCATGATGACCGTCACGTCGGGATACCGGTCCTTGACGAAATCCAGCAGATCGAATCCGTCCATCTCCGGCATCATGAGGTCGAGGAGCATCAGGTCGCACCGGTTGTTCTCCAGCCAGGCCACGGCGGCCCTCGCCGAGGGGCACGTCTCGATGCGGTAGTTTCTCTCCCCGAGAAGAATCCGGACGCTCTCGCACATCCGGATCTCGTCGTCTACAACCAGAATGCTGGGGGTTCCCGTCATGGTCTGCTCCGTTTCATGCTTTTTTCGCGGACCCGTTCAGGGGGAAGCGCAACACGAAGGACGTTCCCCTGCCCTCCGCGCTCTCGCACTGGATCGTTCCGCCCAGGTCCTTCACGATGCTGTGGACGACGGACAGGCCGAGACCCGAGTGGCCCTCCCCTTTCGTCGTCACGTAGGGTTCGAAGAGGCGTTGCCTGACTGCGTCGGGCATCCCGGGGCCGTCGTCCCGCACGGAGAACTCCACGAATTGCTCCGCCCTGCCGTTGGGCTTGCCGGCCATCTCCTCCAGGTCCTTCGAGACCAGGAACTTTGTCCGCACGAAGAGATTGCCCCCCTGCCTCATGGCCTCGATCGCGT
The DNA here is from genome assembly GCA_964585095.1 of uncultured Syntrophaceae bacterium. GTDB lineage: Bacteria > Desulfobacterota > Syntrophia > Syntrophales > UBA2192 > UBA2192. Next base: position 103,603 of record CAZPCN010000005.1, on the reverse strand, counting down.
TCTTCAGCAGGTTGATGAGGATCTGTTTCATGCCGTTGCGGTCCGTGACGAGCCCCGGCAGCGCCGGGTCCAGATCGAGATGGAAGCGGATCCGGCTCGCCGCCGAGAAGGATTTCTCGATGATCGCGGCGAGGTCCCGGATGAGCCCGTTGATGTCCACCGCCTGGCGCACGCGCTCCTTCTCGGCGGTCAGGTCGGTGAGCTGGCGGATGATGAGCGCAACGCGGTCGATCTCCTCGTTGACGATCCGCAGCTCGTCCTGCGCCGCGTTGTCCGCCCCGAGCTTCATGCCGAGAATCTTGAGGTAGTTCTTGATGATGCTCAGGGGGTTGTTCACCTCGTGGGCGACCTTGCGCGCGAGGGCCGACGAGGCGGCAAGGCGCCCGGCCTGGTAGAGGCGGGACTGGGCCCTGCGCATCTGATCGAGCCTCAGGGCCACGGCCACCTGGTCGCCGTAGAGGGTGAGCAGCCTCGACTCGGCTTGGAGCGATTGGATGGTGGCCCGCTCCGCCCCGATGACGAAAAGGCCCACCCGCTCCTTCTGGGTCACCAGAGGCAGGCACAGGATCTCCTCGCCGCCGAGCAGGTGGATGAGCATCTCGTCCATGATCGTCAGGGCACCCCGGTCGCGGCGCTCCAGGGTTGCCAGGATGGCCTTCCGGGTCAGGGCCTGCACGGGAAGCGACTCGTTGCGCCCCATGGGAATCGTCAATTCCTGCCCCGGGGGAAGCCGGGTGCCGCCCGTGTCCCGGAGGACGAGCAGTTCGCGGTCCCGGTCGTGGGTGAAGAGCATCACGGCCGGCGTTCCGAAGAGGATCTCGAGGCCCTGCCGGGCCGCCCTGTGGATGGCATCGCGGTCGATGGCTTCCGTCAGGCCCTGCAGGGCTGCCTGCAGCAGCGCCACGTCCCGGACCTGCCCGGTGAGCGCTTCTTTCATTTCTTCGTCTTTCTCGTCGAGGGGCTGGTGCTGCAGGTCGACGGGGTCGATCTGGATTCCCAGCGACTCGGCGAGTTCCCGCACCTCTTCCTGCGCTGCGGCGAGCATGTCCGTGATGTCGGTGAAACTGATCCCGAAGAGCTCCCGGATGATCTTGTGCCGTGTGAAATCGGAATCGGGCATGTCGGCCAGCAGGTTTGCCGCGTAGACGATCTTGACGAGCGGAAAGGCGCCGTGAATCCGTTCCAGCGGCTCATGGTGGTAACGCGCCGCGTCGGCCGTGAAGGCGTCGAGCCCCCAGCGGGCGAGCAGCCAGGAGCCCACCTCGGCGTGAGTGATCCCCATCTTCCTCTCCCCTTCGAGGAGGAGATCCGAGCGCGTTCCCGCAGCGGAGAGCACCCTGCCGTACTCTTCCGGGAAATGGACCCACAGGACCACCCGCCCCACGTCGTGGAGGATCCCGGAGAGGAAGGAGAGCTCGGGGGCCTTGAAGGACGTCTTCTCGGAGAGCCGTCGGGCCAGCACGGCGCACAGCAGGGCATGGCGCCAGTAGAGCTTCATGTGGAACGGTCCCTGGCCGTTGACCCTGGAGAAGACCTGGTGGATGGATGCGCTGACGGCAATGCTGCGCACGGCGTCCCGTCCCAGGTGGAACAGGGCATCGTCGATGCGGACGATTTTCTCCGCGCGACGATAGAACGGGGAATTGACGATTCCCAGGATCCGGCCGGTGAGGGCGGTGTCGCTGTTGATGATCTGCCCGATCTCCCGGACGGTCGTCTCCTCGTTTCGACAGGCCTCGACGAGCTTCAGCAGCACCTGGGGCAGCGAAGGGAGAGCCCTCGAGGCCGCAATGCGAGACAGAAACTGCCCGGCCCGTTCATCCATCGTCGATCGTTTGTTTTCCATAAAGGCAACCCGTTAACATCAAAGCAACTTTTGTGCCGGACCCGGGGCAGGATTCACGGAAGAAGTTCTTACCCTCTCTCCGGGCCGGCACCCGGGAAACGCTTCACGAACACGAGCGCCGCCAGCACGTAGAGCGCCAGGGCCGCGCCGATGACGGCGGCGAAACCCCACGATACGGCAAGGAGAACGGCCGTCGAGGCCCCGATGACGGAGAAGAAGCCGTTGACACCCCATGCCCACGGCAGCAGGGGTTTTCGTCCCCGTTCGAGCCTCGCCAGCCCCAGGGGGAACGGGATGCCCATGGGAATAGCCAGGGGGGCGATCAGGAGGCTGCAGATGAGCATTTTCAGGGGCAGCGGCGCCTGCGGGAGCACCTGCCCGAGGCCCAGGGAGAGGAAATACACGGTTGCGCACGTCGCGACGATCACGGCGACAACCGCATCCATCCCCGTTTTGGCGGAGACCCCCCCGGCGGAGGCCAGATGGCTTCCCACCCCAGAAAACACGAGGAAGGAGCCGATCACGACGGCGGCCGAATGGACGGGGTGGTGGAGATAGCGGACGAACTGCTGCAGGAAGGCGATCTCCAGGAACATGTAGGCAAGCCCCAGCGCCCCGAAGAAGAGAAACACGGGCAGGGACTGACGCGCGGGGACTCCCGGGGACCTGCAGAGCGGCAGGAGGATCAGGACGAGACTGGCCGCGGCAACGAGGAGGAAGCAGGCCCAGGCCAGCAGGTAGCCCCAGTCCATGAACGGCAGGGCGTCGCGGCCGGCGGGGCCCTGCAGCTGCCGGAGATGCTCCACTTTGAAGGAATGGGAGAAAAAAGGCCTCCCGTCGGTTGCGGGCGAGATGTCGAAAGGGTAATCCCGGCGGAGGGCGTCGCCTTCACCGGCGATGAGACGCGACGCGGCGTCGTAAAAGGGATCCCGGTCGAGCCGGTTGAAACGGTTCGTCTCCTCCGGGCGGATCCCCGGCAGCCAGCAGGGGTCGAAGAGCCGGGTGAGGCAGAACCGGCGGGCCCGGTCCAGATCGGCCGGCTCGAAGGGCCCCTTTTTCACGAGCAGGGTGGCCGTCTGCCAGCTGCGGATCATCATGAGGCTCTGCGAGGGTTCGATTTTCTGCCGTTTCAAGGCCTCGACGGCCATGACGAGGAGCTTCATGCCCGAGCGGGGAGGGAGCTCCATCCACTGGGAAACGCTCAGGATCCCTCCGGGGGAGAGCCTGAGAAGGGCCTTCTCGAAGGCCTCGACGGTGAAGAGGTAGTTTTCGTTCAACGAGTAGACGCCGGCCGTTGCGGTCCCCATCGAGCCCAGAAGGACCATCTGGATGAGGTCATAGTTCTCCCCCGTGCGGTCCAGAAAGCCCCGGCCCTCCTCGGTGAAGACGCGGACCGGCCCCGAATCATAAACCGCGCCGCTGTAATCCCGATAGGGCCCGTTCATCAGGGCGACCACGTCGGCGTTGAGCTCCACGACGGAGATGTCCCTCGCGCCGTGGTGGCGTGCGTTGAGGATCTCCGAGCCGCCCCCGCCCCCGATGACGAGCACACGCGGCTCATCCAGCAGTTCGTAGGCGAGCGACGCCGTCCGCCAGGACATGAAGCCGAGCTGCCCGGGGTCCCCGGAAAACCGGTTGATGGCCCCGGCGGTGTTGCCGTCGATGAAGAGCCCCTTCTGCTCCGGGAGACGGTGCGGGCAGTTGAGGCTGAGATCCGGCAGGTAGTGAAACGAGGGCCCCGAGAGAACGGTGACGAGCCCCAGAGGCCCGAAACGCTCGAGCTCGGTGACGGCGCCTTCGGCGCTCCGGGCCTGGGCGAGGTCCTTGACGGGACTCATTTCCAGGCCCCTGTCCTGAAAGAAGGACCCGTAGAGCAACGGCATCAGCAACAGCGTCAGGGCCGAACAGAGGATCCGGCGCGGCCCCCGGGCGGCGGCCCCGGAGGCGCAGGCGGCAAGGAGGGACAGCGACAGCAGCAGCACATGCGGTTCGAGGTGAAGCCAGGTCAGGAAGAGAAGCAGGCACCCCGCAGCGGACCCGGCCAGGTTCACGAAGTAGAGGCGGAAGACACCCCCCGCCGTCACGGAAAAGCACGCGCCGATCGCGAGCGCCCCGAGAAAAAAGGGGACGAAGACCGACGCCACGAGGAGGAGCAGCGGCAGGATATCGTCGCCCTGCAGCAGCGTCAGGAAGGGGTTGAACACCAGGAGATCCAGGAGCAGGAGCGTCACCCAGAGGCACAGCGAGAGCGCCAGGGGGAGGAAATAGAGAAAATCCTCGAGAAGGGACTCCAGCCGCCCGCGGATCAGGTACAGCAGGCTCCCGCCCGCCCCGAAGCCCAGCAGCGCGAGGCTGATGATGAAGGAAGCGAAGTGGTGCCAGTACTGGATCGCGAAGACGCGCATCAGCAGGATCTCGAAGAAGAGAATCGCCGCCGAAAGGAGGAAGACGCAGAGACGGATACGCCACGTTGCGAGGGGCTGGGCAGTCATTGCACTGAACCTTCCGGGCGATGTTGCTTCGAGCAACGAGGAGGTGAACGGACCGCGAAGTTATGAGGTCAGGAAGCCAGGAATAGCAGGAAAGACATCGTTCTTCGAATCCGCTCTTCCGCTCTTCTTCACTTCCGCTCTTCCTGATCTTCCCGTCACCGTCCCCCCGTGAGCGGGACGAATCTCACGGCCATGAGGCTTCGCGTCGTGATTGCGCCCTTGGCGTCCTTCTCGACGAGCACGAGGTGCTGGACCATGTAGGGGTTGCCCACGGGGATGATCATCCGCCCGTTGTTTTTCAGCTGTGCGACGAGGGGGGGAGGAATGTGACCGGCCGCCGCCGTCACGATGATGGCATCGAAGGGGGCCTGCTCGGGCCAGCCGAAATAGCCGTCCCCCTTGCGCACCTCCACGTTCCGGAACCCCATGCCGGCCAGCCGGGCCGCGGCCGATTCGGCCAGCTCGGGGACGATCTCCATGGAGTGCACCTTCCGGTACAGGGGGGAGAGGACGGCGGCCTGGTAGCCTGAGCCGGTCCCGATCTCCAGGACGGTTCCCGACCCGCCGGGCTGAAGGATTTCCGTCATGAAGGCCACGATGAAAGGCTGGGAGATGGTCTGCCCGTGCCCGATAGGCTGCGGCGCATCGTCGTAGGCCCGGGACACGCGGTCCTCGGGGACGAAGAGGTGGCGGGGCGTCGCGCGCATCGCCCGGAGGACTCCCTCGTGCCGCACGCCGCGGGCGACAATCTGCTCCGCGACCATCGCCTCCCGGAGCCCCTCGAAATCCTTCCCCGACGGGGTGCCGAAGAACCATCCGCCCGCGTCCTCGAGCAGCAACCCGGCGCAGGCCAGGATCGCCAGAGCCGCACCGGCGAAAACCGCAACGCGAGGTTTCATGTGTCCGCCCCCTGTGGTATCATCGCAGGCATGCCGTACGCGATCGCCGCCGACATCGTCATCGTGGTCCACTTTCTCTGGATCGCCTTCGTGATCCTCGGGTTTCCCGTCTTCCTCTGGATCAACAGCGCCCGGTGGCGCCTCATCCACCTGGCGGCCTTGATCGCGATGGTCCTGATGCAGGTCACGCGCTCCATCTGCCCCCTCACCTATCTCGAGGCCTGGCTCAAATCGGAGGGGCAGGGGGCGGACGTCTACTCGGGCAAGTTCATCATCGAGACGATCGAACGGCTCATCTACGTGGACACCGTCACCCTGGAAAAGATCACCTGGGCCACAGGCGCCTATCTCGCCCTGATCGTCCTGTCCTTCTGGTTCCGGCCGCTTCCTGGAAAGAAGAGCGTGAGAGGTTGAGAACGCAAGAAGGCTGGGTCACCCTCCTGCCCTCTCGCTTTTCTTATAGCACAGAATCCGCCGCTTGCAACCGCCGGACGGCATCGCCGCGGCAAACGCTCCTTGCATTCGCCCCGGCGATCGGATAGGCTTTGCCTTCGGGAACGCACGCCATGGAAAGACCCGCCCTCCGCACGGACATCCAGATGATCATGACCCGCGTCGAGGGCCACCGGGCGGTCGTCTTCCAGGACCCCTACGAGCTCAGCCGGCAGCAGCTCGCGGTCGACGCGGGCGCGCTTCCGCTTCTGCGGATGCTGGACGGACGGCACGGGATCCGGGACATCCAGCGGGAACTCATGAACCGAAGCGGCGGGCGGCTCGTCGCCCTGTCCGACATCGAATCCTTCCTCGAGAGCCTGGACGGGGCCTTCCTCCTGGACAGCGAAGCGTACCGCCGGGAGATGGGATCGCTCTTCGATGCGTTTTCCCGGGACGAGCGGCGGCCCTGCGCCCATGCGGGCAAGTCCTACGACTCGGACCCGGAGAGGCTTGCGCGGTTCATCGAGGAATCGGAGGCGGCGCTGCCCGACGCGGGGCTGCGGCCGTCCGAGATTCACGCGCTGGTGGCCCCGCACATCGACCTCCGCGTGGCGCGCAGAACGTACGCCGGCGCCTATCGGCACCTCAAGGGAAGGCGCTACGACCTCGCCGTGATCCTGGGGATCAACCACCACGCGCAGGACGGGCTCTTCTGCATCTCCTCCAAAAACTACCTGACCCCGTTCGGCGAGACCCGGACGGATCGGGGTTTCGTGCGCTGCCTGCAGGACCGCGTACAACCGGGGACGTTTTCGTCCAGCGACTTCGGGCACAAGATTGAGCACTCGATCGAGTTCCAGGCCCTGTTCCTCCGCCACTACCTCGGGGACACGCCGATCGTGCCCATCCTCTGCGGGGGCATCCACGAGTTCCTCCTGGCGCGGAAGAGCCCTTTCGAGGACGGCCGCTTCACCGGGTTCGTCGAGGCGGTCCGGGAAGAGACCGCAAAACGGCAGCGGGTACTGTTCGTGGCGGGCGTCGATCTCTCGCACGTGGGGCTCAAGTTCGGCGACGGGGTGCCGGCCGAGTCGATCCTGGCCCGCGCGCAGTCCAGCGACCGGCGCATCCTGGACTGCCTGCTCGCCGGCGACGGCCGGACGATCTACGCCCTTGCCGCAGAGACGGGCGATTCGTACAAGGTTTGCGGCCTGCCCGCCCTCCTCGTGACCGCCGAACTCCTGAAAGGGAAACCCGGGGTGTTGCTCGATTACCAGACCTACCGCGAACCGGCCACCGAGAGCGCCGTGACCTACGCCGCGGCGATGTTTGCAGACGGATGAAGAAAGGGGATCGGGTCTCGGGTCTAGGGTATCGGCAAGAAAAACAAGAACTGAAACGCGAACGGCGGGACAAGTCCCGCCGCTTCCTTTCTTACCCTATACCCGATGCCCTAGACCCGATACCCTTTTTCTCATCCCCCTGCCGTCTGGCCGAATGCCGTGTTTGCATAGAGATATTCCATCTTCTCCTTGTGCTTCATCTCTTCGCTGGCCATTCGCAGGAGAAGCTCCTTTACGGGCCCCTTGGGGTAAAGATCGGCAAGGCCCTTGTAGAAATTGTGGGCGTTGATCTCCCGATTGGCCGCAACGAGGAACACTTCCTCGGAGTTCATGTTCTTCTGCACGTCGGGCTGCTTCAGGTGCTCGGCCACCTTGTAATCCACGGGCATGTCGGGCCGCAGGACGACATCGCAGGACATCTGGTCCTTGCACTTCACGAGGAAGGCCTTGTGCCCGGCCTCCTCGTCGGCAAGGTACTTCAGGGTGTCCTTTGCCGCCTTGTCCTCGACGACGTTGCTGAGATTCATGTAGAAGTTGTAGGCTTCCTCCTCCCTCTGGATGGCAAGATCGATGACCGATTGCAGCGTGTCGCTTCCCATGACGCATGCCCCCTTTCAAGGCCCCTGCACGAGCCTGTTTTGACCTCCCGGACAAGGTAGTCTCTCCGCCCGCAAAGTGCAAGCGGAAATCGGCGGGGTCCAATCCTTTTCATTGACTCCGCACCCTCATCTGGTAAAATTTCGGCGATTGTCACATCCCATACAGACCTTCCCGGGAGGCAGCCATGGCGCAAAAAATCAATGAAGATCACGTCTTTTACAGGACCCCGACCAAGTACTACCCCACCGTGGAGCGCGGCGAGGGTGTTTACATCTACGACAAGGAAGGCAGGCAATACATCGACGGGTCCGGCGGGGCGGCCGTGGTGAATATCGGTCATGGCGTGAAGGAGATCGAGGAGGCCATGCTCACGCAGGCCGGCCGCATCGCCTTCACCCACGGCACCCAGTTCACGAGCGAGGCCGCAATCGGCCTGGCGGAGAGGATCGTGGGGATGTCGCCTCCCGGGCTCTCCCGGGTCTATTTCCTGTCCGGCGGTTCCGAGGCCGTGGAGACGGCCATGAAGATGGCACGGCAGTACCAGGTCGACCGGGGCCTGCCCCTGAAGTACAAGGTCATCTCCCGATGGGCCAGCTACCACGGCAACACCCTCGGGGCCCTTGCCCTGAGCGGGCACACGGGCAGGCGACGCTACTACCAGCCGCTCATGCTGCACACTCCCCACATTGCGCCCTGCTACTGCTATCGCTGCCCCCTCAGCCTCGTCCCCGAGCAGTGCAGCGTCGAGTGCGCCAACGAGCTCGAGAAGGCGATCCTCTACGAGGGGCCCGACTCCGTGTCGGCCTTCATTGCCGAGCCCGTCGTGGGGGCCACGGCGGGCGCGCTTGTCCCCAAGAACGGATACTTCCAACGGATCCGGGAGATCTGCGACAAGTACGACGTGCTGCTCATCTCCGACGAGGTCATGTCGGGCGTGGGCCGGACGGGCCGCAACTGGGCGATGGATCACTGGGGCGTCGTCCCCGACCTGATCGTGGCCTCCAAGGGGCTTGCCAGCGGCTACACCCCGCTCTACGTCGTCGTCGCCAGCGAGGGAATCCACAAGGTCATCAAGGAGAAAAACGGCACCTTCGTCCACGGGCACACGTACAGCCAGAACCCGCTGTCCTGCGCGATCGGCTCCGCCGTGCTGGATTACATCAAGAAGCACGACCTCGTGGCCGCCTCGGCGAAGAAGGGCGCCTACCTGCTGGAGAAGATCCATGGGCTGCGAAAGCACCCCATCGTGGGCGATGTCCGCGGCCTGGGGCTCTTCGCCGGCATCGAGTTCGTGAAGGACAAGAAGACGAAGGAGCCCTTCGACCCGAAGCTCCGGGTCAACGTGCTCGTCGGCAACAGCGCCTTCGCGAAGGGTCTCATCTCCTACCCCGGGGGAGGAGGCGCCGACGGAGTCAGGGGCGACCACAGCCTGCTGGCCCCCCCGTTCGTCATCACGGAGGCCCAGATCGACAGGATGGTCCAGATCCTGGACGAGGCGATCGGGGAGACGGAAAAGAAGGTACTGGGATAGATTTTATTGGCGATGGATCGGGATTCCGGAGAGCGAAGTCAGGCGCGTTTTAGTAACCGCTCTTCGCGAAACGGAACGACAGCAGCGCAAATTGTTTGAGCCCGCAGGGCGAGTTTTTGCGATGCAGTGAAGTAAGCGTTAGAGCGGTCTAAAACCGTCTGTTCGCTGGAGGAATCCCGAGCAAGCGCCATCTGATTGCGATAGCTCAGATTCCACAACCGCAAGAGGGTATCCATGGAAAAAGTCATCATCACCGCAGCTATCACCGGAAGCCGCATGATGCGGGACATCGCCCCCCACATCCCCATCACGCCCGAGGAAATCGCCCAGTCGGCCATCGAGGCCTGGCAGGCCGGCGCCTCGATCGTCCACATCCACGTGCGCGACCCCGAGACGGGGCTCGGCAGCCAGGACATCAACCTTTTCCGGCGCGTCGTGGAGAGAATCCGGGAGAAGACGGATCTCATCCTGAGCCTCACCACGAGCGGCATCCCCGGCCGGAACCTGCCCACGGCGGAGAGGCTCTCGCCTCTTCAGCTGAAACCGGAGCTCGCCTCCTACGACGCCGGTTCGATCAACCTGGGCGGCAAGGCCTTCGTCAACGACCCGGCCTTTCTCGACGAGGCGGCAACGATGATGAAGGAGGCCGGCGTGAAGCCCGAGATCGAGGTGTTCGACCTCGGGATGCTCGTGACGGCCCTGAAATTGCGGGACGAGGGGAAAATCGACGACCCGATGCACTTCCAGTTCTGCCTCGGGACCCCCTGGGGGGCGCCGGCGACGTTGAAATCGTTCCTGCACCTCTACGAGCACATGCCCGCCAATTCCACCTGGTCCATCTTCGGCGTGGGCCGGGGCTTCCTGCCCATGGCCATGATGGGCCTCGTCATGGGCGGTCACATCCGCGTGGGCATGGAGGACAACATTTACGTGAACCCCGGCGTGCTCGCAAAGACAAACGCCGAACTGGTCGAGCGGGTGACGGGGATCTGCCGCGCCTACGGCCGCGACGTGGCCACCCCGGCGGAAGCGCGGAAGATCCTGGGCTTCACGAAGTAGGGTACAGGGTCCCGGGTACAGGGAAGAAAAGACACCACAAAAGAGAACGGCGGGAGAATTTCCCGCCGTTTCGTTTTCCTTTCCCTGAACCCGGGCCCCTGTACCCTGAACCCTGATTCTCAGTTTTTGAGTCCATACTTTTTCATCTTATACCTCAGCATCCTCTCGCTGATCCCCAGGATGCCCGCCGCCCGGGTCTGATGGTGCTCCGACTCTTCCAGGGCCTTCAGGATCATCTGCTTCTCCAGCTCCTCGATGGAATCCTTGAGCCTGCCCTCCCCCGCGGTTTCCGCGGCGCCGGCGAAGCGGTCCCCGAAGGGCAGATCGGCGACCGTGATGATCGTGTCGCGGGCGATGACCACGGCGCGCTCGAGAATGTTGATCAGCTCGCGCACGTTGCCCGGGTAATCGTACTTGAGCAGCTGGTCCCGGGCCTCCTGGCTCACGCCCTCGATCTCCTTGCCGTTCTCGGCTGCGAACTTCGCGAGGAAGTGGTCGATGAGGGCGGGGATGTCCTCCTTGCGCTCCCTCAGCGGCGGGATGAACATGTCCACGACGTTGAGCCGGTAGAAGAGGTCCTCGCGGAAAGCGCCTTCCTTGACCCGGGCCTCGAGGTCGCGGTTCGTGGCGGTGATGATCCGGACGTCGGAGTGGAGGACCTGGTTCCCCCCCACCCGCTGGAACTCGCGCTCCTGGAGGAACCTCAGCAACTTGATCTGCACGGACGGGGTCAGCTCACCGATCTCGTCGAGAAAGAGCGTCCCCCCGTCGGCCTCCTCGAATCGGCCGATGCGCCTTGCCGTCGCCCCGGTGAAGGATCCTCTCTCGTGGCCGAAGAGTTCGCTTTCCAGCAGCGTCTCGGGCAGGGCCCCGCAGTTGACGGCGATCAGCGGCCTTGCCGCCCGCGGGCTCAGATTGTGGATGAGGCGGGCAAAGAGTTCCTTCCCCGTGCCGCTCTCCCCGCGGACGAGCACCGTGGCCCGGCTCGGGGCGATCCGCCCCGCCAGGTTCACCAGGGTCTCCATCTGGGGGCTGCGGAATACGATCTGGTCGGCCGTGACCCCCTGTTCCTGCAGGCGCTGGCGCATCATCTCGTTCTCCCTGAGCAGGATGCGCCGCTCCGAGATCCGGTTGACGTGCAGCAGGAGCTCGTCGAGATCGATGGGTTTCGTGACGTAGTCGACGGCCCCCGCCTTCATGGCCTCGACGGCCGTTTCGATCGTACCGTAGGCGGTCATCATGATGACGTCGAGCTCCGGGTTGAACTTCTTGACCTCCTGCAGGACCTGCAGGCCGTTCATGCCCGGCATCTTGTAGTCCATCAGCAGGAGGTCGAAGTAGGCCGAACGCACCTCGGCGAGCGCCTTCTCGCCCGTTTCGGCCTCGGCCACGGTATGGCCTTCCTTGCGCAGGAAGTCACGGAGCATCTCCCGCTGGATCTGCCCGTCTTCGACGATGAGGATGCTGAGTTTCTTCATGCCCCTGCTTGCAGGTCTGCCCTTTCCCTTTCGATGCGATGCGCCCTGCCGGTGGAAGTATCACATTCCGGCGGCGTTTGCCACAGCGGCTGAGCGGCTCTCATCGGGTCGCGGTTCCCGCGGACGCGGGCTTTGTCGGCAACTCGATCTCGAATGTCGTCCCCTGGCCCGCGCTGCTCTGGACGCGGATCGTCCCCCCGTGGCCGCGGACGATCTCGTAGGCGATGGGCAGCCCCAGCCCGAGCCCTTTTTCCTTGGTGGTGTAGTCCGGGTCGAAGATCTTTTCGACCTCCCCCGGCGCGAGGCCCGACCCCGTGTCGGTGATACGGACGACCGCCCGTTCGCCCGGCTGCTTTTCCATGGCGATGTCGATGGAGCCCGTGCCGTCGATGGACTCCATGGCGTTCTTGACGATGTTGATGAGGGCCTGCTGCAGCTTGTCCACGTCCATGGGGACCATGAGCGCGTCCGGCTCCGGCCGCACGGTGAGGGTGATGCCCCGGACCCGGGCTTCCTCTCCCATGAGCCTCGCGAGCTTCTGGATGACCTCCGTCAGCGAAAACTCCCGGAGCTCGAGGCGCCGGCTGCGCGAGAACGTGAGGAAGTCCTCGATGATGACATTCAGGCGGCGGATCTCGTCGCGGATCACCCCCGTGAGGCGGCCGAACTCCGCGCCCTTGTCCTGTTCGCAGGGCATGTACTCGCGCTGCAGGCGCTGGCTCGCCATGCTGATGGCGTTGAGGGGGTTGCGGATCTCATGGGCCACGCCGGCTGCGAGCTGCCCGAGGGAGGAGAGCCGCTCGGATTGCTCCAGGCGCTTGCGCATCTCCTCGATGCGGGCGAGGTGCCGTTTCTGGTTCTGGAAAACGAACCAGAGGGAGAAGAGACCGGCAAGCACGATGAAGCCCATGGAGAGGAAGAGGAAGTGGCGGTTGCGCTCCAGGATCTGATCCATGCGGTCCCTCTCGAAGCCGACCCGCACGATCCCCGCGGGCCGTCCCTCCAGCGAGAGCGGCGCCATGACCATGAGGTGTTCCTTTTCGCCCAGCTTGATGCCGCGGGCCGCAACGGCAACCGCCCCGGACAGGAGTTCCTTTTCCGGGGCCGTCATTTCCTGCGACGCGGGCTGCTCGCCCCTGGCCCCCAGGACGGCCCCCCATCCGTCCAGGACGGTGACGAAGACGACGCCCGGCGTCTGCCCGGCCTCGTCGACGGCCTTCTGCATCGCGATCCTCATGCCCCACCACCGTAGGGCGTCGTCGTCCAGGGCGACGATGATGGTTCCGTTTCCCCCGCTTCGCCTCAGGGCGACGACTCCGCTCCGGCCCCCCCTCTCGGGCCCGCCGAAGAGGTCGATCACCAGGTCCTTGTTTTTTTGAATGACGGGCTTCGCGCGCGCAAGAACCTGCCTGGGCAGGGGCCTGCTCTGAAACAGAACGCGGCCCCCGTCATCGAGAACGGCGAGCAGCCAGAGTCCTTCCCTCTCGATGACGCCCTTTGCCTCCTCCGGGCTGATGCTCGAGGAAGCCCATCGGCTGTCGATCGTGCGGATCACGCCGAGCAGCGCCTTAATCAAGGACTCCTGGGTCAGAAAGGTCTCGTCCGTCAGCGGGATGAGCGTCTCGCCGGCCGCCTCGCCCCGGAGCATCTGCATGATGCTCGTGTAGCTCACGAGGGACTCGCGCTCGATCTTCTCGGCCACGTCGAGACCCCTGACCTCCATGAAATTGACGAGGGACCGGTCGAGCCGGTTGAGGTCCATGAGGCCCATGACCAGGATCAGGATCACGAAAATCGTGCAAGAGATGATCAGGGTGATGGGGCGCAGAAGGATCTGGCTGGCTGAAGGGATTTGATTCATCCGGTTATCCGGTGAAAGCAGGTTTCTTCCGTCCGCTCATCGGAGGGGTTTCTTCTTCGCCGGCTGCTGGTCCATGGCCGAATACCAGCGCTGGAACTGCTCGGGGGTCAGGATCTTCCGCATCTCGATCTCGAAGTCGATCCTCTCGCGGATGAGCTGCGTGTCGATGGCCTCGATCTCTCTGCCCTTGGCCCGAATGCTTTCCTCCGACGCTGCAGGGTCGCGCAGGAGATCGCGGTACTGGATGCTCTTGCCGATGATTTCGCTGCGCAGCTTGAGAATCCGGTTCGAATAGACCGTCCGGACCCGCCTCATTTCCTTGTCCTGGGCTTCCGTGAGCTTCAGCTCCTTGACAAGGGATACTTCGCGGCCCGGCGCATTCGCGGAGTCCGGCCGGTTGTCGCGCCCGACACCCTGGGCCTGGCTTTCACAGACGAGGCACACCAGGAGGATCAGAATAGAGAAAATGCCCGACCGCTTCATGACCCACTCCCGTTCGAATACCGGCAGGAACCGCCGGCATCGCCTGTCCGCCCCCGCGGCGACCCCTGGACGGCACGGAAATCAGTGAACCCCATCATGAAAGAAATGTCAAGCACCTGGCCCTGGTTAACAGGGGATGCCAATTTCGACATTAATGTCGAAGGCGTCATTCCATGGGTAATTCGTAAGTATTCGAATTCAAAACTCATTTTCGAGTCCCTCGGCCGGGGCCGACAGTTCTTGCCTCCCCCGTCCGCGCAGGCCGCGGGAAGGAAAAGGGAGAATACGAAATATACTTTTCAAAATCAAGTACTTACATATCACTCTTGCCTGTGGCACGCTCCCTGCAAATTCATCGGGCACAGGTTCACTGCAAATGAGGTGCCCAACTACAGCGAGGAGGGCCTTCATTGAAGCGAAGAAACCGATTAGAAGCTGAGTCATTACAACCAAGGTCGCTTAAAGAATCTCCTCCTTCAGAAAAGCGATGAAACTCCAAAGGGGAGGTCGAAAGACCTCCCCGCCCCCCCTTTAATCCACCAATCACACGGAAGAACAGGATTCGTGCACGCAGCCGCACAGTGCGGCCCGCCATGGCCATGCGTCGGTTGCGGAGCGGTTTTGCGGCATCTGTTCCGGTCGCCGAATGGCACGGTTTTCCACTTTCGCAGCCTTGACAAACTCCTGTCCCGTTGCCAGAAAAAAAGATGGCCATGAACGGAAAAGCCGTCTATAATCGCCGCAACTTTACGGAAGGGGGAGAGACATGAGCAGCTACCAGGGAAGCGATATCTTTCAATTCGCCATCCGCATGGAAGAGAATGGCGAAAAGTTCTATAATTATGCGGCATCCATCGCCAAGGACCCAAAGGTCTACGGGATCTTCACCAAGCTTGCTTCCGAAGAGGTCAAGCATCGCAAGCTCTTCGCCGACATGTTCTCCAAGATCGACACGATCATGCCCAAGGAGAGCTACCCCGGCGAGTACATGGCCTACCTGCAGGGCAGCATCGACGGAAAGGTCTTCTCGACGGCCGCCTCCAAGGAGCTGTCCGATATCGAGGACGTCATCGCGGCGCTGGACTTCGCCATCGCCCGCGAGCTGGATTCCGTTCTCTACTACTCGGAGATGAAAAAATACGTGACGGCGACCGCCCAGGGCCTGCTCGATCAGGTCATCGACGAGGAGCGGAAGCACGTCGTCATCCTTTCGGAAATCAAGAAGAGTCTGTAAGGGTCTCGCAGAAGGGCTTGTGAAGGGGCCTGACGGCGACCTGGTTCCCCCGTCCTGACATCCCGGGATTCAGGGGATGTCGGACGAGGGACGATAGAATCAGGGGGGATCCTGTCCCGGAGGAACGGCGAGATGCATGTTCAGCCGGGGGATCCCGATCCTCGGGGAGAAACATGAAAAAATTCAGCGGCGTCATCGCTGCGGCTGTCCGGGAGGGGGTTTCGGACATCCACATCACCGGCGCACACCCGGTGGTGTTTCGCAAGAACGGCCAGATCCAGCAGGACCGCTCGATCAAGTGGACCCATGCCGAGGTGGACGCCCTGGTGAGGAAGCTGCTCACGCCTCGCCAGCTCCAGATCCTGCGCAGGGAGTGGTCCGTCGACCTCGCCGTCACGATTCAGCACGTGCGCCTGCGCCTGAATGTCTTCAGCGCGACGAGGGGTTTAAGCCTTGCGATCCGGCTTCTGCCGGGCGTCATCCCCACGATCCAGCGCCTGAACCTGCACCCGTCCCTGCAGCAGATCGCGGAGCTTCGATCCGGTCTCGTGCTCCTCTGCGGCGCCACGGGAACGGGCAAGTCGACGACCATCGCCGCCATCATCGACGAGATCAACCGCAACCGGGCCGCGCACATCGTCACCCTCGAGGACCCCATCGAGTACCGGTTCACATCGAAACAGTCCTTCGTGGAGCAGCGCGAACTCGGCACGCACATGCCCTCCTTCGAAAAGGGACTTACCGACGTTCTCCGGGAAGACCCCGACGTCATCGTCGTCGGGGAGCTTCGGGAACCGGAGGTCATGCGGCTGACCCTCAACGCCGCCGAGTCGGGCCATCTCGTGATCGCCTCGCTCCATGCCACCAACGCGGAGGACGCCCTGTACCGGCTGTTCAACTCCTTCCCCATGGAGGCCCAGGAGGAGATCCGCTTCCAGGTGGCCTCGACGCTCTCCTGGATCGTGGTGCAGCAGCTGATTTTCCACGAACGCCAGGGATTCCGGGTGCCCCTGCTCTCCATCCTGCGCGGCAGCAACTCCATCCGCGGGATGATCCGGGAAAACAAGCTCCCGCAGATCGAAAGCGCCATCCAGATCGGCAAGGGCGACGGCATGTTCTCGATGGAGAGATATCTCAAGGAGTATCTGAGCACGAAAGATTCCTTCTACCCCCCCGCGGAGAATTTCAAGCCTTCGGAAGAAGTCTCCCGCGAGGTGATCTACCACTCCCCCCTGCTCGAAGGGGATCCCGAGCCGGCGTCCCCGAAGCCGAAGAAATTGCCTGCCGAGGACAAGTCGGTCATTTTCCTGCACTCCGACGAAGGCGCCGAAAAGCACTTCATGATCGACGAGAAAGCCACCGTCGACGAGTTGATCGCTCAAATCAGGGATTCGGGCAAGTTCAAAGAGTGAACCTACAATATTTGATGCATCGGTTGCACCTGTGCGACTGCCTGCCGAATTTTTGACTCCACATCCGGCCTGTCACCCCAGAACAACACCTTAAGTGCCCGATATCATTATTTTTATATTTCAGGTGGCTCTTATTTCGTGGCATGCTTCGTGCTTATAGTTATTCCGCCGGAGCCATGCGCTTTTGATCCTTTTCCAGATGGACGCCTTCCAGCGGATTCCACATCGCTGATTCCACACGGGTCCGGGGGGGAAAAAAAGGATGAACAAGTTCAGCAAGGTCATTGTGACAGCCGTCCAGGAGGGCTGTTCCGATGTGCATATCACCGGAGGGCATCCGGTCGTTTACCGCAAGAACGGCCAGATTCACTTCGACAGCTCCGGCCGCTGGACACATGGTGAAATCGACGGGATCGTCAAGAAGATCCTGACGGTGAGGCAGCTGCAGACCCTGAGGAACCGCTGGTCCGTCGACATGGCCATGACCATCCGAAACATCCGGATCCGGGTAAACATTTTCAACACGACGCGCGGTCTCAGCATTGCCATACGCCTTCTCCCCGGAACCGTACCGACCCTCGAAAAGCTCAACCTGCACCCCTCTCTGAAACAGATCGCCGAGCTTCGTGCCGGCCTCGTCCTCATCTGCGGCGCCACCGGGTCCGGCAAGTCGACGACCATCGCCGCCCTCGTCGACGAGATCAACCGGAACCGGGCCGCGCACATCGTGACCCTCGAAGACCCCGTCGAATACCGTTACGTGTCGAGAAAATCCTTCATCGAGCAGCGCGAGCTGGGCGCCCACATGCCCTCCTTCGAGCAGGGCCTCGTCGACGTGCTGCGGGAGGACCCCGACGTGATCGTCGTGGGGGAGTTGAGGGACCCGGAAGTCATGCGGCTCACGCTCAATGCCGCCGAATCGGGGCACCTGGTCATTGCGACCCTCCATGCCACCCACTCGGAAGACGCCCTGTACAGGCTGTGCAACTCTTTCCCCATGGAGGCGCAGGAGGAGATCCGCCACCAGGTCGCTTCCACCCTGCAGTGGCTCGTCGTCCAGCATCTCGTCATCAAGGAGGATGTCGGGTTCCGCGTGCCCGTCCTTTCCATCCTGCGCGGCAACCAGTCCGTCAAGGGGATCCTGCGGGAAAACAAGTTCCCCCAGATCGAGAGCGCCATCCAGATGGGCAAGAACGACGGCATGTTCACCACCGAGCGCTACGCCCGGGAATACCTCACCAAGGTCAGCGCCTTTGCTTCCCCCCAGGACATTTTCAAACCCTCGGCGGAATCCTCCCAGGAAGAAGTGTACCACTCGCCGCTGGTCGAAGGGGAACCGGCAGGCCCGCGCCCCACGGCGTCGCCCCGCAAGCCCGACCCGGCCCGCGGCAGCTCCGCGTACGGTTCGCAGTCATACCTGGACTTCAGCGCCGGGATCGCCGGCGCAGGGCAGGACCTGCGCAACGGCATCAGTCCCGAAGCGAGCCGCAGGCAGGGCCAGCCTGCATCGCCGGGCGGAGGCAACGGGGAAAAGGCCTACTCGGCCCTGTCCCGCGACGGTGCATTCGACCACCTGTACAGCCAGTCCATCGATGACACCGAAAAGGGCGGCTCCCACCTGATCATCGACGAGACGGCGTCCATCGACGAGCTGATTGCGCAGATCAGCAACTTCGGGCGGCCCAAAGCGTAGAGAAACAGTCTATTCGGTCTATCCGGTCCGTTCAGTCTATCCGGTCTATTTCGTCTTTATCGTTTGTTCCGTTGTCACGTTTATTTCGTTCATTTCGATTCTTCTACTGTCCCTCTTGTCATTCTATCTCTCTGCCGCTCCCCCAACTTCCCCCACTTCATCCACTTCTCTCACTTCTTTCACTTCTTTCACTGCCGCCGCTCCGGAAAGCGAGAACCCGGCCGGGGCAGGGTTCTCCTGTTCACTCATCCTGTCAGTGCACTATTGTTGAATCGGCAACAGGAAGCCCTGGCGCGTGATGCCGTAGCCGGGGCCGAACTGCAGGGCGAAGTCGTCGAACTCGGTGAAGTGGCCGTCGGCCCCGTAGACATGAAGCCCGAACTCGGCACGCCCTGTCGGGAAAACGCTGCCGCTCTGGGGGCTGTAGAACAGGGTTCCGTCGGGGCTCGCGAATCGCAGCACGTCGCCCGAGGTCCCCGTGTTGTCCTTCGAGTAGAAGCCCGCCAGGCAGTAGCCGCCCGTCCGGGCCGTGCCGTTGACCCTGCAGCTCAGCGAAGAGTTCACGTAGTCGCTGAATCGCAGGAGGGTGAAGTTGTCCGTGTTGATCACCGTTTCCTGCGGGTTGTCCGGGGGCCAGAGGACCGAGTTCCGGAAGATGGGGCCCCGGTAGTTGTTGAAGGGGTTGACGTCCGCGGGGGCATTGCCCCCCGGGTCCCCCACGTAGAACAGGAGCCAGTTGTCGCGCTGTCGGAAGACCTCGTCGCTCACGCTGCCGGGAACGCCCACCGTGCCCGCATCGGTCCCGCCGGGATGCTCGCCGACGAAGATCTTGTAGCCCAGCTGGAAAGGCGCCGTGGCCGGGTTCGAGAGGGAGTTGCCCGCGATCCGCTCCAGCAGGAGCACCCCCTGCTCCGATCCGGAAGTCCACAGGCGGTTGCTCGACTTGGCCGCCCGGTAGACGGGGCTGCGCATCACCCGGTAGATCGCCGTGACCGTGCCGCCGGGCAGGTTGGTCGACGTCTGGTACACCGTCTCGCCGCTCAGGATCTCGCGTCCCGCGGCGGCGCCGCCGTTGACGAAGGAAACGGAGGGGGCCTCGATGATACGGGCCGAGAAGGTCGCCCAGCTTTTCAGGTAGTTCAGGGAGGCGATCAGCCCCAGGTACTCGTTGCCCGACGTGAGGACCTGGTGGGCCAGCTTCGTGAACGATGCATCCTGGACGATGAGGGTCGTCGTGCCTGACCCGTAGTCCGTGATGTCCTGGAGGCCGGGCCACAGGGGGTCGAAATTCAGGGCGCCCGGCAGCGTGCTGAAGAGATACAGGTACGTCAGCCCGCCGGACTCGATTTTGCGGATGTAGTAATCCCTGCCCGCCGTGATCCCCACGGGAAGGGCGCCGGTACTGGTGAAACGGACCCGGTCGCCGTTTCGCCAGAACGTCTGGTTCGTGACGAAGGCGTAGGTCCCCCTGCCCACGGGCGGCGGGTCGTCAATGGTGAGGGGCTCGACGGAATGGGGGCTCAGCTCGAGCTGCGGGTTGACCTCCTTCTTGGCGTACTCCTTGATCCAGACGAGCAGGATGGGCGTGTAGTTCACGTAGCCCGGGAGGTTCGCCAGGAATCCGAAGGGGATGCCGTCGTTGTCGCAGCCGTAGGGGTCGAACCCCGGAACGCCCCTGGCAAGGGTGAAGCCCATGGCATTCCCCGCCTCGTCGAGACGGAAGGTGAGCCCCGCGGCATAGCGGGCCGACGGGTAGATGAGCGTGTAGAAGGTCTTCATCTCCAGATCGTAACTCAAGTAGTTGCCGGCGCGTATCCACTCCTGCTGGACGGGAAGTCCCGCGGCGGACCAGTTGAACCCGACCTGGAACTCCCGGAACCGCAGGCAGCTGTCCGTGGGGGTCGCATTGGTGGTCTGCATGGTGTCGACCCTCATCGTCGTGCCGTAACTGGAGCCGGCCGTCAGGGAGCCGATGCGCCCGATGTGGTCCTCCGTCTGCCACTTCGAAAAATCCTGCATCGTGTCGTGGTACTGGGTCTTGGGCTCAGGCTGCAGCTTCGCGTACCCGATGGGCGCGTAGTAGGTCACCTTCCGGTCGACGGCGGATGCGCCGGTGCCGACGGTGCCCGTGGACTCGATTCGCGCATATTTTGTCTGCTCGATGAAATTCTGGAAGGGTGCCGCAGTACCGGGATCCTCCACGGGCCCGGTGGGGAGGCTTGCGCCGTTCGGGTCGCTGATCCCTTTGAAGCGGTTCGCGGTGAGGTCGACCTGCCTGTAGGACAGGATTCTCGTTATGGGCGCCGCCGGATTGGCCGCATTGTAGAACTTCACGGTGAAAATGCCGTTTTTCGCGGGGAAGGCCCGGGCTCCCGTTCCGGCAGCGAACGCAAGATCGTAGCTGCCGTCGGCGTTTGCGATGAGCATCCGGCCATTGACGTTTCGGTCGGGGACGCAGACGGCCGTGATCAGCGAGCCCGTCCCGTAACTGGCATCCCAGCTGAGGGTGCTGCCGCCCGCGTCGATCTGGTAGAAGCGAATGGTCGTGGGGGCAAGGGTGCTCACGCCGGAGATCCGGTTGTACGTCTGGCTGCCGTTGGGCTTGACGATCTTCACCCAGCTGCCCCAGTTGAAATCGCTTCCGGGGATCGGGATACCCCCGGACACCGCCGCCGTGAGCTCGTTGCCGACCGGCGCCTGCACCGACTTGTAATAGTAGGGGTAGACATCGATCCGGAAGGAACCGTCACCGCCCAGCGAGAACGTCTGCCCGTGCAGCTCGGTGCCCAGCAGGGTGTCGCGGGCCGTCTCGTTTGAGGCCTCGCTGCCCGTGTCGACGGCAATGTAGCGGCTTGCGACATAGCGGAACCCGGATTCCGCGAGGTAGTAGGCCTTCATGGCGTTGTTGCCGGCCACCTGGCTCAGGGCCGACGTGCCGAACATGCCGATCATCACCGCCCCGAGGGCCGAGAAGACCACCAGGGCCGCAATGAGCGTCACCAGCATGGCCCCGCGCTGCCCCTGGAAAAGGGTCTTCCGGCGAGGCGAGCGCCGTGCAAGCGCCCTGACGGCCAGGCGGGCAACGACCCAAGACAGCAGAAGGAGGAACGGGATGAGGATCGGGAAATCCAGGGCCAGCAGGGCGAATCCCGCCACGGGCGTGACCAGGAGCCGCACCGCCAGGCAGGCGGCCGGATGGCCTTCGATCGCCGCGGCAAGCGACGGCCCCGCGTCGTAGTAGATCCGGACGAGGACCTGCCCCGCAGCCGTCGGCAGAAGGAACCGGTCCCTGAACCGCCTCAGCACCTCAACGACGGGGTGGTCCGCGTCGCCGTAAGCCGCCGTGGTGACGAAACACTGCTTGCCGCTGTACTCCGGGGGAGGGTTCGCGGCCGTGGGCGAGGCGGCGCCGCCGGTGTTGTTGTTGTTGCGCGGCGACACCGTCGTGTAGAAGGGGACGGTGCCTCCCGTGTCGGGGCGGGCCAGGGCGAACTGGATGTTGACCGCAAAGAGATTCCGGATGTCCTGCCCGACGCCCCAGAGGCTCGCGGTGCCGTTCGGGTTCGGGTTGTAGAGGATGGAGAACGCCTGCACGCCGTCGACGAGGACGTCGCCTCCCGTCGTCGGGCAAACCGTGCTTCCGTAGTCGGTGAACAGACGGACCGTGCCGTCCACGAGCGCCACGGCCCGTCTCCCGTAGGGGCTCTCGTAGACCATGCATGTGCTGCCCGCGTCCCGGACGTCGGAGAGCTCGATGATCTCGCGGTTGAGCCGGTTGAGCGCGAGCTGGGCTTTCTGGGTGATGGCGTTGTTTTCCCGGGCGAACACGTAGCTCCTCGTGGCCGTGATGACCGACGTGCCGGCGATCGACGCGATCAGCCCCACGAGGACGAGTGAAACCATGATCTCGATGAGGGTGAAGCCTGGCTTGTTCTTCATGGTCTGCGCTCCCCCCGTCGCTACCGGGTAAACAGGGCGGTGACGGCCTGGTCCCCGCGGCGGATCGTCACCTTGAGAACTCGCTGGTTGGCCGGATCGGTCTCCGGCTGTTCCGCGCCCGACACGAACTTGACATAATCGTTCTGGAGGACCTGGTAGGACCCGTAGTACGGGTAGCCCTCGTAGCCCGCAGGTTTCGCCGTGGTGTTCCCGTACGCGACGTAGTCCTTGAAGATGGTCAGAAAGTTCGACTGGGTGGCGGCGAGTCTCTTGTAGTCCGCGTTCATGTACTCCATGATGTGGGCGGCGCCGGAGAGGTTCTGGACCCGGTAGACCGGGTCGGCGCTCCGGATGACGTTCGTCCCGACGAACTGGGCGAAGAACACCCCCATGATGGCGGCGATCACGATCGTAACGATCACCTCCAGCAGGGTGAACCCCCTCCGTCCGAGGCCCGGCCCGGGCCAGTCGAACTTTGTTGTCTGCCTCTCCATGTCGCCAGCACCTCCTCGGATCAGGGGATGAAGCCGGTGGTCTTCGTGACGGTGATGCTGCCGGCGGTCGTCGACAGGACCGTCGTCGCCGAGCCGGGACTGCCGAAGGAATCGAAGGCGATCTTGTTTCCCGCAGGCGGGGTCACCTGGATGGTGTCGAGCTGCATGGCCCCGTCCGCCGATTCCACGCCGGGAAGGCGGATCACCGTATTTTCGTCCGTGCCCTTGAAAAGCCAATACCGCGTCGACGACCCGAACTTGATCCCCCAGACGCTCTCCGAGTTCATGGCCCTCGACTGGGCGTAGCGCAGATGATTCTTCAGAAGTTCCATCTCGGCCGCCTGGGTGGGCGCGTCGTCGGAGAACAGTCTCGTGGCGGCAAAATAGGTGACGACCCCGAGGAGCAGGAGCACCATGATGATCTCGAACAGGGTGAAGCCGCCCTGCCCCCCGAACCGTCCCCTTCGAATCGATCTACGCATACCGCTTCCCGCAGTTCTGTAAGGTGCGAATCAGGAAAAAGCCCGTCGGCAGCCCGATGAGGGCCGAGACGAGCGACACGTAGGCTGAAACGGGCACGTTCCACTCCAGGGACACGAAGACCCCGTTGAGCAGGGCAAACCCGAGATAGACAAGGGCCCCGATCCGGGCCGTGCGCAGGGCCAGCTTCCCGTCCCTCAACAGGTACAGGCCGATGGCCACCATGCACCCGGCCGTGACGATCGCAATCGGAGGCTGCCAGCGGACCCAGCCCGGGGCGCCCTGCAATGCGCCGAGCCCGTGCAGGCCGGCCAGCAGGATCAAGCCCAGGACGGCATAAAAGATGCCGACCATGATGAAGTAGAAGGAGCACTCCTGCCCGGACACGGGGGCGCGCAGCGCCCGGATCGGGTCGAAGCTGACCGTGCGCGGCTTCAGGAGCGACTCTCCCAGCACGCGCCACGGCGAGGGACGGAAGGACCGGATGCGCGCCATGACGCGCTCCCCCAGGCCGGGCGGCGGCTCGGGGGCGTTCTCCGCGCTCATCATCCGGGCAATGCCGGAGAGCGCCTCGCGGCGTGGATCCTGCCCGATGTGGTCCTGCAAGGGCCCTGTTTCGTCCAGCTCCCCGATGATCTTTTCGATGTCACGATCCGTCATGGTCCAGGCCTCTCAGCCCACGCTGGGTTACCCCCCCGACTCGTCGTCGAGGAACCCGTCCTCGTCCATCATGACCCGGATCTTCTCCAGACCCCGGTAGGCCTTCATCTTGGCGCCGCTCAGGGACTCGCCCGTCAGGCCGGCGATGTCCTCGAAGCTCATCCCCTCGTAGAACCGCAGGATCAGGACCTCCCGAACCGCCGGCGGAAGCCTGAGCAGGTAGCCCTGGATCCGGCGGCTTCGCTCCCGGCCCACGGCCGCATCGGACGGGTCCTCGCGGGGGTCCGCCGCTTCCGGCGCTCCCTTCACGCTCCCGTCCTCCGGCACGGATCTTCCCTTCCGGAGGTGGTTGCGGATCACGTTGAGTCCCACCGTGTAGAGCCAGGGGAAGAACCGCTCCCCGGGCCTGAAGCGCGCCAGGGACTGAAAGGCCCGGAGGAAGATCTCCTGGCTCAGGTCGTCTGCATCCCGGGCACTCCCGGTCATCCGGAAGGCCAGGCGGAAAACCGGCCCCTTGTACGTATCGACCAGATCGGCAAAGGCCTCGCGGTCCCCTGCCAGGACTCGTCCGATGATCTCTCCTTCGTCGATCTGTTTCATATACAAATCGGACCGGGGAAAAGTCACATCATTTTATGCATCTTCCGTGACAAGTCAGGACAACCCACGTCCTTATTAGACGATTATGGCCGGAGAGAAAAGCTTTTTATGGCCAAGCTTCCTTCTTGCTTTTTCACCGGGGTCATTATAGAGATTTTTTAATAGTTTTGGCATATTAGTTGAATATCAATCATAACCGGCCGGCAAAAATCGCGTCATCGCGAGCGATACGCCGGCACTCCCCGCAAGGATGGAAACCGGACCGGTGACCGCAGCGCCAGAATCACGCGTCGAAATCAGCATCATTCTTCCCGCGTTCCAGGAAGAACAGGGGATCGTCCCCCTGCTCGACCGGATCGGCTCGGTCATGGAACCGCTGGGCCGCTCATGGGAAGTGCTCGTCGTCGACGACGGCTCCACCGACGGCACCGCCGCGCGGGCCCTTGAAAGAGGGGCGAGGGTCGTCTCGCACCCCTACAACATCGGCAACGGCGCGGCCGTGAAGACCGGCATTCGCGAGGCCCTGGGCCGCATACTCGTCATGATGGACGCCGACGGCCAGCACGACCCCGCCGACATCCCCCGTCTGCTCGAACACGTGGGGACGCACGACATGGTCGTGGGGGCCCGCACGAAGGAATCGGAAACCAGCCTCCACCGCGACCTGGCCAACAAGGTCTACAACGGGTTTGCCTCGTACGTGTGCAACCGAAGGATCGAGGACCTGACCTCCGGGTTCCGGGCCGTCAAGTCGGCGGCCGCCCGGGCGTTTCTCTATCTGCTGCCGAACACGTACTCCTACCCGACGACGCTGACCCTGTCCATTGTCCGCTCCGGGCGGAGCCTGAAGTACATCCCGGTCAGGACGTCGCGCCGCGTGGGCCGGAGCAAGATCCGCCTCATTCGGGACGGGGTTCGCTTCTTCATGATCATCCTGAAGATCGCCACCCTCTTTTCGCCCATGAAGGTGTTCCTGCCGGTGAGCGTCTCGATGTTTCTGCTGGGGCTCGTCTACGGCCTGATCCGGATATTCTACCTCGATGCCCGGTACGGCCCCACCTCGGCCATGCTCATGACGATGGCCGTCGTGGTCTTCATGGTCGGTCTCGTATCAGAGCAGGTCGCCCAGCTGCGATTCGACCGGAGCGAATCCCTGAGGAGCCCGCCGGACGGAAAAGGGGGCCCCGCGTAAGCCAGATGATCCACGTGTTTATCGGAACGAAGGCCCAGTTCATCAAGACGGCTCCCTTGATGATGGAGATGAACCGCCGGGGCCTCCCCTTCCATCTCATCGAGACGGGGCAGCACGCCGCCATCACGACCGATCTGGCCGGGGAATTCGGCCTCCGGGGGGCGGACACGCACCTGCGGCCCCGGGCGGCGAACATCGCGACCCTCGGCCAGGCGGCGTTCTGGACGCTGGAGACGCTTCTGCGCCTCCTGACCCCCCGCGAGGACCTTGCGCGGACGATCTTCCGAGGGGACAGAAAAGGGGTCTGCGTCATCCACGGGGACACGCTGACCACGCTCTTCTCGCTGCTCTATGCCAAGCGGTGCGGGATCCCGGTCGCCCACGTGGAGGCGGGGCTGAGAAGCCATCACCTCCTGGACCCTTTCCCCGAGGAGTTGATCCGGCTCGTCGCCATGCGCTGCAGCGACATCCTCTTCGCCCCCTCGGACTGGGCCATGGGCAACCTCGGCCGCATGGGCTTGGGCGCCAAGTCGGTCCACGCCGGGGGAAACACCGTCGTCGACACGGTCCGTTTCGCCCGGGGGCGGCACACGGGACAGGACCGCCCGGCCGGGCCGTACGTCGTCGTGACGATCCACCGTCTGGAAACCCTCTTCTCCCCGGCCCGCATGCACGCGGTGATCCCGATCCTGGAGCGGATCGCCGGGGAGCGGCGCGTCCTGTTCGTCCTCCACGAGCCGACCCGCAGGCAGCTCGAGCGGCTCAACCTCATGGAGCGCCTGCGGCGCTGCGAGGGGGTGGAGATGATCCCCCTGCAGCCCTATCTGAAATTCCTGGACCTCCTGGCCGGGGCCGATTTCGCGATCACCGACGGGGGCAGCATCCAGGAGGAATGCTACAGCCTCGACACCCCGTGCCTCATCATGCGGGCCAAGACGGAGCGGATGGAGGGGCTGGGCGAAAATGCGATGCTTGCCGGCTTCTCCCGCGAGAGGGTGGAGGCGTTCCTGAAGGCCCTGCCGGCCCTCAGGAGACGGGACGCCGGGGACGGGGGGGTCTCCCCCTCGCGCGTCATCGTGGATCACCTGGAGCGGTTCCTGGAGTCCCATGGCTGAGCCCCTCTCCTCATTCTCGGTGATCGTGCCCGTGCACAACGGCTCGGAGACCCTGAAGGACTGCCTGGCGGCGCTCGTCGGCCAGGAATACCCCCGGGAACGCTTCGAGGTCATCGTGGTCGACGACGGATCCACGGACGATTCCGCCGCCATCGCCTCGGGGTTCCCCGTCCGGCTGATTCGGCTGCCGGAAAACCGGGGGCGCATCGAGGCGAGGATCCGGGGCGCCCGGGAGGCCCGGTTCGAGACGCTGGTCTTCAACGACGTGCGGGTGCTGCCCGAACGGGGACTGCTGAAGGCGATCGAGGCACGGCAGTACGAACCCGCCATGCCCGATGCACGGGACTACGACGGCAGTCCCCGGGGGTTTGCCCGTTTTTTTTACCTGCTGCGGTGCAGGCTCTACGCCCCCTGCTACCCCCCCTCGGCCACGCGGGGCGACTACTGGATCACGGGGGAGAACTTCGACCGGGCGCCCAAGGGGACCGGGTGCTTCGTGTGCAGCCGCGATCGCTGGCTCGCCAGCCAGCCGGACAACCGGGGGATGGAAACGAACGACGACACGCGCATCCTCCGGACGATCGTCGCGACGAAGCCGATCCTGCGCTTCGCCGGCGTCGAGGTGAGGTACGTCCAGAGGACGTCCGCCGGGGCCGTGCTCCCGCACACGTTCCGGCGGGGTCCGCTTTTCGCGGACTATTACCTCAGGCCCGGGGGCCGGTACTTCGCGCTGTACCTCGCGATATGGGGGGTTCTCGGGCTGGTCGCGCTGCTCGCCGCCCTGGACTGCCGGTTCGGGAAAGCGGCCGCCTGCCTGGGGATCGCCGCCTATGCCGGCGCCGTTGCCTATCTGAGCCGGCGGTTGAGCGACGTTGCCGTCGTGGCCGTCTGCCTGCCCGCCGTGGCGGCGGCGTTCGGGGCGGGCATCCTGCGGTGGCAGATCCGCCGAATCCTGGGGGCCCCGTGAAGCTTCGTCCATCGGTCGCACACCCCGACCCGGGGGAGAAGGGCTGATTCTTGCACGGCATGATCAAGACATTCTTCCGGGACATGCGGAACCGGGCGGTCATGGACCACCGCCGGTGCATCCTCGCGTGCCTGGAGCCTTCCGATCGGGAAATCGCCCTCCTCGATTGCGGCTGTGACGACGGGGAGTGGACCCTGCAGGCGGGCGCCAGGGTCGGCAACGCCCGCCTCTACGGCATCGAGATCGTGGAGGAGCGGCGACGGGAGGCCGAACGCAAGGGGATCGTTGCACGCCCGGGAAACCTCGAGGAGGCCTTCCCGTTTCCCGACGGTTTCTTCGATGCCGTTCACGCGAATCAGGTCATCGAGCACCTGGCCGACACGGACCGTTTCATCGCGGAAATCCGCAGGACCCTCAAGCCCGGAGGCTACGCCGTGATCTGCACGGAAAACCTGAGCGGCTGGCACAACATCTTCTCCCTCGTCATGGGGTGGCAACCCTTTTCCCTGTCGAACGTCTCGCAGAAGCGCTTTCAGATCGGCAACCCCCTGGCCCTTCACCGAGACCAGGGGGCCGAAAGCCCGAAGAGCTGGCAGCACAGCCGCGTGTTTTCGTACCGGGGGCTGAGGGAGATCTTCCTCGTGCACGGGTTCGACGTCGAGCGCACGCTGGGGTCCGGGTACTATCCCTTGCCGGGGCTTCTCGGCAAACTGGATCCGAGGCATGCGGCATTCCTCACCCTGAAAGTCCGAAAGCCTGCCGGAGAGACGGATGGCGCAGCCCCGAAATAGAGAGCCCGCCCCGGGACCGGCCGCGGGAGCGCCCGCAGGGGAGCCGCAGGGCCGGGGCATCATGCGCTCGCCGGCGTCGCTGGCCGCGTTTCTCGCCGCCGCCGCGGGGATCTGCGCCTACCTCGGGTACAACCCCGACCTGGTCGGGCACCTGATGCGCCTCTCGCCGCGGGACGCGCTGCTGCTGTACGCCCTGGGCCTTTTCGCCATGGGGACAAACGGCGTCTACCAGCGCGTCGTCTCGAAAACGTTCGGGATCGACCTCCGCCCCAGGGAGTGGTTCGGGCTGGCGGCCGTGACGGCGATGGGGAACTATCTCACCCCGTTCTCGGGCGGGCTCTTCGCCCGGGCGGCCTATCTGAAGCGGCGTCACGACTTCCCCTATACGGACTTCGTGGCGGTGCTGGCCTCGAACTACATGATCGTGATCGCCGTCGTCAGCGTCACGGGGATGGCCGTGCTGCTCCCGCTCGCGGTCGCGGACCGGGGCCTGTGGCCGCTTCTACTGTTCTTCGCCGCGGCGCTGTCCGTCCTGCCGCTTTCCCTCTTCGTGCCGCTTCGGGGTCTCGGCGGGCGGCACCGGCTGCTGCTCCGCGCACAGCAGGTCCTGGAGGGCTTCGCCCGGGTGCGCGGCGACCGGGCGCTCCTCGCCAAGCTCGCGGCCATCACCCTGCTCAACGTCGCCGTCGGGGCGCTCCTCTACGATGCGGCGTTCCACGCCATCGGGTACCCCGTCCCCTGGCGGACGGCGCTGCTGATTTATCTGTTGACCTCGTTTGCGTTTCTGATCAATATCACTCCCGGGAATCTCGGGGTGCAGGAGATTGCGGCCGGTCTGGCGGCGGCGATCCTCGGTGCCGGCGCCGACATGGGATTTCTCGCGTCGCTGGTCGTCCGCGCCGTGACGATCCTCCTTGCGTTCACGCTCGGCCCGGTCTTCAGCTGCATCCTGGCGAAGGAACTGGCGGCCCCCCGGGAAGGCGCACCGGGAACGGCGCAAGGCGAGCCGTGAGCCGCGGTTCGCGGCCGGGGCCGTCCGTGCCCGCGCGTGCGGAGACATCATGCTGACGAAAGAAAACGGGTTCACGTTCGACGCGAGGGTCCCGGCCCGTCCCGACCGCGGGACCGTGTTCGCCTTCATCGCGCTGCTTGCCGTCCTGCTGGCCGTCTACTCGAACAGCTTCCAGGGGGACTGGCACTTCGACGATTACTTCACGATCGTCGAAAGCCCGAGCATCCGCCTGCAGTCCCTCGACTGGGACGGCCTGAAGAAATCCTTTTACGGGCCGACGTACGGGACCGCCGCCCAGAGGGTTGCCCGTCCCGCCGCATACGCCTCCTTCGCCCTGAACTACCTCGCCGGGGGAACGGCCGTCACCGGCTATCACGTCGTGAACTTCCTGATCCACGTCCTGTCGTCGTTCTTCCTGTTCCTGCTGATCCGGCTGACCCTGACGCTGCCGCCCATGAGGGAGAAGTACGGTGCCGTCGCGTACCCCGTGGCCCTGCTGTCGTCGTTCCTCTGGGCGACAAGCCCACTGCACGTCCACGCCGTCTCGATCATCGTCCAGCGCATGGCGAGCATGGCCGGGCTGGGCTACGCGGCAGCCCTCTACTTCTACGCGCGGGCCCGCACCGCGCGGACGGGGCGAGGCCGCGTCGCCGGCGGCGCCCTCTGCGGCGCGGCCGCCCTGACGGCGTTTGCGACCAAGGAGAACACCGCCGTGTTCCCTCTTGCCGTTCTGCTGTACGACGTTTTCTTCATCCAGGGCATTTCGGCGGGAACCTGGAAGCGCGCGCTGAAGTGGTCGCCCCTGCCCCTCGCCGTCGTGATCGCGCTGGGCCTGCTCTACACGGACTTCGCCATGGAGCGGGCCGTCTACGAGTCGGGCGTGAGGCCGTTCTCGCCGCTGGAGCGGCTCCTGACGCAGGCCCGGGTGTTCTGGCTGTACCTGTCGCTGCTCCTGTACCCGATTCCGTCGCGGCTGATGTTCCTCCACGACATCGACATCTCGCGCTCCATACTCGACCCGTGGACGACGGCGGCCGCCATCGCCGCGCTCGCGCTCGCGCTCGCGGGGGCCGTCCTCAAGGCCCGGCAGGCGCCCCTGCTGTCGTTTGCCGTGCTGTTCTTCTTCCTGAACCACCTCGTCGAGGGAACCCTGATCCCCCTGGAGCTGATCTTCGAGCACCGCAACTACATTCCCGCGATGTTCCTCTTCGTGCCGATCGCGTACGGCATGGTCTGCTGCCTGGATTACTTTGCCTACAACCGGGGATTCCAGTGCTTCGTGGCCGCGTCGCTCGCGCTGCTCATGGCCTTCCAGGGACACACGACCTTCGAGCGCAACGACGTGGCGCGCTCCGATGTCCATCTCTGGCTCGACAACGTCCGCAAGGCGCCGAACCTCAGCCGGCCCCGGATCAACCTGGCAAAGCACTACTACGAGGCCGGGATGTACGACGACGCCTACCGGGAGCTCAAAACCGCCGAGGAACTGAACCGGGACACCAATCTGCGGCAGATCGGCCTCGCCTCCTTCAACCTGGGGATTTATTTTCTGTACCAGCAGCGGGACGAGGACCGGGCGGAGCAGCAGTTCCTCAGGGCGCTGGAGCGATTCCCGGGGCACTCCTCCTCCATCGTCGGGCTCTCGAAGGTGTACCTGCTGCGGGGGAAAACCGCCGAGGCCGAGCGGCTCCTGCGCGCGCACGCCCCCCGCAATCCCCGGGACACCGAGATGGCGGTGGGCTACGGGCTCGTTCTGCTCAAAGCGGGCAATGCGCAGGGTGCGCTCCGGGCGGCGGCAACGGCAAAGGAGCTAAAAAGGGATGCGCCGCAGCCCTGGGAACTGTCCGGGGAGGCGTGGAGGCGGCTCGGTCAGTGGCAAAAGGCGGCCCAGTGCTGGAAGGAGGTTCACCGCATGAATCCCGGGAACCCGAGGGCGCACCTGGCCCTCGTGGAGCTGCACGACCGCCTGGGCGAGCGAGCGGCGCTTGCGGACATGGCGGCCCGCTGCCTGGTGCTGAAGGGCGCGCAACCCCTGGATGCCTGGCTTGCAGGCCTGGCGCGGGACAATGCGGTTTCGGCCTATGAAGTGAATCCCCGATCGCTCGGGACGGTCATCCGGAGGGAAGTGGCCGCGGAGATGGCGAGACGGTGAGAGGCCGCCCCGGCCCGGGCGCCGCTACTTGGGAAACAGCCACAGGGCGCTGTTGGTTCCCTGCACGCCGGGTCTCCCCGTCGCGTTGATGAGGATGGTGAGGGAGTCCACGGAAGAGAAGTTCAGAGTGTAATCGCCGATGCTGGTCGTGGCCCCGACGGCGTCGATGAGGTTCGCCGCGCCCGGCGGCTGGCCTTCCTCGAGGAACAGCCTGGCGTAATTCATCGAGAGCCGGGCCTTGCCCTCCATCACCGCCTGCAGGGCGGCTCGGTTCTGTGCTTCCCGCGTGAGATCGTAGTATTTCGGAACGGCAATGGAGGCGAGAACCCCGAGGATGACGAGGATGGCGACCAGCTCGATCAGGGTGAACCCCTTCTGGGAATCCCGCAAAGACATAGACGTGTTACTGCCTCGTTCCTGAATTTCTGCTGGAACAGACCGCAATCGCCGCCTCTGCCGATGCGGAAGCGCTCCCCGTGCCGCGCTTCACCCCGAAAGGGAAACCGACACGACGAGAGGCCGCGAAGGAGCGGCCCCCGTCCGTCGATCGTCTTGGGAAGATCATGCGCGAAAGCGGTTATTGCGGCATGGTCCAGTATCCGTTGGCCCGCCCTCTGACGCTGCCGACGCCGGATCCCACGACCCGGATGCTGTTGGGCGTGCCTGCAACCTCGTACAGAAGCCTGTAGTCGCCCGCATCGGCCAGGGAGCTTGTCCCCTTGGACCGGAGGTCGGTCAGGCTGTTTGCGACCCCGGTGAGCAGGTTCCTCGCGAATTGATTCGATAATCTCGACTTCCCTTCGGCAACGGCCTGCATCGCGGCCTTGTTCGATGCAACGTCCGTCAGGTCCATGAACCTGGGGATGGCCACAGCCGCCAGGATGCCCAGGATGACGAGAACGGCAATGATTTCGATCAACGTAAAACCTTTCTGATTACGCACTTTCGATCGCCTCCTTGACATGGTCAAAAGCCCTCCTTCACGTGTGTGTTCTCTCTCTTGAAACTCCAACAACCCCATTTATCGCACGTTCGTGCGGCGACCGGCTGGCGCTTCCGGGTTTCCCCTTCCCGTCTGCACCCATCCGAAAGGTGGCGCATTGTAAATCATTTCACCCCGTATTTCCACAGTTTTTCGACCTCCAGGGCCCTGGAGACCATCCCCGCGGGGACTGCCGGCCGGGCGTGAATCCTGCGGGGTGAAACCTCCGGTCACGGGGTGATCCGGCGCCACAAACGGATGCCGGTCCTTCGGGATGACCTGCAAAATCCCGGAGCATCATCCGTGCCACGGCGGGACCCCTTCGACGCATGAACTGGAAAGATCCGGCGTTTTCAGGAACTTGACCCTGATTTTTTACCGCCCAAAGGCCCTCCCCGGGCCTCCCGAAGGCCTCAAAACTGCCATAAATTGTTGTAATGTCTACATTTTATGTAGATTTCTTGATTGTCGTGACGTCGATGTTGTATTTTTTCACCCGGTGCCAGAGGCTCCGCTCCTTGATCCCCAGGATCTGGGCCGCCTTGACCTGCACCCCATCCGCCCGGGTGAGTGCGTCGATGATGAATCGCTTCTCGATCTCCGCCATCCTGTCATCGAGGCTGGCCTGCTCCGGGACCTCCTGCATCGCCTGGCCCACCAGGCCTCCCGAGATCTGTGCGGGCAGGTGCTGGGGCTCGATCACCCCCTCCTCGGCCATCACGGCGGCACGCTCGATCACGTTCTTGAGTTCCCGGACGTTGCCCGGCCACTGAAAACCCATGAGAAGCTGCAGGGCCGAGGATGAAATCTCGGCCGATTTCGGTGCCGTTTCCACAAATCCCTGGGCCAGCGAGGGGATGTCCTCCCGGCGCTCCCTCAACGGGGGAAGGTGCAGGGCGAAGACATTGAGACGGTAGAAGAGGTCCTCCCGGAACTTTCCCTCCTGAACGAGTTTCACCAGGTTCTTGTTCGTCGAGGCGATGATGCGGATGTCGACGCGGATCGGCTTGGTCCCGCCCACCCGCTCGAACTCCTTTTCCTGGAGGACCCGCAGGAGCTTGGCCTGGGTCGCGAGCGGCATGTCCCCGATCTCGTCGAGCAGGATCGTGCCTCCGTGTGCCAGCTCGAACTTTCCCCGCTTCTGCGTCGTGGCGCCCGTGAAGGCCCCTTTTTCATGGCCGAAGAGCTCGCTCTCCAGGAGCCCCTCGGGGATGGCGACGCAGTTGAGCTTGATGAAGGGGCCCTCCTTGCGCAGGCTGTGCTGGTAGAGGCTCTGGGCGACCAGTTCCTTGCCCGTGCCGCTCTCCCCCGTGATCAGGACCGTGGCGTCCGTCGGGGCCACCTTGAGGATCTGGCTGAAGATGCCCCGCATGACCTTGCTCTGACCGATGATCTCCGGGAAGAGCTCCCGCGCCTCGACCTTGGAGAGCAGGCTCGTGACCTGCTCGAAGATGATGTTGAACTGGCTGATGTCGTCGGCCTTCTGGTCCACGGCGCTCTGCAGCTGGGACTTCGGGAAGGCCGGCAGGTTCTCCGCGTCGCGGATGAATTTCTTGATGGGCCGCAGGATGATCCAGGTCACGAGCAGCGCGCACAGGAAGGTGAACAGGGCGATGCCGATCCCCCAGGTCCGCAGCATCCACGCCGTATCGACCTGGTACTTCTGGTAGAAGTCGACGAGCTGATACGTCACGATCACGGCAAAGACCGTGATGCCGCTGAAGATGATGGGAATCAGGACGTAGAGGCTGATCTGGAACCGTGATTTCTGCATGTCGGCCTAAAACCCCTTGGTGGCGATCTTGGTGAGATCCCACATGGGCAGGAAGACGGCAAGGGCGAAGAACCCGACCACGAAGGCCAGACCGACGACCAGGATGGGCCCGATCGCGTCGGAGAGGCGCTTCACCGCGAAGGCCACCTCGTCGTCGTAGTGAACGGAAACCGCCTGGAGCATCTCGTCGAGCTGGCCCGACTCCTCGCCGATCGCGACCATCTGGATCACCATGGGCGTGAAGTAACGGGCCGTGCTGAGGGGCCCCGAGATCCCGCGCCCCTCTTCCACCCGGTCCCTTACCTGGTCGAACTCCCGGGCGATCGCCGTGTTCCCGATCGTGCCCGAGAGGATCTGCAGGGAGTTCATGACGGGCACGCCGCTGGCCTGGAGGATGGAGAAGATGCTGGCGAATCGGGACATGGCGGACTTCATGAACAGGGGACCCAGCAGGGGGACCCGCAGCAGGAAGGCATCGCGGACGAATTTCCCCTGTTCCGTCCTGAAGTAATAGCCCGCGCCCACGATCGTGCCGATGAGCACCGCAAGCGTGACGAACCAGTAATCCGTCAGGAGGTGATGGAGAAACAGGCTCACCTTCGTCGGCCAGGGCAGTTCGACGCCCACGCGCGCGAAGATACCCACGAAACGGGGAATGACGTAGTTGAGGAGCACGAAAAACGCGATCCCCAGGGCCGCCACGACGATGATCGGGTACTGGAGGGCCGATTTCACGTCGGACTTGATCTTGTGCTCGTGTTCGAGGATGTAGATGAGCCGCTGCAGGACCTCCGGGATCGTGCCGCTCGCCTCGCCGGCCTTGATCATGCTGCGGTACAGGGTGTTGAAGGTCCCGGGGTGCTTCGCCATCGCGTCGGAAAGCGGGGACCCCTCCCGGACGTCCTGGGTGATCTCCGACACGATCTGCCGGAGCTTCGGGTTGCTCACCTGGACCTCGAGCACCTCCAGGAGGCGCATGATCGGCACGCCGGCGAGGAACATGGTGCGGAACTGCTTCGTGAACAGGATGAGCTCCTGCATCGAAACGCCGCCCACCCGCTGCTGCAGGCTCTCCCAGGTGATCCCGAGAACGGCGCCGCGCTCCGACACGCCCGCCACCCGGGACGGGATCCAGCCGCGGTTCAGCAGCAGCGTCCGGGCCGCGTCGATCGACTCGGCGTCCATGACGCCGGAGACGCTCGCCCCGGTCTCGTTGATGGCTTCGTAGGAATATTTCGGCATTTGAAAAACAGTGATCCGTGAAATTAAATAAGCGAAGAGATTCGGTTCTTTCTCTTCCCCCTATACCCTATCCCCGATACCCGATACCCTCATACCATGACCGCCGCCGAGGCCTCCTCGATGGTGGTCACGCCGGTGAGCACCTTGCTCATGGCGTCGTCCTTGAGGGTCCTCAGCTTGCCTTTCTGCTTGAGGACCCGGCTGATCTCCTGAGCGGCCATGCCCCGCAGGATCATGTCCTGGACCTCCTCGTCGTTGAGGACGATCTCGAAGATCCCCGTCCGGCCCCGGTACCCTGTCCCCATGCATGCCGGGCATCCCCTGCCCCGCTGGAAGTTGGCCCCGTCGACCTTCAGCCCCCACGCAGCGACCACCTTCTCGTTGGGCCGGTAGCGCTCCACGCAGTAGGGGCAGATCGTCCGGACGAGGCGCTGGGCGAAGGTCGCCAGCAGCACCGACGAGACGAGGAACCGCTCGATGCCCATGTCGATGAGGCGCGTGATGGCCCCCGCGGCATCGTTGGTGTGAACCGTGCTCAGGACCCGGTGGCCCGTGAGGGCCGCCTGCACGGAGATACCGGCCGTCTCGCCGTCGCGGATCTCGCCGACCATGATCACGTCGGGGTCCTGGCGCAGGATGGATCGCAGGCCGCTCGCGAAGGTCATGCCGGCCTTGCGGTTGAGCTGGACCTGGCGCACTTTCTCGACGCGGTACTCGACGGGGTCTTCCAGGGTGATGATGTGGATGTCGGGCCGGTTGATCTCCCGGATGATGGCGTAGAGGCTCGTGCTCTTGCCGCTCCCCGTGGGGCCCGAGCTGAGGATCATCCCGTAGGGCTTGTTGATGATGGAGTCGATCTTGTCGCGGTCCTCCTTGACCATCCCGAGACGGTCCAGCGAGTAGACGCCGGCGCCCATGTCCAGCAGTCGCAAAACCAGGTTCTCGCCGTAGATCGTCGGGATGGAGGAGACGCGGACGTTGATCTCCTTGTTCTCCATCTTAACGGTGAAGCGGCCGTCCTGCGGGATGCGCGAGGTGGCGATGTCCATGTTCGCGAGGATCTTGATGCGCGAGATGATGGGCAGGAACATCTGCTTGGGCGGCGCGGGCACTTCGTGGAGCCGGCCGTCGATGCGAAAACGCACCTGCACGTTCTTCATCTGGGGGCTGATGTGGATGTCGCTTGCCCCCTCCCGGACGGCCTGGGAGATGATGGAGTTGACGAGGCGCACGATGGGCGCCTCCTCGGCCATCCCCATGATGGAGCTGGGGCTCACCTGCAAATCGTCGGTGTACTCGGCGGCCGCCTCGGCGTCGACGCCGGAGTCGATCGTCATCTCCCCGAGGCTCTCCAGCACCCCGCCCAGTCCCGACTGCATGCCGTAGATCTGGCCGATGAGCTGGTTGAGCTCCCGCTCCGTGCAGACGACCGTCTCGACCTCCTCGTTGGTGAGCGACTCGATGTAGTCCAAGGAGTTGATGTCCACCGGGTCCGTCATGGCGATCGTGAGCAGCCGTCCCTTCCGCTTCAGCGGGGCCACCTGGTTCTTCTGGGCGATCTCGGCGGTGAAGACCGAGGCGAGGCTGAGGTCCACGGGATACTTGTCGGGGTGGTACTTCTCGATCTTGAGCTGCTGGCTCAGCAGGTCCACCATCTGGGTTTCCGACAGGATGCCCTGCTGGATCAGCAGCTTCCCGAGCTTCATCCCGGTCTTCTTCTGCTCGTCGAGAAAATGCCGGAGCTGGTCCTCGTTGAGGACCTCGGCGTCGATGAGCATTTCCCCCAGCTTCTTTCTGACTCTCAAGGTCTTGCCCTTTCTTTCCTTCAGGTTTTCCGCCTGTCCCTGCCTTGCCGCGACCGCAAAATCGCCCCTTCACCGGGACGGCCGGGCGGCAACGCGCGATCAATCGCGGCCCGACGGGACCTTCGGCTGCACCCCGGCCGACTCTCTCGGCAGGCTCTTCCGGAAGAGAGGAGCCGCGGGCGTCGCGCTCGCGCCGGCCGTCGAGCCGGCCATGGCCGCCGAGGGCTGCCAGGGGCTCGTCGACGAGGCTGCCAGCGGGTAGACGGTCTTGTCGGAGATGCGCGCCTGATAGGCCGCCGCCGCACGCGCCCCCGGATCGGCCGCTTCGTCGCGATCCATCGAGATCCCCGTCAGGAGGGCCAGTAACGCCGCGACGAGCACGGCGGCGACCCCCCACCCGATCGCCCGCCGCTTCCTGCGGAGGGACGCGCGATTGCGGAGGCATGACTGCACGAGAAGCCACCCCGCCCGGGATCGGTTCCGGACGATCATCGCCAGGATGACCTGGTGGCACAGCATGACGACCTTGCGCGGGACGCCTCCCGTGGCCCGGTAAATGGCCGCAAGCGCCGGCAGGGAGAATTCGACGGGCTCGTGGCCGGCCTGGCTCGCCTGCGCGATGCGGTGCTCGATCATCCGGCGCATCTGGGTGAAGTCCAGGGGCTTCAGGCGCAGGCAGACGTTCATCCGGTCGGCGAAGTTCTCCCTGCGCTCCAGGGTCGCATTGAACTCGGACTGGGCGAAGATGACGATCTGCAGGAGCTTGAAGCGGTTCGTTTCGTAGTTGAGGAATTCCCGGAGGATCTCGATGCAGAACCCGGGCAGCTTCTGCCCCTCGTCGATGATGAGGACGACGACCTTGTCCTCGTCGATCCCGCGGCGGAACAGGTACTGCTTGATCGCCTCCTTGAGCTGCCACTCCGTGAGGCCGTGGGCGGACTCCACGGCGCCCATCATCCGGGCGACGCCCGCCAGGAACTGGATGGGCCCCCCGAAATCGGGGTCCATGAGCAGGTGGAATTCCACGGCGTCGTCCCCGTGGAGCTTGCGGATCAGCATGCGCGACAGGGTCGTCTTGCCCGTCCCCACGTCCCCGATGACCACGTTGAGCCCCCGCCGCAGGCGGATGGAGATCTCCAGCTGCTGGAGGCAGTTGACGTGCTGGGGGGCCTCGAAAAAGAACTCCGGCTCCGGGGAGTTGGAGAAGGGTTCCCGGTCGAGGTTGAGGATCTCGAAGTAGCTCATGCCTATTTGCCCGGGATCGCCCCGGGGGCCTCCTTCTTTGCCGGGACCGGGGCCTCGGCGGGCGTGTTCGTTGCCGGTGCGGCGGCCGGCGGCGCCTGGAAGGCGGCCGACGCCTTCAGGACGTGGGGCGTGATGAAGATGAGCACCTCCTCCATCGATTCCGCACGGTCTTCGCCTTTGAACAGGTACCCGATCCCCGGGATGTCCTTGAGGCCGGGGAACCCCGTGTCGGTCAGCAGGCTGCGCTGCTTCGTCAGGCCTGAGATCACGAT
This sequence comes from uncultured Syntrophaceae bacterium, assembly GCA_964585095.1. GTDB lineage: Bacteria > Desulfobacterota > Syntrophia > Syntrophales > UBA2192 > UBA2192. The sequence continues at coordinate 64,518 of CAZPCN010000005.1, read as the reverse complement.
GGTTTCCGAATCCTGCACGATCAGGGTCGTCTCCGTCTGTTTCTTGATGATGTAGGGGTTGCCCTGGACCGTCCGGGTCGAGTCCACCTCGTCCTTCTTGACCTTGATCTTCATCTTGAGGTTCTTGCCGTCGATGACGTGGGGCGTGATCTCGAGCCGCAGCACGGCGTCCTCGAACTTGACCTCCTGGGTCACCACGCCGCTCGAGGTGCTGGTCGCCACGTAGGGGACGCGCTCGCCGTTTTCCGTGTAGGCCATCTGGTTGTCGAGCGTCGTGATGGAGGGGCTCGAGAGGATGTTCAGCCGGCCGTCCTTCTGGAGGGCCTGGAGCTGCATCTCGAGGACGCTGCCGCCGATCGTGCCGAAGATCAGGCCCAGGGAGCCCGCGCCGCCCGCGGCGGCGATGGCTGCGGAGTTGGCAGGGAAGTTCATGCCGAAGCCCTGGCCGGCGATGCCCGTCGACCCGTAGGTCGGCGTGTAGCTGCCCGACGTGGGGGGTGTCGTCGTCGACCCGCCGGACCCGCCGGGGGTCACGTAGTAGTTCTGCCCTCCCCACCGGTTCGCGTAGACGCCGCCCCATTGCACGCCGAGGGCCCGCGCCGTTTCCTTCGAAGCTTCGACGATGTTGGCCTTGATGAGGATCTGGGCCGTGGGCTTGTCGAGCCGCTCGATCATGGGGATCATCCGCTTCAGGTCGTCCCGGGTGGCCTGGACGATCATGGAGTTGGTGTGCTGATCGACCAGGATGGATCCGCGGACCTTGCCGTCCCGGTCCTTCGTGAGGAGCTCCTTGAGGCTTTCGCGGAGCTTCGCCGCGTCGGCGTAGTCCACGGAGACGACCATGGTGAGCAGCTTCTGGCCGCGGATGCGGTCCCGGGCGGCATCGAGCTTGATGTCGCGCTCCATGTCCTCCACGGTCATGACGCGGATGATGTCGCCCTCCCATGCGTAGGAGAGTCCGTTGGTTTTCAGGATGCCCAGGAACGCCTGGTCCCAGGGTTTGTTCGCGATGTTGATGGACGTCTCCCCCTTGACGCCGGAGCGCAGCATGATGTTCACGTTGGCCGCCTGGGCCAGGGCGCGGAGGATGACGTTGATGTCCACGTTGTGCATCCGCAGCGACACGGGACGCGTGGGCAGGGGCTTTTCCTTCCGGGCCGCCGCGTCCGTGACGAGCTCGTCCTCCTCGAGGGGCGGCATGTCCATGATCCGCGCCCGCGGCGTCGGCGAGTGGCCCTTGGAGGTCTCCGCCATGGTGCTCCACTTTTCAAAGAAGGGGTCCTTCACCTGCTTGAGGTCCTTCGCGCAGCCCGCGAGCGAAAGACCGATCACAGGGATGAAAAACCAGCACATCCACCGGGTAAGGGCTCTGGGTTTCAAGGCCTGTCTCCTCTAGAAGGTTTCATCCTTCAGTTTGATGACGATGTTTCTCTGGTTCTGCCTGTCGGCGATGACCACCCGCGAGGGTTCCACGCTCTTGAGGTAGAAGGCGCTGCCGAAATCGAGCTTCTCGCCGACCTGGTAGGTGCTGCCGTTGATGACGGCGAGCTTCCGGTCCCCCATGTCGACATAGCCCGAGTAGACGATGTCCGGGCCGCCCGTCCCCCCCGGCCCCGCTTTCGGCGCCGCCGGCATGACCTTCTTGTAGAAGGGGTCTTTCGCCCAGGCCGCTTCCGCCCTGGCAATCACGTAATTCTCGGCGGGGGAGGCGGCGACCTTCTTGAGCTCCGCCGCGATCTCCTGGATGATCTTTTCCGAACCCGTGTACTGATCCGCCGGCTTGGCCCCCTGCCCCGTGATGGCGGGCGAGAGAAAATACACGAGGGCAAAGAGGATCGAGAAAATCATGACGCCGACGATGATCTTTTCGCGCTTGCTCATGGGTCCATTCCCCTTGTTGTCCGTTCCCGCCCCGGCGCCGCGTCAGCCGACGGCGATCCATACCTTGAGCCGGAACTCCTTGGTCCCGGGCATCTGCTGGATCTCGATCTCCTCGACTTTCTCGAGGTAGGGCCGGTCGCCCAGCTCGATCAGGAAATTCCGGAAATTGTAGTAGTCCCCTTTCAGGGTCGCGTGCACCAGCATGGTCGACGACCCCCCGACCAGGGAGTTGATGTCGGGGTTGACGGCCACGAGATCGAGTTTCGCCTTCTGTGCCATGTCCCGGAAGATCAGGGAGATCCGGTCCTTCTGCTCACCCGAGAGTTTCGCCTTCGCAGGCAGCGGGAGGCGCCGCTCGACCTTGACCTTCATCCGGTCGAAGAGCTGCTTGGTCATGGGGGCGTAGCTCTGGTGGGTGTTGATCTTCGTGTTGAGCTCGTTGATCTCCGTGTCCAGCCGCGCGATGCTCCGGTAGTTGTAGAACCCGATGTAGACGAGAATCAGGATGACGCCGATCCCGGCGATCAACAGCGTCAGGCTTCGCGTCGCGAAGGGGATGTTTTTCCTCATTTCCATGGTTCACCCGGCTAGAGCTTGATGTTCAGGACGAAGTGCAGGACTTCCCCCTCGGCCTTGTTCTGCTGCAGCGCCTCGACGACGCTCTTCTGCACGGTGGCCTCCTTCACCAGGGGAGAGCCCTTGAGCCTGAGCACGTAGCTCGAGAGGTAGCCCTCGAGCATGCTGCGCTCCCCCGTGACGATCCCGTCGATCTCCAGGGTCTTCGCCGCCGCCTCGGCCTGCTTCGCCGCCGCGGCGCCCTTCTCCGCCCCCTTGGCCGCGGGCACTGCCTTTCCCTCGGGCTTGCCGAGGCTCGTCTTGATCTTCAGGAAACGGACGTTCTCGGGCGTAAGGGCGGACAGCTCGCTCAGGACGGCCATACCCAGGTAGCGCTCGCCATACTCCTTCTTGAGGCGCCGCTCCTCGCGGTCCTTGGCCGCCATCTGGAGGATCAGCTTCGTGTCGACCATCAGGTTGAGCGACGAGAGCTGCTGGTTGAGATCGGAGATGGTTGCCTTTTTCTTGGATGCAACGCGTTCCTGCCAGGCGAATACCGTGAGCCCCGAGATGATGATGGCGGCCATGGAGAACAGGATGACCCGATTCACCCGGCTCACCGTCGCCACCTTCTCCTTTTCCTTGTACGTGAACAGGAGATTGGGCGTCCTCGTGTTGTCCGACAGGGCCAGCCCGACCGCCACGGCAAGGGATGCCTTCTCGGAGGCCGTGGCCGGCTCCGTGTACCCGGAGAGGTAAGGGATGGAGGGATCCAGGGGGTCCATGACCCCGCTTTCGATTCCAAGCTGTTCCCCGATGTAGTGGATCAGGGGCCGGTAGGCGTTGACGACGCCCGAGATGTACACCCGGCTCACCTTCTCCCCGCCGAGGTTCGCAAAGGTGCGCTCCACCTGGCGCACGAGGCGGTCCAGGGCCGGGCGGACCATGTCGAAGATGTCCTCTTCCGTAAGGTCGTGACCCGCGTCGTCGGGGGTCAGGGCGGGCGCGTCGGGGTCGAGGCTCATGATGAGCTTGTAGGCCTGTGAGGGCGTGATGGTGAAGTCCACCGGCGCCCCTCCCCAGCGCATGTCCCTCGTCGAGGGGCGCTTGAGGTCGGTGTAGCCCTCGACGAGGGCTTCCACCATGCTGTTCATGCCGGTCTTGATGTCCCGGGTCAGGATGAGGCTGCCCCGGGAGTAGATGTCGATCCGCGCGCCGTCGCGTCCGATGTAGAGGCTCGCCAGGGTCTCGCCGTAGGTCGGCATCCACTTCGTGCGAAAGAGGTTCTGGATGGCAAAGGGGGCGATGGCCAGGCCGCTCAGCTGGTAGCCCGCGTCGTTGAAGAGCTCGACGACGGCCTCCACCTCGCGCCTCGGCACCGTGTAGACCATGACGGCGGTCTTCTTGATCCCCTGCTCCACCACGTCGTTCTGGACCTCGAAATCGAGGATCGTGTCCATGTCCTCGAAGTTGAGTTCGCGCTTGGCCGTCCAGTAGATGGCGTTTTCGAGCTGCTTTCGGGGCACCTTGGGGATCTTGATGAAGCGCACATCCACCTTGGCGGAGGACATGAGGTTCCAGATCTGGAGGCCCTTGCCGGGGCCGCAGAATTTCCCCAACTCGGATTTCAGGAAGCCCGTGAATTCGTGAGTGCCCCGGGCGGTCGTGGAGGGAATGGGCACGCGACGGAAATCGACAAGCCTCCACTGATCGGCCGCCGTCTCTTCCACTTTCACCAGCTGAAGGGCCTGGTGTCCGATGTCGACGCCGATCGTGGCAGGCCGCTGGAAGGCGGGGGCGAGAGAGGACAAAGGGCTCGCCTTTTTCCTCTTCGGCATGACGGGCCTGTAGGCGGGCTCTTCCTCGGGCGCCGCCTTTGCCTTTCCCCGGATGACGTTGAGAAGCTTTTCCGTGGAAGAAATTTCTCGATTGGAGGCCATGCTCACCTTCTTGTCGAAAAAAGTCCCGATTGCCCGGCAACCGTCATCTCGCCGGTCTCCCCTCATGAAGGGAACAGAAATCCCCGAAACCCTCTCTGCTAGCGGGCTTCCGAGGATCGATCAAAATTCGCGAATAATAATAAACAGTTACACACAAAAAGAAAAGCCTTTGAAACCATTATCTATTTTCTTCCTTTTGTCAAGCATTTTTAGGCTTTGGCAACCACTGCAACATTTGCACAATACATGCCATAAAACAAATACTTACCCGTCGCGAAGCGGCGATTGGAGCCGGCCCTCCATTTCCGGTCCACAAATTTTGCAGGCCCGTCTCGCCCGATCTTGCCCCTGGGGTGCGACCGGGGAAAGGGCCGTCGTTACGCCGACTTCCCGCAAAATTGCATGACATCGACCGGAGAAATCTGTTATGGAGAAACGACTTGCCGGCCGGGCGCAGGAGAAAGCCCGGCGGTGGATACTCGACGGGCGAAGAGGAAGCCATGAGACAATTTTCCGTCAGGACGCAGGCGCGCAGCCAGATGATCGACATCACGGGCCAGGTCCGGGCAATCCTCCGGGAGAGCGGGATCGACAACGGCATCTGCTGCGTGTTCGTCCCACACACCACGGCGGCCGTCACGATCAACGAAAATGCGGACCCCGACGTGCCCCGGGACATCCTGGCTCAGATGGACAAGACGATCCCTCTGCGCGGGGATTACCTGCACGGCGAGGGGAATTCGGCGGCCCATATCAAGGCGTCGCTCTTCGGGGCCTCGGAGACGGTCTTCGTCGAGAAAGGCGCCCTCGTTCTCGGGACCTGGCAGTCTATCTTCTTCTGCGAGTTCGACGGCCCCCGGACGAGACAGGTGATTGTCAAGATCATCCCCGGCGGCTGACATTCCGGGGTACAGCGGGAAGAAACGCCATGGGAGAGCCGGTCACCGTAACGATTCTCGGTTCGGGCACCATCGTGCCCTCGCTGAGGCGCAACCCCTGTTCCTTCCTGCTCGAGGCGTCGGGACAGGCGCTGCTGTTCGACATCGGGCCCGGCACAATGCGCCGCCTGCTCGAGGCGGGAAGGACCATCGGGGAGATCGACCTGCTGCTGATCTCCCACATCCACCCCGACCACTCGGGCGAGCTGGCGTCATTCCTGTTTGCCGCCAAGTATCCCGAGGCCTACCGCAGGCGCCGCCCCTTCACCCTGGCCGGCGCCAGAGGGCTCCGCGGTTTCTACGACGCCCTTCGGGGCGCTTACGGGGACTGGATCGTCCTTCCCGAGCCCCTCCTGTCGCTGCGCGAGCTGAACCCTTGCGCCCCGGACATGCTCGCCGCGGGCGCGCTGACGATCCGGTCGCGGCCCGTCGCCCACATCGAGACCAGCATCGGCTATCGCGTCGAGACCCCGGACGGCACGACGGTTGCCTACTCGGGGGACACGGGCCCGTGCGAGAGCCTCGTGGAGCTTGCGCGGGACGTCGATCTCTTTCTGTGCGAGTGTTCGCTGCCCGACGAAATGAAGGTGGAGGGGCACTTGACTCCGTCCGAGGCGGGAGAGGCGGCGGCGCGGGCGGGGGTGAAGCGCCTCGTCCTCACCCACTTCTACCCCGAGTGCGACGGGGCCGACATCGCGGCCCAGTGCCGCAGGACCTGGAAGGGCCCCCTCACGCTGGCCGAGGACCTGTTGCGGATCCGCATCTGAGCGGCCCGGCGCACTCCGGGAAAGCGGGCAGAAAAAAGCCGGCTCGCTTTCGCTTGCCGGCCTCGACCGTTACTTCCTGGCGCTCTTGACAGGGACCTTTTTCCCCGACTGTTTCGCTTCCGCCGTCTTGGGCAGCTTCACGGTGAGCACGCCGTTTTTGAACTCGGCGTCCACCTTCTTGAGATCGATCCCCTCGGGCAGCGGCACCGTCCTCTGGAAGGAGCCGTACGAGCGCTCCACGTGGTAGAAGCTTTTGCCCTTCTCCTCTTTTTCCTCTTTCTTCTCCCCCTTGAGAGTGATCGAGTTCCCCGTCAGCAGGACCTCCACGTCCTTCTCCTCCAGGCCGGGGAGCTCGGCCGTGATGCGGTATTCCTTCTCCGTCTCCTCGAGGTCCATCTTCGGGCTGAACCCTCCCCACCTCTCTTCGGACGCACGAAGGGGCCTGAGGTCGAACCCCCGGAAGAAATCGTCGAAGAGCCGGTTGACCTCCCGCTGGAGGGAGAAGAGAGGAACATCTTCCTCGCGTCTCGCAGGCGGGGTCATACGCCCCTGGCCTGCCGGGACCACTTCCTTGATCTTGCTTGCCATGGTGCGCCTCCTTTCCAAGGGATTCATCTCCCCTACGATGGCTTTACGCTGATCTTCCTGAGCTTCACCGGCTCCGCCTTGGGGAGGGTGAGCTTCAGGACCCCGTCTTTCACCGACGCCTCGATTTTGTCCCGGTCGATCTCGTCGGACAGGGTGAAGGCCCTTTCGTAATCGCCCGCCTCGTACTCCACGTAGGCTGCGCGGTAGCCTTCGACCGTCTCGGGCTCGACCCTGCCCGAGAGGGTCAGCACGTTCTTCTCGAGGGTGATGTCGACGGACTTCTCGTCCGCTCCGGGCATGTCCGCCAGCAGGACGATGGCATCCTTCGTCTCGCAGATGTCCACCCGGGGGATAAAGACCTTCCTGGCCTTCGTCCTCTCCGTTTCGACGGGCGAGGAAGCCTCACGCTTCTGCATCTCCTTGTCCGCCATGAGGGTTGCCTCCTTTCGTTACTTCTGCGACTTGATCGCGATTTTCCTGGGTTTGTCGGCCTCGGCGCGCGGCAGCCTGACCTTCAGAACGCCCTTCTCGTAGCCCGCCTCGACCTTGCCTGAATCCACGGCATAGGGCAGGCGGAAGCTCCGGGTAAATTCGCCGCTTGCCCGTTCCCGGCGATGGGACACCTCCCCCGGTTTGAGCTCCTCCGGCTTTCTCGAACCGGTCAGCTTGAGGATATTCTCGGCGACCGTGATGTCGAGATTCGCCGGGTCGACCCCCGGGATTTCCGCCGTGACAATGACATCCTGATCGGAAGCCCAGATGTTGACCGCGGGGAACGTGGGGGCGCTCTCTCTCGAGAGAAGACGGTTCACGTCCTGCTGCAGCCGCTCCATCTCCCGCCAGGGGCTCCAGACCCTCCCGTACCGACCATGCTCCGGCCAGAACATCTTGATACAACCTCCTTTCACGATTTGTGTGTCTCGTCGGGGGAGCCGGTTCCCGCCCCCCGCTCCGATTTCTGCCGATAAAATAAATTCGGTTTTCGGCTTGTCAAGACCGGCGGGAAGACAGTGGAGGAAGTGGGGAAAGTGACGGAAGTGACAAAAGAAAATGTTTAAGGCTTCCTGGACCCTGAACCCGGACGCAAGCGGCCTAGAGCAGAAGGGCTCCGCGATAGAAGAAGTACAGGCCCAGGAGTTGAATGACATGGTAGATGTCGTTGTGGTTGAAGTGCCGAGCCAGCTTGAAGCCGCTCCGCTGGACGGCGGCGGCGGCAAAGCTGACGAGGATCCCCACGGCGATGAGCTTGGCGCCCGGCGAACCCGTGGACACGTAGCTCAACCCCATGGCCCCGAGGACGAACGCCATGGAAACCGAGTAGAAGACGATGACGTTGCGGAACCGGTAGTCCCGCCAGATCCAGGCGGCGTATACGATCGAAAGGCCCAGGACGGTCCACCGGAGGATGTCGGCATACTCGGTCGGCAGCATGTGATAGAAGGTTCCCGCCAGCATGGCCGTCACTGACGTGCCGACGGCGATCCCCGTGATGCGCCACAGAAGCGGGACCCACCGGACGAGGGACGTGTGCCGCACGGCATGGATGGTCGCCCCCGCGAGGGTCCCCAGGGCGATCAGGAAAAACGACAGGGCGAAGCACCGGTGCACGGGCGTCTCGGAGACGCCGAGGATCCTCGAACCGGCCCAGGCGGCCGCCGCCGCCAGGAGGACGTCCGTCAGGACCGTCATCGGTTCGGGGCCGAGGAAGCCGTGCCCGCTGGGGTTGCCGTGCTGCCGATTCACCGGGGTCATGCGGTCTTCTCCACTCTGCGGATCACGAAGCGCTCTTCCTCGTCTTCGCCGAAGGTGCTCACGGGGTTGGGGACGGCGGCATAGATGCGCCGCAGATCCCCGGCGGCGATCCGGAAGCTCCGGGTGGGAACGGCGGGGTTGAACATGAAGTGCCCGGCCCGCAGGATGTTCTCGTCGACGTAGAACGGCAGCGTCGGCTCCCGGTGGCCGAAGGGGGGCACGGAGCCGGGGTCGCAGCCCGTCACCTCCAGCAGCTCCTCGCGGGTTGCAAAGCGGATATCCTTCGTGCCGAACTCCTTCTTGAAGAGCCGCGCCTTGATCTCCTTCTCGGCCGTGGTGACAAGCAGATAATATTTGCCCTTGGCCTTGAGCAGGATGCACTTGCTGCTCGCCCCGTCCCAGCCCGCCTGCCCGCGGTAGGCCAGGGACTCTTCGCAGGAGCCGACGGGCGGGTGCTCGATCTCGTCGTAGGGGATCCCCATCCGTTCCAGCAGCTCCCGGATGGCCTGGTAGACGTCCTGTGACATATCCCAACCCTCGCAAAATCCTGTAAGCAGTCTTCTGTATCCGAGGGGTCATCGCGAGAAGCGCAGCGACGCGGCGATCTCGCGTTGCAGGGTGCCGCGCGTCCTGCGGACACTCCCGTCTATCACTCCCAACCCCGGGACCTGATTTGTAGCAGAATTCTCCCTTCCTGATAAGCCGAAATCTGTGGTACTCTCGCAGGCGCACAACCGCACGGGAGGGCCCCATGAAGACCTTCAGGATCGCCACGTACAACGTCAATTCGGTCCGCAGCCGGCTGCCCATCGTGCTTCCCTGGCTCGAGAAGAACCGGCCCGCGGTGCTGTGCCTCCAGGAGACCAAGACGGAGGACGCGAAGTTCCCGGCGAAGGAGTTCGAGGAGGCCGGGTGGAGCGTGGTCTACCGGGGCGGCAAGAGCTACAACGGGGTGGCCATCGTGTCCGCCGAGAAGGCCGACAAGGTGTCCCTCGGCCTCGACGACGGCGGCCCCGCCGACGAGGACCGCCTCATCCGGGCCGTCTTCTCGGGGATCGCCGTGGTGAACACCTACGTCCCCCAGGGCTTCGAGCGGGAGAGCCCGAAGTTCGCCTACAAGCTCGAGTGGTTCAAGCGCCTCCGGAAGTTCTTCGCCAGGCACTACAAGCCGGACCAGCTGCTCCTGTGGTGCGGCGACATCAACGTGGCCCGCGAGGAGATCGACGTCCACAACCCCAAGAGGCTCCTGGGGCACGTGGACTTCACCCCCGAGGTCTGGGAGGGTTTCGACCACGTGCGGGACTGGGGGTTCGTCGACGTCTTCCGCAAGCACCATCCCGGCGAAGCGGGCCAGTACTCCTTCTTCGACTACCGGGTGCCCAAGTCGGTGGAGAGGGGGCTGGGCTGGCGGGTGGACCACCTCCTGGCCACGGCGCCGCTGGCGAAAAAATCTGTCAACGCCTGGATCGACCTGGAACCGAGGAAGGCCGAGAAGCCGTCGGACCACACGCCTGTCGTGGCCGAATTCAAGTTATAGAGCTGGACGCAAATCCTCCCCGCCCCTCAGGGGTTCACTTCCCCCTTTGATAAAGGGGGGCAGAGCGGGATTTTTACGGAGACTCTCTGCATCCTTCATGTCTGAACGATCCTCTGAAGCCCGCAAAACTTTCATCCTGCAAGACGGCCTCCGCGCCGCCTGGCCCATCTGCGTGGGCTACGTCCCCATCGGGCTGGCCTTCGGCGTTCTCGCCCAGAAGGCGGGCCTCTCCGCGCTCGCCGTGGGGCTCATGTCGGCGCTGGTCTTCGCGGGCAGCTCCCAGTTCATCGCCGTGGCCATGATGGGGGCGGGGGCCGGGACCGCATCGATTGTCGCCACGACCTTCGCCGTCAACCTGCGTCACCTGCTGATGAGCTCCGCCCTCTCCGTCCACCTCAAGGGAGTCGAGAGGCGCTGGCTCACGCTTTTCGCCTACGGGATCACCGACGAGAGCTTCGCCCTGAACCTGGTGCGGTTTCGCGAGGGGGGCTGGGACTGGCGGCGGGCGCTGACCGTCAACCACGTCACCAACGCGGTCTGGGTGGCGAGCACCGTCGCGGGCGCGCTGGGCGGGGCCCTGATCCCGGCACACGCCTTCGGGATCGATTACGCGCTCATGGGGATGTTCCTGTGCCTTCTCGTCTACCAGCTTCGGGGAAGGATCTACGCACTGACCGCCGGGATCGCCGGGACGGCAGCCGTGGCGATTTCCCTCCTGGTACCCGGCAACAGCTACATCGTGGCCGCCTCGGTCATTGCCGCCACGGCGGGTCTATTCATCCGGAGGCGATGGCCCCGGGTTGCACGGGGGAAGGACGCGCCATGATCACGCAGGACTACGTTCTTCTCTGCATCGGGATGGGCCTCGTCACCTACGTTCCCCGCTGGGCGCCCCTCGTCGCCCTCTCGCAGCGATCGCTCCCGCGCTGGCTCGAGGAGTGGCTCGACCTCATCCCGGCGGCGATCCTCAGCGCCCTGATCCTGCCGGCGTTGCTGACCGCCGGAGAGCCCCGGCAGCTTTCGCTCTGGAACAACGACCTGCTCGTGGCGGTTCCCGTGTTCCTGTTCGCCCTGCGGACGCGTTCCCTGGGCGGCACCGTCGTGCTGGGGATGGCCCTCTACTGGCTGGCGGGGAAGGTTCTCGGATGATCTACGCCAAGCTCTTCCTCACGGCGGTCTTCTGGGGCGGGACCTTTATCGCGGGACGCATCCTGGCCCAGGAGGTGGCGCCCTGGTCGGGATCCTTCCTGCGGTTCCTTGTCGCCTCGGTCTGCATGGTCCCCCTGGTGTGGCACTTCGAGGGGCGTCTTCAGCGCCTGCGGAAGAAGCAGCTGTTCGTTGTGTTCCTCTCGGGGATGACGGGCGTCTTTCTCTACAACGTCTTCTTCCTGACGGGGCTCCAGACGGTGCAGGCCGGACGCGCATCGGTCATCGTGGCCTCGAACCCGGTGCTCATCTCCCTCTTTGCGGCGCTGCTCTTCCGGGGCGAGCGGATGACGCTGCTGAAGGCCATCGGGGTCGTCCTCTCCGTCACCGGCGCCGTCTACGTGATCACCCGGGGCAGCCCCTCGACCCTCCTCGAGGGGGCGATCGGCCGAGGCGAGTTGCTCATTTTCGGATGTGTCGCCAGCTGGGTGTCCTACTCGCTGATCGGCAAGGTCGTCATGCGCGACGTGCAGCCCGTCTCGGCGGTGACCTATGCCTGCCTCATCGGCTCGGCGGCCCTGCTGCCGCCGGCCCTCGTCGAGGGGATGGCGGCGAACCTCGGCGGCTATTCGCTTGCCGCCTGGGTGTCGATCGTCTACCTGGGTTTCTTCGGCACCTGCCTCGGGTTCATCTGGTACTACGAGGGAATCCGGGAGATCGGTCCCTCGAAGGCGGGGGTGTTCATCAACTTCGTGCCCATCAGCGCCGTCATCATGTCCTATTTCCTCCTCGGCGAGCCGGTCGACCTGTCGCTTCTCGCCGGCGGCGCCCTCGTCCTTTCCGGCATCTACCTCACGAACCGTTCCGCGGGCGATGCATGAAGCCGGCCCGGCAGGCAGCCCCGTCAATAGAAAAGCAGGGCCGGTATGGGCCCTGCTTCTTTTATTCCAGAGCAACGAAGGGTTTTCGTGCTCCTCGATCGCTCACGCAGTTTCACTCGCCTACGAAGGCCGCCGCGGCTTCCTTAACGGTGATAGTACCGTCCGTCGTGCCGATAGTACACGGGGTGGCCCTGGTGGTAGCGCTGCCAGTGCTTCGCATGCCCCGGGGGCACGTGCACATAGACCGGCCGGGCGTGAACCACGGGGACGGGCCGGACGACGACCGGCGCCGGGTACACCGCAACCGGCTGCGCGTAGACAACCGGCGGGGGAAAGTGCCCGACGGAGAACTGGCCATAGAATCCCGGCTGGCCGATGCTGACGGATACGCCGACGTCGGCAGCTTGCGCCGCCGTTGCGGCAACGAGGGTGATTGCAATGGCTAACAGAATGCGTTTCATGTTCGGTTCCTTTCCCTGCTGTTGAATTCTTCCTGTTGTCCTTGTTCAACCGCTGACCTTGATTCGTTCCGTTGACTGGTTAAACGGACGGCGGGGCATTCGGTTTACAGCCTGTTGCCGGGCTCCGGCAAGACGGGGCGAGGGCTACGCCAGCCGGTGACAAAAGGGCCGGCTCCGGCGTTGCAACCTATCGCTGTTGTTGAGGATTTCTCAAAAGAGACAGGAAGGGATGGAAAGAAACGTCTTGTAAACCGTCAGGCCGCTTCGCTCTGGGCAAGCCAGCGAATTTCCCAACCATCCGGCGTCAGGGCGGTCAAGTCTGCACTGTCGCTCTTCGACGACCGGATCGCTTGCGAGATTGCGCAGTAGCTGGTCCTCTGCGCCGGGCACGGTTCGTTTGAGGTGAGGTGCGGCGTGTCGTAGAGATAATCTTCCTCTTCGCATACGGCCGCAATGCACGTGCCGGCCTTTCGGGCCGCGTTGAAATAACTCATCGGACAACCCCCTTTGTCCGCGAACGCACAGGGCGGTTCCTGCGTCGTTCGTGATCATCGTCTGATCGTTTTAAAGAACGTCGACTCCCCGGATTTCTTCACGCGGCCGGGCGCCGCGTGGCCGCTGCGCCCAGCCGCTCTTCGCTTACTCCCATTTCCGCGATCGAGCCATCAGACTCCGTCTGATTCTGCCATCGGACAATGTCTGATGCGAAGAGCCCCCGGACAGGCCCGATCCGCTGCCGGATGAAAAAACACTTGCATCCACCGCGGTTATTTGATGGGCTACACCACATAAGGACATTTTGATCTCAATACGGGAAAGGAGAGGCAACCATGAGCGATAACAAAAGAAGGATCATCATCGGTTTCGTCGCGCTGGCCTTCGTCATCGGGGCGGCGGGCATGGCGGCGGCCGCCCCGCAGGACAAGTACGCCCTGCCTGAGCCCTACCTGGCCTGGGAGAAAGCATACCTCAAGGAATTCCCTGATCTACAGGGCATTATGGACGTCATGATCGCCACGACAGTCCAGCAGTTGAAGGACCCCGGGGCCGATATCCTGCACAACCGGGTCTGCTCGGCGCTGGCCTACGAGATGGCGAAACCCCTGTCCAAGGCCGAGAGGAAGCTGGCCGTGGCCACGGACATCCTGCACAACATCAGCAAGGAGGACAAGGCGGCCGTCCTGACGAACCCCGAGATGCTCGCGAAGGCCACCGCAATGGTCACGAAGCTGAAGAAAGCAGGCTACTTCAAGAACTCCCCCGGGTTCTGGGGTGACGAGGCCGTGCTCAAAAACCCGAAGGTCGGCGGAAACCTCGGCCTCATCCACCACATCACGGGCGCTCTCACGGCCGGAGAGATCGCGGCCAGGGAAAAATTATCCGCCAAGGACATCGACCTGATGCAGGTGGCCGTCCTGGAGCACTCCACCGGGTACTGGTATTTCCGGGATTCCGTGGACCAGGCGGTGGGCCGCAAGGGTGCCTGGCAGGTCGTCTACCCCGAGCCGGAAAACGAGATTGCCAGGATCGCCCACGACGCCGACCTGATCTCGCAGTTCGTCTACGAGTCGGTGGTCCCCGAGGGCAGCAAGTGGAGGGTGCTCGCGCAGAAGCGCTGGAAGGCGAAGGACACAAAGGAGGAAGGGCACATCGTCTATTACGTCTTCTACCGGCTCTACGAGGAAGCCAAGACGGAGAAGGGAAAGGCGCTCGCGAAACAGGACTGGGAAAAGATCCGGCCCGAACTGGTGAAGCTCATGGGCCTGAAGCCGGATCAGGATCCGATCAAGGTCCTCGGCGTGCCGAAGATCTTCCAGTAAATCCTTTGTCGATGGAGCGAAGCGTCACGGAACCCCCGGCGGCCTTGGCCTCCGGGGGTTTCCGTATTACTGGTTCGTCCTCGTGAACTTTTTCCCGATCAGGTTGGCCAGCACCACCAGGGCCGTGGAGATGAAGATCATGAGGATGCCCAGGGCCGAGAGCCGCCCCCACAACCCGTCCTCGGCGAAGCGCAGGATCTGCACGGCCAGCACCTCCGTGCCGGGCCGGGAGAGGACGACGGAGAGGCTCAACTCGCGGACGAACATGGTCGCCATGAGGATCCACCCCGAGGCGATCCCGGGAACGAGCAGCGGAAGGACAATCCGGCGCATGGTGTAGAGGGGCCCGCCGCCGCAGACCCGCGAGGACTCCTCCAGGTGGCTGTGGATCTGGACGAAGGCGCTCGTCAGCGGTCGCAGGCCGTAGGGCAGGTACGTGGCGATGTAGCCGATGAGCAGGGCCCAGATCGTCGAGTACAGAGGCGTCTGCACGAAGAACCACATGAAGCCGATCCCCACGACGATCCCCGGGAAGGAGAAGGAGAGGAAGCTCAGCGATTCGAGCAGGCCCGAGGCCCTCGTGCGCACCTTGACGATGACATAGGCCACAAAGAAGGACAGGACGATCCCCAGCGTCGCCCCGCCGACGCCGAGGTAGAGGCTGTTCTTCAGCGCGAGCAGCGAGACGGGGTCCTTGAGGACCGTGACCCAGTGCCGCCAGCTCATCGCCGCGAAGGCCTTCGCGCTGGGCGTCATCACGTAGGGCACGAGCGACGTGTAGAAGAGCACGAGGATCGGCAGGACAATGAGCACGAAGGAGATCAGGGCGACGACCGCGAAGAGCGGGTACCGGGCCCCCTTGAGATCGATCACGCTGGGCCGGTAGCCCCGGCTGGAGATGGTCACGTACTTCTCGCCCTCCCGGGTGAGGCGCCGGTACAGCACGATGAGCGTGATCGAGGCCGCCAGGGCGCTCATGCCCACCGCCGCCGCCATCCCGTAATCGGCGGCGTAGCCCGTGGCGACGATGCTGTAGATGTGGGTGGCCAGCACGTAGATCCGCCCCGGCATGCCGATGACCGACGGCACGGCGAAGGAGGCGAGGCTGCGGACGATGACGAGGGTGAGGGCCGCCAGGATCGCCGGCCGCAGCACGGGCAGGGTCACCCGGAAGAGCGTGCGCGCGTTCGAGGCCCCGCAGACCCGCGAGGACTCTTCGAGGGCAACGTCGAAGGCCGACATGGCCGGCGCGATGACGAGGTAGGCGATGGGCAGGTCGAGCAGCCCCTCGACGAGGATCATCCCCGTGAGCGAGTAGATGTTGAGCGCCGCCCCCTCGATGCCGAGCTGCCGCAGGAAGAGGTTGATCATCCCGTTGGAGGGGTTGAGCAGGAGCACCCAGCTGACGGCGAACAGGATGTGCGGCACCATCATCGGGATGAGCGAGATGACGCCGAACAGGTACTTGCCGGGGATGTTGGTGCGGGTGTTGAGGTAGGCGAGGAACAGGGCGAGCCCCGTGGCGACCAGCGCCGAGCCCAGGGTGAAGATCACCGTGCTGACAAGAATCTCCGCGAAGGCCGGGTCCGTGTAGGCCGCGACGTACTTGTCCAGCGTGAAGGCGCCGAAGGTGCCCAGTTCGCCGCTGAAGCTCCCCAGAATGAGCATGACGACGGGGCAGAGCGTGAGGAACCCGACAATCGCGATGAGGCCCGGCGTCAAGGCCGTTGAAGTCTTTTGCATGGCAGGCCGTTCAGTTCATCAGGATCGAGCAGTGCCGCGGGTCGAACTGCAGGGCGATCTCCTCGCCTTCGCGGACGGCCGCCGTCGGTTCGATCCGGAAGATGAGAAGCGTCTCGCCGACGCGGATCTCCCCCTCGCAGGCATCGCCCACGAAAACCAGGGACTCCACCTTTCCCTTGAAGACGTTTTCCCCGTCGCCGCGGCCTCCCGTCAGCACGCGGATGAACTCGGGGCGGATGCACACGGTGACCGCAGCCCCCGGCGCCGCCCCGATCTTTCTGGCGCAGGCAATGGGGCCGATGGCGGAGTCGACCCTCGCGCCCGCCTCGCCCGCGGCGGCGATCGTGCCGGGGATGAAGTTCGCATGCCCGATGAAGTCGGCCACGAACTGCCGGTCGGAATCGAAGTAGATCTCCCGCGGCGTCCCCGTCTCCACGATGCGGCCGTTGCGCATGACCGCGATGTCGTCCGAGAGCGCGAGGGCCTCGATCTGGTCGTGGGTGACGTAGACGGCAGTGATGCGCAGCTCCGTGAGGAACCGGCGCAGCTCCTTGCGCGTCTCCTCGCGCAGCTTGGCATCGAGGTTGCTCAGCGGCTCGTCGAAGAGGATCACCTTCGGCTCGGCCACGAGGGCCCGCGCCAGGGCCACGCGCTGCTGCTGGCCGCCGGAGAGCTTCGTGGCCGGGCGCCTCTCGAAGCCGTCGAGCTGGACGAAGTGCAGGGCCTTGGCGACCTTTCGTTCGATCTCCTCCCTGGCCTCGTTGCGGGCCTGCAGGGGGTAGGCCACGTTGTCGAAGACGTTCATGTGCGGCCAGATGGCGTAGGTCTGGAACACCATGCCCAGGCCCCGCCGGTCGGGCGGCACGAAGATGCCCTTTTCGGCTGAGAAGACGACCTCATCGCCGATGGCGATCTCGCCCGAGTCGGGCGACTCGAGGCCCACGATGCACCGAAGCAGCGTCGTCTTGCCGCAGCCGCTGGGCCCCAGGAGGGTGAAGATCCGGTTGGACGGGATCACCAGATCCACGTCGACCAGCGCCTCGATCCGCTTGCCTTCCGAGTAGTAGTACTTGCTGACGTTCTTGACGCGGATTTCCATGAATACGCCTTAGACGATTTCTCCTGCTTCCCTTTTCGAAAAAGGGTCCTTCCCAAACCTCCCCCTTTGTAAAAGGGGGACACAGGGGGATTTTACAAATGCCCTTGTCATTCCCGGCTTGACCGGGAATCCAGTTCCTATTTCGCGAAAATTTTCTTGAACTCGGCCCCCCACTTCTTGATCTCCTCGTCGGAGAGCTCCCGGATCGGGATAACCTTGGCCTTGTCGATCCCGGCGATGGGCGGATAGACGCCCGGGGCCAGCACGTACTCGCCCACCTGGTCGGCCATGATCTTCATGGCCTCCTTGGAGAGCCAGTAATCGACGAAGAGCCGCGCGGCATTCGGGTGGGGCGCCTTCGCGGTGATGCCGATGGCGCGGGGCGTGCCCATCATGGGCTGGGAGACCTTCGCCCAGTCGAGCGGCGCCGGGGCCTTGGTGACGATGTACTTGGGCATGGAGATCCCGATGAGCTTCTCGCCCGTCTCGATGGGGGCCGGCGTGGGGCCGAAGGAGGCCACGAACATGGGGCTGTTGGCCGCCAGGCCCTTCAGGAAGGCCCGCCACTCGGCGTCGGACTTGATCACGTTCTCCTTGAGGCCCACGAGCCAGGAGATGGTCGTCGGGTGGGTGGCGGGATCGGCCATGACGATCTTGCCCTTCCACTTCGGGTTCGTCAGCTCCTGGTAGGTCTTCGGGGCATCGGCCGCCTTGACAAGATCCTTGTTGTAGATCAGGGCGACGTACTCGATGCCGAAGCTCTGGATCATACCGTCCTTGTTGGCCCACTTCGGGTAGCCCGCCGAGGCGGGGGAGACGTAGGAGGCGATGACGCCCTTGCTCTTGAGCAGCTCCATAACCGGGACGGGCGCCTGCAGGACGTCGGCCGTGAGCTTGCCGGCCGCGTGCTCCGTCAGGATCGTGGCGATGAACTTGCTCGTCGAGAGCCTCGTGTACTCGGCCTTGATGCCGTACTTCTTCTGGAAGGCCTCCATCACGGGCTCGACGGAGGTCATGTTGGCGTAGAAGGCCACCTTCCCCTCGGCCTTCGCCTTGTCCACCGACACCGGAGCGGCCTTCGCCTGTGGCGCCGCAAGGGCGCAGGGTGCCGCGGCCAGCATCATCAATGCGACGAGAACTGCGATCTTCTTCATGGCTTCATCCTCCTTCTCTCAATGCCCCACAACGATTCATCTTTTCTCATACGGAGGGGTATCATAATACGAAATTTTCCTTGCATCCACGGATTTTATTGAGCGGACGCGTCCCATGAAATCAGAAAACCCCGCTTTCTTTCGAGAACGGGGGTTTCGCACAAAGCACGTCCGGGGCGAGTCGGGGTCAGGCCTGATTGTTGACATTTCAAAGGCGAGCGCTCGGCAATATCCCCTCTTGAAATCAAGGCAGGACTCACCCTCGCCTCTGTCCACTCCCGGCGAGGGTCAAAGTACAAATCCCCCTTTGTCCCCCTTTATGAAAGGGGGAAAGGCCGGCGCGTTATTTCTTGATGAACCGGTACAGGATCAGCAGCAGAATGGCGCCGCCCGTAGCCAGCAGGATGCTCCCCAGGTTGAACCCCGTGACGGTCCCGAACCCCAGGAAAGACCCAACGTATCCGCCCACGAAAGCGCCCGCCACCCCGAGCAGCACCGTAACGATGAGCCCGCCCGGGTCCTTGCCCGGCATGAGGAACTTTGCCAGCAGCCCGACGATCAGCCCCATCACGATCCAGGACAGAATTCCCATGGTCACCCTCCTTCACGGTGGTTCATTTCTTTTTACCAGATTTCCGCAAAAGACGCATTGCGCAGAATGACCGTGACCGTGTCCTGCACAGCCGGAATGGAGCCGGGATCTTTACTTGCCGGCTTTGTGGCTGTTGATCAGGTTGCGGTAATCGGGGATGTGGTTGGCGAACAGCGTCGCCAGGCCCTCAACGTCGTTGCGCCAGTCGCGATGCAGCTCGCAGGCCACGCCGAACCAGGTCATCAACTGGGCACCGGCCGCCGACATCCGGTCCCAGGCGGAGTGGCGCGTCACCTCGTTGAAGGTGCCCGAGGCGTCGGTCACGACGAAGACTTCGTAGCCTTCCTCGATTGCGGACAGGGCCGGAAACGCCACGCACACCTCGGTGACGATGCCGGCGATGATCAGCTGTTTTCTGCCGGTCGCCCTGACGGCTTTCACGAAATCCTCGTTGTCCCAGGCATTGATCTGGCCGGGGCGCGCAATGTAGGGCGCATCGGGGAAGGTTGCCTTCAACTCGGCCATCAGCGGCCCGTTCGGGCCGCTCTCGGCGCTCGTCGTCAGGATGGTGGGCAGATTGAAGTATTTCGCGAGATCGGCCAGGGCCAGCACGTTGTTCCGGAACGTGTCGGGGTCGATGTCGCGCACCAGGGAACACAGCCCCGCCTGGTGGTCCACCAGCAGGACCGCGGCCTTGCTCTTGTCGAGACGTACATAGGGTTTGCCCATGGTGTGGCTCCTTTCAGGATGTCGATTCAGCATAAAATGCCGCGGCCTCGGGCCGCCGCCGGCCTCAGCGAACCGTAAAGGCCGACTGGATCTTTTCGGAAAGTTGGCCCGACTGCACCGTGCCGGTTACCACGTAGAGCCCGCTCTTCGCATTGGCGGGCAGCGTCAGGGGAATGTTGGACGTATAGGTGCCTCCCTTGCGGACGACGGTCACCTCGGGATTCCCCACCAGGCTTCCATCGTGGCGGATTTCGCGCTTCTCGACAATGGTGAGCTCCGTCGCCTCGGCGGGCGTGAGCACGGCGTAGGTGAGCTTCATGTCGACCTTGCCGCCCGGCGCCACGGTCTGCGGCTCGACGGAGGCTCCTTCGATGCGAATCATGGGGCCCTGGGTCGACCGGTAGCCATACTGGTTGGCCGTTTCGCTCCGCGACTTGTTCTGATCGTAGTAGTAGTGGCCGATGGCCCCGCCGACCAGCGCGCCCAGGAGACCGCCGATGACTGCACCCTTCGCGTCACCCATCGCGGCTCCCAGCACGGCGCCCGCAGCCGCGCCGACACCGGCCCCCGTGGCGGCGCCCTTGTGCTCTTCCGGGATAGTGGCGCAACCGGTGACGATCAGGAAGACGGATACTGTCAGCAATGAGATTGCCCTGTACCTCATTTTCATGTTCGTTTCTCCCTTTCTGCGGGAGCCCTTCGCTTCCCGCCTTGTGCGTCAGTAGACAGGCACGATGGAATAGCCCTTGGCCTGGTAGCCGATCAGGGAAATCCAGCTGTTCGGAACGTGCTTGATCTCCGGCAGTATCGAGGCCGGGTCCATGCCGTTTGCTTTGACGGCAAAGTCGCATACCTCGAGTTTGATCCCGTCCGCGGCCATTGCCTTGACCGTCTGGGCGATTTCATCCATGACCTTCTGGTCCTCCATCGAGAAGCTCTGCCTGTTCGTCGAAATCAGCTTGACGGACGGTCCCATGAAGGCGACGACGAAGGACGGCTTTTTCGACGCCGCCCGGATGTTCTTGTCCTTGTACGTGTCATGGATCAGCTTGAGCTGCAGGGCGGCGCTCTTCGCACTGGCAGCCCTCACGTCAAAAATCGCCTTGACGGATTTCAACCCGGCGAGGGACTCATCTGTCGCGGACAATGCAGAAACAGCGAAAGCCAGCATGAAGACCAATGCGACCGCAGCGGCGCAAACGTTTCGGATTCGGATTTGTCTGATCATGGTTTCACCTCCTGGCTGGTTGAATGAATCGTGCAATCGGCGGGAGGACCCTGCGGCCACCCGTTCAGACTTTGCCGACGCCTTTCGTCAGATTCTCCAGGGCCGCCTGGTCAGGGCCCATGAACGGGGCGGCGCATTGCGCCGAGTCGAGGTGCCGCAGGAGAGTTTCGTTGAGACCCACGGCAGGCGGAAGGTGACTGCTCAGAATGCCCTTCGGCTCGAGCCCGCGGACCCTGTCGAGGGACCGGGCCCACTGCTTCCTGTCGGCTGTCGCCAGCCACGGAGCGTCGATCGTCGCCCAGACCACCATCCCCTCGCGGAGATCCTCCGGCTCGATCTCCCCGGCCGACTCCGCAGGCGCTTTCATGAGCGCCCCGAAACAGTCGGCGCTGAAGAGCATGCGCGTCCGGGCGTCGAGAAAGCCCGTTGTCTCGGGGGCGTCGAAGGTCGGGGGCTTGACGCAGAGCAGGTCCCGATCTCCCGCATGGAGACTCTGCCCCGGGTTGAGAAGGTAGACGCGCTCCAGGGGCAGCTGCTGCAGCGACATCTTGCCCATTCCCAGGTACGTTGTGACGATTCGCGCACGGGGTGCCTCGGCAAGAATTGTCAACAAGTTGCCCATGTGGTCGGCATCGGTGTGAGTGAGCCAGATCCACTGCAGCTCGGAGAGACCGATAACCTGTCGCAGATGATCGAGGAAGGATTCCCGCAGGGCGCCAAGGCCCGTATCGACAAGAACGGGTTCACCCGCACGGATCACGAACGCGTTGACGGGCAGGAGCCCGAAAAAGGGGATCGGGAAGTACGAAACCAGTGACACCGTATCCTCGGCGATCGACCGGATGCCGATCATGGTCGGGGTGTCCATTTCTCCCCTCCAAGGCCAAAAGGATTACCGGAATTTGACGGCCGGAACCGGGCCGGCCGAGAATAGAATTATTTCGTAAAGGTTCTTAAAAGACTATCCGTCAATCCCTGATTGCCGCAGGAGAAAACCCTTAGATGGCCAGCGGAGAAGGAGGGCTCAAACAGTTAATAAACGGAAGGCAGGACCGTTGCGGCCCTGCCTTCTTCCTTGATGGACTGCTGCCTGCTTTTCTTCCTGGTTCGCTCTGGATTCCCTACTGCACGGTGATCGCCTGGGTGGCCGTTGCTCCCTTGCTGTCCCTGACGGTGATGGTCGCCGTCCCCTTGACCTTCGGGGTCATCTGGAACTGCGTGGCGTTGACCTGGGTCAGGGTGAGCTGGTTGCCGGAAACGGTTGCCGTGTAGGGCGCAACGCCACCCTGGATCGACAGGACCCGGATGGCGGCAGTGCCCGTCGCACCGAGCTGCAGCGTGTTGGACGACACGAAGAGCTTCAGCGGCGCAATCGGAACGGTCACGGAAACGGTGTGCTGCTTGGTGGTGCCCTTGGCGTCCTTGACCGTGATGATCGCGCTGCCCGCCGCTTTCGCGGTCAGCGTGTACTTCTTCTCTTCGACCTTGGTCGCCGTGAGCTGGCTTCCGGACACCGTCACCGTGAAGGGGCCCGCGCCGCCCACCAGCGTGAGCGTGCCCGTCGAGCCCACTGTCAGAGAGGACGGTGCGGCGAGCGTCAGCGTGGGAAGGTTCCGGACAATCAGCGACAGCTCGCGGGTCGCGCCGGCGCTGTCCTTGGCGATGATGCCGACCACACCGGCTTGGCGGCCGGTGACGGAGTACTGCCCGGCTGACTGCTGCTGGATGCTCACGGCGGCGGGATTGCTCGCGGTCACCGTATAGGGGGGCTTGCCGCCCGAGACGGCCAGCGGGGTCGTCTGCCCCACGTCGAGGGCTCTCGGCTCGGCCGTCAGCTGGGGAAAGGAAAGGGTGACCCACTCCTTGATCGTGATGTTCCGGGTCGCCGCCTGGCCCTTGCCGTCCCGGACCGTGACCGCCCCCTGACCGGCCGATTTGGCCGTGAGCATGTAGACGGTCCGTCCGTAAGAGTCGTTGCCCTTGAGCGCCGCCGCAAGGTGCGGGCTGGTCGAAACCGTGTAGGGGGGGTTGCCGCTGCCGATGATCAGTTCGCCTTTGCCGCCCACAAGGATCGTGGCGTCGCCAGAGAGGCTCAACGGCTTCGTCGTGCCCACGTGCACCGTGCCCTGCGCTTTCGCGCCCGCCGCGTCGGTGACGGTGATCTGCGTCGAACCGGCTGCCACCCCCCAGACCATGTAGAGGTTCGTCCGGGCCTCGACGCGGGCAATGCCGGGGTTGGCCGACACGACCGTGTAGGGCGCCTTGCCGCCCGAGACGCCAAACCCTCGCCCCTGGCCGACCGCCACGGGGTTCGATGCGCCGGGCAGCGTGCCGAGGGCAAGTGGCTGCACCCCGGGGTCGTAGACCACGATCTCGCGGACCATGGTGTTGCCCGCCTTGTCTTTGACCGTGAGAACCGTGGTGCCCACCGCCTTGGGGATCACCTTGAAGGAGACCTGCGCCCCCGGGTACGACGGCTCGACGACGACGAAGGGCTTGGTCAGGCTGAAGGTATAAGGCCTGGTGCCGCCGTTGATGTTCAGGAGATAGAACTCCTGCTTGATGCTCAGGCGGGTGGAGTAGGAGTAAAACGACTTGCCGTCGCCGGCCGTAACGCGGAGCACCTCGGCGGCATCGGCAGGGGACAGGAACGCCGGACCGGACAGGATCAGCGAAAAGACAGCCAGGATAACGGTGCACAAGGAAGACGCCCGTCGGGACAAATAACGAATCATGGTGTGGCTCCCTTCGATATATTCATCTCCCAATAGAGGGAGACGCCTTGCACGTGATGAGTGTTTGACTGCCCATTTACCCTCTCCTCTATCCCGTTCGGCAGGCTCACGGCCCTGAGCGCGTCGAAGGGCTCTCCCATCAGGGAGAGGACAGGAGAAAGCAAGGAGGGGGGCGGCAGAAATCACTGCGGCGCCTTGCGGATCAGCGTGAAGCCCAGCGGTTTCGCTTCGCCCTTGCGCTCCACCTCGAGGGTCACTTTGGTGCCGGCCTTCCCGCGGACCAGGGTCGCAATCTGCGCGCTATTCATTCCGCCGACGTCCTTGCCGTTCACTTTCAGGAGGCGGTCGCCGGCCCGGATGCCCGCCTCGGCGGCCGGCATGCCCTGCTCAACGCTGGCGATGTGCCTCGGATCGTTCTCCGCAAGGCCGATTCCGACGAGGCCCACGGTCTTGCCGAAGGCCGGCTGCAGGAAATCGGGGACGGAGGTGTTTTTCACCTTCCCGGGCTTGAAGAGCACGATTTCCTCGGGCATCTCGCCGGTTTTGTTCACGCCTGTGCAGTTCTCCAGCCCGATAAAGACGCTGGTGTAGTCGGCGACGTAACTCGAGCGCACAAACTTCAGCCTGATCGTGGCCCCGTCATCCCCTACCGTCCCGGTGAACTCCGACTGGTCGCCGGGGATCGTGCAACTCGACTTGTCCTCCCTGAAGGGGGCCCGCCGCCACATGCCCTTGATGACACCGTCGGCCATGACGCCCGTGAAGACCTCCTCGCTCTGCCCTCTCCCGGTGAAATCAATTGCCGGCCCCAGCATTCCCCCTAATTTGAGATCCACGCCCTTGACAGGACCACGCCATCGGGCCGAGAAATCCGCCCCGGACACCGTGACGGTGAAGGTCCCCCTGGCACTCTCATAGGCTCCCCCGATCTCGACGACCTTCGACTGCTGCTCGGCCCGGTACTCGAGCTTGTAGAGCTCGTCGCGGACCTTCCCCGCATCCGGGCTGTTGGGGGCAAGTTCCAGGAAGCGCCTGAAGCTCGCCATGGCGCCCTGGTAGTTGCCCGCCTTTGTCTGCGCGGACCCGAGGTAGACGTAAATCTCCGGCCAGGTCGGGGCCAGTTTTGCCGCCTGCCCGTACTCTCGGGCGGCCCGCTCGAAGTCCTTCGGCGCCTTGGCCATTTCCTCGGCGGCCATCCCGCGCATCAGGTAGCGCCTGGCCTCTTCGGGCACGGTTTGCGCCGACGACGCAAAACTCCAGGATGCCAGGATAGCGATTGCCAGCAGGCAACAGAATCCTTTTCGAATCATGTCATTGTCTCCTTTCCCGTCTCACATCCCCGACATGCGCAATGAATCCCTTTGCAGATTCGCGGCGGCCGTATCAGAATTCAGGTTTTTGATACCCGTCAGCGCAGGAAGGGACGTTGAGACGCTGTCCATCGCTTAGCGGCACTTCTGGTTCTGGAGAATCCAGCCGTATTCGGACGCCAGCTTTTCGCACTTCCAGACCTGGCCGCCGCTGCAGGTGGTCGCACCCTGCTGCCGGCAGCCTTGCGAGGGCGGCGCTACGAAACCGGATCGAACCGGGGCGGTCGGTGTGACGGTTGCCGGCTTGGGGTTCACGCGCTTCACCGTTTTCGGGGGGCACTCTTCCCTGTAATGCACGCAGACCTCCTGCTTTTTCGTGCAGACGTCCTCGTACTGGGTGCAGGCCTGCCGGTACTGGGCGCAGTATTCCTGGTACTGCGCGCAGACTTCCTGGCTGGAGGTGCACTGGCCGGTCTTCGCGTTGCGCTGGAGGCAATTGGTTTTCGTCGCGACACATTTCTTCGCCAACTGCGCACATTCCTGCTTCATTTTTGTGCATTTCCTCTCGGTCTGGATGCATTTCTGGTCAGTCTTTGCGCAGACCTTCTTGCAGCCCTGCTGCTCTTCCGCATGTGCAGGGACCGTCACAAGCAGAAACAGCGCGGAAACGACGGCAGATAGAAGCTTTGCAATGGGGTGAACCTTCATCGCCAATCCCCTTCGTTTTTCATCCTGCGCCCCGGGTGAAATCACCGCGGCGCCGCAGGAAAACATGCAGATTTTGTGCCCTCCCAAACACGTTGGAAGCAGCGGGATCCGGGAGTTTCGGAAGGTGGAATCTACAGGAATTTCGGCGGGAGTTTCGGGTTGCCGGGGAAATGGAAATCCGGCAGGACGATGACCGAGGAGGTCCCGTGGGCGACGAGCTTGCCCTCGCCGTTGAAGATTTCCGTCTCGCCGAGGCCCAGGGTGCGGCCCAGGCGAATCCGCTTGCCGCGCGCCGACAGTTTCCCATCCGCAACGGGCGCCAGGTAGTTGACCTTCAGATCCACCGTCGTGATCCCGACGGTCTCATCGAGCTCGGCAAAGCAGGACCAGAAGATGGCCGTGTCCGCAAGCGACGCGATGACGCCGCCGTGAACGTTGCCGTACACCTGCAGGTGGTGGTCACGCGATTGGAGCTCGACAAGGGCCTCGCCCATGCCGAGTTCGGCGATCACCATGCCGAGGTGGCGGAAGAAGGGGCTCTCGTTGGCCATTTTGGTGACGATCTTGACGTATTCGGGGTTGAGCTTTTTCATAGGGCCTCGGTAAAGAGGGTTATTCCCCCTCACCCCTGCCCTCTCCCGCGAGGGGAGAAAGAAAATGGTGATTGCTTCTCCCGCTGGCGGAGAGGGGGTGTTGTGGGGGGGTATCAGTCGCAGGTCTCGCCGCTGAGCTGGCAGGCCTTCTCCTTGGTCTTCTCCCGGAGTCTCGCCTCCCGGCGTGCCTGAGCCTCGCGGTTTCGGCGCTGCTCGTCGGCCGTCTCCAGGATGAGTTGCGGGATGGGCATCGGCCTGCCCTGCTGGTCCAGGGCCACGAAGGTGAGGTAGGCCGAGACGGTGTGGCGCGTTTCGCCGGTAAAAAGGTTCTGCGACTCGACGCGCACGCCGGCTTCCATGGAACTCTTGCCCGTGTAATTGATGCCTGCCCTCAGGGTAACCAGGTCGCCGACAAAAACGGGGTTGTGAAAATCGAGGCGGTCGATGGAGGCCGTCACGCAGTTTGCCCCCGCGTGCTTGATTGCGGCCGCCCCCGCGGCCGTGTCGATGAGCTTCATGATGACGCCGCCGTGGACGTTCCCGGCGGGGTTGGCGTCCTGCGGGTTCATGACCTGGGCGAGCAGGATGGCGCTTTCACGGATTCGTTTCCCTTGCATGAGCGATACCCTCTTTTCTTCGTTCGCCGATTGCACCGCGGCAACCGGTGGTCTTATATAGACGAAAGGGGCGCCCCCGGTCAACCCTTGCGCGAACAACAGGGTATCGGGTATAGGGGTTCGGGTCCAGGGAAAGACACAGGGAGGGAATCGACTGTGAAGTGCTTCATCATTGTCGGGATGCCAGCGGCGGGCAAGGACATCGCCCGGCAGGTTGCCCGCGCGAAGGGTTACCCCTATTTCGCCACGGGCGACATCGTGAGGGCCGAGGCGGCTCGGAGGGGCGTTGCGCCCGATGCGGAAAGCATGGCGAGACTCTCGACGGAGCTTCGCGGCACCGACGGGATGGGGGTGACGAGGCTTGCCCTGAAGGCGGCGCTGGATTCGGGGGCCTCCGTGGCGTTTCTGGAAGGGATTCGGTCGCGGCAGGAAGTCGACCTCATCGGGGCGCAGGCCGAAACGGTGGTCATCGCCTTTCTGGCCCCGAGACCGCTGCGTAGGGCGCGGGTGCTCGCCCGCGGTCGCTCCGACGACTCGGCGGCGGCCTTCGACGGGCGGGACCGCAGGGAGATCGACTACGGCCTTGCCGTCCCCATCGCGCTGGCCGACGAGTACGTGCTGAACACGGGCACCCTGGAGGAGGCCCTGGCCGCTTTCGACAGGATCATCGAGCGCCAGGTGAACGCATCACAGCAGTGAGCGCCCGCCTGCGTAGTGCGTGCTGTAGTACTTGCCGTCGAGCGACTCGATGCCGATCTTCTTGCCCCGGCCGGGCGCGTGGATGAAGCGCCCGCCCCCGATGTAGACCCCCACGTGGGAGACCTTGCCCGAGTTGTTCGTGTTGAAGAAGACCAGGTCGCCTTTTTCGAGACGACTTCGGCCGACGGGGTTTCCCATCTCGGACTGATCGCGCGACGAGTGGGGCAGCATGAGGCCGTTGTACTGGTAGACGGCCATGGTAAAGCCGCTGCAGTCGAATCCCTCGTCGGCCGAGTCGCCGCCCCACAGGTAGGGAACGCCGATGAAGCTTCTCGCCGTCCGCACGATCTCGTCGCGGACATAGTCCTCGCCCTTCTCGTCCTCGAGGGCGATGGCGTACTCGCGGGGGTTGACGACCCAGTACTCCTCGATGATGCCCTTGTCCACGAGGCGCCGGGCGCGTTCCGCGGCCGCCTCGGGCGTTTTGAAGTTGCCGAAGCGGACCTTGTAGAGCCCCGTCTTGTAGACGAAGTAGTAGGCGGAGAGGCCCTCGCGGTTGAGACGGCTCGTGAGCCGCGCCGCGTTCTCGGCCTTCGAGAAAGCCCCGGCCTGGATGGTGAAGCCCATCCGGGCCGGCAGGGGCCCCTTACCGGGGGGCCGGATCGGCTCGGGAGGCGCCTCCCGCCGGGCACAGCCGGCAAACATCAGGAGGATGAGCAGGAAGAGAAGAGGACGGCAGCGGATCAACAGATCACCTCGAGGTGCCATTCCCGCGGGAGCGGGAATCCATGGTAAGACAGGATTCCGGGTCGAGCCCGGAATGACCGTCTCTTTGAAATGGGCGAGGTCCCTGCGCCCTGGGCCCCTTATTTCAGCTTCGCGATGATGAACGGCCAGTGCAGCTCACAGGGCACACCCAGCCGCAGCCACGCACAGCGCTCGTCGATGATCTTGTTCATCAAATCCCGAAGGTTGGCTGTTTTCCCCTCCCCGACGGGCACCTCGAAAGAGACGCTCAACTCCTCGATCTCCGCAGGCGCCTCTTTCCCGACCTCCTCCCGGTAAAAGTGCCGGGCGTCCTCCTCCGTGTCCGCGGCAACGACGTGATCGCCGATCCTGTAGGCTTCCATGGCGCTCTCCCCCTTTTGGCGGCACTCCGACCGTTACCTATTGCCGCATTATACACTCCCCGTCAAGGCCCGTGCGGGTCACGTCCCTTGACAGCCCCCGGGCGATACCCTATAGTGCGCCACAGACGCCCGGAAACCCGGGAAACCACGGACAAAAGGGGACCCCCCATCATGGTCGACATCCGCACCATCCGGCCTCCGACAAAATTGCCTCGCGGCTTCATCCTGGCCCTCGTCCTGGGCGCCCTGTTCTTTTTCTTCTGGCGGACAGCCGGCCTGATCGCGGACTGGTTCTGGTTCCAGGAAGTGGGCTACGAGAACGTCTTCACCGTCAGCCTCGTCGCCCAGCTCAAGGCGGCCGCGTTCTTCGGCATCCCCTACTTCCTGTTCTTCTTTCTGAACCTCGCCGCGGCCAATCGCCTGGCCCCGCAGTTCCAGCTGCACGAGGGAAGCGACACAATCGACGTGACCCCCGGGAAGAAGCCCCTGCAGCTCATGATCCTGGCGATCTCCCTCCTGCTCAGCCTGTTTGCCGCGCTGGCCGGGGCCAACCAGTGGGAGAACCTGCTGCTGTACGTCAACGCCACGCCCTTCGGGGTGAACGACCCCCTCTTCGGGAAGGACATCGGGTTCTACGTCTTCCAGCTGCCCCTGCTGAACCACATCTTCGGCTGGTTCGTGAGCTTGAACCTCTTCACCCTCGTCGCCACGGCCATGGTCTACGTCATCCGCAAGGCCGTGGTCATCCGGCCGCCGCAGGTCTTCAGCCTCGCGCCGGCGGCGAAGCGGCACCTGCTGATCCTCGTGTCTCTCTTTTTCTTCTGGGGTGTCTTCGGCTCGTGGCTCTCCCTCAACGAGATCCTGTTCACCAAGCGCGGTGTCGTCTTCGGCCCGGGCTACACCGACGTGACGACCCAGCTCTGGGTCCTCAAGGCCCTCATGGTCGTCTCCGTGCTCTGCGGGGCGGCGATCGTCGCCTACGCCTTCGTCGGCAAGGCGCTGATCCCCATCGTGGCCGTCGGCGCCTTTGCGGCCCTCTTCATCCTGGGCCGGGGGGTCTACCCGACCTTCGTGCAGAAGTTCCAGGTCATCCCCAACGAGATCGTCCTCGAGCGGCCCTACATCGAGTGGAACATCAAGTACACCCGCCTGGCCTACCAGCTCGAGAACATCGAGGAGCGGGACTTCCCCGCCGAGGAGAACCTGACCCGCGAGGATCTGCGCCGAAACGACCTCACGATCAAGAACATCCGCCTCTGGAACGACGCGCCGCTGCTGCAGACCTACGGGCAGCTGCAGGAGATCCGGACGTACTACAAGTTCACCGACGTGGACAACGACCGCTACATGGTCAACGGCGAGTACCGCCAGGTGATGCTCTCGCCGCGCGAGATGCACTACCCGTCGCTGCCGTCCAGGACCTGGGTGAACGAGCACCTGACGTACACCCACGGCTACGGCATCGTCGTGGGCCCCGTCAACCGCGTCACCGCCGAGGGGCTCCCCGAGTTCTTCATCAAGGACATCCCGCCCGTCTCGACGGCAAACCTCAAGGTCACCCGGCCGGAGATCTACTACGGGGAGACGTCGAACGACTACGTCTTCGTGCGCACCAAGGCGCCCGAGTTCGACTACCCCGTGGGAGACAAGAACGTGTATTCGACCTACGAGGGCAAGGGCGGCGTGCCCCTGTCCTTCTTCCGCAAGCTCCTCTTCGCGGCCCGGTTCGGCTCGGTGACGATCCTGCTGGCCAACGAGATCACCGACGAGAGCCGCATCATGTACTATCGCACGGTGCGGGAGCGCGTCGCGCGGATCGCGCCCTTCGCGCGACTCGAGGGCGACCCCTATCTCGTGATCACTCCCGAGGGTCGGCTCGTCTGGTTCGTCGACGGCTACACGATGACGGACCGCTTCCCCTACTCGGAGCCCATGAAGAACGTGGGCAACTACGTCCGCAACTCCTTCAAGGCCGTCGTCGACGCCTACGACGGCACGGTGCAGCTCTACGTGAGCGACGCGACGGACCCCATCCTGCAGACCTACGCGAAGATCTTCCCGGGGGTCTTCAAGCCCATGGCCGACATGCCCGAGGCCCTGCAGAAACACGTCCGCTACCCCGGCGGCATGCTGGGCATCCAGGCCCACATGTTCCGGGCCTACCACATGCAGGACGCCCAGGTCTTCTACAACAAGGAGGACCTCTGGGCCATCCCGGGCAGGCCGGGACGCAGCGGCGAGCAGGAGATGGACCCCTACTACACGATCATGAAGCTGCCCGGCGAGAAGAAGGAGGAGTTCATCATGCTCGTCCCCTTCACGCCGAGCCGCAAGGACAACATGGCCGCCTGGATGGCCGTCCGTTGCGACATGCCCAACTACGGCAAGCTCATCGCCTACCAGTTCCCGAAGCAGAAGCTCGTCTACGGCCCGCGGCAGATCGACGCACGCATCGACCAGGACGCCGAGATCTCCAAGCAGCTCTCGCTCTGGAACCAGCGGGGCTCGTCGGCGATCCGGGGCAGCCTGCTGGCGATCCCCATCGAGAAGTCGATCCTCTACGTCCAACCGCTCTACCTCTCGGCCGAGAAGGGACAGCTGCCCGAGCTCAAGCGGGTCATCGTGGCCTTCGGCAACATGATCGCCATGGAGGAAACATTGGAGCAGTCCCTGCAGCGCATCTTCGGCGGCGAGCTGATCCGCGACAGGGGGGGAAGGCCCCCGGCCGCAACGGCCGCGGCGGAAGCGAGGCAGCGGACGGACCGAGAAATGGCCCTCGAGGCCCTGCAGCATTACCGGAGGGCCCAGGAGTACATGAAACAGGGCAACTGGGCCGCCTACGGCGAGGAGCTGAGGAAAATGGACGAGTCCCTGCGGTCCGTGGAGCGGAGGAAGTAGGCCGAATGGCAGGAATGCCCCGGAATCTGCCCCCCGGTCTCCCGTCGGAAAGCGACTATCGGGCCATCCTCGACTCTGCCGAGTTCAAAGACATGGAGGCGTTCTCGGACCGCTTCCTGTCCGCCAATGGGGGGGCCCTGGGCAGACACGGAAGGCGATGGGGAAGAGACCCGCTTCATCAGTGGAGCCGACAGTGGGAATATCCCTTCGTATCCGGCCGCCTCGACACCGCCTTCGAAAAAAACGGGGAAGCGATCGTCCTGGACGCGGGGTCGGGGGTGACCTTTTTCCCCTATTATCTCTGCGAGCGACACGCGTCGATGAAGGTTCACTGTTGTGACAGCGACGCGGGGCTCCGGGATGTCTTCGATAAGATCGACAACCCCGCCGCCCGCAGGGTGGAGTTCTTTCAGGCGGACATCCGCAGCATCCCCAGCGAGGGTTCGCACTACGACGCCGTCTACTGCGTGTCGGTCCTGGAGCACACGGACCGCTTCGAAGACATCGTCGGGGAGTTTTACCGCGTCATCAAGCCCGGCGGGAAACTCCTCGCCACGTTCGACGTTTCGCTGGACGGCACGCGCGACATCAGCCCCGCCCGCGGGGCGAGGCTGATCGAAGCCCTGCTGGAAAAATTCCGGAGCTACGATGCGATTGACCGCAACCTCGCCTCGCGGGCGACCGTGCCGGGGATCTTCACCACGGCGAGCGCGGCCCGGATGAATCACAGGCTGCTCCCCTGGACATTCCCCGCCGTCTTCTACCGGTTGCAATCCCTCCTGTCGGGAAAAGGGCTCGTCCCGTGGCCCCCGTTGCTGACCGTGTGCTGCCTGGACCTGACAAAACCCCTGGCGTAAAAAAAGGGCGCTGCGTTTCTGCAGCACCCCTCGGTTTCGCACGGGCCCCTGCGCACCGGCCCCTCAACCCATTCTATCAATCGTCCTTGCCTTTGCCGTGTCCCTTGCCTTTGTTCTTATCGTGTTTGTCGTCCTTGTCCTTCTTGCCCTTCTTGTCCCACTTGTCGTCCCTGTCCTTGCCCTTGCCCCTGTCGTCGCCGTGATGCTTCTTTCCCTTTTCCTTGTAATAATGGTCGTTCATGACGACGAAGCGCTCGCC
This sequence comes from uncultured Syntrophaceae bacterium, assembly GCA_964585095.1. Taxonomy (GTDB): domain Bacteria; phylum Desulfobacterota; class Syntrophia; order Syntrophales; family UBA2192; genus UBA2192. The sequence continues at coordinate 31,901 of CAZPCN010000005.1, read as the reverse complement.
CCGGCCCCGGCGGTCCATGACCACCTCGGCGGCCACCCCGTGGTACTCGGACATGAAGCGCAGATTGACGAGGTTGACCACGTCGGCATCCGCGAGCCTGACCTTCCTGTAATCCTTCCCGTGCTTCTTGTAGTGGCCGTAAGCATTGCCGTAGGGGGGTCCCACGCGCTGCACGGGCACATAGTAGATCTCGGGGGTCAGCCCGTAGTGCAGGGTGATGTTGAGCCAGCTCATCCGCTGACGATAGCGAAGGTCGATGACGACGGAAGGATCCACATGGGCCCGCGACGCGAGGAAGAACACCACGGGGAGTTCCTCGTCGTGGACACGGTAATGCTGTTTCACGTACGTAACGCGGGCCTCGGGTACCCGGTAATAGTCTCCGACGGCCAGATAAAAACTCCGCAGCTCGCCGTTGGAGATGGAGATGCCCGTGCTCACGTTCTGGGCCGATACGCTTGCCGCCGGCGCCAGAAGCACCAGGGCCGCGAACAAAACGATGATCCTTTTCATCACTGCCTCCTCAAATTCCGCACTGCTTGCACATGAAAACGCCCCGCGGCCGAATCCGTTGACCCTTCCCGCGAGGCGTGCAATTTCCGCTCCAGAGAGGACTCAGCCCCCGGCGCCGTCCTTCCGGCTTCCGCGGTAGAGCTCGTACTCGAGCAGGCGGCACTCGATGGGCCCGTTGTAGAAGGGGATTCTGCGCTTCGTCCGCAGCCCGACCCTCTTGGCCAGCTCGAGGTTGCCCGTAAAGATATAGCCCCGGTAGCCCAGGCATCGGCTCTTGAAAAAATCGCCGATTGCCTTGTAGATTTCGCCCAGCTTGGCGGCATCGCCCATCCGCTCGCCATACTCGGGGTTGAGGATCACGACCCCGTCGCCCCCGGGCACGGGCGTTTCCCGGAAATCGCAGATGTTGAATTCGATGAATTGTTCCACCCCCGCCGTGCGGGCGTTCTGCCTTGCGGCCTCGACGGCATCGGGGCGGATGTCCGTGGCGACGATGTTCGCGTAGACCTTGCGGCGGGCCTTTTTTTTCAACTCCTCCCGCTCCCTCTCGAACGCGAAGCGATCGTAACCCAGGATGTGCATGAACCCGAAGTTCTGCCGCAGGATTCCCGGCGCCCGGCCCAGGGCAATGAGGGCCCCCTCGATCGCGAGGGTGCCGCTGCCGCACATGGGGTTGACCAAGGGCCCCGTGCCGTCCCATCCCGCGGCAAGGACCACGGCGGCAGCCAGGGTCTCCTGCATGGGGGCCTCGAGGGGGATCTTCCGGTAACCCCGCCGCGAGAGAGGCTCACCCGAGGTGTCGAGCCAGACCTCGCAGCGATCGCCCTCCCAGTGCAGGTGGACGACGGCCCCCTGGCGGCCCGGGCCCGAGTCGGGTCGGCGGCCCTGCTTTTCGCGGATGCGGTCCACGATGGCGTCCTTCGTCTTCACGTTGGCAAACCGGGTGTCGTTGACGGCGTCGGTCTTGACGCTCGATGTGACCGAGAGGTACCCGTCGGCGGCGATGAACCGTTCCCAGGGCAGCGTCACCAGGCGTCGGTACAGATCCTGGGCCTGCCCGGCCGGGAACGCATCCAGGAGATACAGGATGCGCTGGGCCGTGCGCAGGGAGAGATTGAGACGGACGGTGTCGGCAAGAGTGCCCTCCGTCTCGAGGGCCGTCTCCAGCATCGAGAGGACGGGGAAACGAAGCGCCTGGAGTTCACCCGAGAGAATCCCCGGGGTGCCGCGCGCACAGGTGATGAGAATTCTTCGCTTTTCGTTCCAGAGGGTCATGCCGTTGGCCGCCTTCGCCGAAGATTGAAGCAGTTAAGCACAGCCATGCCGGGATGTAAAGGGGCGTGAGGCCGTGGAACCAGAAAATCCTTGCGAAATGGAACCCTTATGGTAATAGAAATCCGCCGGAGCAAGGGTTGCACGGCTGGAGTGAGGTCATGATCGACGAGAAATACCTGGACCAGATCCGCCTCTCATCGAGGCCTCTCGGCCAGAGAATCATTGCATCCCTCGTGCTGACTCCCAACTATCGTCTTTTCCAGAAAGTGCACATCCGTTTGGAGAATCTCGAGAGGATTCCCCGCGACGAGACGGTCATCTTCGCCATGAACCACACGGACCGATACAACTACTGGCCCTTCCAGTACCAGCTCTGGCGGCTTCGCTACCCCTTCACGACGGTCTGGGCCAAGGGGAAATACTACCGCAGCAAGGCGGTCGGCAAGATGCTGGACGCAAGCAACGTCATCCCCGTGCCTTCCATGGGGTACCTGGTGGAGGAATACTACAAGCAGCGCTTCGGCCGGAAGATCGGGAAAGAGGAGTACCGCGCCATCAAGGACTGGATCGACGGCAAAATCGACGAGGCCGCTTCGCTGGCGAAACTCGGGGACGAAACGAAAACCCTCTTCCAGAGGAGTTTCATCGAGCACCTGAAGGATTACCACCAGTTCCTCATGGAGAAGGTGGCCGAGTTGAGCACGAAGGCGGTGAAGGAGTGGAACCTCAACCTCATCATCTTCCCCGAGGGAACGCGGTCGTTGAGGCTCGGCACCGGCAGGCCTGGGCTTGCGCAGATCGCCCTGTACTCGGGGAAGAAGATCGTTCCCGTGGGCTGCAACAACTCCGACCGGGTCTACACGGGCCATTCGCCCTTCGCCAGATCGGGCGCGATCACCTACCGCATCGGGGAGCCGCTGTCCATCGACGGCAGGCTGAAAGAATTCCGCATCTCGGAGCCCTTCAAGCTCTTCTCGCGCGAGAGCCAGCAGAAATATCGGGCCCAGTTCGAGGGGGTGACGAAGGTCGTCATGGACAGCATCAACGAACTGCTCGACGAGAGGCACCGGCGGCCGTGAGGCTGGCGACCGGGGGCACGTCCCGCCTAACAGAGAAGGTAAGAAGGTGAGAGGGTAAGAACGTTGGATGAGTTCCTCGCCGGAATCCCGCCCTTTGCTTCTCCAACCTTCTCACCTTCGAACCCTCTTACCCTCTCTCTCAAAGGGCGCTTAGCATCTGGCCCTTCTTGACCACCCTTCTGGTCAGTCCGCCTTCGCTTTTTTCTGACGCCCCATCTTGACCGCGCACAGATCCCCGCACATGGTGCAGCCTTCCTCCTCGGCACTTTTGCTCTTCTCGAGCCACGCCCGCGAACGCACGGGGTCGAGAGAGGCCTCGATCTGGCCTTCCCAGTCCAGCTCCTTGCGCGCCCGGGCCATGCGGTGGTCCCGCTCGATCGCCCCGGGGATGCCCTTGGCGATGTCGGCGATGTGGGCGGCGATTTTCGAGGCGATCACCCCCTCCCGGACGTCCTCGAGGGTGGGCAGCCGCAGGTGCTCCGAGGGGGTGACGTAGCAGAGGTAATCCGCCCCGGCCCAGCCCGCGATGGCCCCGCCGATGGCTGCCGTGATGTGGTCGTAACCGGGAGCGATGTCCGTAGGCAGCGGCCCCAGGACGTAGAAGGGCGCCCCGTTGCAGAGGCTCTTTTCCAGGAGCATGTTGGCCTGGATCTGCTGGATCGGCACGTGGCCCGGGCCTTCGATCATGACCTGGACGCCCTGCTCCCGGGCCCGGCGGGTGAGCTCGCCCAGCAGGATGAGCTCCTGCACCTGGCCGCGGTCCGTGGCGTCGGCCAGGCAGCCGGGCCTGAGGCCGTCTCCCAGGCTCAGGACCATGTCGTACTTCTTCGCAATCTCGAGGAGCCGGTCGTACTGCTCGTAGAGGGGGTTCTCCCGATTGTTGAAATCCATCCAGTGCGCGAGGATCGAGCCCCCGCGGCTCACGATGCCCAGGAGCCGGCCCTGCTTTTCGATGCACTCCACGCTCCTGCGCGTCACCCCGCAGTGGACGGTGACGAAGTCCACCCCGTCCTCGCCGTTCTCCTCGATAGCCCGGAAGAGATCGTCGGCCGTCATCTCCACGATGGCCTTGCCCGCTCTCACGGCCGCCACGGCGGCCTGGTAGATGGGAACGGTTCCCACGGCAACGGTCGATGCGCCGATGACGGCACGCCGGATCGCCCCGAGATCGCCGCCCGTGGAGAGGTCCATGATCGTGTCCGTCCCCGCGGCGACGGAGACGCGGACCTTCTCCAGCTCCAGGGCCAGATCCGCCCGGTCCTTCGAGGTCCCGATGTTCGTGTTGATCTTCGTCCGGAGGCCCTTCCCGATGGCCAGGGCCGCAATGGAGGCGTGCCGGTTGTTGCGGACGACGACGATGGTCCCGTCCTCGACCCCCTTGCGGAGGATTTCGGCCTCGACGTTTTCGCGCTTCGCGCAGGCGGCCATCTCCTCGGAGACGATCCCCTGACGCGCCATTTCCAGCTGGGTTTGTTTGCTTTGCATGACCGTTCTCCGTTTCAACCCGCGGCCAGGATCTGCTCGGCCACCTTGCGGCCCGACAGGAGCATCCCGCCGAAGATGGGCCCCATGCGCGGCCCCCCGAAGGCGGCGTTGGCCGACATGCCGGCCACGTAGACGCCGGGGCAGATCTCCCGGGTGTTGTCGATCGTGAGCCGTTCCGCTTTCTCGGCCCACATGGAACGCTCGCCCATGAGCTTGCCCGTCGGGGTGTTGAGGGTCACGTCTGCCTTGCGCTCGATGACGTGCAGCACCTCCGTGTCGTGCCCCGTGGCGTCGACGACGGCCTTCGCGTGGATCGTCAGCGGGTCGACGTGCAGCCCCGTCATCTCCACGGGCGACCACGTGATGACAAGCCCCATGACGCGGTTGTCGCGGATCACCACGTCCTCCACGGTGATGCAGTTGAAGACCTTCGCCCCGGCCTGGATGGCCCGCGAGCAGATCGTGGTGACCGCCTCGACGGCGTCGGCCGTGTAGTAGCCGGGCTCGTATTCTTCCGTCCGGACCCCGAAGAGATCGAGGATCCCCTTCGCCTCGGCCTGGACGACGATCTCATTGAACATCATCCCGCCGCCCCACATGCCGCCGCCGATGCTGAGCTTGCGCTCGTAGAGGGCGACCTTCTTCCCCGCCTTCGCCAGGAAGTAGGCCGCGACGAGGCCCGCGGGCCCGCCGCCCACGACGGCCACGTCGACGTCGAGGTGAGCCAGCAGCTTCTTCGTGTACGTCTCGACGATGGCCCGGGTGATGGTGACTTCGTTGAGCGCCATGTTTCAGTTCTCCTTATGCACGTGCACTCCCGAAAGGCTGCGCGGCATCATTCAGGTTGACACCTGATGGTTGCGAAGTTAAAAAAGTTTTGCCTTTTCCGCTCTTCCTCGCTTCTGTTCTTCCTAACTTCTTGATTTATGCAGCGCCTTCGACACCCTGAGCACCTTGTCGGCCACCTCGGCCGGGTTGCGACCGAGGATGCGGACGATGGGCTCCTTGCCGTCGCCCCCGCGGTCGAAGACAGCATCGGGGATACCTTTGTGCCGCGAGAGGGCATTCGTCGTCCCCCACTCGAGGGAGGAGCCCTCGCGGAGCTTGACGTCCCGAGGCTCGTCGGCCCGGTCGAAGCTCGCCACGTCGAACTTGAGGGCCTTCAGGATGTCGACGATCTCCTCGGAGAAGCGGATGTTCATGGCCGACCGGTAATGGCCGTCGAAGCGCATCACCGCGAGGATCACCTTGGCGACGTGGCTCGAGGCCCCGAAGGCCGGGTCGTGGAGGGTCTCCACGTGCTCCCCGACGCGGATGATGCGCCCGGGAACGGCGGCCACCTCCGCAGCGGATGCCGCCCCGGCCAGGGCATAGCCGAAATTGGACTGGATCTCGGGGACGATGTTTCCCATCCGCTCGGCCTTGAGCCGTGAGATGGCCTTCTTCAGATCCTCCACACAACGGTAGCGTTCGCCCTCGCGAAAGACCGGCGCGAAATGGTTCGTCGGGCCCTGGCCGCCGCCGATGGGAAGACCGAAGCGAATCGCCTCGGTGACGTAGTCCTTCGCGCGCTTAACGGCCTCGAGCACCCCGTCTCCCTGCGCCAATCCCGTGGCGATGGCCGAGGCGAAGGTGCACCCCGTGCCGTGGGTATGCCTCGTGTCGATGCGCTTCACGGCGAACTCGTGGAAGCTCTTCCCGTCAAAGAGCAGGTCCATGGCGTCGCCCTCGAGATGCCCTCCCTTGACGACGACGTTCTTCGCCCCGAGTTTGTGGATGAGAACGGCCGCCTTCTTCATGTTGTCCTTTTTCGCGATCCGCATCCCCGTGAGAACCTCCGCCTCGGGGATGTTCGGCGTGACGACCGCGGCCAGGGGGATCAGCTCCTTGATGAGCGTCCCCCGCGCCTCTTCGCGCAGCAGGGGGCTGCCGCCCTTGGCCACCATGACGGGATCGACGACCAGTTTCCGGATTTTATACTGCCGGATCCTCTTCGCCACGCAGCGGATGATCGCAGACGAGGAGAGCATGCCCGTCTTGGCCGCGTCGACGCCGATGTCGCTCGCCACGGAGTCGAACTGCGCCTCGATGACCTCGACGGGGATGTCGTAGACCCCCTGGACGCCCAGCGTGTTCTGGGCCGTCAGCGCCGTGACGACGCTCATGCCGAAGCCGCCCAGGGCCGTGATCGTCTTCAGGTCCGCCTGGATCCCGGCCCCCCCGCCGGAATCGGACCCGGCGATCGTCAATACTCTCTTCATTTCCATTTCCTTCTCCTCCAAAACAAAAAGGCACATCTCGAGTGGATGTGCCTCTGAACCTTCATCGTTGCTTCCGCCACTCCCTACGCTGGCATTACCCAGGTCAGGTTCGAAGGGTATACTCTCAGCCTGTACGGCACCCCCAGGATCGGCTATTCAGTTGTGTGTTCAACCTACCCCAAGGGCCTGCTGTAATCAAGCGAATTCTTGGCCGCCCCGGGCGAAATTAGCGCTTGCATGAAGCCCCGCGGGCAGCTAAGGATGGTAGCCTCAACGACATGACCGGACCGGAGCCCGCGTGCCGATGCGCCCCGCCCCCTTCGTATTCCTGATCTGCCTGGCCGAGACGCTTTCCATGACGGGAACCATGTACTTCCCCGCCCTGCTGCCTTCCCTCCAAGCCGAATGGGGGCTGACCAACACCGAGGCGGGCTGGATCAACGGCGTCTTCTTTGCGGGCTATGCCGTGACGGCGCCCTTCCTCGTGGGCCTCACGGACCGGATCGACGCCCGGCGGATCTACCTGCCCTCGGCGGCCCTGGCAGCCCTCTCCCTGTTTCTCTTCGGGCGGCTGGCCGAGGGGACCTGGTCGGCGGCGGCCCTGCGCCTCCTGGCGGGGATCGGCCTGGCGGGAACCTACATGCCGGGGCTCAGGGCCTTGAGCGACAACGTATCCGGGCCGAAACAGAGCCGTCATATCGTGTTCTACACCGCAACCTACGGAATCGGAACGGCGCTGTCCGTCTACTTTGCCGGCCTTCTCGCTCCGCTCCTGGGATGGCGGCCGGGGGCGGAACTTCTCGCACTGGGGCCCCTGGGGGCTTTGCTCATCTTCGCCGCCGTCGTCCCGCCCCGCACACCGCCGGCCTCGGATGCGGGGCTGCGCATCACGGTCCACGACCTGAAGGCCGTCCTGGCCAACCGGCCTGCCGTGGGCTACATCCTGGGCTACGGGGCGCACTGCTGGGAGCTCTTCGGGTTCCGCTCCTGGCTCGTTGCCTTCCTTGTCTTCAGCCTGAGCCTTCAACCGGGGTTTACGCCCCCGCTTTCGCCTCAGAACGTGGCCATGATCATCCTGCTGGCAGGCGTGCCCGCCAGCATCCTCGGCAACGAGGGGGCCATGGCCTGGGGGCGGCGCAGGGCGATCACTCTCTACGTGACCGGTTCGGGGATCCTGGGATGCTTCATCGGCTTTACGGCGGGGCTCCACTTCACCCTCGTCGCAGCCCTGTGCTTCCTCTACGGCATGGCAAACCTCTTCGACAGCGGGGCGCTCACGGCCGGGCTCGTCGCCGAGTCGCCGGAGCGGCAAAGGGGGCTCACCCTGGCCGTCTACTCCTTCACGGGGTTCGGGATGGCCTTCCTGGCGCCCCTGGCCTTCGGCGCCATCCTCGATGCCGCCGGCCGCGGGGTCGCGGCGTGGGGCCTGGCCTTTGCCTCCCTGGGGGTGGTCTGCATGTCCGGCGCCCTGTGGTTGAGGATCTTCCGGGCCCGGTGAGACCCATCCGTTGACAGCCCCCGCAGGCCCTCATATACTGATTTTCATACCCGCCGGGGAGGAAACACGTGACCATGCGGCAGATCCGCGACAACCTGTACCTCATCGACATCGACCAGGCCCTCGAGGGGTTCAGGAAGTTCATCAGCGCCTGGGTTTACAGGGTCGACGGGGCGACGATTCTCGTGGACCCTGGGCCGGCGTCCACGATCCCCTGCCTCGCGGATCAGCTGAGACAGGCGGGCATCGGAAGGGTCGACCACGTCCTGCTCACCCACATCCACCTCGATCACGCGGGCGGCACGGGTCATCTCCTCCGGCACTTCCCCGAGGCCAGGGTCAATTGCCACCCCAAGGGAATTCCCCACCTGGTGGCCCCGCAGAAACTCTGGGAGGAATCGAAAAAGGTCCTGGGGAAGGTGGCCGAGGCTTACGGCGAGATGGCCCCCGTGCGCGAGGCAAGCATTGCATGGCAGGATCGGATCCCCGTCGGCGACGGCGTGATCGAGGCCATGGAAACGCCGGGCCACGCGCCGCACCACGTCTCGTACCGCGTGGGCGACCTCCTGTTTGCCGGCGAGGTGGCCGGCGTCTACGTCCCTCTCGACGACGGGCTCTACTGCCGCCCTGCAACCCCTCCGCCCTTCCAGCACGGGACGTTCCGGGACTCCATCGACAGGGTTGCCGCCCTGGGCGTGAAACTCGTCTGCGTCGGGCACTATGGCTGCCGGCAGGATGTAGTGGAGGTGTTCGAGAGGGCCCGGCGCCAGCTCGACTTCTGGGTGGGAACGGCGAAGAGGCACTTTCATGCGGGCAGCGAGCCCTTCGAGGAGGCCGTCCTGGCCGACCTGATCGCCGGCGACCCGTACATGGCGCGATGGGAGTCACTGCCCGAAGACATCCGGAGCCGGGAGAGGACCTTCTGCTCCAACGGCATCCGGGGGATCCGGATGTACCTGGCGAAAGAAGAAGGGAAGAAGGTGTGAAGGTAAGAAGGTTGGAGAAGTCGACAGCCTTTGGTTGGCTCCCGGCTTATCCAACTTTCTCTCCCTCTTACCCTCTTACCCTCTCACCTTCTATGCTCGAGTGCATTTGATTGCGGTCGGTTGCGTTGCTATGGGATGCCGAAGATCGCCTTCGCGTTGGCCGTCGTCACGTCCGCCACTTCCTCGAAACTCCTTCCCTTGATCTCGGCCACCTTCCGGGCCGTGTGGACCACGCAGGCCGGCTCGTTGCGCTTGCCGCGGAAAGGGTTCGGCGTGAGGTAGGGACAGTCGGTCTCCACGAGAAGCGACTCCAGGGGAAGGTCCCGGACGATGGAGCGGAGCCTCTCGTTCTTCTCGAAGGTCACCGTCCCGGGGATGGAAATGTAGAACCCCAGGCCGATGCACTGTTTCGCCATGGCATAGTCGCCGGAGAAGCAGTGGATGATTCCCCTCCGGGCGCCTTTCCAGCCCTTGAGCTGATCCAGGGTTTCCCGGTGCGCCTCGCGGTCGTGGATCACGACGGGGAGATTGAGCTCCGAGGCCAGCTCCAGTTGCTCCCCGAAGCGGCGGATCTGGGTCGCCCGGGGCGAGAGGTTGCGGAAGAAATCGAGCCCGATCTCGCCGTAGGCCACGACTTTCTCCTGGTTCGCCATCCCCTTGAGCGAGTCGTAGGTCCCGCCGTCGATGTCCTTCACCTCGTGGGGGTGGACCCCGATGACGGCATAGACGCCGGGGTAGCGGCGGGTGATCTCGAGGGCCTTGCGGCAGTCCTCCACGGTGGTCCCCACCGTGACGATGATCTCCACACCGGCTTCCTTCGCCCTGCGGACGACCAGGTCGCGGTCCCGGTCGAAGGGCGGCATCTCCAAGTGGGCGTGCGAGTCGATGAGCATCTGCGCCCGCCTTATCCTTTTGCGGGTTTCCTGCGGTCCAGGTCCATCGGGACCTCCTCGGCCTGGCCGGCCAAATCGGGAAGCGTGGAGAGGTACTTGGCGAGGAACTTCTCCGGCATCTCGCCTTTCTTGAGTTTGAGCTCGATGATTCTCTTGTCTGCGCTGTCCATGTCGAATGCCTCCGGTTTTTTCATTCCGATCCTCCTCGTGAGTTCACTGTGAACCCGCCGGCATAACGGGAATGAGGTTAGGGGTTGACTGCCTCAGCTCCGGAGTCTCGGGTCCAGGGAGTCCCGGATTCCTTCGCCCAGCATGTTGTAACCGAGAACCGTCACCAGGATGGCCAGCCCCGGGTACAGGGAGAGCCACCAGGCGATGTCGATGTTGTCCTTGCCCGCCGTGAGGATGTTGCCCCAGCTCGGGGTGGGCGGCTGCACGCCGATCCCGAGGAAGCTCAGGGCCGACTCCGTGAGGATCGCCCCGGCCACGCCGAGGGTCGCCGCCACGAGCACCGAGGCCATGCAGTTGGGAAGGACGTGGATGAAGATGATCCGCGCGTCGCTCGCCCCGATCACGCGGGCGGCCTGCACGAAGTCGCGTTCCTTGAGCGAGATGAAATCGGCCCGCACCAAGCGCGTGATCCCCATCCAGCCCGTGGCGCCGATGATGATCATGATGTTCCAGATCGAGGGCTCCAGAAAGGCGATCACCGCCAGGATCAGGAAGAACGTGGGGAAGCACAGCATGATGTCGACGAAACGCATGATGACCGCGTCGACCCAACGGCCGTAGTAGCCTGCCACGGCGCCGAGGATCGTCCCGATGAGAATCGCGATGCCCGTGGAGACGAAACCGACCTTGAGCGAAATCTGCGCGCCCCAGATCATCCGCGACAGCACGTCGCGCCCGAGTTGGTCCGTGCCGAACCAGTGTTTCGCCGAGGGCGGCTGCAGGATGTTCTTGAGGTCGATTGCCGTGGGGTCGCAGGGGGCGATCCAGGGCGCAAGGATGGACAGGGCGAACAGCAGCACGACCACGACGCTTCCCGCCACGGCGAGGTGGTTTTTCGAGAACCGGTGCCAGAAGTCCGTTTTCATCGTGCGGTCCCTCGTTTGCCCTTCAGGAGATCCGGATCCGCGGGTCCGCAAGCGCGTAGGACACGTCGGCCAGCAGGTTCCCGACGAGCGTCAGCACGGCCCCGATCACGAGGATCCCCATCACGACCGGGTAGTCGCGGGCCATGACGGCCATGTAGAACAGCTGCCCCATCCCGGGGATGCTGAAGATCGTCTCGAAGATGACGCTCCCCCCGATGAGCCCCGGGACCGAGAGACCCAGCAGCGTGATCACGGGGAGCATGGCGTTGCGCAGGGCGTGGCGGTAGATGACCGTCCGCTCGGGCAGCCCCTTGGCCCGCGCGGTGGTGATGTAGTCCTGCCGGATCACCTCCAGCATGTTGGAGCGCATGTAGCGCGAAAGCCCCGCCAGCCCCCCGAAGGCCGCGATCGACACCGGCAGGATCAGGTGCTGGAGGAAATCCAAGAAGGCCTCGACGGGAGGGAGATACTCGTAGTTCAGGGACCGGATGCCCGAGATGGGAAGCCAGTCCAGGTGCAGGCCGAAGAGGATCATGAGCAGCAGCGCAAGCCAGAAGGTCGGGATGGCAAACCCCACGAAGACGACGACGCTCATGACCCGGTCGAAGGTCGAACCCTGCCGCACCGCCGAGAGCACCCCGATGGGAATGGCGATGAGGAAGATGAGGGCCATGGACAGCACGTTCAGGAACACCGTGATGGGAAGCCGCTCGAGGATCTTGGCCGACACGGGCCTGGCGTCGGGCGAAAAGGACACCCCGAGGTCCAGCACGAGGAGCCGGCCGAGCCACTTGCCGTACTGGACGTGCAGGGGCTTGTCGAGGTCGTACAGGGCACGCAGGCGCTCCTTCATCTCCGCCGTCACGCGGGGGTTCATCTCCGTCTGCAGATCCGTCGGGGAGCCCGGCGCCAGGTGCATGACGGAAAAGCAGATCACGGTGATCCCGAAGAAAAGAGGGAGCATGAACAGGATCCGTCTTGCCAGGTAGCGCAGCACGTTAGACCCTCCCCGCAGCGGGCCCGGGGACCGGCGGGAAGCCGGAACCGCTCCGCCGAAACCCCTCGAGAATGCCCGATCTCTCGATGTTGAACAAGGTTTTCGAGAGATTCTGCTCCGTGTGGGCCTCGACGGTCAGGATGGGCCGAAGACCTTTCCCCGCGAGGATGGAAAAGAATTTCCCGAAGGGGAACGTACCTTCCCCCACCGGCAGGTGCTCGTCGAGGGCGCCCCGGTTGTCGTGGAGGTGGACCTCGACGAGGCGGTGGCCCAGCCTGTCCATCCAGGTCTCGAGCGGCGCCCTGGCAAAGGCGTTGAAGTGGCCGGTGTCGAAGCAGAACCCCACCCGTTCCGTCGGAAATGCGTCGAGAAGGCGGCCGATCCAGTCGGGGTCCGTTTCATAGACATTCTCCAGGGCGATCCGCGTGTCGAGCTGGTCCGCCAGGGGCAGCAGCTTCGACCAGGTCCCGATGCTGTTTTCGAGCCATTTGCGCCCCGAGGAAACGTAGTATCGCTCGTCGTAGGAGGGGTGAAAGACGATGGCGCGGGGGCGGAAATGGACGGCGATCTCGAAGACGCGCAGGAACCGCCGGAAACTCACGTGACGGATCTCCGGGTCGACGGCCCCCGGGCGCAGGTCCATGAAGGGCCCGTGGAAGGTGATGGAGCGATGGGGCCCGCAGAGCCGCTGCGCCAGGCCGGCGTACTCGCCGTCGGTGAATCGATCCAGGATGGCGCAGTTGAAGGCGATCTCCGGATTGATCCCTTCCCGGAGGACCTTGTCTAGATGTTTCTGGAGAAGCTGATCGAAGGGGATATGGACCTGAAGGTGTTTCAGGACGTCCTGCATCGCATTTTCCCGGAAAGCAAGCAATTATGAGTATTTATCACATATGCGCCGCCGAGGCAACGGGCAAATTGAAATTGACAGGCTCTTAGGATATTGTTACAAAAACATAGCGTTAGAGAGAAGGCGGCCGGTCTTTTCAGCTCCCTATGGTAACCCGCGTTTATGAAATGAGGAGGATTATTGGCTAAAAAGGATTTGTCGACGAGGCAGAAGATTCTCCTGGCCGTCAATGCGGCTTTGGAGAAAAAGGCAAAAAACATCGTGATCCTCAACATCAAGAACGTCACCTCCTTTGCCGATTACACCGTCATCTGCAGCGGCACGTCGGACCGCCAGGTCCAGAGCATCGCTTCTTCCATCCAGGAAGGCATGAAGAAAGCGGGGACTCTGCCCCTGGGCATCGAGGGCGAGAAGGGCGGCCGATGGGTCCTCATGGATTATGCGGACATCGTGGTCCATGTCTTCTACGAGCCGGTGCGGGAGTTCTACGACATCGAGCGGCTCTGGTCCGATGCCCCGAAGATGGAAGTGGCCGAAGATGCCGGCGAGGTCAAATCGCTTCCCAGGGGGATGTGATGTGACGGCGGTGATCGCGGCCCTTGCGGAGTTGCTCTTCCCGACGCTGTGCCTTGCCTGCGGTGCGGTCGTGCCGGCGCGAGAGGGCCACCCTTTCTGCGGCGGCTGCCGCGCGAGGGTTCGCCCGGTTGCGTCGCCCCTGTGCCCTTCCTGCGGCATCCCCTACCCGCCCGACGAAGGCCCCGACCATCTCTGCGGACGGTGCCTGCTGAAAAGGCCTCCCGTCCATGCCGCGCGCTCCTACGGCGTGTACGAGGCGGTTCTGCACGACGCCGTCCACGCCTTCAAGTACGGCGGGAACCTGACCCTGGGGGAGAGGCTGGGCCGCCTGATGGCGGATCACGACTACCCCTCGTTCCGGATCGAGGACTACGAACTCATCGTGCCCGTCCCCCTGCACCGCCGGCGGCTGAGGCTGCGGGGGTTCAATCAGTCGGTTCTCCTCGCCCGGGAGATCTCGCGGCAACGGGGAATCCCCCTGGACTTCCTGGCCCTTCGGCGCATCGTCGACACGGAGTCGCAGGCGGGCTTGAAAAAGGACGAGCGGCGGTCTAACATGAGAAGCGCATTCAGCGTGCCCGACCCCGGGAGGATCCGGGGACGAAGGATCCTGCTGGTCGACGACGTGCACACGACGGGGAGCACGCTGGGGGAATGCGCCAGGACCCTCCTGAAGGGGGGAGCCGAATCCGTGGGGGCTCTTACGCTCGCGCGGGCCATCCAGGAGCCGCAATGAACAAGATCTGCTCGAGAGACGAACTCAAGGCCGTGATCGGCCGGCTGAAAAAGGAAGGGAAGACAATCATCTTCACCAACGGCTGCTTCGATATCCTCCATGCCGGGCACACCCGCTACCTGCGCGAGGCGAGGAAGCTGGGCGACGTGCTCGTGCTGGCTCTGAACAGCGACTCCTCCGTGCGGGCGATCAAGGGGAAAACACGGCCCATCGTTCCCGAGGCTGAGCGCGCCGAAGTGCTGTCGGCCCTGTCTTCCGTGGATTACGTGACGGTCTTTGACGAGCTGACCCCGCTGGCGCTCATCGAGTTCCTCCGGCCCGACGTGATCGTCAAGGGAGGCGACTGGTCGGAGAAGGACATCGTGGGGGCCGACGCGGTCCGGTCGTGGGGCGGCCGGGTCGCCGTCATGCCCGAGATCGAGGGGGCCTCGACGACGAACATCATCGAGAAAGTCCTGCAGGTCTGCGGTCCGCCGGAACCCGCCCGAAAAGAAGGCTAAATTTTCCTTTACAAAGAACCGATTATTCGCTATATAAGTTAGCTCTTTTTATTAAGAGCATTTTTCACTTGGCGAGAACCACGAATGAAGCCAGACAAACTCGACTTCTTCAGAGCCCTTCTCCAGACCCGGATCAACGAGCTCCTGAACGGTGCGGAGAGGACCGTCCAGGAGATGACCGACGAGCAGGAAAACTTCCCCGACCCCAACGACCGGGCCTCGCTGGAGTCGGATCGCAATTTCGAACTTCGCATCCGCGACCGGGAGCGCAAGCTCATCGCCAAGATGCAGGAAGCCCTCAAGCGGATCGACGACGGAACCTTCGGCGTCTGCGATTCCTGCGGAGGGCCGATCTCGGAGAAGCGCCTCCAGGCCCGCCCCGTGACCACACAGTGCATCGACTGCAAGACGAAGGAAGAAAAGATGGAGAAGCAGCGGGGGGAATAGCTCCCTTTCCGGTGCGACTTGCCGTCCCGTCCCTTCCCGACGCCCCCGCCCCTCACGTCCCGCGCAGGGAATTCGTTTGCCCAAATTCCGGCCCCGCTGTATAGTTGCCCCTGCTGAATCCGCTGCGCAGCAGCGTCGCCGGGCAGGAAGTCCCGTTCAGCCCTTTATGGGCTCACTGCCACACAGAGGGTGAGAGGGTGTGAAGGTGAGAAGGTTGGAGAAGCGGAAAGCGTGAATTTGGCCGTCGGCTCATCCAACGTTCTTACCCTCTCACCTTCTTACCTTCTCGAGTCGGGCAGATTCGCCCCCGGTCAATAGCGCCTCATAAATTATGTATATCGAAGTCGCCATCAACATCCCCGCCGACCGCACCTTCACCTACGCCGTGCCGGCGGAGTGGCGCGGCGAGATCGCCGTGGGCAAGAGGGTGCTCGCCCCCTTCGGGAGACGATCGCTCACGGGCACCGTCGTGGGCATCCGCCGCTCGTCGGACAGGCAGGACACGAAGGAGATCATCCGGGTCCTGGACCGCGAACCTCTTTTCCGCGAGGAGGACCTGCGGTTCTACCGGTGGGCCGCCGAGTACTACTTCACCCCCCTCGGCAGGGCGCTCGGCGAGATCCTGCCGGGCGGCATCGACGTCGAGAGCCTGCTGTGGGCCGTCAAGCTCGGGGATGCACACGACCCCAGGCCCCTCGAGCGGGACATCCTCGAGGCGCTGGGCCGCCGCCCGGCAGGGATGGCCCTGCGCAGCCTCGAAAAGGAGCTGGGGAGGAAGACCCTGCTGGCGGAGCTCAAGAGACTGGAAGGCCGCGGGTTCGTCCGGCTCGAGGAACGGATCCGCAAGCCCGCCGTGCAGGGAAAGACGGAGAAGATCGTCTCGCGGACGGAGGCCGCGGCGGGACCGCTCAGGCTCTCCGGGCGCCAGAGGGAGGCTCTCGAAACCCTAGAGGCCCGGGGCGGAACGGCCCGGGTAGCCGACGTTGCGGACATCGACGGGGTGCTGTCCGTCTTCAGGGCCCTCGAAAAAAAGGGCCTTGTCACCGTCCGCGACCGGGAGACCTTGCGAAGCCCCGACCCGGCCGCAGCGATCGGGCGGACCGACGCGCCCCCGACCCTGACCCCGGAGCAACAGACCGCTCTCGAGGCGATCCTCCGCGGAATCTCCTCGGGGTCCTTCTACCCCTGCCTGCTGCACGGCGTCACCGGAAGCGGCAAGACGGAAGTCTACATCCACGCCATCGCCGAAGCGGTCCGCCGGGGGGGCCGGGCCCTCTACCTCGTCCCGGAAATCGCCCTGACGCCCCAGCTTGTCGGCCGGCTGGAAAGCCGCTTCCCGGCGGGGCGAATCGCCGTCCTGCACAGCGGGATCGGGCCCGCGCTTCGCTACGACCAGTGGCGCAGGATCGCGCGGGGCGAGGCAATGATCGTCGTGGGCGCCCGGTCGGCCGTTTTCGCGCCCGTCACGGACCTGCGGCTTCTCGTCGTCGACGAGGAGCACGACACCTCCTACAAGCAGGACGAACGAATGCCCTACAACGCCCGGGACCTGGCCGTCGTGCGGGCCCAGCAGCAGGGGGCCGTCGTCGTCCTGGGCTCGGCCACCCCGGGCCTGCAGAGCTGCTACAACACCCGCGAAAAGGAGTTCGTCTACCTCGCGCTCACGAAGCGCGTCGAGCAGCGCGAGCTGCCGCGCGTCGAGATCGTGGACATGAAGGGCGAGCGGGACCCGAACGGGAAGGTGCGCCCCCTTTCGCGCCTGCTCGTCGAGCGGATCGGCCGGACGCTGGAGGCGAAGAAGCAGGCCCTGCTCTTTCTCAACCGGCGGGGGTTCAACACGTACCACTACTGCGGCGACTGCGCCCATGTATTCCGCTGCCTCAACTGCGCCGTCTCGCTCACCCATCACCTGAGCGAGGGGGCGCTTCGCTGCCATTACTGCGACTTCTCCGTCAAGGCCCCCCCGGCCTGCCCCGAGTGCGGAGGGGGGCGCATCCTGAGCTACGGGCTCGGCACGGAGAGGCTCGCGGCGGAAGTCCAGGGGCTCTTCCCGCAGGCGCGCATCGGCCGGATGGACAGCGACACCACATCGGCCCGGGGCAGCCACGGGCGCATCCTCGCGTCCCTGGGCCGGGGCGAGATCGACATCCTCGTCGGCACGCAGATGATCACCAAGGGCCACGATTTCCCGGACGTGACCCTTGTCGGCGTCGTCTCCGCCGACACGACGCTCAACATGCCGGACTTCCGCGCCGCGGAGCGCACCTTCCAGATTCTCACCCAGGTCGCGGGCCGGAGCGGCCGCGGCGAGCAGCCGGGCACGGTCGTCATCCAGACGCTCAATCCCGGCCACTACGCCATCCAACGGACCCGCGCACACGACTTCGCGGGCTTCTACGAAGACGAGATCGCCCTGCGCCGGGACCTGCAGTACCCGCCCTTTTCCCGCATGATCAACCTCGTCGTGTCGGGAACGGACAAGGACCGGGTGGAGAAGGGGGCCGCGAGGCTCGGACAGAAGGCGCGAAAGCTGGCAGCGGGCGACGGCGCCAACGCGCGGATCACCGTCATCGGGCCCATGGAGGCGCCCCTGGCCAAGGTGAGGGGGCGATATCGCTGGCAGCTCCTCGTGCGAGGCAGACAGGTGCGTCCGCTCCACCTGTTTGTCCGGCAGCTCGTCGAGGGAACCGACATCCAGGGATGTGAGATCCGCGTCGATGTGGACCCCTTGAATTTCATGTGATAAGCTGCCGGCGACAGGAGTGACAGACGTGACGAAAGCGGCAGAAGTGAAGGAAGCAGAAAATGATGCCGACTGAGCAAAAGCCCCGCATCTTGTTCATGGGAACGCCGGAGTTCGCCGTCCCGTCGCTGGAGCTGCTGGTCGAGAAGGCCTGGCCCGTCATCGGCGTCGTCACCCAGCCCGACCGGCCCAAGGGGCGGGGGCAGCGCCTCGTCGCCTCGCCGGTGAAGGAAGCGGCCGAGCGGCGCGGCCTTGCCGTTTACCAGCCCGAAAAGGTCCGGGCGCCCGAGTTCCTGGAAGTCTTCCGCGGGCTCGCCCCCGACATGGTGGTCCTCGTCGCCTTCGGGCAGATCCTGCCGAAGGACATCATCGACGGACCGCCCCTGGGCTGCATCAACGTCCATCCCTCGCTGCTGCCCAGGTACCGGGGGGCGGCCCCCATGAACTGGGCCCTCATCCGGGGCGAGACGAAAACGGGCGTCACGATCATGCGGATGGACGAAGGGGTCGACTCGGGCGACATCCTGCTCCAGGAGGAAACGCCCGTCGAGCCGGGCGAGACCTACGACCTTCTGCACGACCGCCTCGCCGTCCTGGGCGCGCAGTGCCTGTTGCGCGCGATCGAGGGGCTGGCGGCGGGAACCATCCGCCGGGTCCCCCAGGATCACTCGCGCGCCACCCTCGCGCCCCGCCTGAAGAAGGACGACGGCCTGATCCGCTGGGAAGCCCCCGCACGAGACATCGCCCATTTCGTGGCCGGGCTCTCCTCCGTGCCCGGCGCGTACACGCACCTGGACGGCAAGGTGCTCAAGGTTTTCGCCGCCGAGGCCGAGGACGCCGCCCCGGGCTGCGAATCGCCCGGGACGATTGTCGGCGCGGGCCCGAAGGGGCTCCAGGTCGCCGCGGGCGGCGGCACCGTGTACCTCAAGGACGTCCGGCTCGAGAGCAAGAAGCGCATGCCCATCGCCGAGTTCCTGCGGGGCTTCCGGCTCGTCCCGGGAAAGAGGCTGGGCATGGAAGAAGGTAAGAAGGGTTGAAGGTGAGAAGGTCGGAAAGACGGGGATGCCGAATTCTGCCGGAGGCTTCTCCAACCTTCTCACCCTCAACCCCTCTCACCTTCTGAATCCAAGCGGAACGCCCTTTCGGCCCCTATCAGGAGCATCCCTTGAGGCTTCCACCATCGCTGAAACATGATCCGCGGGCGCTCGCCGTCCAGATCCTGAACCGCGTCGACGCCGAGGAAGCCTTTGCCGAGCCCCTGCTGGACAGCGTCCTCTCATCGGGGCAGCCGCCCGCCGCGGTCGACCGGGGGCTGCTGACCTTTCTCGTCTACGGTACGCTGCGGACGCGGGGCCTGCTGGACTTCCTGATCGATCGATTCTACAGGGGGAAGCCCGCAACGCTCGATCCGGTCGTGCGGAACATTCTCCGCGTCGCCCTGTACCAAGTGCGCTTCGCGGAGAAGATCCCCGCCTACGCCGCCGTCGACGAGGCCGTCGGCACGGCAAAGCGCCTGGCCCCGGGCCGCGACAAGCTCGTCAACGCAATCCTGCGAAACGCCCTGCGGGGGCTCGCGGGGGTCGAGCTTCCCGACCCGAAGGCCGATCCCGCAGGCCACCTCGCCGTGGCCTACTCCCACCCCCGCTGGCTCGTCGAGCGCTGGATCGGCTGCTTCGGGCTCGACGCAACGCGCGCCCTCTGCCGGGCGGACAACGAGATCCCGCCGCTCACCCTGCGCGTCAACACGCTGAAGACATCCCGGACGGGAATGCTGGAAAGGCTCGCGCAGGTGGGGCTGGAGGTGAAGGCAACGGCACTGTCACCGGACGGGATCGTCCTGGCAAAGCCGCCCGCATCGCCCCGGGAGCTGCCGGAAATCGCGGAAGGGATGCTGTTCGTCCAGGACGAGGCCTCTCAACTGATCGCGCGCCTGCTGGCGCCGCGCAGCGGGGAGCGGGTCCTGGACCTCTGCGCCGGTTCCGGCGGGAAGACGACCCACCTGGCAGCCCTGATGGAAAACGACGGAGAGATCGTCGCCGCAGACAACCAGCGGGCAAAGCTTGCGGCCCTGGAGTCGACGGCGCAGCGATGGGGAGCCTCCGCGGTGCGAACCGCCCCCGTCGACGCCACCGACCCGGGCGGGACGGCCCGCCTGGGGACGTTCGACCGGGTGCTCGTCGATGCCCCCTGCTCGGGGCTCGGCACCCTGCGGAGAAACCCCGAGATCCGCTGGCACTTGACGGAGCGCAAGCTCGCCGAGATGCCGCCCCTGCAGGGCCGCATCCTCGCCAACGCCGCCGCCTGCGTGAGGCCCGGCGGGACCCTTCTCTACAGCACGTGCTCCGTCATGCCCGAGGAAAACGACGGCGTCGTCGCGGCGTTCCTCGAGGCCCACCCCGATTTCTCCCCCCAGAGCCCGCCCGCGGAGGTTCCCGCGGGCACCGTCGACGCGGAGGGGTTCTTCCGGACCTTCCCCCATCGCCACGGCACGGACGGCTTTTTCGGGGCCTTGCTCGTGCGCCAGCGTTGACTTCCCCCGACAGGCAGCGAGGGATTTTGAACGCGAGTCAAGGCGTTTTGCGCTAACCGCTCTTTGTGAAGCGGAGCGGCCGCAGCGCAAACTGTTTGAGCCCGCAGGGCGAGTTTTTGCGCCTGCAGCGAAGCAAGCCGTAGAGCGGTCGAAAAATGCCTTATCGCGGGAGAAATCTCTCGCCGCCGTAAGCACTCCACATCATCCGTTGACTAACCGCGGCCTTGATGTTATTTTCCTGTTCGTGGCTCCGACAGCAACGGTCGAGGGAAACCGGTGTCGGAGCCCTTTAAATTTCGTCCGCGGAGAAGAACATGATCCTCAAGCAACTCCAGGTGGGCCACATGGCCATCTTTGCCTACATCGTCGGCGACGAGAACACGGGGGACGCCCTCGTGATCGACCCGGCTGCGGAGACGGAGCGGATCCTCGCCGAGGCCGGGAAAAACGGCCTCACGATCCGCGCCATCGTGAACACGCACGGGCACGTGGACCACATCTCGGGCAACGCCGACATGAAAAAGCAGACGGGGGCGAAAATCGTCATCCACGAAGCGGACGCGTCCATGCTCACCTCCACCCCGGCGATGATCCTGGCCATGTTCCGGGCGAAGGCCTCGCCCGCCGCGGATGTACTCGTCCGCGATGGGGACACGATCGAAGCGGGCGCGGTCAAGCTGAAGGTCATCCACACGCCCGGGCACACGCCGGGCGGGATCTCGCTGTACACAAACGGATACGTCTTCACGGGCGACACCCTCTTCGTCGAGGCCGTCGGGCGGACGGACCTGCCCGGAGGTTCCTGGAACACCATGGCAAAGGCCATCAAGGAGAGGCTCTACACGCTTCCCGACGACACCGTCGTCCTGCCCGGGCACAACTACGGCAGGAAGCCGACCTCGACGATCGGCGACGAAAAGCGCAACAACCTCTACGTCCGATGAGCAAGGAGGAAACCATGACGCAGCCCGCACTGTACCGGACCGACCTGAAAGGCCTGAAGCTCGTCAATCGCGGCAAGGTGCGAGACATCTACGACCTGGGCGAGCACCTGCTCATCGTGGCGACGGACCGCATTTCGGCCTTCGACGTCATCATGCCGAACCCCATCCCCGGAAAGGGGGAGGTCCTGACGAAGCTCTCCGAGTTCTGGTTCCGGCAGATGGCCGACATCGTCGGCAACCACCTCGTCACGACGGACGTGGAGAAGTTCCCCGAGGCCT
Organism: uncultured Syntrophaceae bacterium; assembly: GCA_964585095.1. Lineage (GTDB taxonomy): Bacteria > Desulfobacterota > Syntrophia > Syntrophales > UBA2192 > UBA2192. Next base: position 10,212 of record CAZPCN010000005.1, on the reverse strand, counting down.
GCAGGCCCCATCGGGACGTCCTGAAGGGCCGCAGCATGCTCGTGCGGAAGGCGAAGCCCCTGCCCGTGGAGTGCATCGTACGGGGATACATCACGGGCTCGGCCTGGAAGGACTACACGAGCGGCAAACCCGTCTCGGGCATCCGGCTGCCCGCCGGGCTCAAGGAGTCTTCCAAGCTCCCCGCGCCCATCTTCACCCCCTCCACGAAAGCCCCCGAGGGGGAACACGACCTGCCCATCTCGATCGAGGAAATGGCCCGCATCGTCGGCAAGGAGCTGACGGACCGGATCATCGCGCTGAGCCTCGCCATCTACAAGCGAGCCGACGAGATCGCAAACTCTGTGGGCATCATCATCGCCGACACAAAGATGGAATTCGGACTGGCCGGCGACGAACTGATCCTCATCGACGAGGTGCTCACCCCGGACTCCTCCCGGTTCTGGCCCCGGGACGACTACGCCGAAGGGCGCGGGCAGAAGAGCTACGACAAGCAGTTCTTGAGGGACTACCTGCTGTCGCTCAAATGGGACCAGAGGCCGCCGGCTCCGCAGTTGCCCCCCGATATCATTCAGAAAACGCACCAGAAGTACGAGGAAGCCCTCCACCGGTTTACGAAAAAGCCCTGATCCCCAAAAAAAGCCCGCCCTCGCCTTGACAGGCCCGCAGGGCATCCTTATTTTAACCGAAAATCGGAAGGGACAGGTGCGCCCGGAAGGGAACGCGCGGATCGGACATGGACAGGCGGGACTACTACGAGATTCTGGGCGTCGACCGAAGCGCCTCCGACGAAGAAGTCAAGAAGAGCTACCGCAGGCTCGCAATGCAGTACCACCCGGACCGCAACCCCGGGGACAAGAAGGCCGAGGAGAAGTTCAAGGAAGCGGCCGAGGCCTACGAAGTGCTGCGGGACGCCGAGAAGCGCAAGATCTACGACCGCTACGGCCACGAGGGAATCAACGGCACCGGCTTCCGGGGTTTCTCCGGCTTCGACGACATCTTCACGAACTTCAGCGACATCTTCGAAGACGTCTTCGGCTTCACCGGGGCCCGCACCCGCACTCGCTCCGCCGTCCGACAGGGAGCCGACCTGCGTTACGACCTCAAGATCTCCTTCATGGATGCCGTGAAGGGGACCACCACCCAGATCGACCTGGAAAAGTTCGAGCGCTGCGCGGAGTGCTCCGGGACGGGAGCCGCCGCGGGAACCCAGCCCGAAAGCTGTCCCCGGTGCGCCGGCCGCGGCACGGTGACCCAGTCGAGCGGCTTTTTCACCATCAGCACCACCTGCCCACAGTGCCGCGGCGCCGGACGCGTGATCAAGAACCCTTGCAAGGCATGTTTCGGAACGGGCAAGGCCAGGAGCCGCAAGACCGTGAGCCTCCGGATCCCCGCCGGTGTCGAGACGGGGTCCCGCCTGCGCCTGCGCGGGGAAGGCGAGGAGGGCGATTTCGGGGGCCCCAGCGGGGACCTCTACGTTTTCCTCCACGTGGAGCCCCACGAGTTCTTCGAGCGCGACGGCTACGACATCCTCTGCCAGGTCCCCGTCTCCATCACCCAGGCCGCCCTCGGGGCCACGATCGAGGTGCCGACCGTCGAGGGCAAAGAATCGCTGAAAATCCCCCGGGGAACGCAGAGCGGAAGGGTCTTTCGCATGAAAGGCAAGGGGGTGGCCCACCTCAAGGGACTCGGCCGCGGGGACCAGGTGGTGCAGGTGCTCGTCAAGATCCCCACCAATCTCACCAGGAAGCAGGAAGAGCTGCTCAAGGAATTCGCCAAGCTCGCAGGCGAATCCGCATCCTGACCCCGATCCCTCCGGACCATCCCGGGCAAGCAGGGACGCGAAACCCCGGAAGACCGCGGGCAGGCTCGTTCTGCGGGCTGCGCCCCGCAAGAAAGGATGGACAATTCGGGCCGCATTGATTATATTTCCAGCGAACCCGGACGAATTGCGCCCAAGAGGGAATCGCCATGGCAGAGTTGACACCAGTCAGGGAAGTGCCCGTCGAGTTGCTGCGGTGGACTTGCAACCCCAACCTCCTCGGTTTCGACACCACGAAGGAGTGCAAGGGGACGGACGGGATCATCGGGCAGAACCGCGCCGTCAATGCCATCACGCTGGGTCTCGAGATCGAGAGCCCCGGCTACAACATCTACGTCTCCGGGATGACGGGAACGGGCAAGACGACGACGATCAAGAACCTTCTCGGCCAGCTCGACCTCAAGAAGCCCATCCCGAGCGACATCTGCTACGTCCACAACTTCAAGGACCCCGACACCCCTCGGGTCGTCATGTTCCCGGCCGGGACGGGCCGGAAGTTCCAGAAGGACATGGACGATCTCGTCGCGCACCTTCGCAAGGAGATCCCGCTCATCCTCGAAAGCGACGAGTTCAAGAAGGAGTCCGAGGAAGTCATCAACGTCTACCGGCAGAAGCAGAAGGAGATCATCCGGGAGTTCAACGACCGCCTCCTGAAGGAGAATTTCCAGCTCGTCGCGTTCCAGATGGGCCCCTTCACCCGGCAGGACATCGCCCCCATCGTGGAGGGGCGTCCCATCCCCTTCGAGCAGCTCGAGGCTCTGGCCGAGGAGGACAAGTTCAGCAAGGAAGAACTCGCGGCGATCCGCAAGAAACTCGTCGACCTGCGAATCGAGCTCGATTCGGTCATGCGGGAAGCGAGGGACATCGAGCGCGAGATCCGCAACCAGATCGGCATCCTCGAACACAAGTACGGCTCGCCCGCCGTCGCGGAGCAGGTTTCCGACCTGAAACACCGCTACGTCGACTCCAACGAGAAGGTCAACGGCTACCTCGACGAGGTGCAGGAGCACATCCTTTCAAATCTGAAAATGTTCCAGGAGAAAGAGGAGGAGCAGCAACAGCAGCAGGCCCTGCCTTTCCCCGTGCCCCAGATGCCCGTGAAGCGCTTCATCGAGTTCAAGGTGAACGTTCTCGTGGACAACTCGGAAACCGCAAAGACGCCCATCATCATCGAGACGGCGCCGACCTTCAAGAATCTCTTCGGCACGATCGAGCGCGAGGTGGACCGCTCGGGGTTCTGGCGCACCGACTTCACCCACATCAAGGCGGGTTCGCTCCTGCGGGCAAACGGGGGCTATATCGTCTTCGACGCCCTGGAGGCCCTCATCGAGCCCGGTGTCTGGACGTTCCTCAAGAGGACGCTGAAGGGCCGCGAGATGAACATGCAGCCCTACGACCCCTTCGGCTTCGTTCCCACGGCGATCAAGCCCGAGCCGATCCCCCTGGACGTCAAGGTGATCATGATCGGCGACGACTACCTGTACTACCTGCTCTACAACCTGGAGCGGGACTTCCAGGAGATCTTCAAGACGAAGGCGCAGTTCGACGTCGAAATGCCCAACACCGACGAGAACATCCGGGAGTACGTCTGCCTCATCAAGCGCATCGTCGACGAGGAGAAGCTCCTCGACTTCGACAAGAAGGCCGTCTGCGCCATCGTGGAGTACGGCGTGCGCCTCACGGGGAGGCAGAAGAAGCTCTCGACGCGCTTCAGCGAGATCGCCGACCTCGTCCGCGAATCCCACTACTGGGCGAAGAAGGACGGCAGCGGCGTCGTCTCGGACACGCACGTGGACAGGGCCTACGACGAGAAGATCAACCGGGTCAAGCAGATCGAGGAGAAAATCCAGGAGCTCATCGACGACGGCACGATCATGATCGCCACGGACGACAGGGTCGTGGGGCAGGTCAACGGCCTCTCCGTCTACGCCATGGGGGAATACGCCTTCGGGAAGCCCTCGCGGATCACGGCCCAGACCTCCATGGGGCGGGCCGGCGTCATCAACATCGAGCGCGAAGCCAAGCTCTCGGGCAGGACCCACGACAAGGGCGTGCTCATCCTCGAGGGGTACTTCCGCGGCAAGTATGCCCAGAACAAGCCGCTGACCATGAGCACCAGCATCTGCTTCGAGCAATCCTACGGCGGGGTGGACGGCGACAGCGCTTCCTCAACGGAGATTTACGCCATCCTCTCGAGCCTCTCGGGACTGCCCCTGCGGCAGGACATCGCCGTGACGGGCTCGGTGAACCAGAAAGGGGAGATCCAGCCGATCGGGGGCGTGAACCAGAAGATCGAGGGGTTCTACGACGTCTGCAGGGCCCGGGGGCTGACGGGAAAGCAGGGGGTCATGATCCCCCGGCTCAACGTGCCGGAGCTGATCCTCCGGAAAGACGTCGTCAGGGCCGTCGCCGAGGGGAAGTTCCACATCTGGCCCATCCGGACCATCGACGAGGGGATCGAGCTGCTCACGGGGACTCCCTCGGGCATCGCCGACGAGAAGGGGACCTTCCCCGAGAACACGGTGAGCTTCCTCGTGGACCGCAGGCTGCGGACCCTGGCGGAAGGGCTCAAGTCCTTCGCGGAGGAAACCGGGCCGCAGAAAGCGGAGAACGACACGAACAACCAGAACCAAGGGAAAGGGGAGTAGCGCGTATGACCCACCGGAATCGAGCGGCTGTAGCGTTGATCCTGCTGGCGTCCTGTTTTTCCCTCTACGGGTGTCCCGTCCTCGTCGTCACGGGGGCTGCCGTTGCCGGGGGCACGGGGACGTACTACTACGTGGAAGGGGAAATGAGGACGGACTACTACTTCTCCGTCAACGGCGTCTGGTCCGCCGTCGAGAAGACGATCGCCGACATGAAAGGGCGCGACGTGGAACCGGATAAGCAGGCAGACGGCGGGAAGATCGTGGCCGTGATCAACGACGAAAAGGTGACGTTCCGGTTCAAGTACAAGGACAGCAATCTCACCACGCTCGGCATCCGCGTGGGAACGGTGGGCAACGAGACCGCCGCCAAGGTCATTCACGACCGGGTGGCGGACAATCTGGTGAAAAAATAGCAAACGGGAACGGGAGATGCATGGGAGCCGGGTGCGGGCGCCCGCGCCGCGCAGCCCGTTGATCCCTCCCGGGAAGAGAGACGATGTACAAGACCATCCTGGTCGTCGATGACGAAGAGAGCATCTGCCAGTCGCTGCAGGGCATCCTGAGCGACGAGGGCTACGAAGTCCGCAGCGTCGGCAGCGGAGAAGAAGCCCTCAAGGCCGTCGAGGAGGACCCTCCGGACCTGGTGCTCCTGGACATCTGGCTGCCCGGAATGGACGGCCTCGAGGCCCTCAAGATCATCAAGACCGAAACCCCTCAGGTCCCGGTCATCATGATGTCGGGGCACGGGACGATCGAGACGGCCGTGAAGGCCACCAAGCTCGGAGCCTTCGACTTCATCGAGAAGCCCATCTCCCTGGAGAAGGTCGTCCTGCTCGTCAACCACGCCCTCGACCTCGTCCGGCTCGAAGAGGAGAACAAGTTCCTCAAGCAGAAGGTCACCTCCGCCTTCGAGCTCATCGGCCAGAGCAAGACCATCATCGAGCTCAAGGAGATGATCCGGATTGTCGCCCCGACGAACGCATGGATCCTCATCATGGGGGAAAACGGCACGGGCAAGGAGCTCGTGGCCCGGTCGATCCACTACCAGAGCAAGAGGGCCAAGCGGCCCTTCATCGAGGTCAACTGCGCGGCCATCCCCGAGGAACTCATCGAGAGCGAGCTGTTCGGCCACGAAAAAGGCTCGTTCACGGGCGCCACGGGCAAGAAGCGGGGCAAGTTCGAGCTCGCCCACGAGGGCACCCTCTTCCTCGACGAGGTGGCGGACATGAGCCTGAAGGCCCAGGCCAAGATCCTGCGGATCCTGCAGGAGAAGAAGTTCGAACGCGTGGGCGGCAACAAGTTCATCGACACGGACGTGCGGGTCCTTGCCGCGACGAACAAGGACCTCGAAAAAGAGATGGAAACGGAGCGGTTCCGGCAGGATCTCTACTACCGGCTCAACGTCATCCCCCTCACCATCGCGCCGCTGAGAGACCGCAAGGAAGACATCCCCATCCTCGCCGCCCAGTTCGTCAAGGACTTCTGTGCCAAGGAGGGGGTCGAGCCGAAGGCCATCGCCCCCGACGCGATCGAGGTCTTCATGGAGCACAGCTGGCCGGGGAACGTGCGGGAACTCAAGAACATCATGGAGCGCCTCGTCATCATGACGCAGGGCGACACGATTCGGGCGGACGACATCCCGCCCCTCTCCAAGGAGGAGCAGCCCGAAGAGGCCATGGACACCATCTTCACGCACAACTCCTTCCGCAAGGCCAAGATGGAGTTCGAGAAGAAGTTCATCATGAAGAAACTGCAGGAAAACGAGGGGAACATCTCCAAGACGGCCGATTCGATCGGGCTCGAGCGCAGCAACCTCCACCGCAAGATCAAGACGCACAGCCTGGAGTCGAAGAAAGAATAGAAGTTGAGAAGGGAAGAAGGTGAGAAGCCAGAAACCGGATTGGAACAAGGCCCTTGCGAGTCCCGCAAGGGCCTTTGCATTTCTTCCCCTGAACCCTGTCCCCTGAACTCTTTACCCCTGGGATTCAGTTCTCCGCTCTCGCCGCGGCCATGACCGGCTCCTCGGCCTGCTCAATGGGCAGCTCGAAGGCCACGACGGTCCCCCGGGGCTCGTTGTCGGCCACGGTGACGGAACCCCGGTGCTCGCCGATGATGGAGCTCACGATGGCGAGCCCGAGGCCCGAGCCGGATTTCTTCGTCGAGTAGTAGGGTTCGAACATTTTCGCCTTGTCGGCGCGCGAAACGCCGGTGCCGTTGTCCCGGACCTCGACGCGGGCACGCCGGTGCTCCCGGTCGAGCATCGTCGTCACCTCGATCCTCCCCGGACCCCGGTTCACGGCGGCCACGGCGTTGTCCAAGAGGTTGACCATGACGCGCTTGATCTGCTCGGCATCGAGCCGGAGCCGCGGCATCGCCGCGTCGGGACGATAGTCGAAGGCGATCTCCTTGTGGGCGTCCTGGTAGAGCACCACGGCGTCGCGGATGACCTCGTTGAGATCGTTCGGGGTGAGATTGGCCACGGGCATGCGGGCGTAGCGGGAGAACTCGTTGACGAGGTTCTTGAGGACATCGACCTGGCTGATGATCGTGCCGGTGCACTCCATGAAGACGGGCCCGTCCTCGCTGAGCTTCTCGCCGAACTTGCGCTGCAGCCTCTGCGCCGAGAGCTGGATGGGGGTCAGCGGGTTCTTGATCTCGTGGGCGATCCGGCGGGCCACCTCGCGCCAGGCGGCGATGCGCTCCGCGCGCTGGAGCTGCGTGATGTCCTCGAAGACGACGACCATGCCCATGTAGTTGTTGTCGTCGTCGAGCAGCACCGTCGTCGTCACCAGCAGCGTGAGGGCCCGGTCCTTCAGGGTGATCGGGATCTGCTTCTCCACGTACCCCGTCTCGACACCGGTGATCTCCGTGAGGATCTCCCGGACGAGATCCAGGTGGCCCGGCTGCAGCACCTCCTCGTAGCGGTGGTTCAGGACCTTCTCCGTCTTGATGTCGAGAAGCTTTTCGGCCGCCCGGTTGACCGTCGTGATCACCCCGTCGCGGTCGATGGCCACGACCCCGGCGGAGACGTTGCGCAGCACCGTCTCCATGTACTTGCGGCGCTGGTCGAGGTCGAGGTTGGCCTGCTCGAGACTCTCCTTGCTCACCTTCAGGTCCCCCGTCATCCGGTTGAAGGAGTTCACCAGGACGCCGATCTCGTCGTCGGCCACGACGTTGATCTTGTAGTCGAGGTTCCCCTGGGCGATCGCGTGGGTCGCCTCGGCCAGGTCCTGGACCGGCTCCGTGATGCCCTTGGCCAGGAAGAACCCGAACCACGTGGCCGAGAAGATGATCAGCAGCGTCACGACGAAGAGGATGACGATGTAGCTCGTCTTGATGGGGTTCTTGAGCAGCTTGAACTGCTTGTACTCCTCCGAGATCCGGGAGATCGTGGTCATCTTGTCGACGAGGCCCTTGGGGACGTAGCAGTTCACCACGACGGCCCCGATGATCACCGACGAGCCGGGCGTGACGTAGACGGGGGAGATCCCGCGGATGAAGTCCCCGAGGCCCACGGACTGCATCGTCGTGAACTGCTTGCCGGCCCGGATGTCCTCGCGGAGCTTGGGCGAGAGGCCCAGCTCGGGGATGTCGGGGTTGCCCGGGTCCTTGAAGACGAGCTTCTCCGCCTCGTCGTTGAAGTAGACCTCGATGAGGCCCAGCTTGTAGATTCGCTGCCGCTGCTCCACCAGGGAGCGCAGGTACTCGAAGCGGTCTTTTTCGAAGAGGCGGTTCTTCGTGATGTCGGCGCTCAGCTGCTCGGCGTAGTACTTCACGTTCTCCGAGGTCTGCTGGTAGTAGTTCTGGGCCAGCTCGAGGGAGAGGTTCAGGGCGCCCCCGACGCGGATGTTGAACCAGTTGTCGATGCTGTAGGACAGGAAGTTGGTGGCCACCAGGAACAGGATGAAGGTCGGCACGAGGCTCAGCGTCACGAACGCGGCGACGAGCTTGGTGCGGAGCTTCGAACCGAGGATTCCCCTGCGTCTTTCGTAGACGAGCTTGACGATGTTGCGGACGATGAGAAAGATGAGCAGCAGGACGAGGATGATGTTGATGTTGATGAGGCCGAAGATGACCACGTCGCGGAAATCCGGGACGAGGGCCTCCTTGCTGAAAATGGTGGTCTCGATGAAGGTCAGCAGGACGATGCCGATGACGGTGGCGACGATGATGATCCGCTCGCGCCGCCGGCGCTTCATCTCGGCCGTGAGGACGGCCTGCTGTCGTTCGGCTTTCTGATCCATGGTTGCAGGTGGGGGCCCTGCGGCCCGGGCCGGCGCCGCACGCCCCTTCAGGCAAATACACAGGATGCAAAGACTTGTAAAGGACAAAGAAAAGCGACAAATGGCGGGGGCCTCAAGGCGCGGGGCCGCCTGCGGCCTTTTGCCGAGAGCCTTTCGTCCTCGTGCAATCCTGTCGGGTTCACGTCGGAGCCGCGGCGGACTTCGCGTCGGGCATGCGATCCCCGTGAGCCTCCGCCCTGGGGGCGGGGTGGGGGTGGGAAACGATCTCCCAGCTGTCCTCGCCGGCAAGCAGCGTCTTCAGGAGCTGGGTGTTGAGCTTGTGGCCGGATTTGTAGGCCGTGAAATGGCCGAGAATCGGCATGCCGATGAGGTAAAGGTCCCCGACGGCGTCGAGGATCTTGTGCTTGACGAACTCGTCGTGAGAACGGAGCCCTTCCTTGTTGATCACCTTCTCCTCGTCGAGAACGACGGCGTTCTGAAGCGATCCCCCGAGGGCAAGCCCCTTGGCCTGCAGGTACTCCACGTCCCTCAGGAACCCGAAGGTCCGGGCCGAGCTGATCTCCTTCTCGTAGGCATCGGACGTGAAGACCATGTGGTAGCTCTGGGTCCCCACGGCCGGGTGGGGGAAATCGATCTTGTAGGTGATGCGGAAATCCGGCGCAGGCTCCAGCATGGCTGTGCTCTCGCCCTCCGAAACGGAGACGGTCTTCTTGACCTTGAGATAGCGGCGGGGCTTCCGGAGCGTCTTCAACCCCACTTTCTTCAACGTGATGAAGAACGGCTGCGAACTGCCGTCCATGATGGGGACTTCGAAGGTGTCCACTTCCACGACGGCGTTGTCGATCCCGAGACCCCGGAAGGCCGAGAGAAGGTGCTCCACCGTGTGCACCCGGGTGCCGTTTATGCCCAGGGTGGTGGCAAGCGTCGTGTCGGTGACATTCTGTATGTCTGCAGCGATACGGTTGTCCGAGGCCACGTCCTTCCGGACGAACACGATCCCCGCGTCCGCCTCGGCCGGCTTGATGGTCATGCCGACCTTCCTTCCGGAATGAAGCCCTACGCTGCGGAAATTGATCTCTTCTTTAACGGTTTTCTGCCAGTACATTGGACATCCTAAAAATAGGGTGGTTTTGCTATGAGCAAGCGGTATGCCAGAGGACAGATGGCAAAGGGGGTGTGGAAAAAATATTTAACTATTCGATATTGTTTGATTATATAAATTTTTGCCCTGTGGATTTGTCATGCGATCAGGGCCAGGGGGAGACCCTCTTGTTGCAATAAAGCCACACTTCCCGAAAAAAAGCAGGGCGCGCTGCAACGCCCCTTGAAAAGATAGAAGTTAGGAAGTTATGAAGTTAAGAAGCTCGGAAAAAGAGAATGCGCCACCGGTAAACCGGTTACTTTCCTTTATAAAATCTTTCTTTCTCGCTGAAGATACATCCGCAATACTTTTGCCGGTACATCTCCATCTCTTTGGACAACCGGACCCCTTCCTCCCATC
>CAZPCN010000004.1:0-107519 GCA_964585095.1 uncultured Syntrophaceae bacterium | reverse complement strand
AGAAGCTGCAGCTGAAGATTTCCGGACGCGGGTTCGACTCCCGCCGCCTCCACCAGAATTCAGACCAACCCCTCTTCGGAGGGGTTTTTTGTTGCATGGCTTCGGCGGAGCCATGCATGGAGTTCGGGATCACGCCAGATTATGGCGATGGGTTGCTCCGATCCTGTCGATCATTGACTGCGGGACGGACGCTTCCGCCGCAAATTCCGGCCATCGCCTCACCGCGTCATCCACCTGCCCGATCATCGAAGCAGCTTCCCGGATGCCGAACAGATCGGCGACGGCCAGCAGGTCGGATCGTTCGAATCCATCCAGCTTTCCGTTAACCCGCATCTGGTGGCGGTTTGTCCAGCCCCCGCCGGGGTTGTAGGCCCAAATCATGTCGTAAGCCGGGGAGAGCTGCCAGCGGCCGTCCCGATCCATCAGGAAGGCAATATTGCGCGTGTGATCGTCCTGGTTGCGGGCGATGACGTTGAAGACCATTCGCCGGAACATCTCCTGCACGGCCGGATACCCGAGGTTCAACTGCTGGATGACGGACAGCGCCTGTTCATAGCCGTATTCACCCGCGGCGTTGAAATCGTAATGCGCGATGGCGCACAGCGACTGCATGTGGATTTTCTCTCCACGGGCCGTGCGGTCGAATCGTCGGGTCATGAAGTGCGCACGGCCGCCTTCCTCCAGGAGCCGGCAGTCCGACATCTGGATGCCCGCCGCGATGGCCATGCGATGGTAGGCATATTCGATTCGACCGAAGCCCTGGGGGTCCCCCAACGATTTGTCGTCAACGCCGTCGAACTTCAGAATCCAGGGCTCGAAGCCCTCTGGCGCCGCAACCTGGCCGGAACGGACCTCGTGCGTGGCGGGGTTCCACGCGATCACCGCCTTGGCCCTGTTGCCGCCTGCCGATGTACTCACCCGGAAGATCGTGTTCAGGGCCGTCGAGCGGGCCCCCTTCAGGTTCACGGCCCATTCGGCACGCTGGCGGAGAATGTCGGATGCAAGCTGCGTGAGCTCCGACACTTCGATCGGAACGGCCTTGCTTGTACGGGGCCCGATGGCCGGTTTGAACTCCAGGGCGCCCATGCCGCGGAAGCCCACGTAGCAGAGGCGCTCGAGCGGGGTGAAATCGTCCGGCGTGCGCCCGTGTCTCGCCAGCCATAGATCTATGATGCGATTGCCGAACCGATCGGGCAGGGCGTCAGCCAGCAGACCCGGCAGGCCGCGAAAGGTTTCGCGTTTCAGGGCAGGGAAAGAGAAGACGCCTGTCCGCAAGGGGAGAACCAGCGGCGAGATGTTCAATTCTCGGCGGATGAAGGCGGGGTCGTACTCGAAGAATCCCATGTCGCGATCCCAGGCCAGAGCCCCCACGTTATGGCCCCACAGCACGACGTTCGCAACCTGTACTTTTCGGATGCGTGCTGCCACGGATCATTTCTCCTTCGGCGGGTGGCTGCCTCGCCGTCCGGACGCGCGCAGGCGCTCTCGCCCCCTGGTTTTTGCCAATTGCAGAGGGCTGATTTCGGTCTCCGGCAGGAAGGCATCCAGCTGCCCCAGCATTCCCAGCGCGCGCAGGATGCGCATGAGGTTCTCCAGGCTGCATCCGTGTCCGCCTTCCAGGCGCTGGACCAGCCGTCGCGCTACCCCGGACGCCACGGCCAGTTCTTCCTGCGTCATGTTCCGGTTCAGCCTCCGGCGGCTCAACCGTTCCCCCAGTTCGGCCAGGATGGCCTTGTCGCTCATGGCATCGAAGTTCATGGCTCGCTACTCCGACAGAAACTGAAGAGTCCTGTTGAGGCGTAAAATAGATTAAGATTGAGAAGATGTCAATCATAATACGTCATAAATGACGCTTATTATATAATAATGCATATATAGCGCCATATATTACGTATTATAGATATTACGAAGAAGGGTCATTCGCTTGCCGATATTCCTGTTGACAGAGAAGACAATTGTCTCTATGATCTGGACAAAAGTCGAAGAAAGGATGAGACCATGGCTATTCCTGCCGTGGCGGAAATGCTGGGGATCAAGGGCAGGGTCGAAACCGAGATGGACCTGGTGGCTCTGAGCGAAAAGGGTCTGCCCAAGAAGGTCGTTCCACGCCTCGTGAAGCGTCTTTCCCTAAGCCTCACTGAGATAGCTCCGCTGCTGCTCGTGAGCCGCAAGACCGTAGAACGATATAAAGCGAGTCCGGAATCGCCTCTCAGCCCCCCGGTGTCCGAGCGCGTTCTTCAGATCGCGCTGGTCGTTAAACGATGCGAGGAAGTGTTCGAGGATCCAAAACTGTGCAATGAATGGCTGAAGTCGGAAAATCCGGCCTTGGGCGGCCGCATCCCTCTGGAGTTGCTGAAGACCAGTTTCGGCATCAACATGGTTCTCGGCGAGCTTACCCGAATCGAACACGGCGTAATTTCCTGAGGATCTGCGGCGAATGATTGCGTACAGGATTTCCAAGCTCAAATTCGCCCGCGATGTAACCGGAGAAGGTGCCCGGCTTGCCGGCGGGCGATGGAATCCTGTCGGCATTCCCGTCTTATATGCTTCCGAAAGCAGGGCGCTCGCCGCCCTGGAATATTATGTTCATATTCCCGCTCCCCGCATCCTCCCACGCCGGCTGGCGATCGTATCCTACGAAGTGCCGGAGAGCGTAACTACCGAAACCGTATCGATCGCCGATCTCCCGGCCGACTGGAGATCGTATCCCGCGCCTCCGGCACTTCAGGACCTCGGCCGGGAATGGGTTCGCAGGGGCAGGAGTTTTATCCTTCGAGTGCCCTCTGCGCTCATGCCGGAAGAAACCAATCTTATCTTCAATCCCGCGCATCCCGACATGCGGCTGTTGATAATCAAAGACGTCCAGGACTTCGAATTCGACACCAGATTGGCTCCCACAATGAAATGAACGAGAAAATTCGAATACCCTCAGCAGCGTAAATTCTGCGACATGGACTAGGCGAACCTTAAATCGGGGACTAAGCTTGTAGAAGCTGCAGCTGAAGATTTCCGGACGCGGGTTCGACACCCGCCGCCCAATGAAATTCAGACCAACCCCTCTTCGGAGGGGTTTTTTGCTTGATGGGGCTTTGGCTTTGGCAGGGGACGAAAAAAAGCGCCCCATTGCCCAGGGAAGCTTAATGGGGCGGGAGGCGGGGATGATGTCAAGTCATCGTGGCCGAAAGGGTTGCCGGCGGATGAGCGCTTACCGGTATCCGGCCTTTTTCCACGCCTTCACGCCTCCTTCGAGGAATGCGGAACGGCCGTATCCTTTTTCCAGGTATGTTGCTGCCTGACCGACAGCGGCGCCGTCATCGGGTCAGGCGCAGTAAAAGACGATTTCCCGGTCTTTCGGAACTCCTTCCAGTCTCGACTCGAACTGGGTCAGGGAGATCGACCCTTCCAGCTGAACCTTCCTGCAGGCTTCTTCGTCGCGGTACGCACAGACCAGAAGGGCTTTCCCCGATGTGACGTCCTGACGGGTCTCTGCAGCGGATATCCCTTTCGGTTTTGTCATGCCGACCTCCTGCCTTCGGCGATGCCGCCTTGCACGATATACGCGAAATACTTGTCCAGGCTCCGGAGGATCCTGTCTTCATCGGCACGATTCTGCGGCTGCTTGCAGCTGTCCCCGAAGTAGCGTTTCATGCACGTCAAGATGGACGATTCGAGCCGGGCGTTGCCGGAGGATACACGGCTCTCGTCCTTTTTCAGAATGATCGAGACCAGCCCGTTTTCCCTGCGTACTTCGGCGCGGTCGGAGTCCACCGGGTAGGGCAATTCGAGGACGTGGCTGAAGGGAATCGGGTTTCGTCGCACACCGCGCTTCCTGGGCATCGGGTCTGCGGGCACAGGGTACAGCGGCCCGCTAAAGACCAGGCGGTTGCCCGCGATGTTGATCTGCAGGGTGTCGAGATCGATCCCGGGAAACAGGGCATTGATAAAGAGGACTTTCGGACCCGCCCACAGCGTGATGCCCGGCTCCTCCGTGCCGATGGACCCATCCGCCAGCGGAAGGGAGATCGGTTCGGTCCGGATGAAACCTCTTCTTTCGGCCCGGCTGCTCCGAGGGTCGAATGCGGGGACATTGCGGTTCATTCGGAAGCCTCCTTTCTGAAACCCGGATATTCCATACCCCTTCATTTTCCTTGTTTTCGAGATTCTGGCTATCGGGCGGAGACGCCATTGGTCCGTCGAAATCCCTTACGCTTCCCTCAACGAAAGACTGACTGGGCCGCAAGGGCCGGCCGCCGAACCGGTAGGGTGCCGTGCCTCATCCGATCCATGAGCCGACGGTAAGGGATTGGAGGCTCGTCATTCATGATGTGACCGATTGTCGCGCCTCGCCTGTCGAGGTTAAATGACGGCAGATGTATCCATCCCATCCCGGGAGCGCCAGCGATGACCTACACGTTCATGTGCCCATCCCCCTGCAATCGAATGATCCGTATCGATGCCGGCAGCGACGACGATGCCGTCTGTAAACTGATCCGGGCCGGCGCCGTGGAATGCCGCACGGCCGGGGGGCAGAGCGCCTGCAAGAAGGCGACTATCCGATTGTCCCTGCTGACGGTCCGGCAGTTGCATGAGGTCGTACGACTGAGCATGACAGCGGAAGAGTCCGTGAACTCCGGATGAGAGGCTGATCGGGGTTCGTGCATCGGAACCGCCGGGGACCGGCAATCATGGAAAGGGGCTTGATGATGACATCCATGGGTATCGTGAAGTGGTTCAACCGGACGATCGGTGCCGGATTCAACAATGAGATTATGGCAAGTCCACGACGAGCCTTCCAATTGTATCGCTAGCCGGGCCTGTTTCTAGGGCCGTCTACCCCCCCTTGACAGTCGTGTACATTATCAGAATAGGAATGTTACTGAATGGGGGTGCTTGAGATGAAAACGAAGCATGAACGAAAGACCCAGAAAAGGGAGCGGCAGTCTCAGATGAAGCACACCCTGATGAAAGGGAGGTCCCGCAAGGAGACCAAACGGGGTAGCGAGGAGTTTTTCAGCTACTACGGTTTCCTCTGCGACAGGGAACTGTGCTTTGGCGTCTGACCTGACAAATTGACGGTTGAAGCGAGGCGGAGTCGACAGGTTCCGCCTTTGCGCTTGAGACCGAAATAGGAATTGACCCTCTTTCAGCCGCTCAGCGGCCGGTCAGTTTCTCCAGGTGCTCGGGGTACCGGGCCCCCTGCACCGTGATCCTCGACGAGGCGCTGTCGATCTCGCGCAGATCCTCCGGCGTCAGCTCTATGGCAACCGCCCCGATGTTCTCCTCCAGGCGCTCCGGCTTCGTCGTGCCCGGGATCGGGACGATCCACGGCTTCCGGGCAAGCAGCCAGGCGAGCGCAATTTGGGCGGGTGTCGCCTTTTTGCGCTTCGCAACCCCGGCGAGCAAATCGACCAGCGCCCGGTTCGCCGTCCTGGCCTCCGGGGTAAAGCGGGGGATGACGCTGCGGAGGTCGGTACGGTCGAAGGTCATCTTCTCGTCGATTGTTCCCGTGAGGAAGCCCTTGCCCAGGGGGCCGAAGGGAACGAAGCCGATCCCGAGTTCCTCCAGTGCCGGCAGCACTGCCTCTTCAGGGGTTCTCGTCCACAGGGAGTACTCGCTCTGGAGCGCGGCGACGGGTTGGACGGCGTGCGCGCGGCGGATCGTCTGCACCCCCGCCTCGGAAAGGCCGAAGTGCCTGACCTTGCCTTCCCGGATCAGGTCCTTTACCGCCCCCGCCACGTCCTCGATCGGCACCTCCGGATCGACGCGGTGCTGGTAGAACAGGTCGATCGCATCGACCCTGAGCCGCTTGAGCGAGGCCTCGGCGACCTCCCTGACGTGCTCGGGGCGGCTGTCCAGACCGGTCTGCTTGCCTGTCGCAGGATCGAGCTTGAACCCGAACTTCGTGGCGATCACCACGGTCCCGCGGAAGGGGGACAGGGCTTCGCCCAGGAGGTCCTCGTTGGTGAACGGTCCGTAGACCTCTGCGGTGTCGAAAAAGGTGATGCCGCGTTCGACGGCCGAGCGTAGCAGGCCGATCATCTCCCGCCTGTCCTTGGGCGGGCCGTAGCCGAAGCTCATGCCCATGCAGCCGAGCCCGAGGGCCGAAACCTCCAGGCCGCTCTTTCCCAGTGTCCGTTTCTGCATCTTTCCCTCCATCGGCGGTGCCAGACCGAACTCTTTCGCAACGGATCCATGCATCGCAAATCGCGTGGATTCGACGGGTGATTCGCCCGTCGGGTCCAGGATACGGGTTACATCCTGTACCCCGGCTTCCTGTAGAGCTTGTCCTGTTTGTTCAGGATGTCGGGTTTATAGACCTTCTCCGCCCAGTCCGACGATTCGATTTCCTCGATGGCGACGGAGACCGAGCTCTCGTCGCATTTCGCATAGGTGACAACGTTCTTGACGATGGCGTCGGCCAGTTGCTTCTTTTCCTGTTCCGATCTTCCGGGCCAGAGTTTCACGATCACGTGAGGCATCTCTCTCTCCTTGGCATTCTTGCCGAGTACCGTGCCGGCGACGCTCCAATCGCGCACGGCAACGGTTCCCAGCGCGATGGCGCCCTTCTTCAGGAACCTGCGACGCGACAATTTCCTCTCCATGCTTTTCACCGTTCGGCCCGCGGTCGTTTCGAGGGAGCAACCCCGGAGGGCTCCCGCAGACAGCCCGGCCGGGCTTCGAGGGCCCTGTCCACGATCCCTTCCCGGCGCCCTCATCGTAAACCATGAAAAAAGCAGGGTCAACGATGACCCTGCCGTATGAGGGGACCGGCCTGCCCCTTGGGGTTTTTCGCGCGTGTCGTTGACGGGGCGTTGCGCTGCCCCGGCGTCTCGTTCAGACGATTTTCTTCTCCAGCGACCAGCCCAGCTTGTCGACCTTGATGCCCCTGCAGTCCGCCCGGTATTCGAACTCGAAGATGATGGTGCCCTTGAATGGTTCCTCCTCCTTGACCCGGTAGCTCCGGATGGAGCCGCCGTAGAAGGAGGGCTCGGACTTTTTCCGGTGAAAGTAGATGTGCCCGCCGACGAGCTTCCTGGCATCGTCTTCGCCAAGCTGCCACCAACCGCTTTCCCACACCTTGTCGCGGAGCTTGGTGAAGTTGTTTTCGTTCTCGATCAAATGGATCTGCATGTCGACCGCTCCTTGTCTGACCTTCGAGGCAAGAAGCCCTGTCTCGCGGTAACGGACAGGGCTTCAAGAGAGGTCTGAGGATTCACAATGTACAAAGTTGGATCATCGTCGTCTTGACGGATGCCGATTACGCTGGTTTCAGACTATGCGAATCGGGAGGAATGTCAAGGGATTTCTGCAACGGAGTGCCGTGCCGGCCGGGAGAATATTCCTTGACTTCGCGGCGTTTCGGATGTCTTATGGCAGTGCAATCTCGCTTTGCTGGTAGCAGGGCTGCCCATCAGAACAGTATCCGGCTCGCATCTCGCCGCGCATGATTGGGTTCCCGTCTCTCACTGAAGAGGGATGGGTTTTTTTTGCCCGGCAGGCCCCCACAGGAGGACCAAACGCAATGACCGAAGACCTGCTCGATTACTGGGTCAGACTGATCAAACCGTTCTTCCCGGCCAACGCCTGGATCGTCACCCGCTACGCCGGGGACGATCACGTCATCGAGATCGACTGGAAGCTCGAGGACGAGCCGGGGCGCCCGAACCGCCGCTCGCGGAAGATCCAGATCACCATCTCCGACGGGGCCATCGAGGACTATCTCGACAGGGACAGGAAAGAGCGTGACCTCTTCGAAACCCGCCTCAAGAAGCTGATCCACGAGAGATTCAGCCATTTCAATGACCACACACCGCCCCAGGGGAGTCCCTCGTCATCGGCGGATAAACTGCTCATCGGCAGGGAAACGCTCAACGCCTGAACCGGGCGAAACGGCGTAACGCCGGGCTGGAAAAAAACCACGTCCTGCAGTATGATCACGCCGGTTCGTTCCTGCACATTCCCGGGTGTTCTCAACCCGGAAAACCGCTCCAATGGATAGTAAGCCTGCGCATTGCGCGAAGGCTTTGCACGTGCGCGTGCACCCGGGCACCGGGGGCAACCCGTAATTCGTCAACTCTACCATCCACTTCAACCCTCGAGAATCAAACGGGAAAAGAATGTGCCGATGCGCGTGAGCGCCCCGGCGGGAAAGGAGATCGACCGTGAGGGTGGGCGACTGCATGGCCGTTGTGACGGGAGGGGCATCGGGTCTCGGCGAGGCCTGCGTGCGGGAACTGGCAGGGGCGGGGGCAAGAGCGGCCATCTTCGACCTCGACGCCGAGAGAGGCCGGAAGCTGGCGGCGGAACTGGGAGAGCAGGTCCTCTTCTTCCGTGCCGACGTGACCGGCGACGGGAGCGTCCGGGAGGCGATCGGGAAGACGGTGGAAGCCTTCGGCGGCCTCAATGTCGTCATCAACTGCGCGGGCATCGGGGTTGCCTGCAAGGCCCTCACGAAAAAGGGCCCCATGCCGCTCGAGGAGTTCAACCGCGTCGTGCAGATCAACCTCGTGGGCACCTTCAATGTCATCCGCCTTGCGCTGGAGCGGATGGTGAAGAACGCGCCCGACACCGACGGCGAGCGTGGCGTCATCGTCAACACCGCCTCGGCGGCGGCCTTCGACGGCCAGATCGGACAGCCCGCCTACAGCGCCTCGAAGGCCGGCGTGGCCGGGATGACCCTGCCCCTGGCGAGGGAGTGCGCCGAGTACGGCATCCGCGTCATGACGATCGCGCCGGGTCTTTTCGACACGCCCATGCTGGGGCTCCTGCCCGAGGCCGTCCGCGAGTCCCTCGGGAACATGGTGCCCTTTCCCCGGCGGCTGGGCCGGTCTGCGGAATACGCGATGCTGGCCCGCCACATCATAGAGAATCCCATGCTCAACGGCGAGGTGATCCGCCTCGACGGCGCCATCCGCATGGCAGCCAAGTGACCGGGAAAAAGGAGGGAGCGCAATGGCAGGAAGAGAAGACATCGTGCTGGTCAGCGCCGTCCGGACGCCCTTCAGCCGCTTCGACACGGCCATGGCGGACATCCCCAGCATCGACCTCGGGGTCATGGTCATGCAGGAGGCGATCCGGCGCGCGGGAGTGAAACCCGAGGAGGTGGACGAGGTCAACTACGGCAGCTGCATCCCCGCCGAGGTGGCCCTCGAGACGGATGTGCCGGCGAGGCAGGCCACGCTGCTGGCGGGGTTCCCGCCCGAGAACATCTCCCTGACCCTGGACCGGGCCTGCTGCTCATCCCTGACGACCCTGCGGCTCTGCATGCTCGCCATCCGGGCGAAAGAGGCCTCCGTCGCGCTCTCCGTGGGCTCCGAGAACATGCCCCGCACGCCCCACCTGGCCCCGGGTCTGCGGCAGGGAACCCGGCTGGGCCACATCCGCCTGATCGACTGCCTCTTCGAGCTGGGATACACGGCCAAGGGGTTCAACCCCGTTGCCCTCGACGCCGGCGAGATGGCGCTGGAGAACGGCGTGACGCGCCAGATGCAGGACGCCTGGGCCCTGCGCAGCCAGACGCTCTATGCGAAGGCCTACGCAGCAGGCAAGTTCCGTCTCGACGAGGAGCTGATGCCCGTCGTGATACCCCGGAAGAGAGGCGCCCCCATCGTCATCGAGAAGGACGAGTCGCCGAGAGAGACGACGATGGAAGCTCTGGCGAAGCTTGCGCCCATCTACGGAAGCCCAACGGTCACGGCGGGAAACGCGCCCCCGATCAGCGCCGGTGCATCGGCGATCCTCTGCATGAGCCGCGGAGAGGCCGAGAGGCGAGGGATCGCGCCACTGGCCACGGTCGTCTGCGCCGTCGCGACGGCCGCCCCTCCCCGCGAGATCGCACAGATCCCGGCCTACACGATCCGGAAGGCCCTGCAAAAGGCCGGCATGACGATCGACGCGATGGACCTCATCGAGATCAACGAAGCCTTCGCGGCCATGCCCCTCGTGTCGACGAAGATCCTCGCCGGCGGAGATGAGGGCCGCTGGAAGGCCCTGCAGGAGAGGACCAACGTCAACGGCGGGGCGATCGCCATCGGCCACCCCGTGGGCGCAAGCGCCGGCCGCATCGCCATGACCCTGGCCTACGAGCTTCGGCGCCGTGGCGGCGGCATAGGGGTAGCCGCCATCTGCGGGGGGCTCGCCCAGGGCGAGGCGGTCATCCTCAGAGTCTGAAAACGCTCTGGACGGCCATGAACTCTCAGTATCCAGTTGCGTCCCTTTGAGGTCGGCGTCAGGGCCCTGCATCACGAACAGGCCGGAATCGGGCCCGTAATCATAAAGCCTGAATGCAGCAACAGACCCTGGGCGTGCAGTGCTTTCTGCTACATCAGAGAGATAAGGCCCGCGGGTATTTCAGTCCCAGTCGATGGGAAGGATTATAGCGCTTGACAAGACGGTTATTGATCTTTATACTCTACAAAAACGATAGACATTATGGAGTAATATTGTCGCGGCCATGAAGATGTCTACAAAAGGGCGTTACGGCGTGAGGCTGATGATCGACCTGGCCCTGCACAGTGATCAAGGGCCGGTGCTATTGAGGGATATCGCGCGGCGGCAGGGGATATCGGAAAAATACCTCTGGAACCTCATCAGCCCCCTCAAGACTGTCGGCCTCGTTCGATCCATCCGCGGGGCCCGGGGAGGATACCGGCTTGGGAAGAAACCAGCCGAGATCACTCTCAAGGACATCATGCGGGTACTGGAAGGGCCGTTGTGCCTCGTGGACTGTGTCGAGAACCCGTCCTCCTGCAAGCGGTCATCTACCTGCATCACCCGGGATGTGTGGTGCGAGGCATCTCAGAGCTTTATCAATACGCTGGAGAGCATGACCCTTGAAAAAATGATCGAACGATACCGTGTCAAGGGTGCGGGGACTGCAGAGTACTGTATATGATCGAAACGGCAATCACGAGGGCTCAATCATTCGAAGGACAAGGGTGCGGCGGGCTTATGGTCATGCGAAGGGAGCTGTGCTGCTGTTGCACAAACCGGTTGGAGGGTTCACTCATGTGACGACGGACCGCATAGTCCCATGACCACCCACTTTCCGCAATATCGCACCGGTCAGTGGGTTTTGCTTTTTCAAGAGGAGAAGCCATGCCTGAAAAGAGATTGGATACCATCGTCGTACATGCCGGTCAGGAAGTCCCTGATCCCGCTACAGGGGCAAGAGCGGTTCCGATATACCAGACCTCATCGTACGCGTTTCGAGACACGGAGCATGCAGCCAACCTGTTTGCCCTGAAGGAGTTCGGCAACATCTACACGCGGATCATGAACCCTACCACGGACGTCTTCGAGAAGAGGATCGCCGCCATCGAGGGGGGCACGGGGGCCCTGGCCGTAGCGTCGGGGCAGGCAGCCATCACCTGCGCCGCGCTGGTAGTCACGGAGGTCGGCTCGGAGATTGTGGCGGGCAACAACCTCTACGGCGGGACCTACCAGCTGTTTCACCACACGCTCCCCAAACTCGGTCGGACCGTGACGTTCGTCGATTCCCGGAAGCCCGAGGAGTTCCGGAAAGCGATCACGGAGAAAACTCGGGCCGTCTACGCCGAGACGATCGGAAACCCCAAGCTCGACGTGCCCGATTTCGAGGCCATCGCGAGGATTGCCCGCGATGCCGGCGTCCCCTTCATCGTGGACAACACGGTGGGCGTGGGGCTCGTGCGGCCCATCGACCACGGGGCGGACATCCTGGTCGCCTCGGCGACGAAGTTCATCGGCGGCCACGGGACTTCCATCGGCGGCGTCATCGTCGATGCGGGCACGTTCGACTGGGGAAACGGGAAATTCCCCGAATTCACCGAGCCCGACCCGAGCTATCACGGACTGAGGTTCTGGGACGCATTCGGCAACTTCCCGGGGCTGGGCAACGTCGCTTTCATCACCAAGTCACGGGTCCAGTGGCTGCGAGACACCGGGGCGACGCTGAGCCCCTTCAACGCCTTCCTGTTCCTGCAGGGGCTGGAGACGCTCACCCTGCGCCAGAGGAAACACTCCGAAAACGCGCTTGCCGTGGCCCGGTTCCTCAAGAAGCATCCGCTCGTCAACTGGGTCAATTACCCCGGTCTGGAAAATCACCCTTCGCACGGGACGGCCGCGAAATACCTCAAGGGGCACTACGGGGCCATCCTGGGATTCGGCATCAAGGGGGGGCTCGAGGCGGGCAAGCGGTTCATCAACTCGGTGAAGCTGCTCTCCCATCTGGCCAATATCGGCGATGCCAAGAGTCTCGTCATCCATCCGGCCTCGACGACGCACCAGCAGCTCACGAAGGAGGAACAGGAGGCCACGGGCGTGACGGAGGACTACATCCGCCTGTCCATCGGCATCGAGGACGTGGAGGACATCAAGGAAGACATCGATCAGGCCCTGCGAAAGGCAGCCGCCTGAGATCGCAAAGATGCGAGGAGGTATGGCGCCATGAAAATCTATGACGACATCACCCGGACGGTCGGGCGAACGCCCCTGGTGAGGCTCAACCGGATCACCGAGGGCTGCAGGGCGCAGGTCGCAGCGAAGGTGGAGTCCTTCAACCCCCTGTCCAGCGTCAAGGATCGCATCGGCGTCGCCATGATCGACGACGCCGAGAAGCGCGGAGTCCTGAAAAAGGGCTCGGTCATCATCGAGCCCACCAGCGGCAACACGGGGATCGCGCTGGCCTTCGTGGCCGCGGCACGGGGCTACCGCCTCATCCTCACCATGCCCGACACGATGAGCCTGGAGCGCAGGCAGCTGCTGGCGATCTTCGGCGCCGAGCTGGTGCTGACGCCGGGCGCCGAGGGGATGAAGGGGGCCGTGAGGAAGGCCGAGGAACTGACGGCGGCCACGCCCGGCGCGTTCATGCCCCAGCAGTTCGAGAACCCGGCCAATCCGGAGGTGCACCGCAGGACAACGGCCGAGGAGATCTGGTCCGACACGGACGGGCAGGTGGACATCCTCGTGGCAGGCGTCGGCACGGGCGGCACGCTCACGGGCATCTCCGAGGCGATCAAAAAGCGCAAGCCTTCCTTCAAGGCCGTCGCCGTAGAGCCCGAGGACTCGCCCGTCCTCTCCGGCGGGAAGCCGGGCGCCCACAAGATCCAGGGCATCGGTGCGGGGTTCATCCCCGGTGTGCTCAACCGCGGCATCTTCGACGAGATCGTGAAGGTCTCCAATGACAACGCGGGGGTCACGGCGAGGCGGCTGGCGAAAGAAGAGGGAATCCTCGCGGGGATCTCCTGCGGGGCCGCCCTCTGGGCCGCTCTCGAGGTAGCAAAGCGAAAGGAAAATGAGGGGAAGCTCATCGTCGTCATCCTGCCCGATACGGGCGAGCGATACTTGTCGACGTGGCTGTTTAAGGAAGGTTAAGGGCGAAAAGCCAAAGGCAAAAGGATAAAGGGAAAGAAAATTTCCATGAGCATATCGGAAGCGAAGATATTCGACACGCATGACGATTCGGACGGGGTCGTGGAGACCCGATATTACACCTTCGCCCACCCGCCCGACGAACTGAAACTGGAGTGCGGCAAGTCTCTGGGGCCGGTGACGCTTGCCTATGAGACGTACGGCAGGCTCAACGCGGAGAAGTCCAATGCCATTCTCGTCGTGCACGCGCTGTCCGGCGATGCCCATGCAGCCGGCCTGCACAGGGGCGAGAACAACCCCGGGTGGTGGGACGACATGATCGGGCCCGGTAAGGCCTTCGACACGGATCGATACTTCGTCATCTGCTCCAACGTCATCGGGGGCTGCAAGGGATCCACGGGGCCCGCCTCGATCAACCCGGAGACGGGCAGGCCCTACGCCCTCGATTTCCCCATGATCACCGTCGCCGACATGGTCAACGCGCAACGGCGTCTCGTCGATCATCTCGGGATCGAACAGCTCCTGACCGTGGCCGGCGGCTCCATGGGCGGGATGCAGGTCCTGCAGTGGGTGGCCTCCTACCCGGAGAAGGTCCGCTCGGCCATCCCCATCGCCACGGCCCTGAAGCACTCGCCCCAGCAGATCGCTTTTAACGAAGTAGTGCGGCAGTCGATCATGGCCGACCCGGACTGGCGCCAGGGGGACTACTACGAGATCGGGCAGCCCGCCAAGGGGCTGGCCGTGGCGCGCATGATCGGCCACATTACCTTCATGAGCGATCAGTCCATGGAGGAGAAATTCTCGCGGAAGCTCAGGAACGGCGACTACGGCTTCCGGTTCGGCGCCGACTTCGAGGTGGAGGGCTACCTGCGATACCGGGGCGACTCCTTCGTGAAGCGCTTCGATGCCAACTCCTACCTCTACATCACGAAGGCCGTCGATTACTTCGATCTCTCCGGCGGGAAGCTTCTGTCGCGGGAGAAGCCTGCCGATACACGCTTTCTCGTGATCTCCTTCCGGTCCGACTGGCTCTATCCGCCGGCCCAATCCCAGGAAATCGTGCGCGCCCTGCAGGCGGGGCTGGCCGACGTGACGTACTGTGAAATCGGGTCGACCTACGGCCATGACGCCTTCCTGGTGGAAGTGGGGGAGCAGACCCAACTGATCCGCCATTTTCTCGATAAGACCTTCTACGGATACGATGTGCTGGTGAGCCATGACGCGTAAGCCTCGACCGGATCATGACATCATCTTCGGGATTGTCGAGCCGGGCTCGCGGGTTCTGGACCTCGGCTGCGGGGACGGCGAGCTGCTGTTCCGCCTGGCGCGGGACAGGGGAGCCCTCGTCCGGGGGATCGAATGCAACGAAACCGACGTCCGTGACTGCGTGCGCAAGGGGCTCTCGGTCCTTCACGGAAACATCGAGGGGGGCCTGAAAGAATATCCCGACGGGTCCTTCGACTACGTGATCCTGAACCAGAGCATGCAGGAAGTCCGGAAGGTGGATTGCGTCATCCAGGAAGCCCGGCGGATCGGGAAAAAGGTCATCGTGGGGTTCCCGAACTTCGCCCATCTGCGATCGCGCCTGATGCTGTTTTTCAGGGGCAGGGCGCCCGTCACGGATTCTCTTCCCTATTTGTGGTACGACACGCCGAACGTCCGCTTTCTCAGCATCGAGGATTTCCGTGCGTTCTGCAGGGAAAAAGGCATCCCGGTGCTGGAGGCGCATAATCTCGGTCGGGCGGAGGAGATCCGCCTGCTGCCCAACCTCCGGGCATTGAACGCCGTATTCGTCATTGCCGGCAATGCCGGCGCTTCCGAGGGGAGGAGGCGATGAAACGCGCATGCCTCATCGGGGAGTGCTGAAATGAGCATCACGGAAAAGATCCGCAAACTGAAAACAGAACGCAGGGCCGTTATCCTGGCCCACAATTACCAGATCCCGGAGGTTCAGGATATCGCCGACTTCGTCGGGGACTCGCTGGGGCTGAGCATCCAGGCCTCGCGGACCGACGCCGCGGTCATCGTCTTCTGCGGCGTCCACTTCATGGCCGAGACGGCGAAGATCCTCTCGCCGCAAAAGACGGTCCTGCTGCCCGACGAGCACGCCGGCTGCCCCATGGCGAACATGATCGACGGCAGGCAGCTCCGCGCCCTTAAAGAAAAGCACCCCGGGGCGAAGGTCCTCTGTTACGTCAACACCTCGGCGGAGGTAAAGGCCGAGTGCGACCTGTGCTGCACCTCGGCCAATGCCGTCACGATGGTGCAGAAGGCCCTGAAAGACGTGCGGGAGATCATCTTTGTCCCAGACCAGTACCTGGCCGACTATGTTTCCGGCCAGACGGGGAGGAAGTTCATCCTCTGGAACGGCTTCTGCCCGACACACGCACGGATACTGCCCCAGGACATCGCGAGGGCGAAAGCCCTGCATTCCGCAGCCGAGGTCATCGCCCACCCCGAGTGCACCCCCGAGGTAAGGAGGCTTGCCGACCGGGTGGCGTCGACGGAGGGCATGTGCCGCTACGTCAAGGAGACGAAGGCCCGGGAGATCATCGTCGGCACCGAGATCGGGATCATTCACCGGCTGAAGAAGGAAAACCCGGAAAAGGCGTTTTACCCGGCATCGGAGCGGGCCGTCTGCCCCAACATGAAGCGCATCACCCTGGAAAAGGTGCTCTGGGCCCTGGAGGACATGCGGCCCGAGATCGACGTACCGTCGGAGATCGCCTCGAAGGCGCGCCGATGCATCGAGAGGATGCTGGAGCATAACTGACCGGGCAATGGGATCACCTTCGTCGGATTCGTCCGCGGGGGGCACATGAATGTCTATGCGGAAACAGGGAGGATCGGTTAACATGAGCCAAGGAAAAATCGTCGCCGTCTGCATCAGCGACACGAAAGGGGTCCGGAAGGCGCCCTGCCCGTCCGGGGCGTTCCTGGAGGATTACGGCATGGCAAACGACGCCCACGCCGAGAAGGGGATCAAGCGGCAGGTGAGCCTGCTGTCCGTGGGCAGCATCGAGAAGATGAAGGCCATGGGGCTGAGCGTGGGGCCCGGCGACTTCGCCGAGAACCTGACCGTGGAGGGCCTCGAGCTCTACACCCTCATCCCGGGGACCCGGCTCGCCGTGGGCGGTGAGGTGATCCTGGAGATCTCCCAGATCGGCAAGGCCTGCCACACGGGCTGCGCCATCTTCAAGGAGGTGGGAAAGTGCATCATGCCCAAGGAGGGAGTCTTTGCGACGGTCGTGAAGGGCGGAGAAATCCGGACGGGCGATGCGATAGAAATCGTGTAGCGGCAACGTCATGAGGCAGCGAGGGCAAGGCCATGGAGACAAGGAAACAGGAAAAGAAAATAGTGACCCTCCTGGGCAAGGAGGACACGGCACTCACCCGGCTTGCAACTGAGCTCAGCGCGGTCAGCAACGGGCTCTCCCCGGCCATGCGGCGCGCACACCACGACCAGCCGCTTCCCTCGAGGGACGTGGTCGTCGAGATCGTCGAGGCGCTGCGTTCGGTGATCTTCCCGGGGTATTTCGGGTATCCCGATCTCAAGGTTCACAGCGTCCTGTATCATGTGGGTGCCACCCTGGATCGGATCCAGCACCCGCTCCAGGAACAGATCCGGCGGGGGCTGTGCTTCACCTGCATGGAGGAGTCGGAATGCACGCCCGTCTGTGACGATCAGGCCGGCGAGATCACGAGAATATTCCTGGAGAGGCTCCCGGCGATCCAGGCGTGCCTGGCCAAGGACGTCAGGGCGGCCTACGAAGGCGACCCGGCCGCGTCGAGCGCCGACGAGGTCATCTTCTGCTACCCGGCGGTGATGGCCATCACGAACTTCCGCCTCGCCCACGAGCTTCACGTTCTCGGCGTGCCGCTCATCCCCCGGATGATCACGGAGCATGCTCACAGCATGACCGGGATCGACATCCACCCGGGGGCGACGATCGGCGAGTACTTCTTCATCGATCACGGCACCGGCGTTGTGATCGGCGAGACCTGCGAGATCGGCCGTAACGTGCGGCTCTACCAGGGCGTGACACTGGGTGCCAAGAGCTTCAAACTCGACGAGGAGGGCAATCCCATCAAGGGGATCCCGCGGCACCCCATCGTCGAGGACGACGTCACCATCTACTCCGGGGCCACGATCCTGGGGCGCGTGACGGTCGGCCGCGGGTCCACCATCGGCGGCAATGTCTGGCTGGTGGACAGCGTGCCGCCGTACAGCAAGATCACCCAGGCCCAGTCCGTTCAGGAATACTACGAGAGCGGGGGCGGGATCTGAGGGACGGCGGAACAGGCAGCGGTCGAGGCCAGAGAAGAATTGACAAGCGCCCGCAACCCGGTAAACTGAATCATCATCAGCAGAAAGCGAGCAGCGTATGTGGGAATACACGGACAAGGTCAAAGAGTACTTCCTGAAGCCCAAGAACGTGGGCGAGGTCGAGAGCCCCGACGCAGTGGGCGAGGTGGGCAGCATCGTCTGCGGGGACGCCTTGAGGCTGAGCATCAAGGTCGACAAAGAGACGAACCGCATTATCGACGCGAAGTTCCAGACCTTCGGGTGCGCATCGGCCATTGCCAGCTCATCGGCCCTGACGGAGCTCGTCAAGGGCAAGACGCTCGATGAGGCCTCGAAGATTACCAACCAGGACATCGCGGTCTACCTCGGGGGTCTTCCCGACGAGAAGATGCACTGCTCCGTCATGGGGATGGAGGCCCTGGAGGACGCCATCAACAAGTACCGGGGCGTGAAAAAGGTCCTGCGGCCCGAGGAGAACATCATCTGCAAGTGCTTCGACGTCTCGGAGGAGAAGATCCGAAAGACGGCCATCGAGAACAACCTCAAGACCGTCGAGGAGATCACTCACTACACGAAAGCCGGCGGGGGCTGCGGCCTGTGCGTGCCCGAGATCGAGCAGATCCTGAAGGACGTCTGGTCGACCCGGGAGATCAAGGAGCGGCCCGTCGAGAGGAAGAAGCTGACCAACCTCCAGCGGATGGCCCTGATCCAGGATGTCCTCGAGAGGGAAATCCGCCCGAAACTGCAGGCCGACGGCGGGGACCTCGACCTTATCGATATCGAGGGCAACCGGGTCATCGTGGGGCTCAGGGGCATGTGCGTCGACTGCCCCATGGGCAGCACGACGATCAGGGGGATCGAGGAGAGGCTCAGGGACGTAACCGGACAGGACATCGCAGTGGTGACGGAATGAAAACGATATACCTCGACAACAACGCGACGACCCGCGTGCTCCCGGAGATCGTGGAGGCCATGCTTCCCTATTACACGGATCTCTACGGGAATGCCTCGAGCATGCACAGCTTCGGCGGGCAGGTCCACGGTAAAATCGAGGAGGCCCGGGTTCACGTGGCGGAGCTCATCGGCGCGGAGCCCGAGGAGATCATCTTCACGGGCTGCGGGTCGGAGAGCGACAACACGGCTCTCATGAGCGCCGTAGAGTGCAACCCCGGCAAGCGCAGGCTCGTCACGACGCGCGTGGAGCACTCGGCCATCCTGAATTTCTGCAAGCACCTGGCGACGAAGGGCTGTCACACGACCTACCTGCCCGTGGACACCCTGGGCCGCTTCAACATGGACGCCCTGCTGGAGGCCATCGACGACCAGACGGCCGTCGTCTCCGTCATGTACGCCAACAACGAGACGGGGGTCGTCTTCCCCGTCGAGGAGATCGGGAAGCTCCTGCGCGCCCGGGGGATCCTCTTTCACACCGACGCCGTGCAGGTGGCCGGCAAGATCCCCATCGACGTGAAGAAGCTGCCCGTGGACATGCTGTCCCTCTCGGGCCACAAGCTCCACGCCCCCAAGGGCATCGGGGTCCTGTACGTTCGCAAGGGGGTGCGGTTCTGCCCCTACCTCATCGGAGGCCACCAGGAGCGGGGCCGAAGAGCGGGGACGGAGAACGTGGCCTCCATCATCGGCCTGGGCAAGGCCTGCGAGCTGGCGAAAAAGGAACTGGCGAAGGGCACGGCGGCGATGGGCGCTCTGCGGGACCGGCTCGAGAAGGCCCTGCTCGAGCGCTGCCCCGACGTCGTCGTCAACGGCGACCGGGAAAACCGGCTTCCCAACACGACGAGCGTCAGCTTCGAGTACGTCGAAGGAGAGGCCATCCTGCTGCGGCTCGACGAGTTCGGGGTCTGCGCCTCCTCGGGGTCGGCCTGCACGTCCGGGTCGCTGCAGCCCAGCCACGTGCTGAGGGCCATGGGCATCCCCTACACGGCCATCCACGGCTCCGTCCGGTTCTCGCTGAGCAGCTACACGACGGCCGCCGAGATCGACCGGGTCATCGAAGTCCTGCCGCCCATCATCCGGGAGCTGCGGTCCTATTCCCCCTTCGGGAGGGACAAGTTCGAGCAGTACCTGTGCCGGATCGACGGGGCGAGGGCGGATTAGACAGAGCAGCCGCAAACCGTGCAGGGTCAAGAAAACGGCGGCCCCCCTTGACGGGGCAGGGTTGCCGTCTATAAATTAGAACACATGATCAGTTGTTTACGAATCAGTTCCAAAAGGAGGATTCCATGAAGAAAATTGCAGCTGTCACGCTGGTCCTTTTATTGGTTGCAGGTATCGCCTACGGCAAGTCCTATGAAGTGACACGCAAGGCCGGCGATTACACCGTCGACATCAAGATGGATAAGAACCCGCCCGTCGTGGGTCCGAACAACATCGAGATCGTCGTAAAGGATGCCGCCGGCAAGGCGGTGACGGACGCCAAGGTCCTCGTGGATTACGGGATGCCGGCCATGCCGGGCCACCCCGCCATGGGCTACAAGACCGATGCCCAGCTCAAGGGCGGCGCCTACCAGGCCGTGCTCAACATCTCCATGAAGGGGCCCTGGACCATAACGGTGCGGATCACCCACGCGGGGAAGACGGCGTCGGCGCGGTTCACCGTTGACGTGTAAGAGGCCTCCGGACACCCTGCACCGTCCGCATCCGTAAAGGCTGCCCCGGGTCTCGAACGGGGCAGCAACGCCCCTCAGCCTTTGCACGCAACAAGGCATGCCCCGAGACGGGGCATCTCCGAACATCCAGGGAGAACTGTGCGATCATGGCTCCCCGTCCTTTGAAAAACCTCCTGGTCCTGCTGGCTTTCATCGCGTTGGGCCTCGCCGTGCCGTCGGCTCAGGCGGGCGAGCTCGTGCTTCGCGACCTCGTCGAGGAAGCCCTGAAGAACAACCGCGACATCCGGGCCGCCGAGCGGCGCGTGGAGGCCTACCGGCATAAGATTCCTCAGGCCGGCAGCCTGCCCGATCCCATGGTCGGCGTGGGCTACCAGAACGACACGCTGAACGGTTACACCTACGGGGAATCCCCCGATTCCAAGTGGATGTTCGAGGCCTCCCAGATGTTTCCCTTCGCCGGCAAGCGGGGCCTCAAGCAGGAGATGGCCAGGGCCGATGCGGAAAGCCAGCAGGCCCTGCTCGAAGGCCTGAGAAGGCGTGTCGCGGCGCGCGTGACCGAGCTCTACCACGACCTGCATCTTGTCTACAAAAGCCTCGATATTCTCGCCGAGCGCAGGGCCCTGTTCGCCGTCGTCGAGGAAGCGGCCCTTGCGCGGTATGCCTCGGGCATGGGGACCCAGCAGGAGGTGCTGATGGCCCAGTCCGAGAAATACATGATCGTCGAACGCGAGGAAATGCTGCGGCAGAAGCGCGATACCCTGGAAGGGATGATCAACCTCACCGCCGGTCGCGACGTGCGGTCGGCCCTGGCACGGCCCGCAACGCCGGCGGAGACGCTTTTCGAGGCGAGCCTGGATGAGCTGATCCGGACGGCCGAGCAGCACTCCCCGGAGATACGCGCCAAGGAGCGGATGGCGGCGGGTTCGGAGGCGAAGGTGAGCATGGCCCGGCGGGAGTATTTCCCCGACGTGACCGTGACGGCGGGGGTGGAGACAAGGCGGGGCGATTACACCGACATGTACAAACTCCTGGCCGGGATCAACCTTCCCGTCTTCTTCAGGTCGAAGCAGGAGCCGGCCGTGCAGGAGGCCCTGGCTGCGCAGCAGGAGTTCCGGCAAGACCTGGAGGGGACGAGGCTCATGGTGGCCTCGGGCATCCGAGAGAATTACGTCATGATCCAGTCGGCCAGGAGGATCATGGACTTGTACCGCAGCGCACTCATCCCGAGAAGCCGGCAGGATTTCGAGGCGGCGCTCTCCGCATACAGCACGGGACGGGGCGATGCCCTGACGGTCGCCACGCGCCTGAAGGGGCTGCTTGACTACGAGCTGCAGTACTGGGGCCAGTTCGCGGAGCGGGAGAAGGCGATTGCCCGGATCGAGGTCCTCACGGGCGAGGGTCGCTTTGTGCCGACGGAAGCGAAACAGGAAGGGGGCCGCGGGCGATGAGGAAATACCTGATCTGTGCTGCCGCCGGGCTTGTCGTTGTGCTGCTCGCGGCGCTCTACATGATGGGCTGGGGATTGAAAGCTTCGACGGGGAGCTCATCCCAGGCGGAAAAAGCGTCCGCGCCCGCGGCGCAGGGCTCCCACGCCTCTCACGGCACGCCGCCGCAGCCGTCGCCGGCGGCGGAAACGGCACCGGTGCAGGCGGAGGCCCCCGTCGTGGAGATTCCCCCGGAGAAACAGCAGCTCATCGGCGTGAAGAAGGCCGCCGTCGAAGTGCGAATGCTGCAGCGAACCATCCGGACTTCCGGGAAGATCGAGGTGGACGAGCGGAGGCTCAAGACGGTCAACGCCAAGGTGGAGGGCTGGATCGAGCGCCTCTACGTCGATTTCGCAGGGCGCTACGTGCGGAAGGGAGAGCCGCTGGCCGAACTCTACAGCCCGGAGCTTGTCGCCACCCAGCAGGAACTGGTGAACCTCCTGAAATGGGGCAGGGCGCCCTCCGGCGCTGCGGGGGAGATGATCCGCCGCGATGCCGAGGCCCTCGTCGAGGCGGCCCGCCAGCGGCTGAGGCGCTTCGACATCTCGGAGGCGCAGATTCGCGAGATCGAGCAGAGCGGGCAGATCCGGCGCACCCTGACGATCACGAGCCCCGTGGCGGGTTACGTGATCCAGAAGACCGCCCTGCAGGGGATGAAGGTCGCTGCCGGGGAGAAGCTCTTCGACATTGCCGATCTCTCCACGGTCTGGGTCGTGGCCGACATCTACGAGTACGAGCTTTCGTCCCTGAAGGTCGGCGATCCCGCGACGATCCGGCTGAGCTACCTTCCCGGCAAGGAGTTCCGTTCGAAGATCGACTACCTCTACCCGACCCTCTCCGGCGAGACGCGCACGGCGAAGGCGCGATTCTCCATCCCCAACGATGGCGGGCGCCTGAAGCCGCAGATGTTCGCCTCCGTGGAAATCGTCGTCGCGCTGGGCCGGAAGCTCTCCTTACCCGCCGATGCCGTCATCGAGACGGGAACGAGAGCCGTCGTGTACGTGGACCGCGGCGACGGGTATTTCGAGCCCCGCGAGGTCGCCCTGGGCGCCAGGGGCGAAGGGTACCGGGAAGTGCTGAGAGGGCTGAAGGAAGGGGAGACGGTTGCCGCCTCCGCCGCCTTCCTGGTCGACTCCGAGGCGCAGATCAGAGGGGTCAAACCGCTGGAGAAGAAGTAGAGTACAGTGAAAATCCCCCTTTCATCCCCCTTTGCAAAAGGGGGAACGAGGGGGATTTGACGAAATAGACGAGATAGACCAAACAGACGAGAATCTCCATGATTGCCCGCATCATCGAGTACAGCGCCCGCAACCGCTTTGCCGTACTGCTGTTCGTGTTTGCAGCCGTCGTCTGGGGCTACTGGTCGATTTACAACACCCCGCTCGACGCCATCCCCGACCTGTCCGACACGCAGGTCATCATCTACACGGAGTGGTCCGGCCGGAGCCCCGACCTGGTGGAAGACCAGGTCACCTACCCCATCACCTCGACGCTCCTGGCGGCCCCGCAGGTCCAGGTCGTCCGGGGGTTCTCCTTCCTCGGGAGTTCCTTTGTCTATGTCATCTTCGAGGAAGGGACGGACATCTACTGGGCCCGGAGCCGCATCCTCGAGTATCTCCAGGCCGTTCGCAGCAAGCTGCCGGCCGACGCAAACCCCGTCCTGGGGCCCGACGCGACGAGCCTGGGCTGGGGGTTCTGCTACGCCCTCGTCGACGAGACGGGGAAGCACGATCTCGCTCAGCTTCGTTCCATCCAGGACTACAACATCAAGCTCGCCCTCGAGAGCGTCCCCGGCGTATCCCAGGTGGCCTCCGTCGGCGGCTTCGTCAAGCAATACCAGATCACGATCGATCCCGCGCGGCTGCTCTCCTTCAACATCCCCCTCACGAAGGTGCTCGAGGCCGTCAAGAAAAGCAACCGGGACGTGGAGGGGCGCGTCCTGGAGTTCTCCGGCGCGGAGTACATGGTCCGGGGCCGGGGCTACATCCGCTCCCTGAAGGACATCGAGGACATCGCCGTGGGCTCCAACAGCGCGGGAACGCCCGTCTATGTACGCGACGTCGCGCAGGTGAGCCTGGGCCCGGAAATCCGCCGGGGACTGGCCGACCTGGACGGCCGCGGCGAGGTGGCTTCCGGCATCGTGGTGGTCCGTTTCGGGGAGAACGTCCTCAACGTCCTGGACCGCGTGAAGGCGAAGATCGCCGAGGTCGAGCCGTCGCTTCCGCAGGGTGTGAAGATCGTCACCACCTACGACCGCTCCGACCTGATCCGCAATGCCGTGAAGACCCTTCGGGACCAACTCATCGAGCTGGCCGTGGTGGTCTCCGTCGTCTGCGCCGTATTTCTCTTCCACCTGCCCTCGGCGATGGTGGCCATCCTGACACTGCCCGTGGCGATCCTCATTTCGTTCATCTGCATGTACTACCTGAACGTCACGTCCAACATCATGAGCCTGGGCGGCATCGCCATCGCCATCGGCGAGATGGTGGACTCCTCCATCGTCATGGTGGAAAACGCCCACAAGAAGCTCGAGGAGTGGGAGAACCGGGGGTCCCCCGGCAGCCGCACCGACGTCATCATCGAGGCGGCGAAAGAGGTCGGGCCGTCGCTCTTCTATTCGCTGCTGGTCATCACGGTCGCCTTCCTGCCGATCTTCACGCTCCAGGCGCAGGCGGGGAGGCTCTTCAAGCCCCTGGCCTACACGAAAACCTTTGCGATCCTCTTTGCCTCCTTCGTGGCCGTCACGCTCACGCCGGCGCTGATGACGGTCTTCATCCGCGGCCGCATCCGGCCCGAGGAGAAGAACCCCGTCAGCATCGTCCTGCATCGGATCTACGCGCCCGCGGTCCGGTTCGCTTTGAGGTTCCGGAGGTCCGTCCTGGCGGCTGCCTGCATCCTGCTCGTCCTCACTGCATTTCCCTTCTTGAAGCTGGGCTCCGAGTTCATGCCGCCCCTCTACGAAGGGTCCCTTTTCTATATGCCCGTCACCGTCCCGGGACTCTCCGTCTCTGAGGCGGGACGGATCCTGCAGATCCAGGATCGCCTGCTGAAGGCTATCCCGGAGGTGGAGCAGGTCTACGGAAAGGCGGGACGGGCCGAGACGGCCACGGACCCGGCGCCTCTGGAAATGTTCGAGACCGTCATCAACCTCAAGCCCGAGTCCCAGTGGCGGCCGGGCATGACAGTGGAAAAGCTGAAAGACGAGATGAACGAGGCTTTGGCGATCCCCGGGGTGGCCAACGCCTTCACCATGCCCATCAAGGCCCGCATCGACATGCTGGCCACGGGGATCCGGACGCCCGTGGGAATCAAGATCCTGGGGCCCGACCTGGCCGAACTCGAGAGGATCGGCCTGGAGTTGGAGCATCACATCCGCGAAGTTCCCGGAACGCGAAGCGTTTATGCCGAACGGCTGACGACAGGGTATTTCCTGGATTTCGACATCCGCAGGGAGGAGGCGGCTCGCTACGGGCTCACCGTCGACGACGTGCAGGAGGTCATCCAGTCCGCCGTGGGCGGGATGAATCTCACGACGACCGTCGAGGGAAGGGGGCGCTACCCCGTCAACGTCCGGTACCCGAGGGAGTTGCGGGACGATCCCGAGACCCTCAAGCGCGTCCTCGTCCCGGTCATGATGCAGAACGCCGCGTCGATGCCGAACACGATGGGAGCCTCCGGTGCCGTGGTACAGGTGCCCCTGGGCCAGCTCGCCGACATCCGGCTCGTCAAGGGCCCCACGGTCATCAAGAGCGAGGAGGGGCAGCTCGCCTCGTACGTCTTCGTCGACTTCGGGGGCCGCGACGTGGGGGGCTACGTCGAGGAGGCAAAACAGAAAACGGCCGGTCTCAAGATTCCCGACGGCTACCGCCTGGAGTGGAGCGGGGAGTACGAATACCTGGTGAAGACCGAGGAGCGGCTCAAGCTGGTGATCCCGCTGACCCTCCTCATCATCTTCATCCTGATCTACCTCAACACGCGGTCCATCCAGAGGACGCTGATCGTCCTGCTGGCGGTGCCGTTCTCCCTGATCGGTTCCTTCTGGTTCCTGTATTTCATGGGCTACAACATGAGCATTGCCGTCTGGGTGGGCGTCATCGCCCTGGCGGGCATCAGCGCCGAGACGGGGATGGTCATGCTGCTCTTCCTGGATCTTTCCTACGACCGCTGGAAGAGCGAGGGCCGGATGCGCAGCCTGGCGGATCTGAGAGAGGCCATCCTGCACGGCGCCGTCCAGCGCCTGCGGCCAAAGGTCATGACGGTGGCAACCAATTTCGGTCTCATCCCCATCCTGTTCAGCACGGGCACGGGCGCCGACGTGATGAAGCGGATCGCGGCCCCCGTCATCGGCGGCCTGTTCACGTCGCTTATCCTTGTCCTCGTTCTCTTCCCGGTCATCTACATGATCTGGCGGGGCCGGGAGTTCCGTGGTCCGTCCGCCGGGAGCGATTGACAGCCCCGGTCGATCCACGTAACATGGGCAGCCGGAGAGATCGCGAAAGGAGGCCGCCATGCTGCTCAAGCACTTCTTCACGGGGAAGATCGCCCACAGTTCCTACATCCTCGCAGGCAAGCAGTCCTGCGCGGTGATCGACCCCCGGC
Organism: uncultured Syntrophaceae bacterium; assembly: GCA_964585095.1. Classification (GTDB taxonomy): domain Bacteria; phylum Desulfobacterota; class Syntrophia; order Syntrophales; family UBA2192; genus UBA2192. The sequence continues at coordinate 81,156 of CAZPCN010000004.1, read as the reverse complement.
GGGACGTGGACCTCTACGTCCGCGAGGCCCGCGCGCTGGGCGTCACGATCACCCACATCCTTGAAACCCATCTCCACGCGGACTTCATCTCGGGCCACATGGACCTGGCCCGGCAGACCGGCGCGACGATCTACGCGCCGAAATCGGCGCGCTGCGCCTTCGATCACGTTGCCGTCGCCGAGGGGGACATCATCGAGATCGAAGACATGAGCCTCAGGGTCTGGGAGACCCCCGGTCACACCCCCGAGCACGTCAGTTACGTCGTCACCGATCGGTCGCGCGGGGAAACCCCCGTGGGCGTTTTCGTGGGAGACGTGCTTTTCGTGGGGGACGTGGGGCGGCCGGACCTGTTCCCCGGCATCGCGACGGAGCTGGCGGGAAAGCTCTACCACAGCCTGCACGACAGACTGCTCACACTCCCCGATTTCTGCGAGGTCTACCCCGCGCACGGCGCGGGCTCCCTCTGCGGGCGCTCCATGGGCGCCAAGTGGCTCACCACGATCGGCTACGAGCGCCTCTTCAACGCGGCCCTGCAGATCCGGGACAAGGCCGAGTTCATCCTGTCGCTCACGTCGAACATGCCCCCCGCTCCGGATCATTTCGGCCGATGCAGCGACATCAACCGCCGCGGGCCGGCCCTGCTGGCCGATCTGCCCGTCATGGAGGAACTGCGGCCCGAGGCGTTCCGGGAGCGAATGGACCCCGGGAAGACCGTGGTCCTCGACGCGCGCGGGTTCGCGGCCTTCGGCGGCATGCACGTCCCCGGGGCCTGGAGTCTCGATCTCAACGGCAATTTCCCCACCTTCGCGGGGTGGGTCCTGCCGACGGACCGGGACATCCTCCTGGTGGCCGAGGACTACGAAGACGCCGTCGAGGCCCGGACGTGGGCCCGCCGGGTCGGCGTGGACCGAATCACGGGCTGCCTGACGGGGGGCGTTCCGGCCTGGGCCGCCGCGGGGCTGCCGACGGAGTCGGTCCCTCTCGTATCGACCGCGGAGCTGCACGATCGCATCTGCGCGGGAGCGCCGATGGTGCTCGTGGACGTGCGCGGCCGCGGGGAATTCAAGAGCAGCAGCATCCCCGGCGCCGTCAACATCCCAGCCCCCGACCTGCGGACGCGCCATGTCGAGCTGGACCCGGAAAAGCTCACCGTCGTGATCTGCAGCACGGGCAACCGATCGAGCCTGGCGGCGAGCATCCTCAGGCAGCACGGCTTCCGGAAGCTTCTCAACGTCGCCGGCGGAATGACCGGATACAGTGCGGCAGGCCACGCGCCGCAGTGCACCGTCTGCGAGAACCCCCACGGCTCGAGGACCTTCGCAACCGCGGCCTGACCGGGCGCGGACGCGCGGAACCGAGGGAAGGAGAACGTTGCGATGGACTGGCTGACCGCATCGACCTGGTCGCCCTACGCCGCCGGCGCGGGGATCGGCGTGCTGAGCTGGCTGACCCTGCTCGTATCCGGGCACCCGATCGGCTGTTCCACCTCCTTTGCGCGGACGGCGGGGATGATCGAGAAGCTCTTCCGCGGCGGGAAAGTGGAGGAGAAGCTTTTTTACCGGGAGATCCCCCCCGTCGTGGACTGGCAGTGGATGCTCGTCGCGGGCATGGTTCTCGGCGCCGCACTTTCCGCCTGGCTGTCCGGAGATTTGCGCCTGCAATGGATTCCCCCGAAGTGGGAGGCGGCCTTCGGCGACGATCGTTTGACGCGCATCGCCGTGGCCGTCGCCGGGGGCATCCTGCTCGGGTTCGGGTCGCGTTGGGCCGGCGGCTGCACCAGCGGGCACGGGATCAGCGGCACGATGCAGCTCGCCCTGTCGAGCTGGGTGTCGGCCTGCTGTTTCTTCATCGGGGGCATCGCGACCGCCGTGCTCATCTTCGGGTAGCCGGTCTGGAGGGGACGGGATACGATGGAGCGAAAATCACAGCTTGTCCAGGGCCTTCTGTTCGGCATCGTGTTCGGCTTCCTGCTCCAGAAAGGGGGCGTCACCCGCTACGACGTGATCATCGGACAGCTCCTGCTCGAGGATTTCACGGTGGTGAAGATCATGCTCTCGGCGGTTCTCACCGGGATGATCGGCGTCCATAGCATGAAGAGTCTCGGCTGGGTACGCCTGAACCCGAAACCGGGTTCCTGGAGCCAGAACGTCATCGGCGGGCTCGTCTTCGGCGCCGGCTTCGCCCTTCTCGGGTATTGCCCGGGGACGATCGCGGGCGCGATCGGCAACGGCTTCCTCGACGCCCTGGCGGGCGGACTGACGGGGATCCTCATCGGCTCCGCGCTCTTTGCCGCTCTTTACCCGCGGCTCAGGAACGGAATCCTCAGGGCGGGGTATTACGGCGACGTGACCCTGCCGAGGCTGCTGAAGGTCGGCGACTGGACGGTGATCGTCCCCCTGGGCGCGCTGCTGGCTCTGACGCTTTTTCTCCTCGAGCGCGCGGGGCTCTGAGCAGGGTCCGGTCCTGCAGGGGGTCGGGTGCCTGGCAGGGGCGTCTTGACAAATCACGCGGTATGCGCGACGATTCGTCTCGGTTGCGATGTATTTTTCACATTTTTTTCTGCCCGAAAGGAGGGGTCTCATGCTGAAGGAATTCAAGGAATTCGCCATGCGCGGAAACGTGGTGGACATGGCCGTGGGTATCATCATCGGTGCGGCCTTCGGCTCCATCGTCAAGTCCCTCGTCGACGACGTCCTCATGCCGGTCATCGGCCTTCTCATGGGAAACGTGGATTTCTCCAACTTCTTCCTCGTGCTCAAGGCGGGCAAGGTCCCGGGCCCCTACGCGACGCTGGCGGAGGCCAAGGCGGCCACGGCGGTAACGCTGAACTACGGGCTCTTCGTCAACTCCATCGTGACCTTCCTCATCGTGGCTTTTGCCATCTTCATCCTGATCAAGCAGATCAACCGGCTGAAGAGGGAGGAAGCCCCGGCGGCCCCGACGACGAAAGAATGCCCCTTCTGCCTCTCGGCGGTTCCCATCAAGGCCACCCGCTGCCCCCAGTGCACCTCGGAGCTGAAGGCCTGAAAGAGCATCGGGCCGAAGCGGATTGGAATACAAAAGGGCGCCCGACAAGGGCGCCCTTTTTCGTGGCGTTCATGATGGTGCGCTAAGAAAAGCGTAAGAAGGGTCAGCGGCGGTCGGCCGACGGGGCCGGATCGACGGCGACCTTGCGGCGGACCCAGCCGAGAAAACGCTCGACCGGCCAGGTGACGACCGCGGCGATGGCCAGAACAAGCCGTTCGGCCATCGTGTATCTCGGGTAAACGGTCTGCATCGGACGCTCCTGGATGAATGTTCCCCTGAACGGATTCACTGCAAATACGCTGCCACGCCCGGCCGGCGAATCCTGAAATTGTCCCTAAAGGATAATCGGTTTTCTGCCGAAATACCTTGAGTCCCGCAGATCGGCCGTGCGAATGCGCTCGAAATTATTGCATGTTTTTCAGGCGTGCCCGTGATCCGCTCTGGCAGGAAACCTGCATGTTTCATCCGGGGACGGGGCCTCGCTCCCCCGGCCGATCCCATCGAACGGAGTTCGTGAGCCATGCGCGTCCTGATTGTGGAAGACGATTTCATCGGCAGCCGCCTGATGAAGAAATTTCTCGAGGCGGACTGTTTCTGCCATCTCGCCTTCGACGGCCGCGAGGCCATCGAAGCATTCGAGACCGCCCTCCGCGAGGGAAAGCCTTACGATTTGCTGTTTCTCGACATCATGATGCCTGAGGTGAACGGCATCGACGTGCTCAAGACCATCCGGGGCCTGGAGGAGCAGCGGGGCATCGCCCCCGACAAGGGCGTCAAGGTGATCATGACGACCGCCATGAACGACGCCGACGTCATCATGGAATCCTTCAATGCGCGGTGCGACGGATACATCGTCAAGCCGATCCGGAAGGAGCAGCTCTTCGAAGAAATCCAGAACCTCGGGTTTCTTTCCCCCGAGAGACGATGATCCCCGACGGGGCCGCAACGCGGCCCCGTTTCGCTTCGACACCCGCCGCCAGTTCATTCTTGACCGGGGCGCCGCCTGGCGATAGAAAGGCGAGGGGGCGCGCGGTGGTCATCCGCCCGCCGCGCCGCCGACCCGATGCGAAGCCGGAGCGACGCAGGATGAAAACCGGAATCACCCACCTCCCTCTTCACGGCGGCAGGGCCCCTGCCTGGCTCTTCGGGCGAATGAAGGGGCTCGCCCGCGAGATCGTTCTCGTCATCCTCCGGGACTTCGGTACCGGGGAGCTTCTCCGGCGCCTGTCGGACCCGTTCTGGTTCCAGGCCCTGGGATGTGCCCTCGGCTTCGACTGGCACTCCAGCGGCCTCACCACCACGACCTGCGGGGCCCTCAAGGAAGGCATCCGGGGGATGGAGCACGAGATCGGCTTTTTCGCATGCGGCGGAAAGGGGAGGGTCTCGCGGGCCACGCCGCGGGAGATCGAGGGGCACGGCAGGCACCTGCACGCGGACCCCGAGGCACTTGTCCATGCCAGCCGCATGTCGGCCAAGGTGGACAGCGCCGCTGTCCAGGACGGCTATCAGCTCTACCACCACGTGTTCTTCTTTGACCGCGTGGGTACGTGGGCCGTTGTTCAGCAGGGCATGAACGACGAGACGAAATATGCGCGCCGCTACCACTGGCTTGCGACGGGCCCCGTGGATTTCGTCTGCGAGCCCCACCAGGCCGTGTGCTGCGACAGCCGGGGCGAGGCGCTGAACCTCGTGGCGCGCGAAGGCGGGGCCAACCGGGCGGCGTCGGCATCGCTTGCGCTGGAGCCGCCGGAGCGGGTCCTGAAGGAACTCGGCGGGATCGCGCGGCTCGAGCTACCCTCCCGGCACGCCGTGACGCGCCAGGAGATCAGCGCGGCGCACTTGCACCGCGTGCTCCTGAAAACCTACGAGCAGAGGCCTGCGGACTTCGAGGCTCTCCTCGGGACGGCCGGCGTGGGGGCCAGGACGCTGCGCGCCCTCGCCCTGCTCTCGGAGCTTCTCTACGGGGCGAAGCCTTCCTTTCGGGACCCGGCACGTTTCAGCTTTGCCCACGGAGGCAAGGACGGCCATCCCTATCCCGTGGACCGCGAGCTTTACGACCGCTCCATCGCGTTTCTCAAGGAGATCGTCAATGCGGCGAAGATCGGGGAACACGAGAAGCGGCGGGCCTTCAGCCGGCTCGGGGCCTTTTACGACAGGAAGAAATGATGTTTGAATGATGGAATGTTGGCATGTCGGGTAAAAGATGGTATGAAATCAGTCTGAATCAGGATTAAAAGGCCATTACAGCAACATCGGAGGCAGGTCATGCGAATCGGGATCATCGGAATCGGGGGAGTGGGAGGTTTTTACGGCGGCAAGCTGGCCCTGAAATATACCGGACGCAGCAAGCACGAGGTCATCTTCTACGCGCGGGGCGCTCACCTGGCAGCAATCCGGAAGGACGGGCTCAAGCTCGTGACCGTCGACGGCGAGTGCACGGTCAGGCCGATGCAGGCCACGGACAACCCCGGCGAGATGGGCCCGCTGGACCTGGCGATCTTCTGCACGAAGAGCTACGGACTCGAAGACGCGGCGAGGGCCGTCGCCGGCAATCTCCACGGCGAGTCGGTCGTGCTGCCCCTGCTGAACGGCGTGGACATCACGGATCGTCTCCGGGCGGTCCTGCCCAGGGGGGAGGTCCTGTACGGCGGCGTCTTCATCAGCTCGGCCATCCAGGGCCCCGGTGTCGTCAAGCAGATGGGGGGCACGGGCCAGCTCTTCTTCGGCCCCGCCGATCGGGCCGACGTGGAGAAGTACCGCCCCATCGAGACCCTGCTGAAGGATGCCGGCATCAAGGCGGAGCTCTCCTCCGACGCGCTGCTTCCCCTGTGGACGAAGTACATCTTCATCGGCCCCATGGCGGGTGTCACCTCGCTGACCGGGAAGCCCTTCGGCGACGTCCTGGCCGATGCGGCCGACCGCGCCATGGTCGAAGGGATGATGAAGGAGATCGAGGCCGTCGCGCGCAAGAAGGGCGTCCACTTCCCGCCCGACATCGTGGAGGCCTCGCTCGGAAAGGCCGCCGCCTTTGCTCCCACCACGAAGACCTCCATGCAGCTCGACTACGAGCGGGGCAACCGGACGGAACTCGACATCTTCACCGCCTACATGGTCCGGGCGGGCAAGGAACTCGGCATCCCGGTCCCGCTGCACCGGAAGGTGTACGCCGAACTCATGATGCGCGAGTGAGGGGGACAGCGGGGGAGTTCTGTATTCGCACGATCCCGGCGGCTATTTCACGCTAACCCGTCGGAGCTGATCGAAGTCGGTCAGTCCCTTCATCGCCTTCTTGATCCCGTCCTGCAGGAGGGTCGTCATGCCCTCCGAGACGGCCGTCTCCCGCACCTCGGCCGCGGTGCCCCGTTTCTGGATGATCCGCTTGATCACGTCCGTTGCCACCAGGACCTCGTGGATGGCGAGCCTGCCCCAGTACCCCGTACCGCCGCAGGCGTCGCAGCCCTGGGACCGGTAGAGCTTGAGCTGTTCCCGCGCCGTGATGCCCAGGGTCTCGGACACGAAGGTTTCGCCGCAGGTCCGCAGGATCTTCCGGTATTCGATCTCCGTCGGGACGTAGGACTCCCGGCAACGCTGGCACAGGCTTCGGACAAGCCGCTGGGACACGATGCCGACGAGAGAGTCGCCGAAGTGGAAGGGGTCGAGCCCCATGTCCAGCAGGCGCACCACCGTTTCCGGCGCGTCGTTGGTGTGGAGCGTGCTGAGGACCAGATGGCCCGTCAGCGAGGCCTCCGTGCCCATCTTCGCCGTCTCCGGATCCCGCATCTCGCCCACCATGATGATATCGGGGTCGGAGCGCAGGAAGGAGCGCATGGCCGCCGCGAAGTCGAGGCCGATCTTGCGGTTCACCTGGACCTGCCGGATGCCCGGCTGGCTGATCTCGATGGGGTCCTCGATCGTGATGATCTTGAGGGCCGGGCGCTTGATCTGCTCGATCAGGGCGTGCAGCGTCGTCGTCTTGCCGGAGCCGGTGGGCCCCACGCAGAGGATGAGCCCGTGCGGCTTCTCGGACATCGCCAGCAGGTGCTCGTAGTTCAGGGGGTCGAGGTGCACGTCCTCGAGCCGCAGCAGCTCTCCCGTGGCCAGCAGGCGCAGCATGGCGTCCTCCAGGCCCCCGATGGGCAGCGTGGCGACGCGCAGCTCGATCGTCTCGCCGTTGTAGCAGCGGAACTTGATCTTGCCGTCCTGCGGCAGCCGCTTCTCGGTGATGTCCATGCCCGCCATGATCTTGATCCGCGAGACCAGGGCCGTCCGGTAGTTGAACGGGAGCGCCTCGTAGGGGGTCAGGTCCCCGTCGATGCGGAACCGGATGTCCACGCGCCTCTCCCGGGGGTTGGGTTCGATGTGGATGTCGGAGGCGCGTCGCCGGAACGCCTCGTTGATGATCTTGTTCATGATCTGCGGGACGATGTTGTCCGTCTCGGTGATCTCCGGCTCGTCGTCCACAGGCCCGTACTCGTCGGGGATCCCCTTCTCGATCATGTCGCGCAGTTCGATCTCCCCGCCCATCTTGCTGTAGAAATGGTGGATGAACTTGAAGATGTCCTCTTTCTCGGCGGGGCGGAAGTCCACGGCCTTCGTCTTCAGGATGGCCTGGATCTCGTCGCGCCGGATGAGGTCGTCGAGGGTGTCGATGATCACGACGATTCGGTTTCCCGCCATCTCGAGGGGGCACCATCGCTCCCGGATGAGGTAGTCCTTGTTCAGGTTCTTGAGGATGTCCTTCGGGGCGGGAAGGCCCGCGAGGAACTTGACCCGGATCTTCGCCCGGATGCTGTCGGGCAGGCTGTCCCGTGTGACGGCGCTGCCCGTCGTTTTCGTCACCATCTCCTTCACGACGGCTTCCAGCTCGGGGATGTTGCCGGGGAAGTCGTAGTCGGACAGGGTGCTCATGGCGTCCTGCGCCACGGCGAGGTCGCGGTCGCCGGCACAGGCGCTCACGAAGTGCTCGACCAGCAGGGGGATGTCGCTCTTGCGCTCCTTGAGCGCCGGCAGGATCAGCGTCGAGCCCTTGACGAAGTAGTACAAGTCCTTCCTCAGCTCGCCCTTGCCGACGAGCGCCTCGGGGTCGAGCCTCGTCGAGATGATGATCCGGCTGTCGAGGGGGCACTTCTCGTTCGTGCCGGGGCGCGTGTAGCCGTTCTCCTGCATCGCCTTGAGCAGCATAGCCTGCACGTCCGAGGGCAGGTAGCTGATCTCGCTCAGGAACAGGGTGCCCTTGCGCGCCTCGTCGATGCGGCCGCCGCCGCTTTCATCCCCGAACAGGGCCGCCAGGTGCCGATCTCCCTGGAGCGCTTCCAGGTCGACGACGACGAAGGGCCCGCCCTTCTGGGACCCCGTGTCGTGGATGTGCCGCGCGATGGTTTCCTTTCCCGTTCCCTTCTGCCCCGTGACCAGCATCGGGACCGTGATGGAGGCATACAGCTCGGCCTCCTTGAGAAGCCGGAGCATCTTGTCCGACCGGGCGATCAGGGCCGAGGGGACCCTGCTCGGGGCGATCTCCATCGGGGCCTCGCTTTTGACGACGGCGATGACCTCCAGGAGGCGCTTGCGCTCCAGCGCGCGGCGGATGGCGGCCACCATGTCGTCGCGGTTGACCGGCTTGGTGAGGTAATCGTAGGCGCCCTTCTTGAGGCAGTCCACGGCGACTTTCGCCTCGTTGGTGGCGGAGACCATGAGGCACTCCGTGTTCGGGCTGGTGTTCTTGATGTACTCGAGAAGCTGCAGCCCGTCCATCCAGGGCATGTTGATGTCCAGGAGGGCGATGTCGAACTTGTCTCCGTTTGCCACGGCAGCCGCGGCGTTCCGCGGGTCGCTCTCGAGCCGGAGGTTCCTGAAGCCCGCCCCGATCAGGCCGCGGCGCACGCTGTCGAGATAATCCTGTTCGTCATCGACAATGAGTATGGCACTCTGCATGGAAAGACTCCTTGCTCGTCGAGGGTTGCTGCCTGATGGCCACCGTCTTGCCCCGATGCGCCGGGAACGCGCCTCACCCGGGAGGGCGACAGGAGGGGGTTCACCCCGTTTTGCCGATGACCCTGCGGCTCCGCAGTGACGACTTGCAAGAGTCAAACCAGATTGCCCGCAGCCATCGACAATAAGGGCTCGATCCGGAAGGGGTTTGTTGTTCAAGAGTGGGCGGGCGAGGATGAGGGCGCGGGTTCGACGGCCCATTCGTGCACAAGAAGATCGATGAGAACGGGCCATCCGGAAGGGGTGCCGTCTTTCCTTCTCGGGGTCACGACCCGGCGCGACGGGCAGGGGGACGGCTCGCCCCCTTAGGCGTCGAGCGCGCGGCGCGCTGTGGCGGGGATGTCGGCCATGGAATGCTCCCCGGTTTCACTCCAGGATCGGGCGGATCAGTTCGGTCACGCGCCTCGCGATCGCCATGCAGGCGGTCAGCCCCGGCGATTCGATCCCGACGAGGTTGACCCAGCCTGGCAGCCCCAGGCGGCTCTCCTCGGAGAGGATGAAATCGCGGACCTCCTCTCCCGGTCCCTGCAGCTTGGGCCGGATGCCGCACATGTCGGGGCTGAGGGATTCCTTTGCGAGACCGGGCAAGTACGTGACGATCGACGCGTGGAAAGCGTCGCGCTTCCCCTCGTCGACGCGGTAGTCGACGGCGTCGACGTACTCCACGTCGGGACCGAATCGGACCCGGCCTCCCAGGTCGAGGGTCGCGTGCACGCCGAGCCCCTCGTGCCCCGGCGTCGGCACGGGGTAGACGAGGTGCCGGATCCGGGGCGGGGGAGAGGCGGAGAAGTAGCTTCCCTTGCAGAGCTTCAGGCGGTACCCCTCGAGGTCCACGTCGATGCCGGGAAGGGCCGCCACGCGGTCCGACTGCAGCCCCGCGCTGTTGACGACGACCCGGGAGGAGACGAGGGTCTCCCCGCCGTTGATCTCCAACTCGTGGCGGACGCCGTCGTAGTGCGCGGCCGTGACGCAGGACCGGAACACGGCGGTCACTCCGTTGTCCGTTGCCCCGACTCGCATGGCGCGCATGAGGCTGTGCGAGTCGATGATACCCGTGGAAGGCGACAGGAGACCCGCCGCGGCGACGACCTCCGGCTCGAGGGAATAGACGACGCGGCCGCTCAGCATGAGCATGTCGTCTACCCCGTTGGCATGCGCCTTCCCCAGGAGGGCGTGCAGGGCCTCCTCCTCGCCGGCGTTGGTCGCGACGATGAGCTTGCCTGTCCGGCGGTGGGGGATGCCCCTCTTCCCGCAGACCTCGTAGAGGAGCCTTCGTCCCTCGACGCACAGCCGGGCCTTGAGGGATCCCTCGGGGTAGTAGATCCCGGCGTGGATCACCTCGCTGCTGCGGCTGCTCGTCTCCCGGCCGTGGCTTTCGTTTTTCTCCAGCAGCAGGATGCCGCCGAAGTGCCTCGAAAGCTCTTCTGCGACGGCAAGACCGACCACGCCCGCGCCGATGACGGTGATGTCGAAATCGTGCTTTTCCACAGCGGATATGTAAAGGCAACGCGGCCGAAATTCAAGCCCAAAGGTGGGGTTCGGTCTCGTCGGGGCTGCTTCGAGTGCAGCGGACCGCTCGGCAGGGCGAAGAGCCCGGGTGGAGGCGGACCCTCCACCCGGGGCGGTTTCGGTCGTGGCGACAAAGCGGTCAGGGTGTGATCTGTCCCCCCGCATTGACGGTGTAGGTCCGGTCGCCGCTGCCGTGCACGGACGTCAGGACAAGGCCCCCCTGGGTGCCGTTGCTCACCGTCAGGGTGACGCCCGAGGACTGGGAGTAACCCGCGCCCTGCAGCCTTGCGACCGTGACCGTGGCGGTGGGCCAGTCGCTGAAGTAGGCCTGGGCCGCCGTGTAGGCGTTCTTCACGTCCGCGCGCGCCGTCGTGTTGTAACCCCTGACCCTGTAAGACGTGAACTGGGGAATCGCGATGGCCGCCAGGATGCCGATGATGGCCACGACGATCATGAGTTCAACCAGCGTGAAACCTTTCTGCCCTTTCTTTTTCGCAAAATAACCGATCATCATCACAATCCTCCTGTAGAGTTTTCAGGCGTTTGCCTTTTTCGATGCCCATGCCGTTACGTAACTGCATGTCTTGTTGCCCGTCTGTTGAGGCATCAGTCATGCCCGGGATCGAAACAATCCGCAAACACTAAATATTTCAACAGGATGAAGATTTCGGGGTTGTTGCGGGGCCTCGGAAGATTCCGTTCCGGGTGGTTCATTACGGGATGATGAACGAACGAAACTCAATGAATGCAGGCACATGGGCGAGTCCCCCATTTCGGGACGGTTCAGAATGACACCTGGAAAAAGACCGGTTGCCGTTTCCCCGGCCGATGTTTACAATGTCCCATCATGGCTTCGTCATCCATCCGGGTCCGCGGGGCCCGGCAACATAATCTCAAAGGCTTCGATCTCGACATCCCTCTCAGCACCCTGACCGTGATCACGGGTGTGAGCGGCGCCGGCAAGTCGTCGCTCGCCTTCGACACCCTTTACGCCGAGGGCCAGCGGCGCTACGTGGAGACCTTCTCCCCCTACGCCCGCCAGTTCCTCGACCGCATGAACCGCCCCCGCGTCGAGCGCATCGAGGGCATTCCCCCGGCGCTTGCCATCGAACAGGGAGACCCCGTGCGGACCTCGCGCTCCACCGTGGGGACCATGACGGAGATCACGGACTACGCCAAGCTGCTCTACGCGCGCATGGCCGTGCTGACCTGCCGGGGGTGCGGCGAGCCCGTCAGGAAGGACACGGCCCAGTCGATCTTCGAGACGATCGGGACCCTGCCCGAAGGCAGCCCCGTCGTGGTGACCTTTCCTGCCGGCGCCGACGGCGATGCCGCCGCGCTGGAGAAGAAACTCCGGCGAACGGGCTTCGACCGGGTCTGGAAGGGCGGCGGCGTGCTCCCCATAGAGGAGGCCCGCGGCGAGACGCGCCTGGACGTCGTGGCAGACCGTCTGATCTTCCGGAACGCCGACCGGAAGCGGATCGTCGATTCCCTGGAAACGGCCCTGCGGGCGGGGCAGGGGAAGGTCGACGTGCACACCCCCGCGGGGTCGGCTCCGTTCAGTGCGGCCCTGCACTGCCCGGTCTGCGACATCGCCTACCGGCAGCCGACGGCGAACTCCTTTTCCTTCAACTCGCCCGCGGGGGCCTGCCCCGCCTGCCGCGGTTTCGGCCGCGTCATCGACGTGGACATGGACCTGGTCGTGCCCGATGCGGGCAAGTCGATCCGGGACGGGGCCGTGAAGCCCTGGACAGGCATTGCCCGGGCGGAGTTCGAGGACCTCCTTGCATTCTGCCGGCGCCGGCGCATCCCCGTCACCGTTCCCTGGCGGGAGCTCGCCGAAGAGCACCACCGCCTCGTCCTCGAAGGGGACGACGGCTTCTACGGGGTGCGCGGCTTCTTCCAGTGGCTCGAGACGAAGCGCTACAAGCTCCACGTGAGGGTCTTCCTGGCCCGCTACCGGGGATACCACCCCTGTCCCGAGTGTCGCGGAACCCGCTTCCAGCAGGAGGCGCTGCTCTGGACGATCGGGGGGAAGAGCATCGCCGACCTCTACGCCATGACCGTCGAGGAGGCCGCGCGCTTCGTCGGGGCGGTGTCGGCGGGCCCGCTGGACGAGGCCTCGTCGCTGCTTGTCGGCGAGGTCGGGAGGCGCCTGCGCTACCTCACCGACGTGGGCCTGGGGTACCTGACCCTCGACCGGCAGTCGCGCACGCTCTCGGGGGGCGAGGTGGAGCGCGTGAGCCTCACCAAGGCCCTGGGGTCGTCGCTTGTCAACACCCTGTTCGTCCTCGACGAGCCCACCGTGGGCCTCCACCCCCGCGACAGCGGAAGGCTGCTCGCGATCCTGAAATCCCTGCGCGACCAGGGCAACACCGTCGTCGTCGTCGAGCACGACCCGGAGATCATGGCCGGCGCCGATCACATCGTGGACCTGGGCCCCGGGGCGGGCGAGCGGGGCGGCGAGCTTCTCTACAGCGGGCCCCTGGAGGGCCTCGTGAAACTGCCCGGCTCGCCGACGGGCGGTTACCTGAGCGGGGCGTTCCGCATTCCCGTGCCGGCTCACAGGCGGAGCCCGCGGGCGGTTCTCACCATCCGCGGAGCCGCGGAGAACAACCTCAAGGAGATCGACGCGGCCATTCCCCTTGGCGTCCTCACGGCCATCACCGGCGTGTCGGGTTCGGGCAAGAGCACCCTCGGCGTCGACATCCTCTACCGGGCCCTCAAGCGAAGTCTCGGGGGACAGGAGGAGCGTCCCGGCAAGCACGGGTCGATCGAGGGCGCCGGCCGGGTCAGGGACGTGATCCTCGTGGACCAGCGGCCCGTCGGGAAGACGCCGCGGGCCACCCCGCTGACCTATCTCAAGGCCTACGACCCCATCCGGGCGATCTTCGCCGCCGAGCCGGCGGCGAAGGAAAAGGGGTTCACCGCGTCGACCTTCTCCTTCAACACGGCGGGAGGCCGCTGCGAGACCTGCGAGGGGGAAGGGTTCGAGAAGGTGGAGATGCAGTTCCTCTCGGACGTCTACCTGCCGTGCCCGCAGTGCGACGGCAGACGCTTCAAACCGGAGGTCCTCGAGGTGCTGCACCGCGGCCGCAGCATCCGCGACATTCTCGAGATGACGGCGGAGGAAGCCGCGGTCTTCTTCGGGGGGAACCGGAAGATCGAAAAAGCCCTCAAACCGCTGATCGACGTGGGCCTCGGTTACCTTCGGCTCGGCCAGCCCGTGAACACCCTCTCGGGGGGCGAGGCGCAACGGATCAAGCTGGCGCGGCACATCGGGCTGGAGAAGGTCCGCGATTCGCTCTTCATCTTCGACGAGCCCACCGTGGGCCTGCACCCCCGCGACGTCGCGGTCCTGCTCGCGGCCTTCGAGAACCTGATCGCCTCCGGCAACAGCGTCGTCGTCATCGAGCACAACCCCGAGGTGATCAAGTGCGCGGACCACGTCCTCGACCTGGGTCCCGAGGGCGGCGAGGCGGGCGGTCGCATCGTCGCGGCGGGGACGCCGGAGCAGGTCGTGATGAACCCCTCGTCGCAGACCGGCATCCACCTGCGGCCTTACCTCGCGGCAGAAGGCAGGATCGCCGCCGAGACGCAGCAGCCTTTCGCCCTGTCCATGAGACGAAGCGGGCGCGCCGTCGAGATCCGGGGGGCGCGGGAGCACAACCTGCAGGATGTCACGGTCGAGATCCCCCGGGACCGGCTCGTCGTCGTCACGGGCGTGAGCGGCTCGGGGAAGTCGACGCTCGCCTTCGACATTCTCTTCTCCGAGGGGCAGCGCCGCTACCTCGAGTGCCTGCCGAACTACATCCGCCAGTACCTGAAGATCATGGACCGCCCCGAGGTGGACGACGTGACGGGCATCCCGCCCACGGTGGCCATCGAGCAGCGCACGAGCCAGGGGGGCAGGCGTTCCACCGTGGCCACCCTGACGGAGATCTACCACTTCCTGAGGCTTCTCTACAGCAAGCTCGGCACGCAGCACTGCCCGGGCTGCGGCGAGCCCATCGTCTCGCAGAGCCCCGAGGCGATGCTCGAGGAGATCGGGCGCAGTGCGGGCAGGGCGGCCGTGACGGTCGCGGCGCCGCTGGTCTTCGGACGCAAGGGTTTTCACCGCGAGCTGCTCGCGCGGCTCCGGAAGCGGGGGTTCCGAGAGGTCCGCGTGGACGGCCGCATCCTGCCGCTCGAACCAATGCCGGCGCTCGATCGCTTCCGGGAGCACGACATCGACGTGGTGGTCGGCAGGGCGCGGGCGGGCTCCGGGGACCTCCAGGGGATCGTCGAGAGGGCGCTCGCCGCGGGGAAGGGAAGCCTGCGGGTGATCGACGACCGGGGCGGGTCGCGGGTCCTCAGCGAAAAGCTCACCTGCCGCCGCTGTTCCCGGGGCTTCGAGCCGCTCGACCCGAGGCTCTTCTCCTTCAACAGCCGCTACGGGGCCTGCCCGGCGTGCGAGGGGATCGGGACGGTCGACGAGAAAACCTGCCCGGACTGCGGCGGCCGGCGGCTCAGGCCGGAGGCCCTGGCCGTGCGGGTCAAAGGGCAGGGGATCGCGGAGCTGACGGCCCTGTCCGTGCGCGAGGCCGGCGAGGCCGTCCGGGCCTTCGCCTTCGAGCCGCACGAGGCGCCCGTGGCGGACGGGATCGTGGCGGAGCTCCTGCCCCGGTTCCGGTTCCTCGAGCAGGTGGGGCTCGACTACCTGACCCTCGATCGCGGGGGCGACACCCTCTCCGGCGGCGAGGCGCAGCGCATCCGCCTCGCGGCCCAGCTGGGCTCGAACCTCACGGGCATCTGCTACATTCTCGACGAGCCCACCATCGGCCTGCACCCGAGGGACAACGACCGGCTCATCGCGACGCTTCGCGACCTGCGCGGGCGGGGAAACTCGGTGATCGTCGTCGAGCACGACGAGGAGACGATCCGCGCAAGCGACTGGATCGTCGACCTGGGCCCCGGCGCGGGGCCCCTCGGCGGGCGCGTCGTGGCCCAGGGGACGCTCGGCGACCTGAAGAAGAACCCCGACTCGGTGACGGGCAACTGGGTCAACGGCCACGGGCGGGAGATCACCTCCCGGCTCCGGCCCGTCGTCGGGCGGGAATGGCTTGCCGTCGAGGGGGCGCGAAGGAACAACCTCCGGGGGATCGACGTCGCCGTGCCGCTGGGGACGCTGACTTGCGTGACCGGCGTGAGCGGTTCCGGCAAATCCACCCTCGTCAAGGAGGTCCTCTACGAGGCCCTTCACGCGAAACTTTCGAAAGGGTCCCCCCGCGCCGGGGGATGCGACGGGATCCGGGGCTGGGAGAAACTCTCCCGCGTCATCGAGATCGATCACTCGCCCATCGGGCGCACGCCGCGCTCGACGCCGGCCACCTACGTGGGGTTCTTCGACGAGATCCGCAGTCTCTTTGCGCGCCTGCCCGATTCCCGGACGCGGGGATACGGCCCGGGCCGGTTCTCCTTCAACGTGGCGGGCGGGCGGTGCGAGACCTGCGCGGGGCAGGGCGAGATCCGCGTGGAGATGTCCTTCCTGCCCGACGTCTACGTGCACTGCGAGACCTGCGGCGGGCGGCGCTACAACGAGGAGACGCTCGCCGTGCGCTACCGCGGCAGGACCATTCACGACGTGCTGAACATGACCTTCGGCGAGGGGCTGGAGTTCTTCGCCGCCGTGCCGGCGATCCGCAGGGAGCTGGAGCTGCTCGTGGCCATCGGCCTGGACTACATGACCTTCGGGCAGCCGAGCCCGACGCTCTCGGGCGGCGAGGCCCAGCGGATCAAGCTCGCGCGGGAACTGTCCCCGTCGATGGAGGGGGCGGGCAGGACGCTCTACATCCTGGACGAGCCGACGACGGGGCTGCACCTGGCCGACATCGAGAAGCTGCTTCGCGTGCTGCAGAAACTGGCGGACCGCGGCGACACGGTGCTCGTCATCGAGCACAACCTGGAGGTCATCCGCGAGGCAGACTGGGTGATCGACCTCGGGCCCGAGGGGGGCGAGGGCGGGGGCCGCGTCGTGGCCGCCGGGACGCCCCGCGACCTGCTGAAGCGGGCGAAGGCCTCGCACACGGCGAAATGGCTCGCGCGCTACCTGCGGGAGCCGTCAACGGGGACGCGCCCCGGGCGTTAGGAAGACTCGAGGAGGGTATTGCGATGAGACGACGCTTCCTGTGCCATGCCGCCCTGGTGCTGTGCGTACTGCTGGCGCTCGCCGGACAGGGCGACGCCGCGTCGAAGGCGTTTCCCTTCAAACCGGGCGAGCGGCTGGTCTACCGGGCGATGTGGGGGTTCATCCCCGCCGGCGAGGCCGTCATCGAGGTCCTGCCCCACACGAGCGTGAACGGCACGCGGGCGCACCACTTCGCCATGACGACGGCGACGAACTCCCGGGTCGACCTGTTCTACCGGGTCCGGGAGCGGCAGGACTCCTTCACCGACCCCTCGTTGACGCGGACCCTGCAGTACCGCAAGAAGAGCACGGGAAACCACCCGCGGGACGTCGTCGTCACCTACGACTGGAAAAACCGCACGGCCACCTATGCAAGCTTCGGCAATGCGGAGAAACCCGTGGAGATCCTGCCGGGCTCCTTCGACCCGCTGGCCATTTTCTTCGTCATCCGCACGCACCGGCTCGAGCCGGGCGACGTCCACGAGATCCCCGTTACCGACGGCAAGAAGTGCATCAACCTCAAGGCTGCCGTCGCGGGTCGCGAGGCGGTCGCGATCGACGGCAAGGTCTACGACACCCATCTCGTCGTCCCCGATATGGAGAGGTTGCAGGGGGTTGTGCCGCGCCAGGACGACCCGTCGCTGAAGATCTGGTTCACCGCCGACGAGAGGCAGGTGCCCGTGAAGATCCAGAGCAAAGTGCCGGTGGGAAGCTTTATCTTCGAATTAATTTCGGCGACGTACTGATCGTCCGAGCTTTTCTGCGACGGCGGAGGTCTATGGGCGTGAAGTTAGGAAGAGCGGAACGTAGGAAGAGCGGATAAGAGCAGGAAAACATCTGAATCCACGCCGCTCTTCCGCTCTTCTTCACTTCCTGGCTTCCTCACTTCCCGAATCCGGCGATAAAGCATGTCATCGCAAGCGAAGCGTGGCGATCCCGCCGTCTCCACGAGATTGCCGCGCACCCTGCGGGTGCTCGCAATGACCCTTTCAAGTGGCGTTTCTGTTTCTTATCGGTGGATTCGGGAACGTCCATTTTTTCACGGCCGGGCCCGCGTCTTCGCCTTCATTTCCTCGATGATGGGCTTCACGACCGCCGCGTCCTGCAGCCGGATCGCGCCGACGAGGTAGCGTCCCGACTGTTCGACGATCACTTTTCCGTAGAGCGGGTCTGCGCCTTCCAGGGAGACACGGTCCCCCGTTCCCGTCAGGCGCACCTCGCGGCCGGCTTCCTTCAGGGAGGCCAGGTATTGATCGAAGGCCTTCCGCGCGCCTGCCGGCGATTCCTCGATTACGACGAAAAGCTGCGTCCGCTCACCGCCGGGAGTCGCCCCGGCCGTCAATCCGCGGTGGAAGAACCGGTAGCCGAGGAGGCTTTGCGCAACGTAGCGCTCCGTCTTCGGCACGACACCGCGCACCCGGAGGAGGTCTAGTTCCCCGGGCCGGCCCCTGCCGGCGGGGAGGTTGCGGGACAGGGCCTGCGCGCAGGCCAGGAACGCATCCGGCGCCGGCACGGAGTCGCCCGTGGCCTGGACCTTGACGAAATACCGGTCCTGGTAGAACAGCAACTGCGAGGCCGACAGGACGCAATCGGCGCCGGCGGCGCACCCCGGGGTGTCGGCCTTGCGGTAGTTGGACCAGATCCCGAAGGCGTCGAGCGGGGAGCCCATCCGGTAGACGTCGACGGCGATTTCCCGTCCCGGCGAACCCCGATTCACGTAGCGGGCCGTCGCGAGCGTGTCGAACCCGAAGGGGTGGTACAGCTCCGCCTCGCCGTTGATGTGGTCGAAGAGCGTGTCCTGCGTGAACAGGGCCGGCTTGCCGTCCATGACCCAGCCCCCGGCGAAGCCCCCGGCAGACAGGACGGAGAGCAGGGCCCTGTCTTCCGCTGCGGCAACGGCAGGAGGGGCGAGCAAGAGTATGCTCATGACCACGGGGACAAGAGCATGAAATCGTTTCATCACGGTCTTTCTCACAGCTTCCAAACTTCTCAACTTCCTCTTCATCACGCCAGGAGCCGCCGCGCGCGGTCCATCTTCGCCGCGATGTCGAGCCCGTTGACGCAGCGCGCCGTGCAGCGGGCACAGTCGAGGCAGGCCGAGGCGGACGCCCTGGGCGGGATTGCCGCGTAGGTGGCCCGGGCAAGCGCCGGGCTCCGGTAGGCCTCGGCGTACATCAGGCTGCGGTTCACAACGCTGATCGCCACGCCGCCGGGGCAGCTTTCCTCGCACCGACCGCAGAGGTGGCAGTAGTGGGGGGCCACGGCCGCCCCGTACCAGCGCAGGATGAGGCCGTCGGCCAGCGTGAGCCGCATCCCCATGACGGCGATGTCCTCGCGCAGCTCCGCCATGTCGCGCATGCCGGGGATGGCGGCGGTCACGTTCCGGTCCGCCAGCGCCCACTTGAGCGCAGCCTGGTGGGGGCTGATCGGGCCCAGCGCGTCGGTCTTGTAGCCCCCGGCCTGGGTCTTCATGGCCACGATGCCGATGCCGGCCCGCGCGGCGCGTGCGATCGCCTGTTTCGTGTCCTCGCCGCTCCGGAAATTGTACTTCACGAGGGCCATGTCGAAGAAACGGTCGGGGTCGTCGACGAGGGCGTTGACGACGTCGGCCTCGTTGGTGTGGGTCGTCACCCCGAAGAACCGCACCTTGCCCTGCTTCCGCAGCGCCAGGAGGGTTTCCCGCATTTCGGGCTCGAAGATCCGATCGCGGCCGGAGAGGCCGTGGAGCTGGATGATGTCGATGGTATCCGTCTCCAGGGCCCGCAGGCTCGTCTCGACGCTCCGGATCATGTCCCCCTTCGTCCTGGCGCGCCATTCGATCTTGGTGGCCACGGTCACCCTGTTCCGGATCCCCTTGATCGCTTTCGCGACCACCTCCTCGTTCCGGCCGCCCCCGTAGGACCGCGCCGTGTCGATGTAGTTGACCCCGTGGTCGAGGGCGACGCGGATCACCTCCGGTTCGGGCGTCAGCATGGCGCCGAAGCTCACGACGGTGATCTTCAGGCCCGTCCGTCCCAGGGTGCGGTGCACGGGATCGGGAAAGGAGAAAGAGCCGGACGGCTTCTTCTGCGCGCCGGCCGCCGCACCCTCCCAGCCGAGAAGCGCCCCGCCTGCCCCCAGCACGCCCAGCCTGAGAAAATCTCTGCGCTTCATGGTGTCGTCTTTCTCTGTAATAAGAAGGTGAGAGGTTGAGAGGGTAAGAAGGTTGGACAGGCCGTGGCCAATCCTGAGATGAATCCAACCTTCTCACCTTCAAACCATCATACCCTCTGCTATTTCAGACTTCCCTCCAGCTCATTCCAGCTCTTGAGCCTTGTCGCGCCCTTCATGGGCTCGAAGCTGAAGGCTTGCGGTTTGTGCCTGAAGGCCGATTCGATCACCGCCGGGCCGCCGACGACCGCGCGGATCTTCAGGCCCTTCTTCGCGAGGTCATCGAACAGGTTGCCGCCGTCCCAGGGAAGCAGGGGCGCATCGGCATATTCGTTCTGCGCGAGCCATGCGCGGACCGCCCGCAGGTTCGTCTCCCCCGTCTGGAGATAGACGAGGGGAATTCGTTTTGCAAGCGAATCCACCGCCTGCCGGCTGCCCGGGCGTCCCGGGGACATGAACCCCCCCTGGAGCAGGGTGCCTTCCACGTCGACGGCGACGATCCCCGCGCCCCGCTTGACGACCAGCAGGGTCGCCCTCCCGGTTTTGTTCCGGGACACGGCCCGGATGTCCAGGAGCCCGGCGCGCGAGGCCCTGTAGAACCGGTAGGCCGCCCCGTCGCCCCCCGAGAGGTTCCTGCCCAGCGAGACGTCGTCGACGAAGAACTCGACGATCTCCCCTCCCCGGGTGAACAGGGTGCCCCGCGTCTCGGCCTTGAGGCGGACCTCCTCCCCCTGCACCGCCACCATGTCGTAGACATGCACGTCGGCATTTACGGGAAGCGCAATCAGGTGAAGCAAAATGACAGTGAAAACCGAGACGATGAAGACCGTGAGCGTCAGGGAGTTGTCAGGGCCAAGGCCTTTGGAAACCATGATTCTATTTCCTCTCCCCTCCGCGGGAGAGGATTGAGGTGAGGGGGAATGTTCCCCCTCCTCCACAGCCTCCTCCCGCCAGGGGAGGAGGACAGCGGAACGGGTTTTCTAGGCGTGCTCGCCCGCTTTGCGGAGCAAGAGCTCCCAATCCTCGTCGACCATCTTCTGGATCACGTCCAGGTCCTCGTCCTTGAGGTGCTGGAAACGGCCCTGGATCTTGAAGTACTCCCGGACGGGGAAGCGCTTCGGCTTGGTGTTGATCGTGTAGTGAAGACCCTCCTCCACCTCGTAGAGGGGGAAGATGTTGGTCTGCACGGCCATCCGCGCGATCTTGACGGCCATCTCCGAGGGGATCTTCCAGCCCGTGGGGCAGCTCGCGAAGATGTGGAGGAAGCGCGAGCCCTTGACGGTCTGGGCCCGCTTGACCTTTCGCACGAGGTCTTCGGGGTGGGAGATGCTGGCCGTGGCGGCGTAGGGGATGCGGTGCGCGGCCAGGGCCTCGACGATGTTCTTCTTGCGCATCTTCTTCCAGTCCTTTCCGGGGGTGGTCGTAGTCCAGGCCCCGTAGGGGGTGGAGGAGCTTCTCTGGATGCCCGTGTTCATGTACGCCTCGTTGTCGTAGCAGACGTAGATGAAGTCCTCGTTGCGCTCCACGGCGCCCGAGAGGGCCTGGAAGCCGATATCGAAGGTGCCGCCGTCGCCCGCCCAGGTGACGACCGTCGTGTCCTTGTCTCCCTTCATGTCCAGGGCGGCCCGGACGCCGCTGGCCACGGCGCCTCCCGTTTCGAAGGCGGAGTGGATGACGGGGACCTTCAGCGTCGTCGTGGGGTAGGGCCCCGCGATGACCGACCAGCAGCAGGCCGGCAGCACCATCATCATCTTCTCGCCCAGGGCCTTGAGCAGGAAGCGCATGGCGATGGCGGCGCCGCAGCCCGGGCAGCCGACGTGGCCGGAGTGCATGAATTCGCGATCGCTGAGTCCCAGTTCCATGTCAGACCTCCTGCAGTCCGATCCAGACGCTCTCCCGCTCGGGGGCGTCGCTGTTCTTCGTCTTCCAGTAGATTTCCTCGAGGACCTCCGGGGTCACGTCGCGGCCGCCGATGCCGGCGACAAAGCCGAACACGGGCGGGTGCCCCGGCGCGTTGCACAGCGCGGCGCGAACCTCCTGCGCGAAGATGCCGCTTGCGCCGAAGGAGAAGTTGCGGTCGATGACGGCGACCTTCTTCGCCCCCCTGAGGGCGCCGCGGATGGCCTCCACGGGGAAGGGCCGGAAAAGCTTGACCTTGAGGACCCCCAGCTTCTCCCCGCGCGCCCGGAGGTTCTCGATCACGCTCCGTGCCGTGCTCGTGACGGTGCCGGAGGTGACGAGGACGATCTCCGCGTCGTCGCAGCGGATGGCTTCCACGGCGCCGTAGCGGCGCCCGAAGATTGCGGCGTACTCGTCCTCGATGGACGGGAAGGTCTCCAGGGCCGTCTCCATCGCCCGCGCGATGTCGTGGCGCATCTCCATGTAGACGGCGGGCGGCACGAGGGGCCCGAAGGAGCAGGGGGCCTGCGTGTCGAGCTGGAAGCGCGCCTCGTAGGGCGGGAGGAACCGGTCCGCCTCCTCGGTCTCGGGGACGTCGACGGGCTCGTAGGTGTGGGAGAGGAAGAAGGCGTCGAGGACGACCATCACCGGCAGGGCTACCGCCTCGGCCAGCCGGTAGGCCTGAAGCGTCGTGTCGATCACCTCCTGGCTGTCCTCGCAGTAGAACTGGATCCATCCCGTGTCGCGCTGGGCCAGGCTGTCGGTCTGGTCGACCCAGATGTTCCAGCCCGGCGCGAGGGCGCGGTTCACCTCGGCCATCACGATGGGCAGGCGCGCGCCGGACGCCCAGTGCAGCAGCTCGTGCATCAGCGCGAGCCCCTGCCCGGAGGTGGCCGTGAAGGTGCGGACCCCGGCGCTCTGCGCCCCGATGAGGGCGGCCATGCAGGAGTGCTCGCTCTCAACCCTCAGGAACCGGGCGTTCATGGTTCCCGAGGCGCAGTATTCGGAGAGGAACTCCACGATGTGCGTCTGCGGCGTGATCGGGTAGGCGGAGACGACCTGGACGCGGGCGAGCCGGACGGCCTCCGCCACGGCCTGGCTCCCTTCAAGGACTCGTTTCATCGGCCCTCCTCCTCGAGCGTCATGGCATTGCGCGGGCACTCCACCACGCAGAGGCCGCAGCCCTTGCAGTACTCGTAGTTGATGCTCCGGCCCTGGGCGCCCTTCTCGTGGAGGACGGCGAGGTCGGGGCAGAACAGGTAGCAGTTGTCGCACTGATTGCACAGCCCGCAGTTGAAGCAGCGCTCGGCCTCGCGCATGGCGATGTTGCCCGAGACGCGCAGGTCGATCTCGGCGAAGGACCGGGCGCGCTCCTCGCGCACGAGGCGCGGCTGCGTCATCCGGGGGGCGTACCGGAAGTAATCCGTGTTGATCTCGCCGTAGGCCACGACGTGGCGGTTCCGAAGGCGACGCTCGCCGCCCATGTGGACCTCCATGGACAGGGAGGGGCCGTTGCCCACCGTGCAGGACTCGAGCTTGAGCAGGATCGCATCGGGGCCCTCCCGGAACAGGGTGTCCAGCGAGATGGCGGCCTGCTTGCCCGACGCGATGGCGTGGGCGACGCTCTTGATGCCGTTGGTGAGGTCCCCGCCCCAGGCCATGGCCGGCCTGCCGTCCCGGAGAGAGAGGGCGCAGTGCGAAAGGGCAAGGGCCCCCTTGCCCGCGGGCGGGTTGTGCCAGCCCTCGGCGGCCTCGGCCCCGGTCGCCTTGTACAGCCGGTCCACGACGACGCGGCTCGTCCTGTCGCCGTCGGGCTCGATGCGGCCCCGGCCGCCCTCCTCGCCGGCGATCCGCATGTGCCGGAGGGTGACAAGGGTCCGGCCGCCGTCCTTTTCGATCCGCTCGGGGGCCACGAGCTCCTGGAGCTTCACCCCCTCGTCGAGGGCCATCTGCACCTCGCCGCCGAAAGCGGGCATGTCCTGCCGGCGCCTGCGGTAGAGGATCAGGGCCTCGCCGCCGAGGCGGACGATCGTGCGTGCCACGTCGACGGCCGTGTTCCCGCCGCCGATGACGGCGGAGACCCCCTTCACGGCGGGTTGCTCGCCGTTGCGGACCCTCTCGAGAAATTTCAGGCCGTCGCCGACCCCGTCCGTCTCCTCGCCGGGCACCCGGAGTGCCGTCGTACGCCCGTGGCCGCAGGCCAGGTAGACGGCGCTGTAGGACTTCTCGAGGTTCCTGAGGAAATCGGGTGTGACGGGACGACCCGTGTGGATGCGGACGCCTTGCGCCTCGATCTGGGCGATCTCGCGCTGCAGGGCCGCCAGCGGAAGCCTGTAGAGGGGGATCCCCCACCGCAGGATGCCCCCCGCCTCGGAGGATGCCTCGAAGACGTCGCAGGCGTAGCCCAGCTGCGTGAGGAACCACGCGGCGGCAAGGCCCGAGGGGCCCGCCCCGGCGATGGCCACCTTCTCGGGCCTGCCCGGGAGCCGTTCCATCAGGGGTTTGAGATCGTAGCGCTCCGCCGTGTCGGCCAGGAAGCGCTCGAGCGAGTGGATGGCGATCGGGTCGTCGAACTCCCCGCGGTTGCAGGACCGCTCGCAGGGGTGGAAGCATACGCGCCCGCAGACGCCCGGGAAGGGGTTCTCCCGGAGGATCGTCTCCCAGGCCTCCTTGAAGAGGCCCTGGGTGGTGAGCATCTCGATCTTGCCGATGTCCTCCCCGGCGGGGCAGGCGGCGCTGCAGGGCGCCGTCTTTTCCTCGTAGCGGGGACGCAGGTAGCGCCAGGATCCGGTCTTGTTGGCCTCCGTCGAAAGGGTCGAGCGGGGCATGATGTGGATGGGGCTTTCCGATTCCGCACGTGCTTGTGCTTTGTCTGCCATCGGGTTCACCTTGAAAAGAGCTCGGTTCGCGGGAAGGGTGCGCGTCTCAGGCCGCGGGCTTGAGGGTCTCCGCGAATTGGACGGCCTCGTAGGCCTCCCGGGCGGCCGTGACATTGCGCTCGGCGTCGCCGGGCACCTCGTCGCGGATGGCCGCGACGACGTCGTCCAGCGGGGGCATCCCGAGGACCCGCGCCACCGCCCCCATCATGGAGGTGTTGACGATGGGGTGGGTGCGGCTGCCGATCTGGTTGGTCATGGCGATACGGCTGGCGTCGACCCAGGCGAGCCTGAATTTCGAGAAGGTCTCGGCATTGGCCGGCGGGGTGGGGCTGTTGATCAGAACGGACCCCCCGGGTTTGAGGCCCCGGGTGACGTCGATGCCCGCCAGGAGCGTCTTGTCGAGGACGACAACGTGGTCCGGGGTGTAAACATTCGTTCTTAAAAGGATTTTCTGCAGGTCGAGCCTCAGGTAGGCTTCCACGGGGGCCCCGCGCCTCTCGACGCCGAAGAAGGGGAAGCTCTGGACCTGGAAACCGGCCCGGAAGAAAGCCTTGGACATCAGGATGGTCGCGACGACGGTACCCTGGCCGCCACGGCCGTGAAAGCGGATTTCCAGCATGGCTGCCTCTTTATTCAATTAATTAGGCCGGTTCCACACCACGACAAGGACCCTGGCCGGTTTCGCGTCGAGGGAGCGGAAACTGTGGTTCATCTCCGACTCGAAGTAGAGAGAATCCCCCGGGTAGAGGACCTCGACCCGGTCGTCGGTTCGGAACTCGAGTCGGCCCTCGAGCACGAAGTGGAATTCCTCGCCTTCGTGGCTCATGAACACCATCTCGCCCGTCTCCATGGGCTGGAACTCGACCAGGAAGGGCTCCATGTGCTTGTGGGGGTTCTTGGGCTCGAGGGACTCGTAGACGTAGTCCACTTCCCCCTCGCGGTGGTGGGGCCTGCGCTTGACCTTCACGCGCTCGCCGCTTCGCGTCACCGAGAGCTTCTCCATCTCGACGGCGTCCTCGAAGAAGAAGGCCATGCTCACGTCGAGGGCCTTGGAGAGGCGAAGGAGCGTGCCCAGGGGCGGGACGGTCTCGTCGTTCTCGATGCCGGAAAGCACGTCCTTGGAGAGCCCCGTCTTGGTGCACATGTCCTCGAGGGTGAGCTGCTTTTTCTGGCGGCAGTCCCGGATGCGGGCACCGATCTTGATGCGTTCGTCGTGCTGTGCCGAATCGGATTTCTTCCTGGCCATGGTGTACCTCCGTTCAAGTCCGGGAGGGTCTCGGGGATGGGGATTCCCGATCAATGTAGTCCAATCGCCGGGCGCTGTAAAGGGCAAAATTGTATGCACTTTCTGTTTGACTTCGGCTCTGCAAAGGAATAAAAATAACACGTTACGGGCACGAGAAGCGGATTTCTGCCCGTTTCGTCCCGGCCGTTCCCGGGATCGTTTCAGCGGTTCTCTTCGATAAATTCCTATCTTTGAAGGAGGGGGATTATGGTAGCAACAACCACAGTCATCATCATCATCGGTTTCCTGATCTACATGGGGCTGTACTGGACGTACGGCAAGAAGATCGAAAAGGACGTCGTCAAGGCCGACGACAAAAACGCGCCGCCTTCCCAGCGTCTCTACGACGGCGTGGACTATGTGCCGGCCCACAAGGCGGTCCTCTTCGGTCACCACTTCTCGTCCATCGCCGGCGCGGGGCCCCTGGTCGGCCCGGCCATGGCCATGGTCTGGGGCTGGCTCCCGGGGCTTCTCTGGGTCTGGTTCGGCAACGTGCTCATCGGCTCGATCCACGACTACCTGGCGCTCATGGCCTCGGTGCGCTACGACGCCAAGTCGGTGCAGTTCGTGGCCACGGACCTCATCTCGAAGCGCACGGGGCGCTCGTTCTACTGGATCGTCTTCTTCCTGCTCATCCTCGTCGTGGCGGCCTTCGCCAACGTCATCGGCTCCATGTTCGCCCGGACGCCCTCCATCGGGTCGGCCTCGATCTTCATGACCGTCGCAGCCATCATCCTGGGGGTGCTCATCTACCAGGTGAAGATGAACCTGCCCGTGGCCACGGTCATCGGCATCGTCCTGATGGCCATCGCCGTCTGGATGGGGCCCCAGTTTCCCATTCCCCTGAGCTACGAGACCTGGATGGTGATCCTGCTCGTCTACATCATCATCGCCGCGTCCATCCCGGTGAACCTCCTGCTGCAGCCGCGGGACTACCTCAACTCGTTTTTGCTCTACTTCGGCATCGCCATCGGCTTCCTGGCCGCCATGGTGACCTTCAAGGGGATGGAGGCGCCCGCCGTGTCGGCCTTTGCGCCGAACCTGCTGGGCGGCCAGCCCACGCCCTTCTGGCCGGCGATCCCGCTGGTCATCGCCTGCGGGTCCCTCTCCGGGTTCCACTCCCTCGTGGCCTCGGGGACGTCCTCCAAGCAGCTCTCGAAGGAGACGGACGCCCTCTTCGTGGGCTACGGCGGCATGTTCACGGAAGGCTTCCTCTCGACGGTCATCATCGTGGCCATCGGCGGCTTCGGCATGACGGTCATGCAGGCCCAGGCCGCTGCGGCCAACTACACCCTGACCCTTGAGGCGGGCAACTGGGCGACCACCTACGCCAAGGCGACGGGGGCCCTCAAGCTGGCGCCCCCCAGCATGATCGTCGAGGCCTTCGGCGTCATGGTGGCCTCCACCTTCCTGAGCTTCATCCCCACGGCCATCGTGAAGGTCATCGCGGGGCTCTGGATCTCGGCCTTCGCGCTCACGACCCTGGACACGACGAACCGCCTGGCCCGCTACTGCCTCGTGGAGATGCTGGAGCCCGTGCAGTCGAGCCTCGGCGCCGCCTACAACGTCATCACCAACCGCTGGGTGGCTTCGATCATTCCGGCGGCCCTGGGCATCTACCTGGCCTGGAGCGGCCAGTTCTCGATCCTCTGGCCCTCTTTCAGCGCGGCGAACCAGCTCATCGCCTCCATCGCGCTGATGACGGGCGCGGCCTTTGTGGCCAAGAAGATGCAGTCCAAGTTCGCCATCGTGGCCATCGTGCCCGCCTGGGCCCTGTGGTTCACCGTGACCTGCGCCATCGTCTGGTTCATGTGGGTCGTCATGCCCGGCACGATCCAGAAGACGCCCGGGACGGGCTGGACCGTGCAGATCATCATGGCGATCATGCTCGTCCTCAACATCCTCTTCATCGTCGATTTCGCGAAGTCGAAGAAGAGTTAACCCTCCGGGTCTTTACTTGGACGGGGAAATGAAGTAACGTGAAGTCCCCCTCGCGCCCCAGGCGGGGTGCGGGGGGGATTTTTCAATTCCGGCACAAGGAGAAACCGGTTCAGACATGTCACCGACCCTCATCGAGCATCTCCGCCATTTCATGCAGGGGTTCGGCCAGGGCCAGCGCGAAAAGGTCATCGGCCTGACCTGCATGGAACAGCAGGAACTGGAGAACGTCTTCGCGCTGCTGCTGCTGGGCTCCTTCGTCGGGTTTCCGGCGCCGCCGACCTTCCTGGCCGTGGAACTGCTGCCCTTCATGGAGCGCGAGATGCACATCCTCGGTCAGCGCGCCGAGGACGCCTGCGACATGCTGGGGCAGATGATGGGCACGCTGGGGGTGGACTGATGAAGATCCTCTTCTACACCGGCAAGGGCGGCGTCGGGAAATCCACCATGGCCGCCTCGGCGGCCTGGCAGCTTTCGAAGAAGAGCCGCGTGCTCGTCGTGTCCCTCGACCCGGCGCACAACCTGGGCGACATCTTCTGCGTGCGGCTCAACGGCAAAGAAAAGAGAATGAGCGACAACCTGCTCCTGCGGGAAGTCGACCTGCAGAAGCTCTCCCGGGACTACCTGGAGCGCGAGATCGGTGTGCTCACCCGGACCTACAGCTACCTGCAGGTGCTCAACCTGGACCGGTACTTTTCCGTCCTGAAATATTCGCCGGGCATCGAGGAGTATGCCCTGCTCACGAGCATCGAGGAGACGATCCGGAAGGACGGGGCGAACTTCGACACGGTCATCTTCGACACGCCGCCCACGGGGCTGACCCTGCGCTTCCTCGCGCTGCCGCAGATCACGATCACCTGGATCGACCGGCTGGCCCAGATCCGCCGGCAGATCCTGGACAAGCGCCACACGATCCAGAAAATCCGCGGCCCCGCCACGGAGGAGCAACGGCAGCGGGAGGAGAAGCTCGCCTACGACGAAAAGGACGACGCCGTGCTGCAGCGGCTCATGGCCCTCAAGGCCAACTACGAGTCCCTTACGGGGATCCTGCAGGGGCCCGACTGCGGGGTGGTCCTCGTCTTCAACCCCGACATGCTCTCCCTGCGCGAGTCCGAGAGGCTCGTGGAAGGCCTGCGCGACATCAACCTGCCGCTGCGCCTGCTCATCCAGAACAAGGTGACCGCGGAGAACCTCGCCGTGGCCGACCAGGTGGTCGCGGAGCTTCGCAAGATGGTCAAGGACGCGCCGCTCCTGCGCGTGGCCCTTTCGTCGAACCTGGCCTGCGGCCTCGATTCGACGCTCTATGAAATCCCCGAAGACCTGGTGACGCCGCTGAACTGGAGACGCTGAGCATGTTCGAGCACGATTACCTCGTATCGGAGCCCCTGTTCTGGCTCTTCATCGCCGCTACGGCGGTTTTGGTCTGGGGCTACTACTGGGGCGAAAAGGAGAACAAGCGCCTCTACCTCTCGGCCTTCAACGGGCTCGTGGACGTCATCAAGCCCGTAGACCAGACCTTCACGAACATCGGCGGCCTCATCGGCTACCACGGCAATTTCATCACCCGCAAGGACTCCCCCATCGAGAAGGTGGAGGCCACGATCACCTTCCTGGCGCGGCAGTCGCTTCTCTACCTGCCGGTCTCGATCCTGATCCGCAAGCACGACCGGCTCTTCGTCACGCTTTTCATGCGGCAGCCGCTGAAAGAGGAGGGGCACCTCATCGAGGAGAAGTACGCGCGCTACCGGCGCGCCCGGATCACCAACGAGGCCCGTCTCAACCGGGAGCCCGTCCGGTGGGGCAATTCCAACTGGCTCGTATACTACCAGAGCGGCCGGATGCGGGATCAGCTGAAGAAACTGACGGTCACCCACCCCGACCCGGGAATCCTCCGCCACATCGCCGTCGTTCCCGACCAGAAGAAGTGCTTTGTCTTCATGATCCCGAAGAAAGGGCAGGTGAAGAACTGCTTCGAGCCCGTCTACCGCTGGATCCCCTCGCTCATCCCGCCGAAGAAGACCGCCTGACGGGCCGCCTGCCGACATAGAGACTGTGCTGCAAATGAATATTGTCATTGCGAGCGACCGCAGGGAGCGCGGCAATCTCAGGGCCCGAGGTAAGGTTCGAGATTGCTTCAGTCGCTTTGCTCCTTCGCAATGACATGCCCGGACACTCCCGCAGGGAATGAAAAACCTCTCAAACGCTCACCGAAAGGACCCCCCATGAAGCACAAGATCCTCCTATCCGGCCGCCTGACCGACGACATCCTGTCGCTGCTCGCCGAGGACTGCGACGTGAGGGCCAACGGGGAGGACCGGCCCATGGGGCGGGCGGAACTGCTCGAGGCCGTCGCGGGGGTGGACGGCCTGCTCGCCATGATCACCGACGGCGTGGATGCGGAGCTGATGGACCGGGCCCCGCGTCTCCGGGTCGTCTCCAACATGGCCGTGGGGTACAACAACATCGACGTGGCGGCCGCGACGGCGCGGGGCATCGTGGTGACCAACACGCCGGGCATCCTGACGGAGGCCACGGCGGAGCTGGCCTTCGCCCTCATCCTGGCATCGGCCCGGCGGGTGGTGGACCTGGACCGGCGGACACGGGCGGGCGAGTGGACGTGCTGGGCGCCGCTTCTGTTCCTGAGCCGGGAGGTATCGGGCAAGACGCTGGGCGTCGTCGGGCTGGGGCGCATCGGCAGGGCCGTTGCCCGAAGGGCCAAGGCCTTCGGCATGGAGGTCCTCTACCACAACCGGGTCCGCCTCGAGGCCGCCGAGGAGCGGGACCTGGGCGTCGTGTACGCGGAAAAAGACGAACTGCTCGGGAAGGCGGATTTCGTGTCGCTGCACGTGCCCCTGTCGGATGAGACCCGCCACCTCATCGGCCGCAGAGAGCTCGGCATCATGAGACCCACCTCGTACCTCGTCAATACGTCGCGAGGGCCGGTCGTGGACGAAGCGGCGCTGGTGGAGGCCCTGCGGGAAAAGCGGATCGAGGGGGCCGGGCTCGACGTCTACGAGAACGAGCCGGTTCTCACGCCGGGCCTGACGTCCCTCGACAACGTGGTGCTCATGCCCCACGTGGGGAGCGCGACGGTCGAGACCCGGATGAAGATGGCGCGCATGGCAGCGGAGAACCTCCTGGCCGGCCTGCGCGGGCAGCGGCCCGCCCACGTGGTGAACCCGGAGGTGCTGACCCGGAGGCGGGCCTGATGCTGCCGCCCGCAGGGCGCGCGGTGTCCCGGGGTGAGGCGGGGCAAAGTATCCGATTGTTTTTCCTGCCCGGGGGAATTATGATGATCATGTATGCGTGACGGGGCGTCGCAGCCCGGGTTTGGAACGTTCAACGGGGAAAAGGAGGTTGCACCATGGCCATGGCGGAGATGAGCATTTTCGATTTCGCCGTGAAGGCGGAGCGTGACGGCATCGGGTTCTACACCAAGGCGGCAAAGAAATTCAAGGAGACCGACCTCCGGGAACTCTTCATGAAGCTCGCCAAGGAGGAGGTCAGGCACATGGAGACGTTCCTCGGGATCAAGCAGAAGGCGGAAAAGAAGGGGGCCGACCCGGTCTTCCGCTCGGAGCAGGTCAGCGACTATCTCGACACGATCATCCGCGAGGGGTTCTTCCCGAAGGGCGACAGCATGGTGAAGCGGCTCGAGAAGGTCAATGATGTCGGCAGTGCCTGCGCCATCGCCATGGAAGCGGAGAAGAACGCCATCCTGCTGTACTCTGAGCTCGCGAAGCTCGCGAAGGGAAAGGAGCAGCGGAAGATCTTCGAGGACATCGCCAAGGAGGAGCGCTCCCACATCGTCATGGTGGGAACGGCGCGGGCCGATTACGACCCGGCCTACGCGGCCATGCGGTTCGGCAGGTTTTTCTGAGCCGGGAAAGGGGAACGACAGGCAGAGGAGACCGTACGATGGCAAAAACGGAGATCAGCGTGATCGACTACGCCGTGCGCCAGGAGGAGCACGGGGTGAGTTTCTACACCAAGGCGGCGGAGAAGTTCAGGGGAACCGAACTTGCGGGCCTGTTCATGAAGCTGGCCAAAGAAGAGGCAAAGCACCTGCGCGAGCTGATGGACGTCCAGGCCGCGGCCCTTCGCAAGGGGGTCGAGGAGTGTTTCCACGACGTGGAGATCGACGACTACCTCGACGCCGTCATCCGGGAGGGCCTTCTGCCCGGGGGCGACAAGGCCGCGGAGCGGCTCGATCTGGTCAAGACCGTGGAAGACGCCTGCCGCATCGCCATGCAGGCCGAGAAGAACGCGATCCTGCTCTACACGGAGCTTGCGAAGCGTTCGAAGGACAGGGGGCAGAAGAAGATCCTCGAGGCCATGATTCGGGAGGAGAAAACGCACATGGCCAAGATCGCGGGCATGAGGGCCGACATCGACCCGCTCTATGCGGCGGAGCGATTTGGGAAACTTTGCTGAGGCGCGTGGGAATCATTGAACGGACATTTCCGGCCGGCGCGGCGAGGCGCCGGCCGGTTATTGTTCTTCACACGAACTCGATTTCGAGGTCGGGGAACTCGAGGTTGAACTCGACGGTGAGGTTGCGGAGGATGTTCTCGCCCACCATCTTCGCGATGAAGACGCAGGTCTTGCAGTCGGGCATGTGACTCTGGAAGTCCGTGAAAACAAATAGTTTCTTTCGCGCCTCGCTGAACCTGACCCGCTTGACGAGCCCGAGATGCAGAACGGAGAGCCCGCTCTCGGGGTCCTTGACGCGGTCAAGAACGGTGTCGATTTTCTTGATCATTTCAGGATTCACGGGGTGTTGCCTCCTGTCAAAAAGTGATTATACTATAGCAAAGAAGGGCCAAAATGTGCTATGTCAAAAAACCCATTGGCACATTTCATGAGTAGTCAACAGTGCCAGGGTCACGATGGATAGGGGGGTAAGCAACTTGGCCAAGGTGCAGGCAGCAACAGCCAAAGACCTGAAACTGATCAGGAAGATGCTGCAGTCCAAAATCAACGAGTTGATGGCGGAAGTGGGGAAGACCGTCGTCGACATGGCGGGCAACGAGGAGAAACTCCCCGACATGAACGACAGGGCCTCCCAGGAGTCCGACCTCAACCTCGAGATCCGCATGAGGGAGCGCGAGCGGAAGCTGATCGTGAAGATGAAGGAGGCCATCGAGCGCATCGATGACGGGACCTACGGGGTTTGCGAAGAGTGCGGCGAACCGATCGGCGTGAAGAGGCTCATGGCGCGTCCCGTGACCACCCTTTGCATCGAATGCAAGACCATCGAAGAGAAGCGCCAGAAGATGCAGGGGAAGACCCCAGAGCTGCTCCCGGCGTTCTTTGCGGACTGAAAGAAGGGTATCGGGTCTCGGGTTTAGGGAAAGAGAAAAAATAAAAAGGATCGGGGCATGTCTCCTCGATCCTTTTTTTATATCCTGGTGTCTTTTCTTAAACCCTATACCCGATACCCTAAGCCCGATACCCTGCTCACTCCCCTATACCCGATCCCCGAGACCCGATTCCGGTATTTTCCCCTCCAGGAGCATTTCGACCTGACCGTTGAGTTTTGTCGCCAGAGACTTGACTTCTTCCGCGTCGGCAGAGAGAAAGCGCAGAAGATCGGTGCGATCCAGGCTGCCGGCGATCTGCATGAACACGGGGCAGACGCCCAGGATGAGAGCCGCTGCGACCCGCTCCGTCCAGGCTTTCCCGGAAGACAGGGGTGTGATGCCGCCCAGAAGGCGGTAATGCCGCGTGTCGATCCCGGGTGCCGCCGGGTAATCCTCTTCGTCGATCGAGGCGCTGCCCGCGACAAGCGCCTCCAAAGCGCTGATGGTTTCCTTCATCGGGCGGTCTTCGCGGAGGACCAGTCCGGCCGCGAGGGGATCGAGACCCAGTTCCAGGCACCGCATGAGCAGGGGCAGGGCGCTTTCAGATTTACGGGACAGAGCGGCCCAACCGGCGTGATCCAGCATCAGGAGCCCCTCTTTCTCCGGTCCTGTTTTTCCGAATGCCGTGGAGGTCATGCAGGGGCAGGGGCAGTGGTAGCAGGCACGGTTTCGTCCGAGTTTGCCCCGCAACGCACCCGCGGCTTCCGCGCCGTCGGCAAGTCCCTTCAAAACGGAGACGAAGCCAGCGGCCTTCATGGCACCCGAGTCCCGCAGCATCTTTTCCGTTGCCTTGGACAGCGCGGGGTGGTCCTCATGGAAGGGAAGGCCCCCGATGCCGTTGAAGAGAACGGCCTTCAGATTTTTCTCGGCCATGCGGGCGGCAAACCCGACGCGGTCGAAGCTCCCGTGGCTGCCCGCGGAGGCCGACGCATGGTTCGAGCCGCGGTCCGCCGCGGGGCCCGTCACGATGGAACCCCGGTAGCCGGGTGCGGCCCGCTTGAGCGCCTGCAGGACTTCCGGGACGGGCTTGTCCGCCGTGTCGGGGACGGGAAGAACGCGGAGCTGGCCGCGCCCTGCAAATACTGCGCAGGGCTCCTTTGCGGAGCCGCGGATGACCAGGAAGTCGAAGCCCGAGAATTTCATCTCCGGGCCGCTTCGGAGCATAAAGGGCACGTGGCAGAGGTGGTCCCAGCGGGGCGAGCGGAATGTCCCGACCAGGAGCGACGAGGCCGGGGCGAAACTGCCCGTGAGCGGGCCGGTGCCGAGGACCAGCGTGTCGCTCTCGTACTCGGACAGCAGTCTCGCGTTGACGGTTGCACCCCCGATGTGCTCCCCGCAGACCTCCCAGGGAAGATCCAGGGTGTAAACCGAACGAGTCGTCAGGTCGACAACGCCGATTTTTCCGTTGAAGAAGGGCTGGTAGAGGCTCATGTGTTCGCCTCCCCGGGGGTCGATTTCTGCCAGCGGAAGCGGACCTTCGCCGCGCTGTAGGGGCAGCGGTCCACGCAGCGCAGGCACATGATGCACTCCGTCATCGGGATTTTCGGGGAGATGCCCTCGCGAAGCTCGTCGGCGTTGATGATTCCCACGGGGCAGACCTCGGCGCACTGGATGCAGGAGAATTTCTTGCATTTACGGGCCCCGATGACGATCTTGAGGAGCCTCAGCAGGCTGGCGATGCCCAGCGTGGCGCCGACGGGGCAGAGGTAGCGGCACCAGGACCGGCGCTCGGCGATTTCCGTCGCGGCCAGCGCCGGCACGATGGCCAGCTCGGCGCTCTGCATGACCGACTGGACCCCGTAGGAGCGGCACAGGGTGCCGATGGGGCAGACGGTGCAGAAGGCCTGGTAACCCAGCACGGCGCTGCTGCCTACGGCGCCGCCGAGGATGCCGTACTTGGCCATCCGGCTTTTCAGGAAATTCGGCCAGCCGAGCTTCTTCGGGGTGATCTTGTCCACCAGGTCCAGGACAAAGCCGAAGGGGCAGACCCAGCCGCAGAAGACCCTGCCGAAGAGGACCGTCAGGATGAGCAGGGCCAGGGCCGACGAGGCGCCCACGAGGATGAGCGTCCCCGACGAGGCGATGTTCTGCAGCGTCCCCGTGGGGCAGGCCAGTTCCACCGTCCCCGCCCGGAAATAGCAGAAGGTCCCCACGACGAGAAGCACGAGGAAGAGAAACGACAGGGCCTGGACGCTCCAGCGGGCGGCCTTGATCCATCGGAAGGCGTTTCCGCGGGTGGTCGCCAGGGCGCCCTCGGGGCAGTGCTTCACGCACAGCGGGTCTCCCTCGCAGAGGTCGCACTTGTGGATCTCGCCTGTTCCCGGGTCCTTGAGGGGCGCCGCTTCCGGGCAGGCCATGGTGCAGAGGCCGCAGTCGACGCAGAACAGGTCGTTGATCCGCACGATGCCGTCTTCGCCCTTTTCGATCGCCCGCGTCGGGCAGGCCTCGAGGCACAGGGGCCTGCGGCAGTGCTGGCAGAGGACGGCGAAGTTCTTGCCGAGCTTCTCGTCGGAAAGAACCTTGACGCTGGCCGACGCCGGGGCCACCTTCGCGACGTTGCGGGTCGAGCAGATCATTTCGCAGGTGCCGCAACCGGTGCACTTCGCGGGGTCGAAGAGGATCGTGTTGTTCCGCCTCGGCATGAACCAGTCGGAGAACTTCTTCTTCTCCGGCTGTCGGGGCCTGAGATCCTCGAGCTTCAGGCCGCTCTGCGGCCGGGTCTCGGGCATCGGGTCTCGGGTATCGGGTTTCTTTGACGCTTCCATTATGACGGTCTGTCCGGTCTATCTGGTCTATTTCGTCTGTTTCGTCTAAATCCCCCCAGCCCCCCTTTACGAAAGGGGGGAGTCATACGGGGTTCCCTTATGAGAAGGAAGGACTTCATATTCTCATCCCCCTTTGAAAAAGGGGGAACGAGGGGGATTTTTCATGCATTCCGTAAAAGATATATCTCCCGCCGGCAGGTCGGGCACGTCTCGAGGGCCTTGAGGACGTTTGCCGGCTCCGCCTTCAGCCTGCCGAACACGAAGTCCTCCACGGGAACGGCCAGGAAGAACCGGCCGCAGGCCTCGCAACGCTTGGCGTTCTCGACCACGTTCTCCTCGATGGCCGCTTCGCGGAGCTTGCGGATCAGGTCCCGGCAGCTCACCCCCTGGGGGCAGACGTCGGTGCCGCTGTTGCACTCCGTGCAGTACCAGATGTTGCGGTCCGCGACGACGTCGTCGCCGACGAGTGTCTTCTTGATGATGCCCCGGGGGGACATCTCGATGCCGAAGTCGGCGTACATCTCCGCCATGGGGCAGGCGGCGACGCAGCGGCCGCACTCGACGCAGCCGGAGGCCCCGGAGAGTTTCCTGGCTTCCTCGATTTTATCGTGCCTGGGCTTCATGATCCTTTTCCATTTTCACGGCGCACACCTTGTACTCGGGCGTCTTGCAGGCCGGGTCGAGCACCGGGTTCGTGAGCATGTTGGCCCTCGCCTCGGTGAAGTGGAAGGGGGCGAAGATGCTGCCCTTTACCACGCGATCGGAAATGCGGGCCGTCGTGACGATACTGCCGCGGCGCGAGGTGACCCGGATCCAGTCGCCGGGGCCCACGCCGAGGGCGGCGGCGTCGTCGGGGTGGATCTCCACGTAGGGCTCCTCGATCTCGCGGTTCAGAAACGCCGAGCGCCTCGTCATCGTCCCCGTGTGGTAGTGGGCGAAGACGCGCCCCGTGTTGAGGTAGTAGGGGTACTCCGCGTCGGGCTTTTCCATGGGCGGCGTGTAGTCGGGGATGACGAACCGGCCGAGCCCCCGGGTGAACGTCGTGCCGTGCAGGAACCGCGTCCCCGGGTGCTTCTCGTCGGGGCAGGGCCACTGCAGGCCCGCCCGTTCCAATCGGTCGAACGAGATCCCCGCGTAGGCCGGGACGAGTCCCGCGTACTCCGCCATCACCTCGGCGGGCGAAGCGTAGTCGAAGGGCAGCCCCAGGGCCTTGCCCATCATGCAGAGGATCTCGAAGTCGCCCATGGCCTTCCCGGGCGGGTCGACGGCCTTGTGCAGGAGCTGGAACCGCCGCTCCGTGTTCGTGTAGGTTCCCGTCTTCTCGGCAAAGCAGGCGCCGGGCAGGACGAGGTGGGCGAACTTCGCCGTCTCGGTCAGGAAGATATCCTGCACGATCAGGAAGTCGAGCCGCTGCAGGGCCTCCATGACGTGGTTCACGTCGGGGTCGCTGATGCAGGGGTTCTCGGCCATGATGTAGAGGGCGCGGATGTCCTTGCCGGAGGCGTTGATGAGCTCCGTCACGGTCTTGCCGGGCTTGTCGGAAAGCTCCGCCTTCCAGGCCTTCTGGAACTTCTCGCGGATGGCCGGGTCGGCCACGCCCTGGTAGCCGGGGTAGAGGTTGGGCAGGGCCCCCATGTCGCAGGCGCCCTGCACGTTGTTCTGGCCGCGCAGCGGGTAGATCCCCGAGAAGGGCTTCCCGACCTGGCCGCAGAGCATCGCCAGATCGCAGATGGCGATCACGTTGGCCACCCCGCAGGCATGCTGCGTGATGCCCATGCAGTAGACGATGGCGGCATTGTCCGCCTTCGCGTACGTCTCGGCCACCTCGCGGATCGTCGCCTCGTCGATGCCGGTCTCGCTTGCGACCTTGTCCAGGGGCCAGGCCGCAAGAAACGTCTTGAGGGCCTCGACATTCTCCGTCCGCTTCTCGACGAAATCTTTTGCGTGGAGCCCGCTGTCGACGATGTGGCGCATCATGCCGGCCAGCAGAGGGATGTCCGTGCCCGGGTTGAGCCGCAGGAGCTTGCGGGCGTTGCGAGCCACCGGCGTCTCCCTCGGGTCGATGACGAACATCTGCGCCCCCCGGTCGAGGGCCTTGTAGACCTCGCCCATGAGCACGGGGTGGCTCTCGGCGGCGTTGGAGCCGATGAAAAGGATGCAGTCCGCACCGGCCAGGTCCGAGATGGAGTTCGTCATGGCGCCGCTGCCGAGGGTCTGGAGCATGCCCACCGTGGTGGCCGCGTGGCAGAGCCTGGCGCAGTGGTCCACGTTGTTGGTCCGGAAGGCCGCCCGGATGAGCTTCTGAAAGAGGTAGTTCTCCTCGTTGGTGCACTTGGCCGACGAGAGCCCGCCCACGCTGTCGGGGCCGTATTTTTCGGCCGTTTCCCGGAGCTTGCGGGCCGCAAGCGCAATGGCCTCCTCCCAGGAGATTTCCACGAACGCGTCGCCCTTGCGCAGAAGCGGGGCCGTCAGCCGCTCGGGGTGATGGACGAACTCGTGGGAAAACCAGCCCTTCACGCAGAGCGAGCCCCGGCTCACCGGGTTTTCCCGGTCGGGGTACGAAGCGGCCGCGCGACCGTCCTCGATCTTCAGGACGATGCCGCATCCCGTGCCGCAGTAGGGGCATATGGTTCGGATGAATTCGGGGTTCATGGCTTCTTTCCCGTGCTGTCGACCCAGTCGGGCACGTTCTGCCCGGGACGGGGTTCCTGGATGAAGTCGAAGAGAACGGGGGACTTGCGGTCCGCGTCGAGCCCCGCCTCGTAGTTGTAGTCCTTCTTCAGCGCCGCCCGCATCGAAAGCTGGAGCGTCATGAGCGGGATGCCCACCGGGCAGGCCTCCTGGCAGGCCCCGCAGGCCACGCACGTGTCGGAGAGGTGGAACGCCCGGATGAGGTGGAAGGAAACCATCTCGGCCGGGATGACGCCTCGCTCGACCCATACGTCGTCCTCGAGCTTGCAGGGCACGCACACGCAGATGGGGCAGGAGTTGCGGCAGCCGTAGCACTTGATGCAGCGCCGGAGCTGGTCCGCCCATTTCTCCATCCGGAGGGCCGGATCGCCCTCCAGAAAGGCCTTCACCCGCTCGTCCGCGAAGGGGTCCACGCCTTCCACGGCTTCTCCCGCATCCAGCTTCTCGGGGTAGGGGCGGCTGCACAGGCAGGTCCTGGCCTGCTCCGTTCCGCAGGCATAGCCGATGGTGAGAAGCCGCTCGCGGTCGATCTGGCTTCGCTTGACAAGCTCCACGACGGCTCGCTCGTCGCAGCCGCGCACGGCAACGGCAAGCCTGTAGTCCGCGGGTTTCGCGCGGAGGATCGACCGTGCCATCTTGGCGAAGAGCCACTTGGGCTCGAGGACAAGGGCGTCCAGTTCCGCCGGCGTCGTGAAGACGTGCGGGTGGATCACGTCGAAGGGGCCCTTGCGCAGCCCCAGGACGCCGTCGGCTTCCTTCTTCTCGAGGATTGCTTTTGCTTTCTGTTTTACCTGTTCCAGCATTAGTATCTTCTTTTACGTCGCCGCCCAATGGCGGGCTGCTTAAACTCGAACCGAAAAACCAGGTAATCGGGCCGAATCCTGAGTGCGAAGTTAGGCGCGTTTTGTCGCAACCCGTGGTTGCTCCCCGGCAAGGAAGTTCATGTCATGAACGCGCCTCCTTGCGGGATGCGCCCCCGGTCGTTAACCGCTCTTAGCGAAGCGGAGCGGCCGCAGCGCAAACTGTTTGAGCCCGAAGGGCGAGTCGTTGCACTGCAGTGAAGCGAGCTTCGCAGGCTGTTGAAAAATGACCATCTGCATCGTTGCCCTTGTCCTTCGTCGTTCAACGTACAACACGGTACGCCTCACTCCTCAGGACGTCGGGCGCCTTGCATCTGGCCTTTTTGAACAGCCTTTTGAAAGAACTAGAGCGGTCGAAAACCGTCTATTCGCGCGAAGGATGTTGGCCGATTGCCGTGTCGCCAAAAAACTTCGTTATTGTTTCACCGTTCACCGGTCACGGCCGCCGCGGGCAGCCACGACTTCATCGAGGGCAGTCCCTCCACGTGTTTGTGGAAGTCCCGGATCGTGTCGGCCCACTGGTGGTACTCGTGCGCCGTGCCGAACCCGAGCAGCAGCCGGTTGCCGCCGATGCCCGTCGCGTCGAGGAGCGTCTTGAGCAGCTCCAGGCGCTTGAGGGCAGGGTGGTTGGCGTCGTTGAACCGGCACCCTCCCACGTGGCAGCCCAGGACGGCCACGCCCGCCGCGCCGCTCGCGAAGGCGCGGATCACCGCGTCGGGCTCCACGTACCCCGCGCACTCCACGGGGATGACCCGGAAGGAGGCGGGCAGTTCCGTGCGCCTGCGCCCGGCGCCGTCGGCCCCGATGAGGCCGCACCAGCGGCAGGCGAAGACGAGAATGTTCGTGCTGGCTGCTGCGGAAGTCATGTCAGCGCACCTCCCGGAAAGCACGGCGGATCATGGCTCCCGTGACCCGGTAGTTCTGCTCGGGGATCTGCATCGCCCCGTTGGGGCAGACCGACGCGCAGCTTCCGCAGGCCTTGCAGCGGACCTTGATCACCCGGCTCACGGAGCGCTGCCCCGTTCGCTGCAGCTTGCAGGCCCCGTAAGGGCAGACGACAACACAGTTGCCGCAGCCCGTGCAGGCATCGGCGTTGGCCGCCGCATGGCCGAGCTTGGAGCCCGGGACCCGGCTCATGGTGAGAGCAGAGACCGTTTCCCGCCCGAGGAAGGAGGCCGCCTTCACGGCTGCCGCCTCGCCCTGCGCGATGGCCTGGTCCGACGAGACGGGCCAGCGGGCCGTCCCGCAGATGAAGACGCCGTCGTTTCGCGTCTCCACGGGGTGAACCGGGTAGACCTCGGCGATGAAGCCGTGCTTGTCCACGGGGATCTCGAGCATGCGGGCAAGCGCCGCGCTATCCGGGTCGGCCACGAGCGGAGTGCTCAGGACGAGCAGGTCTGTCTCGATCGAACGGGTCATCCCGCTCAGGACGTCGAAGACCTCGACGCCGCTCACCTGGCCGTCGCCCCTGACCTGCGGGGGCTTGTCCGCATCGAAGCGGATGAACTGGACGCCCCTGTGCAGGGCCTTGCGGTAAAAAGCCTCCAGGACGCTTCCCGGTGTCATGATGTCGCGGTGCAGGATCACGGCCTTCGAACCGGGCACCTCGTCGAGAATCCGCATGGCATTCTTCAGGGACATCGGGCAGCAGATGGTCGAGCAGTAGGGCCGCTCGGCGCAGCGGGCGCCGACGCACTGGATGAAGACGGCCGTCCTGCAGGCGACCTTCCCCGTCGCGAACTGCCTCTCCATCTCCATCTGGGTGATCACGTTCTTCGTTTTCCCGTAACCGTAGAGCCCCTGGGGGAACAGGAGGCGCGCCCCCGTGGCGAGCACGACGGCCCCCACGCGCAGGCTCGTGTTTCCTTCCGGTCCAGCGAGGGAGACCTTGAAATCGCCGGCATACCCCTTCACCGAGGCAACTTTGGTCTTCCCATAAAAACGGATGAGGGGGTTGTTGCCCGCCATCTCGACAAGGGGCTTGAGTTTCTCCGGTCCCGACAGCTCCGTCGGGTACACCTTCGTCACCACGTTGAGAAGGCCGCCGGGGGCCGTCCCACGATCGACGAGGTGCACCCTGATTCCCATGCGGGCCAGGCCGCAGGCGGCCGAGAGGCCCGCGGGCCCCGCTCCGATCACCAGCGCCTCGCGCCGGAGACGGATGTCGATGTCCTTCGAATCCTGCGTGTTCTGCAGGAGGGCAAGTTCCATGTCCAGCTGGTTTGCCGCCTTGCGCGTCGCGCCCCCGGGGTCTTTCCCGTGGATCCAGGCGCAACCTTCGCGCAGGTCCGCGGCGCGCACGGTCCTGACGTCGACGCCCTCCTTCGCGAGACCGAGACGCACGGCTTCCATCCTGCCGTAGGGTGAACAGGCGCCGAGGAGCACCTTTCCGATCCCGCGCTCGCGGAGCATGGCATGCACCGCAGAGGCATCGCCCGGCTGGCAGAGGGACTCACGGATGGTCACGAAGTCCACCGAGGGGTCGGACGCGAGCCGTTCCCGGATGGACTCCAGGTTGACGGTGTTGCCGATCTCGCCGAAACAGTTGCAGAGAAGGACGCCGATCTTTGCCATTTCAGTTCTTGTCCGTAATCGTTCTGAGTGCCGCCGATGCCGCCTGGATCGCCGATTCCGTTACATCCGCCGGCTCCATGACGAACCCGCAGGAGACGGACGCCGCTGTCACGAACCCCTCGCCGCTCAGCTCCGGCCGCGCCTTCGGCGACGGCTTCGACGCGAGGGAGGACTGCAGGTTCCCGTTGAGGACGACCATGTCGAACTGCCGGATCTCGCGCTTTCCTGTGATCGTGTCCTCGTACTTCACGGCAATCCCGTTGCCGCCGGGCAGGGGGGTGATGAGCGAGGAACGTCCCCGGACGAGGCGGACGACGTTGCCGTTGAAATCGCGCAGGGCGTACTCGTAGTAGTCCCTCCCCACGGTGCGCAGGTCCGTGTAGAGGATGATGCAGTCGATGTCCGGGTTTCTTCGCTTGACCCACTGGGCCTGCTTGAGCGCATGCATGCAGCAGACGGCGGAGCAGTGGGGCAGGAGCCTCAGGTCCCGTGCGCCCGCGCACTGCACGAAGAGGATGTTCCGGGGCGCGGATCGGTCGGAGCGCCGGATGATTTTGCCCCGGTTGTCGCCCGCCTCGGCCTTCCAGGCCTCGAACTCGAGCGACGTGAGGATGTCCGGGTGCGTCCCCCACCCGTATTCCTTCATCGGGGCGAGGCTCACTTCGTCGAAGCCCGCCGCCCAGATGACCTCGTCCGCGTCCAGCGCGATGCGCTGCTCTTCCCGGTCGAAGGCGATGGCCTTCACGGGGCATGCCGCCACACAGGCGCGGCAGTCCCCGCAGCGAGTCCCGTCGATGACGTGGACGGGCGGGTAGGCGTGTTCCCAGATCGGCTTCGCGAGGTCTTTCGGGCATGCCGTTTCACAGCGGCCGCAGTTGATGCAGAGCGACGGGTCGACGACGGGCGCCGACTGGACGACGACGGCCCGGTACCCCCCGGTCTGCTGCTCGAGGGTCTCCACGCGGGAGAGCGGGTGGACGGCAATCGCCTCGTCTTCCTTGCATCGG
Organism: uncultured Syntrophaceae bacterium; assembly: GCA_964585095.1. Lineage (GTDB taxonomy): Bacteria > Desulfobacterota > Syntrophia > Syntrophales > UBA2192 > UBA2192. Next base: position 38,055 of record CAZPCN010000004.1, on the reverse strand, counting down.
CGGATTTCCGTCCAGAGGGGGCAGAAGGCGCAGTGGTCCGTCGGGTAGAACTTGTCGAGCTTCGCCACCTGGCCGCCCAGGTCGTGGCCCTTCTCGACGAGGTGTACCCGGTGGCCGTTGCCGGCCAGGTCGAGGGCCGCCGATATCCCGGCCACCCCGCCTCCTACCACAAGCACGGTTTTGGTTTTCTTGTCTGTAATCTTCATTGTGAATCTTTGAACCCTATACCCGAGACCCTAGACCCGATACCCGAGTTTTATTCTTCCTCTTCCTCTTTAACGAGCCCGTAATGCTCCCGGAGCTTCTCCACCCGCTTCTTCAGCCAGTCCGTAAACCCCTCCTCGCGTCCGTGGCCCCGTCCGTCCTCTTCCTCGCGCCGCAGGGCGACGCGCTTTTCCGGCGGCGGGATTCGCTTCACCTTGTCGTAGTGGCAGACGATCGACTTGGGTTTCGTGGGGCAGCGTTTCTCGCAGGCGTTGCAGCCCGTGCAGGGGTCCTCGAGGACGACGGGGTACTTGTCCTTCTCGAGCTTGATGGCGTCGTAGCGGCAGGCGTCGAAGCAGCGCGTGCAGTCCTCCTGGCCCGTCCAGGCCAGGCAGGTTGAGCGGTCGATGACGGCGTTGCCGATGTCGACCTCGTCGCGGGAGATCTTCGCGATGGCCCCCGTGGGGCACTCCTTGATGCAGGCCATGCAGAAGATGCATTCCTTGTGGCGCAGAATGGGGGTGCCGAAGCTTGTGATGCCGCCTTCGAGGCCGGCCGGACGGATCGCGTCGGTGGGGCAGACGTCGACGCACCGATAGCAGCGCGCGCAATACTCGAGGAAGGATTTTTCTTCGAGGGCACCGGGCGGGCGCGGAATTTCCCTGGCCCCGCTTACCTTAAAGAGGCCGAAGATGGCGGTCGAAACCGCCCCGCTGACGAGAAGCTGGATTGTGTCCCTGCGTGAAAAGGCCATGGGTGTACTTGTCCCCTGATCGTTCCAGGTTCCTTGTCACCGACCCCTCTCCTCCGCGGTAACAAACCTTGGTCACTATAACGAAAGCAAAAAGGAAAAGCAAGGGCGGGTGAGCAAGTCACCCGCCCTTGCCGTGAAAATCAGACGGTTAGAGGTTGTACTTCTTCTTCGCCGCGTTGACGTCGGCGATCAGGTAATCGAGGCCGTAGGCCTTGAGGGTGGCTTCCGTCGGGATGCCCTTGGCGTCCCAGCCGAAGAACCCGTAGGTCTTGGTCTCCATGTCCTTCTGATCGGCATCGGTGAAGATGACGTCCTTCCGAGGTCCTGCAGGCAGCTTCTCCTTGTACATGCGGATGGGCAGCCGGTCGTCCTTGGAGCTGATGCCCTCGCGGACGTTGAAGACGCGCTCCAGCGTGAAGATGCGCTTCGCCGTGGTCCAGTAGTCCTCCGGCTTCCAGTTCCAGCCGCACAGCGGGTTGAGCATGTCGGTGATGATCTTGTCCGTGCCTGCGCCGTAGACGAGGAAGTTGGTGAAGGAGCAGATGCACAGCGAGTCGGCCATCGCCGTCATGCCGAGGGCCTGGGGCCCCTGGCCTTCGTGGTGGTCGCCGCCGCAGGTGCCCATCGTGTAGCTGTAGGCGCGAATCTTGTCGCCCCGCGGGTCGTGGGCCGCCAGTTCCTTGCCCTTGGTGTGGTTGGCGTAGGCTTCGGAGCCCTTGCCGATTTCCTTGGACATCTTCCTGACGCCCTTGGCCATGAGCTTGCCGGCCTTGCCTTCCTGGTAGGCGATCTTGCGGATCATCTCCATGTAGGTGTCGCCGTCGTTCCACTTGGGCTTCAGGCCGTCGAGGTCCGTGGGCTTCAGGGCGCCCTTCTCGACGGCTTCCGTCGTGAAGGCGAGCACGCCGCCCGTGGAGATGTTGTCGAGGCCGTAGGCGTCGCAGGCCTCGATGAGGGCGATCATCTCGTCGAACTTCGTCATGCCCAGGTTCGATCCCAGCAGGCCGCCGGACTCGTACTCGGGGCCCTCGGCGACCATCCCCGCGTACTTGCCGCTGCGGATGACGCCCAGCTTCAGGCAGTGCGTCGGGCAGTTGGTGCAGGACGCGTGCCGCTTCCAGAACGTCCGGGCCGCCTCCTCGCCGCCGATCTTGATGACGTCGGGGAACCAGGTGGTCTGGTAGTTCTTTACGATGAGCGAGCCGTGGAGGTAGTGCTTGAGCTCCATCAGGCCGCCCGTACCCCAGCGCTTGATGCCCTCCCAGGCCTCGCGCCGCACGTTGTTGTCCTTGTTGACCTTGGCGGCAGCCAGGAACTTGGCGTTGTCCGCGACGGGCACGGCGTACTTCGTGCCGCGCACGGCGAAGCCCTTGAGCTTCTTGTCGCCGAAGACCATGCCGGTGCCGCTGCGGGCGGCGGCGCGGAAGCGCTCGACGATGATGCAGGAGTAGGGGACGCCGTTCTCCCCGGCGGGGCCGATGACGGCCGTACGGATTTCGGGGTCCTTCATTTCCTTGATCATCATCTCGTGGGTCTGGTCGGTGGTCTTGCCCCACATCTTGGAGGCGTCCTTGAACTCGACCTTGTCGTTCACGACGGTGAACCACGTGGGTTTCTTGGCCCGGCCCTTGATGTAGAGGCCGTCCCAGCCGGCGAACTTGATCTCGCTGGCCAGGTGGGCGCCCGTCTCGGCGTGGGTCATGAGGCCCGTGTAGGGGCTCTTGTGGGCGAAGCAGGTCCGGTGGGAGACGGCCATGGTGCCCGACAGGGGCCCGGGCCCCACGAATACGAAGGCGTCCTCGTCGAGGGCGTTCTTGCCCGCCTTGTATTCCGTCACGGCGTAGTAGGCCCCGAGGCCGCGCCCGCCGATATACTGCTGGAGGATCTCATCGGAGACCGTACGCGTCTTGTAGGTCTGCTTGCTCAGGTCGATCTCCAGTACCTTTCCGAAATTTCCGCCTTTGGGTGTTGCCATGGTTCTCACCTCCCCTTCTTGGTCTTGGACTTCGCGGGCACGACCCTCTTGCCCTCGACGTTGGGATAGAACAGGAGGTTCGCGAGATCCTTACCTGCTTCTTCCGGCGTGACGGAGCGGTAGGCCATGTTCACGCCGATGCCGACAGGCCGTCCCATGAGGCAGGGGCCCTGGGGGTTGCCGGACTGCTCCTGGCATGCCTTGACGCACTGGGGGTCGCCGCCGCAGAGATCGCAGATCAGGGGCTGGCCCGTGTCGGGGTTGCCGCGGATGTACTTGGCCGGGCAGGCCTCCTGGCACTTCATGCACTTGGCGCCCAGGCAGATCTTCTCGTTGAGGACGATGCCGTTGGTCTTGGCATCCTTCTGGATCGCCTTCGGCGTCGTGGGGCATGCGGCGATGCAGGGCGCGTCGTCGCAGTGCCAGCACATGACCGGCACGTCGACCATGTCCTTGTACTTGGCAATGTAGATGCGCGACAGGGCAGGGCGGACGTTGCCGGTGTGGAACAGCGAGCAGGCAAACTCGCAGCTCCGGCAGCCCGTGCAGTTGTGGCGCTCGGCGAAACGGTACTTCTGCGCGTAGGGCGGGGTGCCCGGCACGCCTTGGACCGAGTACTGGGCCTCGGCCTTCTTCGGGGCGATGCCGCCGATGGCGGAAATCGCGAGTGCGCTTCCCGCCGCCGTGGCGGTCCCTCTCAAGAAGTCGCGACGGCTCGTCTCCTTCTTGAGAACATCAGGCAGTTTCTTTTCTTCCATGTCTGACCTCCATTGGATTGCCTCGTGTTAACGGCTTGACACATCAACGAAATGAAACCGGGATACCTCCTTTCGAGATGTCTCTGATTTCGGCTTTTCTGTTCGATCGGTTCCTCCTGCCGAGTCGCGCGGCGATCCCGGCGGGAGCGCTTACTTCATCTTGCTCGTGTAGACGTAGTCGTTCCCCTTCTGGGCCTCGTGGCACTTGATGCACTCGTCGATCTTTCCCTCCTGGTCCACCTTGCCGCTCGGCTTGTACTGCGCCCAGAACCAGTCGCCGCCCTTGGGGTTATAGCCCTTCACCTTGTACATGACGTCGATGTGCTTGAGCTTTTTGTTCTTGTCGAAGTTGTCCTGGACGATCATGGCCCCGTCGGCAAACTTGCCCTTCTTGGCCTTGATGGAGTCGAAGGCGGCCTGGTTGACGTAGGTCGTCAGGAAGGCGCCGTGGGGCTCGGGGCCCTTGTACTGGGCCTCGGTGCCGGGCCACATCTTCCAGCTCTGGTACTTCTCCTTCTGGATGTAATCCCACAGAGCCTTGCCGCTGGCGGCGGGGCCCTTCTTTCCCTGGGCGAAGAGCATGCCCGACAGGGCGAGCGTTACGGCGAGTACGATGGTGAATACAAGCAATCCCTTCTTCATGACTCAAACTCCTTTCGAAAAGCACGCGAGACCTCGCTCCGAACGCAGGTCATGCGCGTGTCTTGCGTAGTGTGCCGTGGAATGTCGATTGCGTTCGTGCGGGAATACCGGATTGCTTACTCGGCGAAGATGAGAGCCATGAAGTTGGGTTGTTGCCGCAATCATCCGGGATCCGTCGCATACTACCGGTCTTGTACCGCGCAGCGGAGAAAACCCCCCCGCTGCAAGCCGCTGGCCAAGCCGGCTTTTCGAACAACGACTCCCCTGACTGCTGCCTCCCCCTCGCAAGAATTTCCTTCGGAGTGCTGGAAAGAGAAGGAACCCTTGCTCGCGAACGGATTAACGATGAACGCTCTCCGCCCGCGAAGCAATATAGACGCATGCACGGCGTTAGTCAAACTTTTTTTCAAGATTTGCATAATCATATCAACTAGTTATGTCAAGTATGACATAGGTGCCTCTGCCGTGCAGGCATGCTGGCGTTTCAACCGACCCGTTCCGCAGTGCAGGGATTATTCCTGAAAGAGCGATATCCGGGCAATCTTCAGGCAGAAAAGGGCTGGAAGGAAGGAAAGATAGAACAAGGGCGGGTGATTCGCTCACCCGCCCTTGTTTGAATGGCATCTTACAGGTTGTATTTCTTTCTTGCCGCGTTGAGGTCCTCAATCAGGAAGTCGAGACCGTAGGCCTTGAGAGAGGCCTCCGTCGGTACGCCTTTCTCGTCCCATCCGAGGAACTTATAGGCGTCGGTCTGGCGCTTCGTATGGTCCTCCTCGGTGAAGACGACGCCCTTCTTCGGCCCGGCGGGCAGCTTTTCCGCGTAAAAACGCTTGGGCAGCCGGTCGTCCTTGGAGCTGATTCCCTCGCGGACGTTGAAGACGCGCTCGGCCGTCAGGATGCGCTTTCCGGCCATCCAGTAGTCATCGGTCTTCCAGTTCCAGCCGCACAGCGGGTTGAGCATGTCCACGACGATCTTGTCCGTCGAGGCGCCCCAGACTCCGGAGGAGGTGAAGGTGCACAGGCACAGCGAGTCGTTCATGGCCACCCGACACAGATCGCTGCTGCTTGCGCCCTCGGCGTGGTCCGCCCCGTTGGTGCCGATGCAATAGGTGTAGAACCGGTTCTTGTCGCCCCGCGGGTCGTGGGCAGCCATCTCGCGGCCCTTCACCACGTTGGCGTAGGCGTCGGTGCCCTTGCCGATCCGCTTGGACATGCGGGCGACACCCTGGGAGAGGAGCTTGCCGGCTTTGCCCTGCTTGTAGGCGATCTTGTCGATCAGCTTCATGTAGGTGTCGCCGTCGCCCCAGGTGGGCTTCAGGCCGTCGAGGTCAGAGGGTTTCAGGGCTCCCTTCTCGACGGCTTCCGTCGTGAAGCCCAGCACGCCGCCCGTGGAGATGTAATCCAGCCCGTAGGCGTCGCAGGCCTCGATGAGGGCGGCCATCTGGTCGAAGTCCTTCATGCCCAGGTTCGTCCCCAGGAGCCCGCCGGACTCGTACTCGGGGGCCTCGGCGATGAGACCCTTGTACTTGCCTTCGCGCAGCACGCCCAGTTTCAGGCAGTGCGTCTGGCAGTTGGTGCAGGAGACGTGGCGCTTCCAGAACTTTCTCTCGGCCTCCTCGGCGCCCAGCTTGACGACGTCGGGCCACCAGGTGGTCTGGAAGTTCTTCACGATGAGCGAGCCGAGGACGAAGTTGTTGGTCTCCATCGAACTGGCCGTTCCCCACACCTTCCGCCGTCCCGCTCCAGGGTCGCTGATGTTGGTCTCCTTGGCGACGTTCGCAGCCGCCAGGAACTTGGCGTTGTCGACGACGGGCACGGCATACTTCGTGCCGCGCACGGCGAAGCCCTTCAGTTTCTTGTCGCCGAAGACGATTCCCGCATTGCTGCGCGCCGCGGCGCGGAACCGCTCGACGATCAGGCAGGAATAGGGGACACCGTTCTCGCCCGCGGGGCCGATGACGATCGAGCGGATGCGGGAGTCCTTCATGTCCTTGATCATCATCTCGTGGGTGTCGTCCGTGGTCTTGCCCCACATCTTCGAGGCGTCCTTGAACTCGACCTTGTCGTTGACGACGGAGAACCATATGGGCTTCTTCGCCCGTCCTTTTATGTAGATGCCGTCCCAGCCGGCCCACTTGATCTCGCTCGCCAGGTGGGCGCCGCACTCGCCGTGGTTCAGAAGCCCCGTGTAGGGGTTCTTGTTGACGATGCAGGTTCGCGGGGAGACGCACATGGTCCCGGCCAGGGGGCCGGGACCCACGAACACGAAGGCATCCTCGTCCAGCGGGTTCTTGCCGGCCTTGTACTCTTTCACGGCGAAGTAGGCCCCGAGGCCGCGGGCGCCGACAAACTGCTGGTAGACCTCATCGGGGATTGACCTCGTCTTGGCTGTCTGCGTGCTGAGGTCGATCTCCAGTACCTTTCCGAAATTTCCGCCTTTGGGTGTTGCCATGGTGATCACCTCCCTTTCCTGGTCTTCGCGGGCACAACCCTCTTGCCCTCGACGTTGGGGTAGAACAGGAGGTGCGCGAGATCCTTGCCCGCCTCTTCCGGCGTGACGTTACGGAAGGACATGTTCATGCCGATGCCGACGGGGCGGCTCATGAGGCTGGGCCCCTGGGGGTTGCCGGATTGGGCATGGCAGGCCTTGACGCACTGGGGGTCGCCGCCGCAGAGATCGCAGATCAGGGGCTGGCCCGTGTCGGGGTTGCCGCGGACGTACTTGGCCGGACAGGCTTCGGCGCACTTCATGCACTTGGCGCCCAGGCAGATCTTCTCGTTGAGGATGATGCCGTTGCTCTTGGCGTCGCGCGTGATCGCCTTCGGCGTCGTGGGGCACGCGGCGATGCAGGGGGCGTCGTCGCACTGCCAGCAGATGACCGGCACGTCGACGATGTCCTTGTACTTTTCGATCCAGATGCGGGCCATGTCGGGGCGGACATTGCCGGTGTGGAACAGCGAACAGGCCAGCTCGCAGCTGCGGCAGCCCGTGCAGTTGTGGCGCGCGGTATAGAGGAACTTCTGCGCGTAGGGCTTGGTGCCCGGTGCGGTCTGGACCGAGTACTGGGCCTCGGCCTTTTTGGGGGCGATGCCGCCGATGGCGGAAATCGCAATCGCGCTTCCCGCCGCCGTGGCGGTCCCTCTCAAGAAGTCGCGACGGCTCGTCTCCTTCTTGAGAACATCAGGCAGTTTCTTTTCTTCCATGTCTGACCTCCATTGGATTGCCTCGTGTTAACGGCTTTACGTCAAGCGGGTACGCTCTGATCCCCCCTTTCCGGCGTTTTCTTTTCTTCGGTGAATCGGTTTGCGACGAGGGCTTCTGTTTTCCCGGTGAAGCACCGGGAACGGGAAAAGGCCACGGGCGGAAATCGCCGTGCAGGGCGGAAAGATGAGAAGGGGGCGGTGTGGCAATCATCCGGGATCCGTGACGACCGTCTGTTCTCGATTGTCCTGCGCGGCATTGCCGACCCATGCGAACCCATCGGGCAACGCTTCCCGCACCGATGACCCCCAGATTGTGCTGACCCCGTGAATACGCTCAGGGCGGTGAACCCTGAATGAAAATCGGCCCGGGAATACGAAAGTGCCGCGCGTGACGGTCTTCGTTCGAGAGGCACTATATGCGTATCGCGGGAGGGAAGTCAAATTTTATCTTCTCAAAAGCGCAATTATATCAACTAGTTATGCCATGTTTGACATAAGCGGCCTTGTCGTGCAGAATAGCACGCGATTCCGTGGCGCCCGGACCGCCGATCCTCCGCCGGGGGCCGAAGAGGAGCAGACATGAAAATCAGGCACAAGCTGTGGCTCGAAAAGAACGATCGCGTCATTTTCGGGCCGGGCCGATTCGAATTGCTCGAGGCGATCGAGGAATGCCAGAGCCTCAGCGCCGCGGCGAAGAAACTCAAGATGTCTTACCGCGCCGCGTGGGGGCGTCTGAGGGCCTCCGAGGACAGGTTGGGGATTCCCCTCGTGGAGCTGACCGACAACCGCCAGGGCATGCGTTTGACCGATGAGGCAAAGAAATTGAAGGATGCCTTCGTGGAGCTGGAAATCCGGATCGACGGGCTGCTGAAGGAGTACCAGGCGAAACTGCCGTAAGAAGTGAACAGTGGCAAGAGTGACAACAGTGACAAAAGTGACAATGCCCGGGGCGGAAGCTCCGGGCATTTTTCATGGCCCTGCAAAATGTCGATTTACAGGGCCGGCTCGAATTGCTATTTTAAGCGGGCCCGTCGACCGGGCAGTCCGCGAAGAGGTCATCCGGGTCAGGGAACACCAACGGTTTTCAGGAAAGAGCCCGATTCATGAAAAAGGAGCACAAATTTTCCCTGTTCTACATCCTTCTGGCGGTGTGGGCGGTCCTGCTCATCCAGAGCTACCTCGCCTCCATGATGAGCTCGCAAGTGGTGCCCTACAGCCAGTTCCTGAAGCTGCTCAAGGAGGGCAAGGTCACCGAGGTGGCCATCTCGGCCAACCGCATCGAGGGGAAGATGAAGGTGGAAGGCAAGCCCGGCGAGACGCAGCCCTTCCGGACCAACCGGGTGGACCAGGACCTCTCGGAGCTGCTCGACAAGTACCAGGTGACCTTCAAGGGGGAAGTGGAGAGCACGTTCCTGCGCGACCTGTTCTCGTGGGTCTTCCCGATCGTGATCTTCTTCGGCATCTGGTACCTCCTCATGAAGCGCATGGGCGGGCAGCAGGCCGGCTTCATGACGCTGGGGAAGAGCAAGGCCAAGATCTACATGGAGAACGAGATCAAGATCACCTTCAAGGACGTGGCCGGCGTAGACGAGGCGAAGCAGGAGCTTCAGGAAGTCATCGAGTTCCTCAAGTACCCGAAGAAGTTCACGGGACTCGGCGGCCGCATCCCCAAGGGCATCCTTCTCGTGGGGCCCCCCGGGACGGGAAAGACGCTGCTCGCCAAGGCCGTAGCCGGAGAGAGCGCCGTTCCCTTCTTCAGCCTCAGCGGCTCCGAATTCGTCGAGATGTTCGTCGGCCTCGGCGCGGCGCGGGTGCGCGACCTGTTCGAGCAGGCCAAGCAGAAGGCCCCCTGCATCATCTTCATCGACGAGCTCGACGCGCTCGGTAAGGCGCGCGGGTTCGCCATGCCGGGCGGCGGCCACGACGAGCGCGAGCAGACCCTGAACCAGCTGCTGACCGAGATGGACGGCTTCGACGCCAACGCGGGGGTCATCCTGATGGCCGCGACAAACCGGCCCGAGATCCTCGACCCGGCCCTGCTCCGGGCGGGGCGGTTCGACCGGCACGTTCTCGTCGACCGGCCGGACAAGAAGGGCAGGGAGGACATCCTGAAGGTGCACGTCCGCAACGTGAAACTCGGCACCGACGTCGACTTGGAGAAAATCGCGGGCATGACGCCGGGCATGGTGGGCGCCGACCTGGCAAATCTCATCAACGAGGCCGCCCTGCTCGCCGTCCGGCACGAAAAGGAGGAGGTGGGGATGACGGAGTTCGTGGAGGCCATCGAGCGGGTCGTGGCCGGCCTCGAAAAAAAGAACCGTCTCATCAACCCCCAGGAGCGGGAGATCGTGGCCTACCACGAACTCGGACACGCCATCGTCGCCTTGTCGCTGCCCGGAACGGACCCGGTGCAGAAGATCTCGATCATCCCGCGCGGCATCGCGGCGCTGGGCTACACCATGCAGGCACCGACGGAGGACCGCTTCCTCATGAAGAAGACGGAGCTCCTGAACCGGGTCGCGACGCTCCTCGGCGGCCGTGCCTCCGAGGAGACCGTGTTCGGCGACATCTCCACGGGGGCGCACAACGACCTTGCCCGCGCCACGGAGATCGCGCGCAGCATGGTCAAGGAGTACGGGATGAGTTCCGAGGTGGGGCAGGTCTACTTTGCGCGGGAGAAGCGAACGGCTTTTCTCGACACCATGGCCCCCGAGGGCGGCGATTACAGCGAGGCCACGGCGGAGCTCATCGACCGCGAGATCCGGGCCATCATCGACGCCCAGTACGCGGTTGCGAAATCCATTCTTGCCGGCAAGAGGGCCGTCCTCGACCGGGGGGCCAAGCTTCTGCTCCAGCGGGAGAAGATCGAGGGCTCGGAGCTGAGGGATTTGATGGACGGCAAAGCGCCGGCAGCCTAGGAAGGTAAGAGGATAAGAGGGTAAGAAAAGACAGGAATGCCTCGCAACCCGGATGCTGAAGATATTAAGAAACGCGGAGACAATCGTTTGCAGGAAGAAAAAACGAAATCGAAAAACCCGGTCTGGTCGTTCTTTTCGTCGGTCAGGCTGACCCTTGCCCTGCTGATCATCATCGCTCTTGCCGCCGTCGTGGGGACCGTGATCCCCCAGCAGGAGGCGGCAAGCGAAAGCCTTCAGAAGCTCCCGCCGGCCCTGGCGGGGATCGTCAAGGCCCTGCAGGTCACCGACCTGTACCGCTCGCCGTGGTTCCTTCTCCTGATGGGGTTGCTCACGGCCAACCTCGTCGTCTGCTCGCTGAACCGCCTTCCCGTTTCGCTTCGACTCTACAGGAGGAGACCGGATCCCGACCGCGCAGGCCTCTACGAGGGTCTGCCCCCGGAGCGCGTCATCGCGGCGGAGGGAAGCGTGGAGGACGCCGCGGCCCGGATGGAGCAGGTCCTGAAAAAATCCCTCGGCCCCGTCGAGCGAAAGCAGGAGGGCGAGACCGTATGGCTTTCGGCCCACCGGGGCGCATGGTCCTACTTCGGGGTCTACGTGATCCACGCGGGCGTTTTCGTCATCATCGTCGGCTCCGTCATCGGCTCCATCCTCGGTTTCGACGGGCACGTGAACATCCCCGAGGGGGGAGCGGCCGGTGCCATCGAGCTGCGGGGCGGCAAGGGGGAGATGAAACTGGGGTTCGACGTGCGGTGCGACGACTTCAACGTCGAGTTCTACGACAGCGGCATGCCCAAGCTCTACCGGTCCGACCTGTCCTTCCTGAAGGGCGGGGAGATCAGGGCCCGGGGTGTCCTGATGGTCAACCACCCCCTCGAGTTCGAGGGGATCCGCTTCTACCAGTCCACCTACGGCCAAATCCCCGGCGAGGCAGTCCTCTCGATCGAAGGGAAGGGACAGCGTGCCGTCAAACGGGCCCGGCAGGGGGAGCGCTTCGCCATCGACGGAGGGAAGGCTCACGTGGAGATCCTCCGCATCGAGGGGAACCTGATGAGGATGGGGCCGGCCGTCAAGGTCGGCATCACGGCCGGCGACAGGGCCCTTTCCTTCTGGGTGTTCAAATTCATCGACGCCATCGAGGAGCAGAACCCGGGCATCACGAGCCAGGTGCCGCAGTTCAACGCGGGCCTCTACAAGCCCTACCGCTTCGGCCTCGAGGGGATCGAGACGTCCTTCTACACGGGTCTCAAGGTCAACCGCGATCCCGGTGTCCCGGTCGTCGGGGCGGGGGCGTTTCTCCTGGTGGCCGGCTTTCTGCTGACCTTCTTCTCGTCCCACCGGCAGGTTTTCGTCCGCGTGGACCGCAGGCACGGCAAGGCGCGCCTGTCCGTCGCGGGGCGCTGTAACCGGGACGCCGTGAAGCTCGATCGGGAGATCGGACGGATCGTCCGTCTCTACAGGGGTGAAACCGCATGAACACGAAAATGCTCGGCTGGGCGACGGTCATCTACCTTCTTGCCATGGCCTTCTACCTGATTCGCCTGCTGCGCGACGATGAATACTGGGGGAAGCTCGCCACGGGGACGGCCTCCGCCGGCCTCGCCCTGCACACAATCGGCATCGTCGTGCGCTGGTGGGAATCCTACCAGATGGGACTCGGCCACGCGCCCCTGGCGAATTTCTACGAATCCATGATCTTCTTCTCCTGGGCGATCATGCTGCTCTACCTCGTCACGGAGTGGCGGATCAAGAACCGGGTCATCGGCCCTTTCGTGACGCCCGTGGCCTTCCTCTCGATGGCCTACGCGTCCCTCTCCCCCGACGAGGCGACGCGGATCCAGCCCCTGATCCCCGCCCTGCAGAGCAACTGGCTCACGAGCCACGTGGTGACCTGCTTCATGGGGTACGGCGCCTTCACGATTGCCTTCGGGCTGGGCGTGCTGTTCTTCGCCCGGCGCTTCGTCTCCGGTTCGGGGAACCCCGGTAAGGGCGGCGGGCATTTCCCCGACGAGCGGACCATCGAGGAACTGATTTACCACAGTACGATCATGGGCTTCATTTTCCTGTCGCTGGGGATCATCACGGGATCGGTCTGGGCGAATTTCGCCTGGGGGTCCTACTGGAGCTGGGACCCGAAGGAGACCTGGTCGCTCATCACGTGGCTCATCTACGCGGCCCTGCTCCACGCCCGCCTCGTGCGGGGCTGGAGGGGCAAACGCGTTGCGATCATGGCCATCGCGGGCTTTGCCTCGGTGCTGTTCACGTATCTGGGCGTGAATTACCTCGACAGCCTGCACAGCTACCTCCTGTGACGGCCTGCCCGCACCGGAACACGTAAGAAGAAACGGAGGAAACCCCATGTTACGCCTGAACCGATTCGTCATCACGCTGATCGTCCTCGCGGCCCTGCTGGGCACTGCCGCTGGGGCATCGGCCCAGGGTGCCGCCCCGAAACCCGACCTGGTGGTCGACAGGATTTATCTGAACCAGGCGGGCAACATCGCCGTGGACATCCGCAACGCGGGACCGGGGACCCTGCCTGACACCGCCTACCGGTCCACGGAGTCCTTCGCGGCCTGTTTCGTGATCATGATCGGCGTGCAGTTCGTGGACTACGCGACCCTTTGGTCCGCGGACCCGCACAGGGTCCTGCGCAACCCCGGCGGAACCGTGACGTACACGAGCCCCATCAAGATCACGGAGCCCACGGCCGTCCGGGTCTGGATGGACATCACCGAGCAGGTCGAGGAGGCCAACGAGGGCAACAACATCAAGCAGGTCCTCCTGAAACCCGAGACTGCGAAGGCGCCCGGCGGCGATCCCGGGAAGGGACCCGGTCGATGAGGCAGAAACTCTTTGTCGTCGATGCCTTCACGGAACGGGCCTTCGCGGGAAACCCCGCAGCCGTGTGCGTGCTGCCCGGACCGCGCGATGACGGCTGGAGGCAGGACGTGGCCCGGGAGATGAACCTCTCGGAAACGGCCTTTCTGGAAAAGCGGGACGCCGCAAGCTATACTCTGCGCTGGTTCACCCCGGCCGTCGAGGTCGATCTCTGCGGTCACGCGACCCTCGCGAGCGCCCACATCCTCTGGGAGACCGGGGAACTGGCGGCGGGAGATACCGTGCGGTTCCACACCCGCAGCGGCATCCTCTCCGCGGTCAAGCGGGGCGACTGGATCGAGATGGACTTCCCCGCCGAGCCGGAAGAACCGGCCGCTGCCCCTCCGGAACTGTTCGAGGCCCTCGGCGTGGAGCCCCTGTACACGGGACGCAACCGCTTCGACGTTCTCATCGAGGTGGCCGACGAGCGGATTGTTCGAGGACTCATCCCCGACATGACCCTCCTGAAAAAGATCGACATGCGAGGGGTCATTGTGACCAGCCGCAGCAGCTCCGAGGGCTTCGATTTCGTCTCGCGCTTCTTCGCCCCCGCCGTCGGCGTCGACGAAGACCCGGTGACGGGGTCGGCACACTGCTGCCTGGGGCCTTACTGGGGGGCGAAGCTCGGCAAGGCGTCCCTTTCGGCCCTGCAGGTGTCGGTGCGGGGCGGGATCCTCCGCGTAGGCCTGAAGAAGGAGCGCGTCCTGATCGGCGGACAGGCGGTGACGGTGCTGCGGGCGGAGCTGGTAAGAGGGTAAGAGGGTAAGAGGGTAAGAGGGTAAGAAAGGCCCTAAACAGTTATGTAAAGTTACCAATAGCTTCTCCAACCTTCTCACCCTCTCACCTTCTTACCTTCTGTGAGGCGAAGGACGCGAATAGCCCGATGCAGCGGATACGAGGATGCCATGGGGTAAGCGCTACAAAAAACTCCCTCTACATCGGGACGTCGGGCTTCTCGTACCCCTCGTGGCGGGGCTCGTTCTACCCGGCCAAAATGCCCGCCCGGGAATTCCTGGCCCACTACGGCTCGCGGTTCCGCAGCCTGGAAGTCAACAGTACCTTCTATCGCCTCCCCCTCGAATCGACCCTGGCCCGGTGGCGCGACCTGACCCCCGAAGGCTTCGTCTTTGCCGTCAAGGCGAGCCGCTACATCACCCACATCAAGAGGCTCAGGGAGCCCGAGAACACGGTCGGGCCCTTCCTGGACCGGGTTCGCTCTCTGGGAACGAAGCTCGGTCCGATCCTCCTTCAGCTTCCCGCGAAATTCACCTTCAATGCAGAGGTGTTAGCCTCGTTCTGTGAGGTGTTGGACAAAAGATTCCGCTACGTCTTCGAATTCCGCGATCCCAGCTGGTTTCAGGCGCAGACCTGTGATACGTTGAAACGGTACGGCATGGCGTTCTGCATCTATGACTTCGCGGGGCTGCGCGCGCCCGACACGGTGACGGCGGACTTCGTCTACATCCGACTCCATGGACCGCTGAAAGAACCCTACCGAGGTGCGTACCCCGTCAAGTTTCTGAAGGAGCGGGCGGATGCGATCCTGGGATGGCTCTCGGAGGGGAGGGCCGTCTACGTCTTCTTCGACAACACGATGGAGGGCGATGCGGCGAGCGATGCCCTGAAACTCTCCCGCCTGCTTGCCGGAGGGAAAAACCCTGAGGAATCACATTAAAGAATGACAGCGACGAGGCGGAGCGGGATCCTCCTGCACGTGACCTCGTTGCCGACGCCCTTCGGCATCGGCGACCTGGGGCCCGGGGCCTACCGGTTTGCCGATTTCCTGCACCGGTCCGGACAGGCGATCTGGCAGATGCTCCCGCTGGCCCCGACGGACCTTCTCATGGGCAGCTCGCCTTACAGCAGCTCGTCCGCCTTTGCCGGAAACCCCATGCTCTTGAGCCCCGAGAAGCTCGTCGAAGACGGGTTGCTGACAAAGCAGGACCTGTCCCGCGCGCCCCGGTTCCCCGAAGGCCGCGTCGACTACCGCCTTGTCGCCGCCTTCAAGGAGAGCCTGCTTTCGGAGGCGTGGCGGCGGTTCTCGGCCTGCTCGGGAGGTCTGCAGTACGACTACGAGGGTTTCTGCCGGTCCGAGAGGCACTGGCTCGACGAGTATGCCACGTTCAGGGCCCTGAAGACGCTTTTCGGGAAGACGCCCTGGAACTGCTGGCCGGAGGGGTTTCGAAGCCGCAGGCTGAAGATCCTGGCGCGGCACGTCCGGGAAATCGCCCCCCTGATCGAGGAGGAGAAGTTCAGGCAGTTTGTCTTCTTCAGGCAGTGGGCCGACCTCCGGGCCTACTGCAAGGGCCGCGGCATACGGGTCATGGGGGACCTGCCCTGCTATGTCCAGCACGACAGCGCCGACGTGTGGGGGAACCCAAACCTTTTCAAGCTGGATCCCGAGGGAGGGCCCGCCTTCGTGGCCGGCGTCCCGCCGGATTACTTCAGCCGCACGGGGCAGCTGTGGGGCAACCCCGTCTACGACTGGGGCGCCCACCGAAGGAGCCGGTTTGCCTGGTGGGTTGCACGGATCCGCCACAACCTGAAGCTCTTCGACCTCGTCCGGATCGATCACTGCCGGGGGCTTGTCTCCTACTGGGAGGTGCCCGCCGGCAGCCGCACTGCCGCGCGCGGGCAATGGGTGCCGGCGCCCGCGTCGGAGCTGTTCCGCGCCGTCACGCGCGAGGCGCCGCAGGGCGCCCTCGTGGCCGAGGACCTGGGAGACATCCCGCCGGACGTGCGCGACGCTCTCGACAGGCTCGGGTTGCCCGGGATGCGGGTCCTGCTCTTCGCCTTCGGCTCCGATGCCGGGTCGGAGCATCACGCCCCCCACCGCCACGTCGAGAAGGATTTCGTCTACACGGGCACCCACGACAACAACACCGCCCGCGGCTGGTTCGAGCGAGAGGCGCGCAAGGAGGAAAAAGAAAAGCTCTTTGCCTACCTGGGCCGCAGGGTTCCGGCTGCTCGTGTCCACGAGGCGATGATCCGCCTGGCGATGATGTCCGTGGCGTCGACGGCGATCATCCCCATGCAGGACGTGCTGGGGCTGGGCGAGGATGCCCGGATGAACAAACCCGCGGGCAGGGGCGGCTGGTGGCGCTGGCGCTTGCCCCCCGGGCAGTCGGACCGGCGCCTGGAGCGGTGGCTGCTCGAGCTCACGAAAACATACGGAAGGGCATAAGACCAGGGTTCAGGGGACGAAGTACAGGGGCCGGGATAAAGGAAGTGGAATGTTCGGAAATCGCGTGACGCTGTTCAAGCTGCTGGGTTTCGAGGTCAAGCTCGACTCGAGCTGGATCGTGCTGGCCGTTCTCATCACCTGGTCGCTTGCCAAGGGGATCTTCCCCGCCTACTACGAGGACATGCCGGCGGCGAATTACTGGGCGATGGGTGTGGCCGGCGCTGCGGGGCTCTTCCTGTCCATCATCTTCCACGAGCTGAGCCACTCGCTCGTGGCCCGCCGTTTCGGCATCCCCATGAGGGGGATCACCCTGTTCATCTTCGGGGGGGTGGCCGAGATGAGCGAGGAGCCGCCCAGCGCGAAGGCGGAGTTCCTGACGGCCATCATCGGCCCCGTCTCCAGCCTGCTCATCGCGGCGGCATTCTACGGCCTCCTCCAGGCGGGGGAGTCGGCCGGTTGGCCCGCGGCGATCAACGGCGTCCTCTTCTACCTCGTCTGGGTGAATGTCGTCCTGGCCCTGTTCAACCTCCTGCCGGCCTTTCCCCTGGACGGGGGCCGGGTGTTCCGCTCCGTCCTGTGGCTGTGGAAGAAGGACCTGCGCTGGGCCACGATGATCTCCTCCCGGGTCGGTTCGGCCTTCGGGATCGTGTTCATCGCGCTGGGGCTCTGGGAGATCATCGAGGGGAACTTCATCGGGGGCCTCTGGCAGGCGATGATCGGCATGTTCCTGCGCGGCGCCGCCCGGTCGTCGTACCGGCAGGTCCTCACGCGAGACGCCCTCTCGGGCATCGAGGTGAGCCGCTTCATGACCCGCGACCCCGTCAGCATCCCGCCGGATATCACGCTGCAGACCTTCGTGGAAGAGTACCTCTACCGGACGCATCACCAGATCTACCCCGTCGTGCGGGGCGGGGAACTGGTCGGCTGTCTCACGGTACGGTCGCTCAAGGACGTGCCCCGGGGCGAGTGGCCCCGCCGGACCGTGGGGGAGGTAGCCGCGGACTGCGACGCGGCGACCGTCATCGGGCCGGACACGGAAGCCATGGCCGCCCTGAGCGTGATGAACGAGACGGGAAACAGCCGTCTCCTCGTCGTCGAGAACGGCCGCCTCGCGGGGATCGTCACGCTGAAGGACCTGATGGAGGTGCTGGCCTTGCGGATGGAGATGGAAACGCCGAGATAGTGCACGGTTCACAGGGGGCATTCCTTACGAACAGGAAGTTACGAAGCTGAGAAGTTATGAGACTTGGATGGGCGGAAAGGCGGCAGTAGCGGTATGCGTTTCCGAGCTTCCTCACTTCAGAGCTTCCTGACTTCCATCTGTTCACGGTGCCCTGCACCCGGGCATTCTCGAACAGCCCGAAAGAGCCTCTCATCGGTCACGAAAGGCCGTTGAGATCACGGGCTCACAAAGGCCTTCCAGCCGGCCAGGATGGAGCCGGGGGCGAGATCGAAGGCGCCCGAAAGCTCGGCCACGGGCGTGAACCCGCAGTCGCTGCAGCGGACCTCGCCGCGGCTGCGGACGTAGCAGCCCTGGGTGATCGACCCGTCGGGGTCCACGTTGACCAGCAGTCGGTCGCGGCACGTCCACCCGTTGGCGATCATCCTCTCGAGGGTGCGCCGGGAGTTAACGATCGGGTAGCCGCTCTCCTTGAGGCGGATCGCCAGGCCGATCGCCTCGCGCCTCTCCGAGGGGGACAGCGCCAGGTCGTCCTCTCCCTGTCCGTAGGGGTAGAAGAGCTGCAGCGTCATGCCCCGCACCGCGGGTCTCTGCTTCAGCGCGTCCAGCAGCTCCCCCAGGTCCCGCCAGTTTTCCCGGTTCAGCGTGCAGTGGACGAGCAGCTTGCAGGCCCGTGGCTTCCGGAGATTCTCCCACACCCGGTCGAAGGAGCCGCTCCGCAGGCGGTCGTGCGTTTCCCGCGTCCCGTCCAGGCTCACCCACAGGACGTCGACGGGCACGTCGAGGGGCAGGGTGCCGTTCGTCGTGGCCGCCGTGCAGAGAAACCGTTCGCGGGCGTAAAGCGCCAGATCGGCGAAGCTCCGCGCGCCGTCGCGCCAGAGCAGGGGCTCTCCCCCCTCGAAGACGACGATCCGGCACCCGGCGCGATGCAGGGCGTCGAGGGCGGCCGTCGCGGCACCCCAGCCGATGGAGGCCCGGGCCGCATCGTCGCGGCGGTGATAGGGGCAGGGCGCGCATCTCAGATTACACTGGTAGGTGAGCTTGAAGCTGGCCAGGAGCGGCAGGTCCCGGCCGAGGATCTTTCTGCGGATGTAAAAACCGGCCAGGCCCCTGACCCTTTCCAGGGATGTGCGGACGGGGATGATGGGATTGTCGCTCATGGGCGTTCCGCTGCGGACACCGTCAAACGTAGAGGGGTTGCATGGAACCCGTCACGGGGACCGCGGGTGACCGCAGCCCGGGCGACTATAACGAAACATCGGGGAAGCTGCAAATCATTTCCGCGCAACGCCCGGGAGTGCGGCGGCCACAAGAGCGAAGGGCGGTTCTGTTCTTTCCCTGCCGATTTTGTTAGCATGGAGACATGGACGCCGGCGGGCCGGACCGGCGCGTGGAATGAACCGAAAAGGAGAAGCGTCATGGAAGATCGGGTCGTCGCAAGCGGTTTTACGCGGCGTGAGTTCATGAAGGCGTCCCTGGCGGGATGCACCCTGCTGGCCTTGGCCCCCGCAGGGCTGTCCACGGACGCATCCGCGCAGACGAAGGGGCCCTTCGAACTGCCTCCGCTGCCCTACGCGCAGGATGCCCTGGCCCCGGTCATCTCATCCGGGACCATCGGGTTCCACTACGGGAAGCACCACCGGGGCTACCTCGACAACCTCAACGGCCTCGTGAGGGGAACGCCCTACGAGAAGATGAGCCTCGAGGATGCGATCCGGGCCACCGCATCGAGCCCGGCGCAGGCGGCCGTGTTCAACAACGCGGCCCAGGTGTGGAACCACACGTTCTACTGGAACGGCATGAAGCCGGGGGGAGGCGGAAAGCCGGCGGGCGAAATCGGCAAGGCTATCGAAAGGGCTTTCGGGAGCTATGAGAAGTTCCGGAAGGAATTCCTCGCGGCGGCCCTGGGGCAGTTCGGGAGCGGTTGGGCGTGGCTCGTAGCGGACGGCAGGGCCCTGCGGGTCCTGAAGACCCCGAACGCCGAGAACCCGATCACGCAGGGGCTGCGGCCGCTGCTGACGATCGATGTCTGGGAGCACGCGTACTATCTCGACTACCAGAACCGCAGGAAGGACTTCGTGGAAGCCTCCCTCGACAGGCTGGTGAACTGGGCATTTGTGGAAGGGAACCTCGGGAAGGCCGGAGGCTGAGCGGCCGGTCGAAAGGGGTGGTGCCGCGATCGGAAATGTGTTACCGTCGCGCCGTGCCTCGATCCGTAGCGGCCGGTCGGTGCACGAAACCGGGAGGGTGAGCCATCATGGCCCCAGTGTTGAGGGAAGAACGTCCCTGGGGATATTTCAGCGTCCTGATGGAGGACGCGCAGCACAAGCTCAAGCGGATCGTCGTGTACCCCGAAAAGCGGCTGAGCCTGCAGAGGCACCGGCACCGGGACGAGCACTGGACGATCGTGTCCGGGGAGGCGCGGATGACCGTGGACGGGAGGGAATTCACCCTGCTGAGAGGGCAGTCCGTCGACATCCCCCGGGGTGCGTTCCACCGGGTCCTGAATGCGGGGAAGGCGGACCTGGTGATCGTGGAGATCCAGACCGGGGACTCCTTCGATGAAAACGACATCGAGCGGGTCGAGGACGATTTCGGCCGCGCTTGAGACGAGCCCCTGGGCGGAAGGGGCGGGAGGCTGAATGTCCGCAGTCGAGAAGAATCTTGTGGCCGTCATCATGGCCGGCGGCATGGGGACGCGGTTCTGGCCGCTTTCCACACCCGCGAGGCCCAAGCAGTTCGTCACGCTCTTCGGAGAGCGAAGCCTCCTGCAGATGAGTTTCGACCGGCTGCAGGGGCTCGTTTCCCCCGAGCGGGTCCTGGTCCTCACCAATGCCGCCCACGTTTCCCTGGTCCGCGAACAGCTTCCGGAGCTGCCCGACGGCCATGTCGTCGGCGAGCCCATCCGCCGGGACACGGCGGCCGCCGTCGCGCTCGCTGCCGTCCTGGTGCGTGAACGGTTCGGCGACAGCGTCATCCTGACCCTCGCGGCCGATCACCTGATCGAGCCGACGGATCTCTTCCAGCAGAACCTGCTGTCGGCTGCCCGGCAGGTCGCCGCCGCCGATGTCTTCTACACCTTCGGGATCAGGCCCACGTACCCGGCCACCGCCTACGGTTACCTGGAGACCGGCGCGGCCGTCGTGGACGACGGCGGGATCGAACATTTCGAGCTCAGGCAGTTTCGGGAGAAGCCCGACCTCGAGACGGCGAGGCGGTACGTGGACTCGGGCCGCTTCCTGTGGAACTCGGGCATGTTCGTCTGGAAGGCCGCGCCCATCCTGGGGGAGATCCGAACCTGGCTGCCCGGCCATTACGATGCCCTGCGGTCCCTGGGCGGCTACGACGGGACGCCCCGGTGGCAGGAAGCCCTCGAGAAGGCCTTCTCGGCCATCCGCCCCATTTCCATCGACTACGGCGTGATGGAGAAGACGCGGACGCCCCTGCGGTGCGTGTCCTCCCGGTTTTCCTGGAGCGACGTGGGCGGCTGGCCCGCCCTTGGCGACCTTCTCGCCCGGGATTCATGCGGGAACGCCGTCAGGGGATCGCTCAAGGCGATCGACGCTTCGGGCAACCTCGTGTTCTCCGAGTCGCCCGGCGAGACGGTGGCCCTGATCGGCGTAGACGGCCTCATCGTCGTCCGCTCGGGGAACCGGACCCTGGTGGCCCGGAAGGAGGACGTGGACAAGATCCGCGAACTCTCGGATTCGTGACGCAGCCCCGCCTCTGAGCTCACCGGGGCCTGCGCAACGCTGTCCGGGATGAACCTCGCCATCCCCCGCCGCCTACCCTCAGGTCTTCTCGATCGTCATCATCCCGCCTTCGACGTGGGAGCGCAGCTCCTTGAGCAGCATGGCCAGCTCCTTCTGCCGCTGCTCGTGGAACTCCTGCCACAGCTTCCGGCAGGACTCGCACTTCACCTTGTCCAGGTCCTTCATGTAGGTGTCGTACCGGTAGACGCTCCGGGCGATGATCGTGATCGTCTCGAGCAGGTTGTAGTCGTGATTCTGCAGCATGGCCGGACCTCCTTTCAGGGCTGGTCGTTGAAACGGGGGTTACGGGATCGTTACGCCTCGGGGACCGGTGACCGCGGGGATCGGGCGCAGGAAGGGGGAAACGCGAAGGGAACAGGGGCTGCGGGCGCTTCGAACGGGCTGCGCGACGCGTGGAGAGGAGTAAATCCCCGTTACAAATTCTATCCCCCGGGCAAGGGCGGGTCAAGGTTTTTTTGCCCCATAATGCCCGCGTGCATTGATTTTCCGGACCGTCTACGCTATAGTCCCTCATCTTCATCACCCGGGATCGAGAAGACCATGATCGCCATCGTCGATTATCGGGCGGGCAACCTGACGAGCGTTGCGCGCGCCCTCCAGCATCTGAATGTCCCCTGTGTCGTCACGGACCGCGGCGACGAACTGCGGCGTGCCGAGCGGGTCATTTTCCCCGGCGTCGGGGCCGCGGGCGAGGCGATGCGCAATCTCCGCGAAACGGGGCTGGCGGGATGCATCCGGGAGGTGTTCGACTCGGGCAAGCCGCTGCTGGGCATCTGCCTGGGCACGCAGGTCATCTTCGAGTACAGCGAAGAGGACAACCGGACCGAGTGCCTGGGGATCATCCCCGGCGGTGTCAGGCGCTTTCCCGCAGGCATGCGGGAGGCCGGCGATCCCCTCAAGATTCCCCACATGGGCTGGAACCGCGTTTCGTTCCGGGGCGCTCACCCCGTTTTTGCCGGGCTGCCGGACAATGCCGAGTTCTACTTCGTGCACTCCTACTACCCGGCCCCGTCGAACGGGGCGGACGTGGCGGGCGAGACGGAGTACGGCATCCGCTTCGCCTCCGCCGTGGCGCGGAAAAATCTCGTGGCGGTCCAGTTCCACCCCGAGAAGAGCGGGAGATTCGGCCTCAAGATCCTCGAAAACTTCAGCCGCTGGGATGGCAGCCATGCTCAGTAAGCGGATCATTCCCTGCCTCGACGTGAGGGACGGAAAGCTCACCAAGGGGGTCAAGTTCAAGGGCAACGTCGACATCGGAGACCCCGTGGAGGTGGCGCGGCAGTACTACGAGCAGGGGGCCGACGAGATCGTCTTCTACGACATCACCGCCTCGTCGGAGGGCCGCGACATCATGATCGACGTGGTGAAACGCGTTGCCGAGACGATCTTCATCCCCTTCTCGGTGGGTGGGGGCATCCGCACCCTCGAGGACATGCGCAAAGTCATCCTGGCCGGTGCGGAGAAGGTCAGCGTCAACTCCGGCGCCGTGGAGAACCCGAAGATCATCACCGAGGGCGCCGTGGCGTTCGGGAGCCAGTGCGTCGTCCTGGGGATGGACGTGAAGAAGGTCGAGCGGAGCGCGAAGATCCCCTCGGGCTACGAGATCGTCATCCAGGGCGGCCGGAAGACCATGGGGATCGATGCCCTCTGGTGGGCGAAGGAAGCGGAGAATCTCGGGGCGGGGGAGATCTGCCTCAACTCCATCGACGCCGACGGGACCCTCGACGGTTACGAGCTGGAACTCACGCACAGGGTCGCGACGCAGGTGAACATCCCCGTCATCGCGTCGGGCGGGGCGGGCCGGAAAGAGGACCTGCTGGACGTCCTCACGAAGGCGAAGGCCGACGCGGCGCTCATCGCCTCCATCGTGCACTTCGGTACGTACACCATTGCAGACCTGAAGGAGTACCTTTCCGGCAACGCCGTGAAGGTCCGCGAGATCTGGTAGGAGCCTCAAGCCACAAGGCAGGCAAATTCCCCTTCATTCCCCTTTCCAAAGGGGGACCGGGAGCGCATCCCGTCAGGGTGCGCAGCCATGTCCGGTTCTTTGCCTGCCGGGCCGCCCCGCAACGCGAGTTAGGGCGGCAAAGAGGGGGATTTTTTTCAGAATTCGAAGAAGTGATATCCCCACGGCGGCAGGTCCACAAACAGCCCCGGATCCGTCATCTCGCCGCCGTCTCGTTCGAAGACATCCCCCGACATCAGATCCGCCAGCCGCCAGATCCGACCGTCGAGCGAAAGGCCGGGCATCCGGACCCGTCCTTGAGATGCAGTGTCCGCGAGATTGACGACGACCAGGTGGTGCCTGTCGGAGCGGGCCCATTGCCACGCAACGAGGCGGCGGAAGCTTTCGTTGTCGGGCCAGCCGTAGATTTCGCAGAGGGACCAGTCCCCTTCGCGGAACCGTGCATCCCGGACGGCGTGGAGGAGCCTGTCGTAGAAGGCCTGCACGGCGGGGTCAGGCGCTTCGTCGGGCTGCCGGCCGAGCTGCACCGGCAGCTTCAGCCTGCGCCCCTCGAGCTGCCCGCCGTGAAACAGCCGTGCACCCGGCAGCGTTGTCATGACGACGGCGGCTGCGAAGCCTTTCGGGGGGTCGAATGCCGATGCCGCACGCGGCTCGTCGTGATTTTCGATGAAGCGAAGACGCTTGTGCTGGTCGTCCGGGTCTCCGGACAGGTGAAGCCGGACCGCTTCGGCCGAGTCGTGGAGGAGGCGGTCGTAGAGCCGTTTGTCGTAGCAGTAGTCGAACCCCTGCTGCTGGAGTTCCCGTTCGAGGTCCCAGTAGGCCTCGGCGATGAAGATGAAGCCGGGGCAGCGTTTCCGGACAGCCCGGATGATCTCCACCCAGTATTCGTCCTGCGGTTCCCTCCCGGCCCGTTGGCCCCACGTCTGTCGGAAGATCCGGTTGATGAGCAGGATGGACATGTCGCAGCGCACCCCGTCGCACTGATCGGCAATGCCGATCAACGTCCCGGCGGCGGCCTCGCGGAGCCCGGGGTGGAAGACGTTCAGCTGGGCCACGTCCTGCCAGGGCGGGTAGTTGGGGTCCCGGCCGCAGGCGAAGACCCGCCCTCCCGACTGGAAGAACTCCCGCGGTGCCCGGATCAAGTCCGCCGCATCTCCGCGGAGGAAGAACTCGGGGTGTTCGAGGATCCAGTCGTGGTCCTGCGCCACGTGGTTCGGCACGAAATCCAGGATCAGGCCGAGCCCGCAACGGGCCAGGGCCGCGCGCGCCTCGGCAAGGGCGCCGGGGCCCCCGAGGCGCTCGTCCACCGTGTAGTCCCGGATGCAGTAGGGCGAACCCTGGATGTCGGCGGGGGTGAAATCGGGGAGGATCGTGCGGCATTCCTCGAGAAGGGGCGGTAGGTTTCGGGCCAGCCTCGTTCCCGCCGGGCTTCTCCGCCAGACTCCCATGAGCCAGACGGCATCAAAGCCCAGGGATGCGATGGCTGACCATTCGGCGGGCGGAACGTCTGACAGCGTCACACGCCTGCCGTGCTTGCGGCTCAATACCTCGAGCCAGACCCAGGTGTTGATCTCGTAAATGAGGGGCTGTTTGGACAGGACGGGCACGTCGCACCTCCATGACGAAGCATCCTACCGGCTCGGGTTCCAATTTGCCAGAGCTTTCCGCTCCGCCATTTCCGTCTCATCACCTCTTTCGGTCTCTGCATTCGAAGGTTGCTTTTGGTGTCGCCGGCGGCTGTCCGCGTGAAGATCTCGTCTTCTTTTTCGTGGGAGACCTCTTTCCGATCGCCGTTTGCTGCATGCCGCTCTTTCTTTTGCATCTCCGATCATGCCGAGCCTTGGATTTAGCGGGTTTCAAAACCGTCTTAGCGACCCGTCCAACCGGAAGTGACGTTCTTGCCAACACCGCCCTGGACCTCGAACCAGTCATCTGGAGGGAAGGTCATCACATAAATCAGTCTGAATGATTGGGGGTTGAGGTCTTCTTCCTTATTCTCTCTTCCCGGAACCGGAGTCGTCATGTACAGTATTCGACCCTTTCTCAGCCTTCCGTTTTCACCTTCCCAGCTTTCGATCCTGACAGGACAAGAACCATTCGCATTGCATAGATTATTGATAAGGGCCGCAGTTTGGAGTATCTCTTTTTTCCCACCAAAATAGAATTCGACAAAGCCATGCCCCATAAAAAGGTACAACATTGAAAGAATGGAACTCATGATCAGCGTGTTCACGACAGTTTTCTTTTTCATAGGATCCTTCTCCATGTCCAAGGGACAGAACGATAAAATCGGCGGCGACTGCATGACGTCCGCTGCATGGATCTGTTATGCCTTGATTGCCTTCACGAGTGCTCCAAATATGCTCAACACGACCTGTCAGGATTAACCCGTACCAGGCTTCCAACACCGACGGCGCATCGATCGCGCGGCGTTTGAAAACGGGCTATGCAAAATCACGGGAGCCATGGCGGGCGCAGTGATGAGATCGTTCTCGGTGATGGATGGTGCATCTTCACGGAAGTCA
This sequence comes from uncultured Syntrophaceae bacterium, assembly GCA_964585095.1. Lineage (GTDB taxonomy): Bacteria > Desulfobacterota > Syntrophia > Syntrophales > UBA2192 > UBA2192. Next base: position 12,095 of record CAZPCN010000004.1, on the reverse strand, counting down.
GCTCCAAGGCGCCTTATAACGGCCGGATCCTGCCGAGCATGGCTCGGTTGACACCGAGTGTCGAGCAACCCCCCCCACGCGCGAGGTCCGCGGTAGCGCCACAAACCGCTGCCCCAGACTGCCGGAAGCAAGAAACGTGCGGGGAACGCCTCGGCAGCTTCAGTATTCTTGCCTTTACCCCTTGCGGCGCCTCCCGGCATCGTGAACATTGCGCCATCTTTTGGAAAAAGCTCTTCACGTGCTGAATCGGGTTCAATGCGAGTTCAACGATGGAGACAGCGGGGGCTTGCCTGCGCGCAGCGGTGCAGACTCGGTAAACGGAACGTCCCAAACAATTCGGACAGCGCCGGAATGGAAAGGGTTTCCGACGTTCTTGGGGATCTCGGAACGAGGCATTGACGCCGTCCTGTTCTTTTTCGCCATGTGTTCGGAAAAGATACGGGTGGTCTCGGCGGCACGATACGCGCCACACGGGAACGGAAACAGCCCTTCGTGTATTCCGTGGATGAGGTAAGGCGGCTGCCTGCCCACCATCTGCTCTTGAAAGGGTCAACATCCGGGAGGTTCGGAAACGACAGGGTCATGAAGAGGTGAGAACAACCATGGACAATGCCCACGCATTCAGGGATTTGACGAATGCGTCGAGAAACCCGCTCGATCTCGTTCCGTCAAGACTGCCCGAACAGGCGTCGCGCGGCTGACAACCCGCTCATTTCAGGCCGAGGACGTCCTGCATGTCGTACAGCCCGTTCTTCTGCTTCACGATCCACTTTGCCGCGGCGATGGCCTCGCGGGCGAAGGTGTCCCGGATGAAAGAACGGTAGATCAGTTCCACCCCGGCGCCCATTTCGCTGAAGAGCGCCGGGCTCACGTTCGGCACGAGGACGCAGCGCGTCTTTTTCGTCAATTCCCGGATGCGTTCCATCTCGTCGAGCATGAACCCCATGGTTCCCATGACCATGGAGGTCTTGAATTCGGCGGCGATTCTCAGATGGGCAAGGGACGATTCCTTGTCCGTGAAGTCGATGACCACGCAACTGTTCCGGATGCAGTCCCGGAGATCTCCCACGACGGACACGCCGAAGAATCCCAGCTGGTTGATTTCGCCTGCATCGTGCGCGATATGGCGGCTTCCCCTGGCATCCACGGCCCCGACCAGCTCGATGCCGTCCGTCTCGTGCACGAACTGCATCAGCCTGGCCCCCATCTTGCTGCTTACGCCCGTGACAATCGCCTTCACCATGGCCTTCCTCTCTTTCGACCCCGTCCTCTCTATACACGCAACGGAGCCGTTAACACAGCCCTTTGTGGGGTGCGGGATCCTGGAGCGGCTAAACAGGGGTCGCCCGTCCCTGTCGCGTCAGACCTCCGGGTGCCCGCACCACGAGCCGCCCCCGGGGCTGGTGCCCGCAGTGGCATGGAGCAAGAGGGGTGCCAGTGACATGAAATTTTACAAGGGCTCGATATGAGTGGGAAAAGAGGACTCGGGCAGGAGTCTCGGAGGAAGGGAAACCTCACAAAAATGTAGTACCGGCCCCGGGAGCAGACAAAATCGTCCGCCGCGCGCTGCGACGGGCCGGAGCGGCGTGGCTCCGCATCCCTTCGCCCGGGCACCGGGAATCGGGAAGGCGTGCCCTTCTTCCCGAAACCCGATGCCCGAATCCCGTTTCCCGTCGGTTTACCCGATCGCCGGTCCGCCCCGCTCCGACGTGCGGATCCGGATGACGTCCGGGAGGTCCAGGACGAAGATCTTCCCGTCGCCGATCTCCCCGGTCCGCGCGCTCCGGGTAATGGCCTGGATGGTGGGTTCCACGAAATCCTCGTTGACGGCGATCTCGAGCTTCACCTTCTTGAGAAGGCTCCCTGCTTCCTTCGCGCCCCGGTAGACTTCCGTCACTCCCATCTGCCGGCCCCTGCCGAGTACGTTGGAGACGGTCATCAGGTTCACGTCGACCTCTTCGAGCGCTTTCATCACGTCGTCGAGCTTGTGCGGTTTGATGATGGCAATGATGTATTTCATGGTCTCAGCCTCCTAATCCACCAGGGTGTAGGCCGACTCGCTGTGCTGGGTCAGATCCAGGCCGACAATCTCCTTGGTCTTTTCCACCCGGACGCACATCAGCGAGTCGACGAGCTTGAAGATGGCCCAGGTCATGGCCGCCGCGAAGACGACCGTCACCAGGACGAGCATGCACTGCACCCCGAAGAGCTGGGCATTGCCGAAGAGCAGCCCGTTGGCGCCGGCCTCGTTGACGGCCTTCTCGGCAAAAAGACCCGTGGCCAGCGTTCCCCAGATGCCGCCGACGCCGTGGATTCCGAAGACGTCGAGCGAATCGTCATACTTGAAGAAGGACTTCACCTTGGCGATGGCGAGGTAGCAGAAGACGCTCGCGAACATGCCGATGAAGATGGCGTTCATGGGGTTGACGAAGCCGCAGGCCGGGGTGATCGCGACCAGCCCTGCCACTGCGCCGGACACGGCGCCCAGGGCGGTCGGGGCCTTGTGCGTCATCCACTCGATGACGGCCCAGGTCAGCCCCGCCGCCGCCGTGGCGACCGTCGTGGTCACGAAGGCGTTGGCCGCAAGCTCATTGGCTGCCAGGGCGCTCCCCGCGTTGAACCCGAACCAGCCGAACCACAGCAGGGCCCCGCCCAGCACGGTGAAGGGCAGGTTGTGGGGCGTGAAGGTCCTCTTCTCGTAACCGATTCTCCGGCCGATCAGCAAAGCGAGCACCAGGGCCGAGATGCCCGAACTGGTGTGGACCACGATCCCCCCCGCGAAGTCGAGGGCGCCGAGGTCCCGGAGCCATCCGCCCATTCCCCAGACCCAGTGTCCGAGCGGGTTGTAGACGAAGGTGGCCCAGAGCAGGGTGAAGGCCAGAAATGCGGAGAACTTGATCCGCTCGGCGTAGGTCCCGATGATCAGCGCCGGCGTGATGACGGCGAACATGCACTGGAAGATCATGAAGGCGTAGTGCGGGATCGTCGCCGCGTAATCGGTGTTGGGCTGCAAGCCCACGTTGCGGAGGCCGGCCCAGTCGAGGCCGCCGATGATCCCCTTGAAGGCATCGGGGCCGAAGGTCAGGGAGTAGCCGTAGAGCACCCACTGCAGCGTGATGACGCAGAGGATGATGAGGCATTGCATCAAAATGGAAAGGACGTTTTTCCTTCTCACGAGCCCGCCGTAGAAAAAGGCCAGCCCGGGAATGGTCATGAGAAGAACGAGTGCCGACGATATGAGCACCCATGCGGTGTCGCCCGAGTTCATGTTCGTACCCTCCTGAGATGGATTTGGATAATGGCTGATTCAGGGTAAGGCAAATAGAGTGCCAGGAAGAGTATTGATCATAACACATTGAATATAAAAGATATATTATGATGCGGCTTCGGGCGACATGAAAATATAAAACACAATAATGTAATTATATATTCATAAATAAACGATAATGTGTATTATATTGCAAGAGACACGAGAATGAGAGAAGCGTCGGCACGACGCGCGCCGGGAAACGGAAAAAGAAGAGGCAGGGCTTATCGCTGCCCTGCCTCTTCTTTCACGGGTTCGAGCGGTGCGGGGTTGTCTATCCCGCGTTCTGTTTTTTCCGTTCGTCGATGTCGCCCGGGTACATCATGGCATCCTGGCCTCGCTCCCGCGTCCGTATCCGGATCACTTCCTGGACGGGCGTGACGAAGATGAGACCGTCTCCCGGTTCACCCGTGTGCGCCGATTTGAGGATGGCCTCGATGGCGGGCTCCAGGTTGCGTTCGCTCAGGACGATGTTGACCTGGATCTTGGGCAGCATGTTCACCTGGTAGGTGCCCGCTCGTCCGACCAGCTGAACGCCCCCCTGGCGCCCATGGCCGCGCACCTCGAAGGTGTTCAGCCCCATGATGCCGATCTCCTTCAGGGCTTCTATGACGTCACTGACCTTGTCTTCGCGAATGATGGCTTCGACTTTTTTCAGCATTTCTTTTCTCCATGAGTTCAGCAGTGTGACGGATGGCATGCGGTTGCTGCGATCGTCCCCGGTCAGGAGTAGGATCTCTCCCCGTGGGAGCTGATGTCCAGCCCGACTTCCTCCTCCATGGGTTGGACCCTCAGGCCGATACTGGCGTTCAGCGCTTTGGCGAGCACATAGGTCACGGTGAAGGAGTAGACCATGGTGACGGCGATGCCGAGAAACTGGATGCCGAGCTGTGCCGGGTTTCCGGAGAAGAGGCCGTTTGCGCCGTCACCGTTTACGGACACGGTGGCGAAGAGGCCGGCGGCGATCATGCCCCAGGTGCTGGAGATGCCGTGGCAGGCCCACACGTCGAGCGATTCGTCGAGCTTGCGTCGGTCCCGGAAACGGATGGCGTAGTAGGAAAGCGGTGCCGCCACGGCCCCTACGACCATGGAGGCCATGGGGGTGATGAAGCCAGAGGCCGGGGTCACGGCGGCAAGACCCACGACCATGCCCGTGGCGATGCCCAGGGTGCTGGGCCTTCCGTCGAGCCAGGAGAGAACCATCCAGACCAGTCCCGCCGTGGCTGCGGAGGTATTGGTCGTCAGCAGGGCGTTGACGGCGACGCCGTTTGCGGCCAGGGCGGAGCCGGCGTTGAAACCGAACCAGCCCACCCACAGCAGGCCCGTTCCCAGCACCGTCAGGGGGATGTTGTTCGGCTCCATCGGGGCCGTTCCAAATCCCTTGCGGGGGCCGATGACCAGGGCGAAGGCCAGGGCGGAAAAGCCGGCTGCGATGTGAACCACCGTCCCGCCGGCGAAATCGAGGACACCCATGTTCTTGAGCCAGCCGCCCTGTCCCCAGACCCAGTGGCACAGGGGATCGTAGACCAGCGTGGCCCAGATCAGGCTGAAGAGCAGGAAGCTCTTGAAGCGGACCCGCTCCACGAAGGCGCCCGTGATCAGGGCAGGCGTGATGACGGCAAACATCATCTGGAAGGCCGCGAAGAGCCCCTGGGGAATCGTCTTCGCGTAGTCCGGGTTGGGAGCCGCGTCGACCCCCTGGAAGCCGATGAAGTTCAGACCGCCGATGAGGCCGTTGATCGAGGTGCCGAACGCCAGCGAGTACCCGTAGGCCACCCACTGCACCCCGATGAGGGCCATGAAGACGTAGCTCAGGGTCAGCGTGGAGAGTACGTTTTTCCTGCGGACCATGCCCCCGTAGAAGAACGCCAGGCCCGGCGTCATCAGGAGAACCAGAGCGCAGGAGACCAGAATCCATGCGGTATCGCCCGTGTTGATTTGAGGAACCATGATTTCCCTTCCCCCTAGAAATGGAATGCACACGGGATTGCAAGACACCGGCCATTTTATATAATCAATAAATACAGACATTTATATAATATCTGCTGTCGTTTGATAGCACGGTTATGTGTAATAGTTAACGAAAAGAACGAATATGTTCCTGTAGATTGATGATAGTACGCAGGAGAGGGAAAACTGAGCCGGGAATGAACGTGAAAGTGCCGGGGCTGACGGTCATCCCCTCTCGGACCGCGCATGCCCCGGCACCGATCTTTATTTTTAATCTGCAGCCTGCCCTTTCAGGCAGTGGGCCGCTCGTAGTGTACGGCGGCGAGACCCAGGATCGCCAGCACCACAACCACGGCCAGCAGCGGGTAGGTTAACCATGCCGTCAGTCCAAGCAACTTGATGCCGGCAACGGCGCCGATCGCGCACAGGAGGACGAGAATCTGCAGGAGAATGACCTTCATGGTTTTCATCGCGCTTCACCTTTCTTGACTGTGTCTTTCACAGACGGGCCGCGGCGGTACCCTCTCTATTCCCCGGCAAACCTCAACGCGCCGGTTGCATGCCAAATAAAAGGCCGCCGCCGAACAAATCGTCCGGCTGGCGGCCCGACCATGCCTTCTGTCCCTTCAGGACGAGCCCGCAAGCCCATCCCGAACCCTCAACCCCATGCATCGAGATGCATGGCTCACTTTCGAGCGTGCCGTATCGATTCTACGATTCCGGGGATAGCTCCTCCTTCGCGTGGGCGGCGGCAATGCAATCCACAAAAAAAGCCGCCAGACGAACACGAGGTTCGACTGGCGGCCCGACCATGTCTTTTCCGTCACCTCCGGAACGCAACCTCATTCCGGACCCGAAAGCTATTCAATTGCAATCGGTGCTTACCACACAAGCAGGCATACGACAAGAATAAATTGCGGAATTCCCGACGAACGCGGCAGCGGGTTCTTTCTAAATATTTATTCCGCTTCGCGGGGCTCCCCGGTCACCTGCTATTCCAAATCGGTCTTGTCAAAAAGGGTTCGATGCGAGGCACTTGAACGGATGGATGTCAGGAAGTTGCGAAGTGATGAAGTTCGGAGAAACCGGAAGCAGGCAATTTGTTTTCAGCTTATCCACGCTTCACAACTTCTCAATTTCTTTCTCTGCGCGCTTTGCGCGCTAAGAAATGAAAGGGAGATCATCCTGCTGCGGTTCGCACGACAGCCGATCCTCCATGCAGAACTTGTCCAGCTCCTCTTCGACGGGGATGGGGTACTTGCCGGAGTAGCAGGCAAGGCAGAAGCTCTTCGGGTCCATCTGGGTGGCTTCGACCATGCCCCTGATGCTGAGGTAGTAGAGGGAATCGAGGCCGATGAAACGGCGCACGGCTTCGACCTCGCCTTTCTCCGCCGCCACGAGTTCCCCCTTCGAGGAGAAGTCGATGCCGTAGGGACAGGGGTGCATCGTCGGGGGGCAGCTGATGGCCATGTGGATTTCCTTCACCCCGATCTGCCGGAGGTTGCGGATGCGGTTACGGCTCGTCGTGCCGCGGATGATGGAGTCCTCTACGATGATGACGCGCTTGCTTTGCAGGAGGGGCTTGACGGGGTTGAGCTTTACGCGCACGCCGAAGTCGCGGATCGCCTGGGAGGGCTGGATGAACGTGCGGCCCACGTAGTGGTTGCGGATCATGCCCATCTCGAAGGGCAGCCTGCTTTCCTCGGCATACCCGAGAGCGGCATAATTCCCCGAGTCGGGGAAGGGCATGACGAGGTCCGCCTCGGGACAGTACTCGCGTGCCAGCTGGTGGCCGAAACGCTTGCGGCAGAGGTAGACGTTCTGGCCGAAGATGTGGCTGTCGGGCCGCGCGAAGTAGACGAGCTCGAAGATGCAGTGGGCGGGACGGACGTGCCGGAACGGCTTGAGGCTTCGCATTCCCGTGTTGTCGATGATCACGATCTCGCCGGGCTCCACGTCGCGCACGTAGGTGGCCCCGAGCAAATCGAAGGCGCAGGTCTCCGAGGCGACGACCGTCGCCTCGCCGAGCTTCCCGATCGCCAGGGGCCGGAACCCCCGCGGGTCGCGGGCGGCGATGACCTTGTCCTTGGTGAGCATCACGAGGCAGTAGGACCCTTTCACCTTCCCCAGCGCTTTGACGAGGGCCTCGTCGAAGCCGTTGCGCAGGTGGTGCGCCATGAGGTGCACCACGATCTCGCTGTCCATGGTGGACTGGAAGATGGAGCCCTGCCTCTCGAGCTGGGAGCGGAGCTGCTGGGCGTTGATGAAGTTGCCGTTGTGGCCCAGGGCATAGGGCTCGCCGGCGTGGTGGACGAGGAAGGGCTGCGCGTTCGACAGGGTCGAGGAGCCCGTCGTGGAGTAGCGGACGTGTCCGATGGCCATATGCCCGGGGAGCTTCTGCAGCGTGGTCTCGTGGAACACCTCCGAGACGAGGCCCATCCCCTTGTGCTCGTGGACCGTCTTGCCGTCGGCCGTGGTGATGCCGGCGCTTTCCTGCCCGCGGTGCTGAAGCGCGAAGAGCCCGAAGTACGTCAGCCGTGACGCCTGTTCGTGGCCGTGCACGGCAAAAATGCCGCACTCTTCGCGGGGACTGCCCTCATTCATCCAATTTCCGAGTATCATGATATTCTCTATCCCTCGTCCGGTTAAAGGGACGTTGTCACTTCTTCTTCCTGCTGCCTGCAGCCTTTTCTTTCTTTTTTCCTGGACCCTGTACCCTGGACCCTGAACCCTGTTCTCTGTAGTACTCCTGCAGCGGGCTGACCTGCCATTTCTCCTTCTGGAGGGCCCCGATGGCCTCGCTCACCGCCTTGGCGCCGGCGACGGTCGTCGTGTAGGGGATGTTGTACGTGAGGGCCCCGCGGCGGATGTGGTAGGCGTCCTGCGACGACCGGCGGCCGATGCCGGTGTTGATGACGAGATGGATGTCCCCGTTCTTGATGAAGTCGACGACGTGGGGGCGTCCCTCGCTCACCTTGCAGATCGCATCGGAGGGGATCCCCTTGGCTTTAAGATAAGCAGCCGTCCCCCGCGTGGCAAGGAGCCGGAAGCCCATCTGCTTCAGGTCGCGGGCGATGGGGACCATCTTCTCCTTGTGGACGTCGTGTACGCTGATGAAGACGGTTCCCTTGAGGGGAAGCTGGAACCCCGCGGCCATCTGGGACTTGGCAAAGGCGATCCCGAAAGAGCGGTCGATGCCCATCACCTCGCCCGTGGACTTCATCTCGGGGCCCAGGATGATGTCGGCGTTGGGGAAGCGGTTGAAGGGGAAGACGGACTCCTTCACGGAGATGTGCCCGGGCACGACCTTTTTCGTGAAGCCCAGTTCCTTGAGGGATTTCCCCAGCATGACCTTCGTGGCGATCTTCGCCAGGGGCACGCCGATGGCCTTCGACACGAAGGGGACCGTCCGGGAGGCGCGGGGGTTGACCTCGAGGCAGTACAGGACGCCGTCCTTGATGGCGTACTGGATGTTCATGAGCCCCACGACGCCGAGCTCGCGGGCGAGCATGCGCGTCTGCTTCTCGATCGTCCTGAGGAGATCCTCGGAGAAGGAGAAGGGCGGAAGCACGCAGGCGCTGTCGCCCGAGTGGATGCCCGCCTCCTCGATGTGCTCCATGATGCCGCCGATGACGGTGTCCGTCCCGTCGCTGATGGCGTCCACGTCGAGCTCCACGGCGTCCTCGAGAAACTTGTCGATGAGGATGGGGTGCTCCGGGGAGATCAGCAGGGCCCGCTCCATGTACTGGCGCAGGGTCGCCGCGTCGTAGACGATCTCCATGGCCCGGCCGCCCAGGACGTAGGAGGGCCGGACGAGCACGGGGTAGCCGATCCGCTCGGCCGCAGTCAGGGCCGCCTCGGCGTCCATCACCGTGTCGTTGTCGGGCTGGTTGAGCTCGAGCCTGCGGACGATGTCGCCGAAGCGCTCGCGGTCCTCGGCGCGGTCGATGGCCTCCGAGGAGGTGCCCAGGATCGGCACGCCCGCCTCGGCAAGCCCGCGGGCCAGGTTCAGCGGCGTCTGGCCGCCGAACTGGACGATCACCCCGATGGGCTTCTCCGTCCGGACGATGTGCAGGACGTCCTCCAGGGTCAGGGGCTCGAAGTAGAGCTTGTCCGAGGTGTCGTAGTCCGTCGAGACGGTCTCGGGGTTGGAGTTCACCATGATGCTCTCGTAGCCCTCCTCGCGCAGGGCGAAGGAGGCGTGGACGCAGCAGTAGTCGAACTCGATGCCCTGGCCGATGCGGTTGGGACCGCCGCCCAGGATGACGACCTTCTTCCGGTCCGAGGGACGCGACTCGTCCTCGGTCTCGTAGGTCGAGTAGTAGTAGGGCGTGAAGGCCTCGAACTCGGCCGCGCAGGTGTCGACGAGCTTGTAGACGGGGGCGACCTTTGCCTTCATCCGGAGGTCCCGGATCTGCTGCTCCGTCTTGTTCCAGATCTGCGCCAGGTACCGGTCGGAGAACCCGAGGGCCTTGGCCTCGCGCAGCGCCTCCGCCGAGGGGGAGAGGACCCGGAATGCGTTCTCGGCATCCACGATCTCCTTCAGATGGTGCAGGAACCAGGGGTCGATATACGTGTAGCGGGCGATGTCCTCGATGGGCATGCCGCACTGGATGGCCGTGGCGATGTAGAACAGGCGCTGGGAGTTGGGCGTCGTGAGCCTGGGGATGAGGAACTCCTCGGCGTTCTCGATGTCGGGCGGCAGCTGCTGCAGCAGGCCGAAGCGGCCGATCTCGAGGGACCGGACGGCCTTCTGGAGGGACTCCTTGAAGGTCCGGCCGATGGCCATGGTCTCGCCGACGGACTTCATCGACGTCGTGAGCAGGTCCTCCGTCTCGGGGAACTTTTCGAAGGTCCACCGCGGGATCTTCGTCACCACGTAGTCGATGGTGGGTTCGAAGGAGGCCATCGTCTCGCGGGTGATGTCGTTGGGGATTTCGTCGAGGGTGTAGCCCACGGCGAGCTTCGCGGCGATCTTGGCGATGGGGAAGCCCGTGGCCTTCGAGGCCAGGGCCGACGAGCGCGACACGCGGGGATTCATCTCGACGACGACCATCTCGCCGTTTGCCGGGTTCACGGCGAACTGCACGTTGGAGCCCCCCGTCTCGACGCCGATCTCGCGCATGATGGCGATGGAGGCGTTGCGCATGGCCTGGTATTCCGCGTCGGTGAGCGTCTGGGCGGGGGCCACCGTGATGGAGTCGCCCGTGTGGACGCCCATGGCGTCGAAGTTCTCGATGGAGCAGATGATGACGACGTTGTCGGCCCGGTCGCGCATGACCTCGAGCTCGTACTCCTTCCATCCGAGCACGGACTCCTCGAGCATGATCTCGCCGATGAGGCTCGCGTCGAGGCCCTGCTTGGCGATGTCGACGAGGTCCTCCCGGTTGTAGGCCACGCCGCCGCCCGTGCCGCCGAGGGTGAAGGAGGGGCGGATGATGATGGGGAAGCCGATCTCGTCGGCCACCTTGAGGACGTCGGCCATGCTCCGGGCAAACCCGCTGCGCGGCACCCGAAGGCCGATCTTCTCCATGGCGTCGCGGAACTTCTCGCGGTCCTCGGCCTTGTGGATGACCTCCAGCGAGGCGCCGATGAGCTCCACGCCGTATTGTTCCAGCACGCCGAGCTTGGCGACGCCCACGGCCGTGTTGAGGCCCGTCTGGCCGCCGAGGGTGGGCAGGATGGCGTCAGGCCGCTCCTTCTCGATGATCTTGGCCACGGCCTCGGGGGTGATGGGCTCCACGTAGGTGCGGTCGGCCGTCTCGGGGTCGGTCATGATCGTGGCCGGGTTGGAGTTGATGAGGATGACCTCGTAGCCCTCCTCCTTGAGGGCCTTGCAGGCCTGGGTGCCCGAGTAGTCGAACTCGCAGGCCTGGCTGATGATGATGGGCCCCGAGCCGATGAGGAGGATTTTCTTCAGGTCCGTCCGCTTAGGCATCGCTTCTTTTCTCTCTGAGCATGAGGTCGGTGAATTCGGTGAAGAGGTACTCGGCGTCCTGCGGGCCCGGCGCCGCCTCGGGGTGGTACTGGACGCTGAAGGCCTTCAACTCCGGGACGACGAGGCCCTCGAGGGTGCCGTCGTTGAGGTTCTCATGCGTCTTCACGACGAGCTTCCCGAGGGTCTCCGGCAGCACCGTGAAGCCGTGGTTCTGGGAGCTGATCTCGACCTGGTTGCGCCTCACGTTCTTGGCCGGCTGGTTGATGCCGTGATGGCCGAATTTGAGCTTGGCCGTCTTGCCGCCCAGGGCCTGGCCGAGGATCTGGTGGCCCAGGCAGATCCCGAAGATGGGCGTCCGGCCCAGGAGGTCCCGCACCGTCTTGACTATGTAGGGAAGGGTGGCCGGGTCTCCCGGCCCGTTGCTGAGGAGCACGCCGTCGGGGTCATAGGCGCGGATCTCGACGGCCGTCGCCCGGCAGGGGACGACGACGACCTCGCAGCCCCGCTTCTCGAGGTTGCGCAGGATGTTGTACTTCACGCCGCAGTCGATGACGACGACGCGCAGCCGCGACTTCGCCTTCTCGAGCTCCTCGATGGGCCGGGGGCCGTTGTCCTTCCAGAGGTAGGGCTTCTCGCAGGTCACGAAGGGGATGAGGTCCCGGCCCACGAGCCCCGGGTAGGCCCGGACCCGGTCGAGCAGGAGCTTCGTGTCGTCCGTCTCCGTGGAGAGGATGCCCTTCATGGCGCCCGCCAGCCGAATCTTCCGGGTGAGGGCCCGCGTGTCGATCCCCTCGACGCCGAGCTTGCCGTGTTCCTCGAGGAATTCCTTGACGGTCTTGCGGGATCGCCAGTTGCTGGGGTGCGGCTGGTACTCCTTGACGATGAACCCCTCGAGGTGGA
>CAZPCN010000003.1:84672-113595 GCA_964585095.1 uncultured Syntrophaceae bacterium | reverse complement strand
CTCGAGAAGCTCCGGAAAACGGGTCTCACCCCCCGCCAGGCCGCCTATGTCGACGTGGTCGAGATGAACGTCCGGAAGGTGTTCTCCGCGTCCGGCGCGGTGGCGGGCCTGGCGCAGGTTTCCTTCACGCCCATCGAGATGCGGATCGTGGAGTTCATCAAGGAAGACAAAACCACTAAGGAAATCGGAAGCTTGCTCAACCTCTCGCCCCGAACCGTCGAATACTACCGGGACCGGATCCGCAAGAAGCTCGGGCTGAAGAGCAAGAACGTCAACCTGCGCTCCTACCTCTACAGCCTGTCCTGAGCCCCGCTACGCAACTTTTCCCGTAGTCTTTGCGTACTCTGTCCGTATTGCCCCCGCCCGCCCCGGCGGGTAAGCTTCCCGAGGCTACGTGTGCCCGGGACAAGGAAGGGGAGGGACCTTGACCCTGTTCGGGCGTGCGGCCGATCGCCGTTCGGAAGTCGCGATGAGAAAGCACAAGCGATACGAGCTGAATCTTCCTGTTGCCGTCCTGGAGACGGGGGGGCGAGGGGGGAACCGGGTGTTCCTGCTCAGGACGGAGAACGTCTCCGCCGGCGGGGCGCTGTTCCTCGCCGATCGCGGCCCGGCTGCCGGGGCGGAGGTCCGTCTCGTGTTCTTTCTGCAGACCGATCCGCTGGAGGCCTTCGTCGACCCGCGCCACACGTTTCACGGAAGGGTCGTGCGGTCCGAACCCGGGCGGTTTGCCGTCACGTTCGTCAATCGGCTCGAGGCTTCCGTGCCGGCGCAGGGGTCCGCGACCGGAGCGCCGGGCGTTCCCCGCGGCGTCTCGACGCGGCCGGACGGGGAGAGGGGCTGATGCTCATCTGGCGCAACGAGGCCATCAGGACCATCTACGTGACCCCGGGGCAGGATCTGGTGAGCGAGGAAGCGCAGGCCCTGCGGAGGGAATTCCAGAGCTGGTCCGGGAACAGAACGGAGAGGCTCGTGCTGGATCTGGCCCGCGTGCGGGCGATCGACCCCACGGCACTCGAGACTATCCTCGCGCTGTACAACTGGCTGCGGGCGATCGGCGGCGAGCTGATCATCGAGAATGCCTCCGCGGAGCTGAAGAGATTCTTCCAGCTCATGGGCGGCGGCGGGCGCCTCACGATCAGCGGCACGGGGTGGCCCCGCTCGAAGGACTCCGCATCTTGAAAAAGGGGACCGCCCTCTTTTTTGTCTAGTCGACCAGCATCAGGCAGTAAAGGTTCTGCGTCTCCGTCTTCTCCTTCAGCGTCTCGATGAAGAACCCGTTGTTGCGCGCCGTCTGGAACACGTCGATGCCGCAGGACTCCATGGAGGGCCGCGCCTTGCCGGGCAGCACGCAGGGCTGGTCCTTGACCTTCGCGCACTCCTTGCACAGGGGGCAGGGGCCCGCCAGGTAGACGAAGGACTTGTAGTAGCCGTCCTTGAAGATCTCCCCTTCCATCTTCACGAGCATGTCGAAGAGCGCCATGTTGCGCTTGCCCCGCTCGGGCGTCCGGGGGGCCTCGATGTGAAAGAGGATGGCCCGCGTGTAGCAGTCGAGCACCTTCCGGGTCTCCTCCGGGGCGGGGGTCGTCGGGGGGCAGCAGTGGCTGTGCCGGTAGGGGCAGCCGAAGAGGCACTTCATCCGCACCCACGCCGCCGTGACCACCGTGCTGGGGTGGATCACCTTCGCGTGGTTGAAGCCTGCCTCCAGGGCCTTCGCGATGTACTTCTCCAGATCCGCAGTCTGCATGGCACTCTCTCCTTTGCCGGGTTGATCGGGGCGCCGCCCGCGTGTTTGCGCTCCCGTACTCATAGAGGAAACGGGGCCGTTTGTCAAAACCTGCCGCGGGCCGCCCGCACCCCCCGCCCCGACGGGCTTGCATTTCCCGCCGAACCCGGGTACGACGTGAAATCATGAGAGCCTTGATCCGGGCAACCCTGCTGCTTGCGCTTCTTGCCGCCCTCGCGGCCCCGCCGTCCCTGCGCGCCGAGGGCGAGCTGCGGCTGGCCGATCTGGGGGACTTCCCGCTCGAGGGAGGCGGCGCGATCCGGGAGTGCCGCGTGGGGTATCGCACATTCGGCACGCTCAACCCGGAGCGCTCCAACGCCGTCCTCTTCCCCACGTGGTTCGGCGGCACCTCGCAGGACCTCGTCAACCTGGGCCTGATCGGGCCGGGAAAGCTGGCCGACACGTCGCGCTGGTTCGTCGTGGCCGTGGACGCCTTCGGCAACGGCGTCTCCTCGTCGCCCTCCAACAGCAGGCTGCAGCCCGGACGCGCCTTCCCGGAGTTCACCGTGCGCGACCTGGTGAGGGCGCAGCACCGGGTGATGACGGCGTACCTGGGCCTCGAGCGGCTGCACGCCGTCGTCGGCGTCTCCATGGGCGGCATGCAGGCCCTGCAGTGGGCGCGCACCCTGCCCGGTGTGGCGCGGCGGGCCGTCTCCATCGCGGGGACGCCCCGCGCGGCCCCGTCCGATCTTGCCCTCTACGACGCGGGGCTTCGCGCCCTGGACGCGGCGGGCTCCCTGAGCTCGAGCGAAGCCTGGGGGCCGGAGACCCTGGCCGCCCTGATCGCCCTGCTCGCGCTCACGCCCGCGCAGGACCGGGATCGTCCGCCGCAGGATCCGGAGGCCGTCCTCGCGCGTTACGACTTCACGAACTGGGCCCGGCAGCTGCGGGCCATGACGAAGCACGACATCTACGTCGGCGCGGCCGAGCGGGAGGCCGCCCGGGCGATCCGTGCGAAGCTCCTGCTCGTCCTGTCGCGCCGCGACCTCCTCGTGAGCCCCGAGCCCTCCCTGGCCCTCGCCAGGGCCCTGAAGGCCGAGACCCTGGTGCTCGAAAGCGAGTGCGGGCACTTCGCCGTCCTCTGCGAGGGGGAGACGATCACCCGCGCCGTCTCGGCATTTCTGAATCGAAAGGATTGAAAAACGAGCCGACATGGTGTACCCCGTTGGTACGTCAGGCACAGGGGAGGACCACACGATGAAGACGGCAAGAGCGGTGAGGCTGGAAGCCTTCGGCGGCCCGGAGAGGATGACCGTCGCCACGGTCGAGCTGCCCCCGCCCGCGGCGGGCGAGGTGCAGTTGCGCCAGACGGCGATCGGGTTCAACTTCATCGACATCTACCAGCGCCGGGGCGTCTACCCCATCCCGCTGCCCACCGGGCTCGGCCACGAGGCGGCGGGCGTCGTCGAGGCCGTGGGCCCCGGCGTCGCGAGCCTGCGCCCCGGGGACCGGGCGGCCTACATGAACGCGGGCCTCGGCGCCTACGCCGACCGGCGCAACGTGCCCGCCGAGCGGCTGGTCCCCATCCCGGCCGGGGTGTCCGACGAGGAGGCCGCGGCGATCCTGTTCAAAGGCCTCACGGCCCAGTATCTGCTCAAGAAGACCCACCCCGTCAGGCCCGGCGAGATCGTCCTCGTCCACGCGGCCGCGGGGGGCGTGGGGCAGATCCTGTGCCGCTGGGCCAGGGGGCTGGGCGCCACGGTGATCGGGACGGCCGGCTCCGGCGAGAAGTGCACCGACGCGCTCGAGGCGGGCTGCCACGCCGCCGTCGACTATTCCAGGGAGAACTGGCCGGAGCTTTTCATGCAGGCCGCGGGGGGCAGGAAGGCCGACGTGGTCTACGACTCCGTCGGAAAGGCCACCTTCCTAAAGTCGCTCGACTGCGCGGCCCCCTTCGGCATGGTGGTCGTCTTCGGCGCCGCTTCCGGGCCCGCCCCGGCGATCGAGCCCGAGCTGCTCAACAAGAAGGGCTGCCTCTTCCTGACCCGGCCCTCCGTGTTCCCGCACAATACGGACCCGGCGGTCTTCCGCGCGAACGCCGCCGATCTCTTCGAGGCCGTCTCGGCGGGACTCGTGAAGGCGCGGATCGGCGCCCGGTTCAAGCTGGACGACATCGCCGCGGCCCATCGCGCGGCCGAATCGCGGGCCACCCGGGGGGCGACGCTGATCATCCCCTGACGGCGCGCCGGGGACTGGAACCGAACGGGCCCGGCGCCGGCGCCGGGCCCTGACATGAGATGCACGTGGAAATGAGATCATGCTGAATTTTCTGCCGTCCTTTCTCGTGGGAGTCATCGCGTCCGTGCTCCTGGCCGTCAACGTGGTGGTGTGGGTGTCGTTGCTGTTCGTCTTCGCCGTCCCGAAGTTCCTGCTGCCCATCCCGCCCCTGACCCGGCTGCTCAACCGGATCCTCCACTGGATCGGGGAGATCTGGATCGCCTGCAACAGCGCCTGGATGCGCCTCACCCAAAGGACCGAGTGGGACGTGCAGGGGCTCGAGGGCCTGAACTACCGGGGCTGGTACCTGGTGGTCAGCAACCACCAGACCTGGGTGGACATCTTCGTGATGCAGCACCTGCTGAACCGCCGCATCCCCCTGCTGAAGTTCTTCATCAAGCGGGAGCTGATCAAGGTGCCCTTCATGGGGTTTGCCTGGTGGGCGCTCGACTACCCGTTCCTCTACCGCCACAGCGCGGCCTTCCTGGAGAAGCACCCCGAGCAGCGGGGCAAGGACTACGAGGCCACGCGCCGGGCCTGCGCGAAGTTCGCCACGATCTCCACCAGCGTCATGAACTTCCTCGAGGGCACGCGCTTCACCCCGGCCAAGCACGCCCGGCAGCAGAGCGAGTACCGGTACCTCCTGCGGCCCAAGGCGGGGGGGCTCGCGCTGGCCCTGAACGCCCTGGGCGGCAAGTTCCACTCCCTGCTGGACATCACGATCGTCTACCCCGACGGGATCCCCACCTTCTGGGAGTTTCTCTGCGGCAAGGTCCGGCGCATCACCGTGCGCATGAGGACCCTCGAGGTCCCGCAGGAGCTCATGCAGGGCGACTACGAGGGCGACCCGGCCTTCCGCGACGCCATGCACCGCTGGGTGCAGCAGCTCTGGCAGGAGAAAGACCGGCAGATCGAGGCGCTCCTGGCGGAGGCCCGCGCCCGGTAGACGCCCGCCCGCCTTTCGCCGAAAACCCGCACGGGGCGGTCGTTCCCCCGACCGCCCGCGGGGCCCCGGCCCCTTGCCCATTCCCTCCTTTCCCCGCATGGTTCTTGCATCCCTCCGGCTCTCGGGGCACCCCTGCCGCGGCTGCCCCGCACCATCACCCCCGGGAGCCTGTCAACCCATGAGAAACCGCCCTGCCTCTTCCTTCATCGCCGTTCTTGCCGCCATTGTCCTTCTCCTGCTGCTGAGCCCTTCCCCCGGCGCCTTCGCGGCCCCGGCCGCAAAGGACAAGGTCGCCCTCGACGTCATGAACGACGCCGTCAAGCAGACCGTCAAGCAGACGGGCACCGAGGCCGCCGGCGTGGGCTCCTGGATCAGCCAGCAGAAGTACAAGGGGCCGCTCACGGGCGGCACGTCGGACCACGACATGCGCGTCGTCCTCACCGGCGAGACCGACGAGGCCAAGCTGGTCCGGAAGTGGAAGGACTTCCAGGGCTCCCTGAAGAGCAACATCCAGGCCGCGGGCAAGGCAAAGGGGTTGAGCCAGGCCGAGATCGACAAGCTCGTCAACAGCACCAACGTCTACCCGCCCAACCAGGTCATGGCCGGCGTGGAGAACGCCGACGATGCCGCCGCGAAGTTCAAGAGCCTCAAGGCGGCCCCGAGCCTCGGCAACGAGCCCGTGGAGGGCCTCTGGGGCAAGGGCGCCAAGGGCTACGCCCAGCACTACGAGTCGAAGGCGGGGCGGCACTTCTTCGTCGACCAGAAGTCGGGCCGCGTCGTCGCGGGCGCCACGGACCTCGTGCACCTGGAGGAGGGCCTGGGCGTCTTCAACACGGCGGGCGAGGTGAACAAGGGCAACCAGTGGGCCCAGAAGGCCCTGGAGAAGCTCGACACCGAGGGGGCCGCCAAGGCCTCCAAGCACGTCGAGCGGCTGCGGCAGTCGCTCAACAAGGCGCGCAGCCTCGAGCGGGTGGGCATGCGCGCCGACTACCTCGACGACATCGCCCGGGGCGCCGTGAAGGACCCCGCCGTGATCCGCGAGGCCGTCGAGCGGGCCTCCAACGAGCTGAAGCTGCTCGAGAAGCTCTCGCGCGAGGCCCACCCGGCCAACCGCGAGCTGCTCAAGGGCATCCTCAACGAGAACCTGGGCAAGTGGGCGCAGATGCGGGGGACCTTCTGGAAGTACGCCAACAAGGTGCCCGCGGACAAGCTGCTGCGAGGCCTGCAGCTCTTCGGCTACTACGCCCGCGCGAACTACGTGGCCGGCATGGCCGCCGAGGACCTCCGCTCCGGCGCGCTGGCGGCCCTGCCCGAGCTGGGCTACATCGCCGGTCTCGTTCCTGGGCTTGCCATGGACATGGCCGTCTGCACCCTCGAGGCCGCCCGGGTCGGCGCCTTCAACACCGTCGCGAGCTTCCAGGAGTGCACGAGCCTCGTCGAGGGCATCTCCATGGTCAAGGGCCGCGAGAGCGAGCACAAGGGGATGACGGTCGAGCAGATGGCCCTGCGCTTCCCCGACACGCCCGAGGGCCGCAACAAGCTGACGAGCTTCATCTGGTACCAGTCCACCAACGCCTCCTACCGCGAGCAGGGCGGGCAGCTCGTCTCGGACCCCAACGTGGCCAAGGCCGTCTACAACAAGTGCGCCAACGACCTCGTCTCCCGCTGGCGCGAGCAGCGCCTCGTGTGGATCGGGGAGTTCAACAAGCACTACCGCGAGTACATGCGCCTCGTGGCGGGCAACCGCCCCGTCCTGACCTTCAGCCCCTCCGACGAGGTGCCCCTGCGCGACCAGGGCGGCGGCAAGAAGGCCGCCGTCGTCACGATCTCCGCCTCGACGTCGCAGAACCGCGACCGGATGAACGAGGCCTTCGCGAAGATGAGGGCCGCCCTCAAGGCCCTCGAGGGCAAGGGGGGCGACGTGCTGTTCGTCTCGGAGAAGTACCAGATGGCCCTGGACGGCAAGTGGCTCGGCGCCGAGTACTCGCCCGCGTCGAAGACATACACCTACCGGGCCCTGGGCAGCCACAGCGCGGCCCTGCGCCACGAGCTGAGCCTCACGGCCACCGTCGTCTCGGCCGACGTGGAGGAGCACTCGCTGCTGGGCGGCGCCCGCAAGACTTTCGAGGACGCCCTGTCGGACACCTTCAGCATCGTCGAGGACGTGCCCCGCGGAAGCCTGCGCGTGAGCGGCCCCTCGAAGGTGAAGGTGAGCCAGCGCTTCAGCCTCACCGCCGAGATCGTCGGCGCCACCGTCCCCTCGAGCCAGCTGGCCGTGGGCTGGGCCAAGTCGGGCCGGCGTATCGGCAGCGCGCAGAGCCTCTCCACCGCCGAGGCCGGGGCCGGCACCTACACCTACCTGGCCGAGCTCTTCGCGAAGCAGGGGGGCAAGTTCGTGAAGCTTGCCGACGCGCGGCACACCGTGGTCGTCGAAAAGGAAGAGACGAAGACGCCCGCCAAGCCGCCCGAGAAGAAACCCGGTTCGACCCAGACGCAGACCGGCCAGAAGCCCCCGGAGAAGAAGGACCCCCCGCCGCCCCCGCCGAAGGACTGGGGGGCCCTCACCGAGAAGGAGCGCCAGGGCGTGCTCGACTGCCTGTGCCGGTGCAACAGCTCGGCCTCGTCCAGTGTCGCCGTCGGCTACAACCCCAAGCCCTCCGACGCCTCGCCCAGCTGCGCCAAGCTTGCCAACGGCCCCTGCATCAACCAGGGCTTCGGCTGCTGGCGCCACTTCCCCGACGGCGGCAGCGAGTGCGCCAGGGGCTGCTACAAGCGCTACAACGCGACCGGCGCGCCCGCAAGCGCCCTCAACGTCGGCAAGGACGGCAAGTAGAGCGAGCGGCGGCAGACATTCAAATCCCCCTTCGTCCCCCTTTGCAAAAACGGGGATGAAGGAGGATTTCTTTTCCTGCTCGAACGAAAATCTCACTTCCGGAACCGACCATCCCGGAATGACCACTGGCCGATAACCCGCCGATATCACGCCTGATTCAATCCGACTGTTCCAACTTGGCACACCCTCTTCGGGGTCCCCGACGGCCCTGTTTGCTCGTAACTTACCGATTTAAAATGCGATTATTCCTCCTTGGCCCCGGGCACACTCGATGCGATCCGGGTCAGGGCAAGAGGAGTAAGTGCCATGATCCAGACAAAATCGGGACAGCGGAACATGACAATTCGGGTTTCAGCCACCCTGTTATCCATCGTTTTCCTGGCGCTGATGTCGTCCTGCGGCGGAGGCGGCGGGGAAGGCAGCGTCGGAACCGGAGCGTCGGCTCCTTCGCTGGTCTCCATCGAGGTCAACCCGGCCGCCCCGGTCATCGCACTCGGGACGGAAGCGCAACTGACGGCCACGGGCATCTATTCGGACAGCAGCAAAAAGGACCTGACCTCGTCCGTCGAGTGGTACTCGTCGGACGAGACGGTCGTCACCGTCAACCGAGGGCTTGCACGGTCCGTGGCCCGCGGCTCCGCCGTCGTCGGGGTGCAATCGGGAAAGGTCGCGGGAAGCAGGCCGCTCACCGTTACCGATGCGTCGCTCGTCTCCATCCAGGTCACCCCGGCCAACCCCGAGGCGCCCCTGGGGACGACCCGGCAGTTCACCGCCACGGGCGTCTTCTCCGACGAGTCCGTGCAGAACCTCACCGAGCAGGTGATCTGGGAGGCCGCCGACGGCGCCGTCGCCTCCGTGAGCAACGAGGCGGGCTCCAGGGGGCTTGCCGCGCCGGCGGGCGTCGGCTCGACCTCCGTCTCCGCCACATTCGACGGCGTCACGGGCGCCACGGGCTTCACGGTCACCGAGGCCGTCCTGGTTTCCATCCAGGTCACGCCCGCCCATCCGTCCGCCCCGAAGGGGACGACCCTGCAGCTGACCGCCACGGGCGTCTATTCCGATCACTCCACCCAGGATCTCACCAAGCAGGTCACCTGGGGTTCCTCCGACCCCTCCGCGGCCTCCGTGAGCAACGCGGCGGGCTCCAACGGGCTGGCCGCGGCCCTCGCCGTGGGACCGGCGACGGTCGGCGCGGCGCTCGACGGGGTGAAGGGCAGCACGGACCTCACGGTCACCGAGGCCGCCCTGGTCTCCATCCATATCACGCCGGCCAACCCGAGCCTCGCCAAGGGGACGACCCTGCAGCTCACCGCGACGGGCGCCTACACCGACGACACCGCCAGGGACCTCACGAAGGACGTGACCTGGGGCGCCTCGGACCCCTCGGCGGCCTCCGTGAGCAACGCGGAGGGCTCCGACGGTCTCGCGACGGCCCTCGCCGTCGGCTCAACTTCCGTCAGCGCGACCCTGGGCAGCGTGTCCGGCGCCACGGCCCTCGAGGTGACGGCGGCGGCGCTGGTGAGCATCGACGTCAGCCCCGCGGACCTCAGCCTCGCCAAGGGGACGACCCGCCAGCTGACCGCGACGGGCGCCTACACCGACGGCTCCACCCAGGACATCACGACGCAGGCGACCTGGAGCGTCTCCGACCCCTCGGTGGCCTCCGTCAGCAACGCGGCGGGCGCCAACGGCCTGGCCAAGGCCCTCGCCGTCGGCTCCGCAACCGTCAGGGCGACCCTCGGCCCGGTGTCCGGGACCGCGACCCTCGGCGTGACGGCCGCCGTGCTGGTGTCCGTCGTGGTGGACCCCCACGATGCCGTGACGGTCGTCGGGGTGACGCGCCAGTTCACCGCCTCGGGCGTCTACTCCGACAGCACCGTGCAGGATCTCACGTCGCAGGTGACCTGGGGCACATCCAACAAGAAGGTGGCCACCGTCAGCAACGCCGCCGATTCCAGGGGACTGGCGACCCCCGTCCGGGTCGGTTCCGCCGTCATCTCCGCCGCGCTGGGCGGCGTCTCCGGCGGCACGACCCTCACGGT
Organism: uncultured Syntrophaceae bacterium; assembly: GCA_964585095.1. GTDB lineage: Bacteria > Desulfobacterota > Syntrophia > Syntrophales > UBA2192 > UBA2192. Next base: position 103,774 of record CAZPCN010000003.1, on the reverse strand, counting down.
CAGCAAGGCCAGCCTTGTCACCGTCACGGTGACGCCCGTCGGCCCGAGCGTCCAGGTCGGGAAAACCGTCCCATTCACCGCCACGGGAAATTATTCCGACGGCATGACCCTGGACATCACGAAATCGGCCACCTGGAAATCGTCGAGCACAAAGGTCGCGAAGGTCAGCAATGCGAAGAAGGACAGGGGTCTTGCGACGGGAATCAAGAAGGGCAAGGCCACCGTCACGGCAACCTTGAGCAAGATATCGGGCGCCGCCGCGCTGGTCGTGGAATAACGGCGAATCCTCACGGCCCGGAGAGCTGGAATCCCCCGTTGCGGACGGGGGATTCGTTTTTTTCACGGGCCGGCGGGCGCGGGATCTCTCGAATCCCCCATCCGTGGAAGGATCGGGGGATTTTCATTGACCTGGCGCGCGGCCTCACGTATGGAAGAAAGAGATTTCCATTTCCCGACAGAACCGCGTCCACAGTCCGTCAGACCCGTTCAACCCCTTGCAAACGTCCCGGCCCGATCCGCCTGGATTCACCCCGGGGGCATCCCGCGGTGGAAGAGGCGCTTCGGAAAGAACCCGGACGTCGCGCGCTCGCCCGGGCCGCGGCGCGTGGGATTTCGCGGGAACCGTCAACGCACGCAGATGACAGGGAGGGTGGAGAGATGCAATCGAGAGCCGCTTTCTTCTGTGCCGTCCTGGTGTGCCTGGCCGCCGCCGGGTGCTGTCCCGTCATCACGAATTTCGTGCCCGACCGGGGCCCCGCGGGCACGGAGGTGACCATCGACGGACGCAACTTCGAGAGCGCGCCCGCGGGGAACACCGTGAAATTCGGCGGCGTGGCGGTCCCGCCCGCCGGCGTCCTCCAGGCCTCGACGACGAGGCTCCGGGTCAAGGTGCCCCCGGGGGCCGTCACGGGGCCGATCTCCGTCGCCAACGACACCTGCGAGGGGACGAGCCTGCGGGCCTTCACCGTCGCGTCCCTCACGGGCAAGCCCGACCTCCTGCCCGCGAACCTCGCCTTCGGGGCCGACGGCGCCCTCGCCTTCACGCTGAGAAACGAGGGGGAAAACGAGGCGCCCGCCGGCCAGGGGAGCCTCGCCGTTTACGTCGACGGGCGGCTGATGATGCGAAAGGCCCTGGCCGACCTGCCGGACCAGTCCTTCCGCAGCCCCGGCGGGAGCGTGTCCGTGGCGGCCGGCGTGCGCGCCTCGGGGGTGAACCGCCGTATCGCCGTCGTCGTCGATTCCGGCAACGCGATCGACGAGTCCAACGAGTTCCAGAACACGCTCACCCGGACCCTGACGCCCCCCGCGGTCGCCGGTGCCGATCTCGTCGTGAGCGACCTGGCGCTCGACTCGCCCACGAGACTGCGCGCGGTCATCCGGAACGCCGGGTCGGCGCCCTCGGCCGCGAACCTCGCCGCCGGGCTCGAGGTGTTCGTCAACGCGATCCGGGTCGGCTCGCTCGACACCTCGCTTCCCGCCCTGGCGGCGGGCGGGAGCACGTTCGTCGTCTACGCGGCCCCGTCTGCCATCGCCGGCGGCAGCCGCGTCCGGGTGACGCTGCGGACGAACCGCCCTGCCGACGAGATCGACAACACGAACAACAGCCGGGAGGAGGTCCTGCCCCCGGGGCCCTCGCTTGCCCCCTACACGGCCCTGCTGAACACGCCCGGGATCCGCAACAGCATCATCTGGGAAGGCCGCCTGGGGAGCCAGCCCCGGGTCGCCCTGGCCTACGGGAACTGGTCGGCCGCCCAGAAGGCGGACCTCGACAGCGCGATCCTCTCCCTCGAGAGGGGCGACCCCTACGCCCTCTCGGCCCCCCCGGCCCTCATCGGCACGCAGATGATCTCCGTGGCCGACGCCTGGACGATCTACCTGGCCCACGTGGCCCAGTCGCTCTGGGTGGACGTGCGCGGGCTCGTGCCCTGGCGCCTCGCCGATCTCCCCGACGACCAGCTCCTTCTGCTCTTCGACGGCCGCAAGCTCCTGACCTTCTGGCAGGATCTCTACGCCTTCGACACCTGGAACATGGGGAGCGTCACGGCCTGGAACCCGCGCGCCGGCTACGAGTTTCTCGCCAACCTGGGGATGATCCGCGCCACGCCGCTCGAGACCCTCTACGCGCTGACCGACTGGATGCGCGGGCGCCTCGTTCACATCGGCGGCGACCAGGACAAGGTGCAGCTCTACGGGTACGCGGGGCTCGCGCCGGCCGACAGGATCCTCTACGCCCTCGACGGCAGGCTGCACACGGCGGAGGGCTGCTGGGGGACCTCGGGCCTCTACGGGGCCGTGCTCCGGGCCGTCAACATCCCCGTGCGGCGCACCGACATCATGCTCGACAACGGCTACCACTGCCGTCCGCACTTCCCCTCCGTCGACCGGGGCCTCGTGCACGGCGACGACCCCTACTCGGGCGAGCTGATCCCCTCCGGGGCCGTCGTGCCGTCGTCGATGATGTTCTTTACCCAGGCGCAGATCCAGGCCCGGTTCGTCGCGCCCCCCGTGGACTGCGCGGGCGGCCGGTGCAACACCCAGAGCCAGCAGGCGGCCTACAACGCCGGGAAGCTCTACTGGCAGCTCGCCTACGACGCCATGGCGGACTACCTGCTCTTGCAGTACGCGAGGTACGGCGCCGCCTACCTCAACGACTCGCTGCGCGGCCCCCGCATCGGCGGGGGGGTCGTGCCGTACGTGCTGCCCTACTTCCCCGACGCGGAGCGCGCCGCCATGGTCCCGGCCGTGGAGAACCGGGTGAGGCAGATCGGGGGCGGCAACCTCCAGGCGGGCAAGGACATCGTGATCAACCGCTGGGATCGCTTTGTGGCGAACCGGTAGTGACCTCCCGCGGCGGGTGCGGAGCCGGGCTATGGCAACACGGAAAGAGGCGGCAGTCTGCGATCGGGCCCTGACGATCCGTGCGGCCGTCCTGCGCAGCAGGGGCGGCCCCCTCGCGATCGAGACCCTCGAGATGGAGGGGCCGAGGGACGACGAGGTCCTGGTGCGCATCGTAGCGAGCGGCATCTGCCACACCGACATCCGCTACATCGACGACTGGTACGATGCATCGGAGGGGCCGCTGGTCCTGGGCCACGAAGGCGCGGGCGTCGTGGAGCAGGCGGGCGCGAAGGTCGCGGGCCTGCGCCGGGGCGATCACGTCGTTTTGTCCTACCAGTCCTGCGGGCGCTGCGGCGCCTGCCGCCGCGGCCGCCCGTTCGCGTGCCGGGACGCCTCCCTGCTCAACTGGGGTTTCCAGCGCCCCGACGGCAGCAATGCCCTCGAGCGAAGCGGCGTCAGGGGGCACTTCTTCGGCCAGTCCTCCTTTGCGACCCGCACCCTGGCCACCGTGCGAAACGCCGTGAAGGTGCCGAAGGCGCTCCCCCTGGAGACGCTGGCGCCTCTGGGCTGCGGCCTGCAGGCGGGGGCGGGCACGGTGATGAACTCGCTGAAGGTCCCTGCCGGCGCGGGCATCGCCGTATTCGGGACGGGCGCCGTGGGGCTGGCGGCGGTGATGGCCGCGCGCGTGGCGGGCGCAAGCCCGATCATCGGCATCGACATCGTCCCGGGGCGGCTCGCACTCGCCCGCGAGCTGGGCGCAACCCACACGATCGACAGCCGCAAGGAAGACGTCGCCGCCCGGGTCAAGGCGATCGCCGGCGGGGTCGACTACACCGTGGAGACCACCGACGACGACGGGATGTACCGCCTCTCCCTGGAGCTTCTGAACCCGAAGGGCACCGCGGCCCTCGTGACCGGCGCGTCGGGGCCTTCCCGCATGCCGGGCGGCCGGAAGGCCCTCGGCATCGTCGAGGGCGACGCCGTGCCGCAGCAGTTCCTCCCGAAGCTCATCGCCCTGTGGCGAAAGGGGCTCTTCCCCTTCGAGCGCCTCGTGAAGTTCTACGGCTTCGAGGACGTCAACCGCGCCATCGCCGACGCCAAACGCGGCGCGACGATCAAGCCCGTCCTGCGCATTTCCAGGGTTTAGATCGAAATCCCAGTCCCCCGGTCTTCACTTGCCCCAAGGGGGATTCTCTTGCACCCTCCTCTGCAAAGAGGCTGTGTCGCAATGTCATCGCAAAGGAGCGAAGCGACTGAAGCAATCTCGGATGTCCTCGAAAAGCTTGACATTGCCGCGCTCCCTTCGGTCGCTCCTAATGAACAGCCTTGAGGGTCATTGCGAGCGAAGCGAAGCAATCTCAATGGATGCCGGGGATTGCTTCGTCGCTGGCACTCCTCGCAATGACGCATCGATGTTGTTTCTACCATCGATAACCCCGTTCCCAAGCAGGGTCCGTCGCTCGCAATGACGGGAGTCCGATTATGACACAGTCTCAAAAGGAGGGGAGGGGAGGATTTTGCCGGCCGCCTCGGGGATCTTTCCCGCTCGATCGAACGTCCTGCGGGACGGGGTGCCCGAAGGGTGAAGGAAATGGCAGCGGGGGGGGCGGGAGAAAACGGCGTCACACCGACGCGAAGAAGCGCGCATCTGCCGGGTCGAGCATCTCGAGGGGCTTGGCCGTCTTTTTGGCTTTCCTGCCGGGGTAGTAGTTCAGGATGAGCTGGTTGGTGGCCGGATCCACGACGGGCCGGCTGACGACGTACTCGTGGCGTGTCGCGTTGTAGAACAGCGTGTGGCTGGAGGCCTCGTATTTGAACGTCCACGTCCATCCGTCCATGAACTCGTCCAGGGTCTTGTAGCCGTAGCGGACATACGCGGGAAAGGGGTGGGTGCCCTGGTAGATCGCGAGCTGGACCATCTCGTCGCGCGCGGCTTTCTTCCGGCCCGCCTCGGTGCCGGGGTCTTTCATCAGGGCAAACGAGCCGTCCCTGGCCAGCAGGCGCCGAAATCGATGGCGGAACATGCCGGGTATCCACTCCCTCTTTTTCGTGACGGGCGACAGGACCCTGGCGGGCACGTCTTTGTCGCCCGTCTTGCCGAAGTCCTTCTCGGGAATCCACAGCGGCCAGCTCTTGTCCGGGACGGGTTTGCCGTCGATGAGGGTGAAACCCGCGGCCTTGAAGGCCCTGGCAGCCTCGAGCGGTTTGCGCAATGCCCTGGGGCGGTTGAGGGCGAAGTTGTAACGCATGTACTCCACGGAGCCCTGCTTTGCATAGCGGCCCACCATATGGAAGTGTTTCGGGGCGATGACGGTGAGGTTGCCCCCCAGGGCCGCCTTGAGCTTCTTCAAGTAGGGCAGGGTCGCCCCGATCCGGCAGCCCCGGAAGAGAAACGCCGGCGCCACGCGATTGCCCGAGCCGTCCTTCGGGCGGGGTTCCAGAAGCTTCGCGTCGACAACCAGGCTCCTGGCCTTCTCGGCCGTCTCCAGGTCCTCGTAGGTGATGACGCCGGGGTCGCCTGTGTCGAGCTGAAGGAAGAGATAGCCCTCGGGATTGGCGTGCGAGGCCACGACGAGGTGCCGGATGGGGTGGGTGATGGCTTCATTGTCCTTCAGGGCGCCCAGGAAGCCCCTCAGGCTGTTGACGAGGAAGCCCTGGAGGCGGATGGTCTGGGTCCGGTCGTCCAGGAGCCTGGCCATGTCCTTGTCGTAGTCAGTCGCCCCCGGGGCCAGGGCGTAGTCGCGAAAGCCGGCGGCGGGGATGGCCGCCAGGGCCTTCGTGCACGCCTCGGGGAGCGGATCGTCGACCTGCACCGTATCGCCATCCTGCAGGAATGTCCCGGGTCCCTTGAGCGAAAGCCCCGAACCGTCCCGCTTCACCCGGATGGCCTTGCAGTTGATCAGGGGGACGATCCGCCACTGCTGGATGCCGGCCTTGGAGCGAAGGAAGATCTCCAGGGTCGTTCTGCGTTCGACGGGATAGTCCTTTGTCATGGCGCACCTGTCATGCCGTCGGCAGCGTCTCGTTGAACGAGATGTCCAGGGCGCTCGTCGGCGTGTACTCGTACCAGCGTCCCACGAGCGACGCGTCGGCCCAGCTCACGATGTCGGCGTTCTCTCCCTCGCCCCCCGCGGCGCCGTCGGCGCCCAGGCAGACGAGTTCGAAGTCGCTCCAGAGTCCCGGCGAGCGGTACTGCCAGGCGTTGCCCCAGGGGTCCTTGGGGGGTGCGGCGCCCAGGCCGGAAAGCGCGGCAAGGCCCTGCGACGTCGTCGGGTAGGCCCCGTTTGCCGCTTTGTACTGCTCGAGGAGCCTGATGATCCCCTCCATCTGGCCCCAGGCCTTCTTCTGCAGCGGGGTGAGAAGCGGCCGCGCCTCCTCGATGGGGTTGGCGGAGCGGATGCCCGGGTAGTTCGTGTTTGCATAGGCCTGCATCTCCTCGGCGACGGTCATGTAGGGGTGCGTCGTCGGCAGGCCGTCGAGGGTGCCCGTCTCGAGGAACGACACGAAGTCCTTCTCGAAGCCCGGCCGGATGGTGAGCACGACGCGGGCGCTGCCGGATTTCAGGAAGACGCGGTGCATGAAGTCCGGGTGGTCGAGGTATTTTTTGAAGTCCCACCGCGTGGTGTGCGACCAGAAGTAGGGGTAGAGGAAGTACAGCATGTTTTCCCACTCGACGGCCTGGTGGATGAACTTGATGAGCTCGCCCTGGGCGAGCACGTAGGCCCAGACGGTGTCGGAGATGATCGACCCGGAGGGCCCGTAGAGATCGGGGGGAAGCCCCGGCACCCCGAAGTTGAAGGACGGCCCGAAGAGCCAGCGCAGCACCCCCTTCATCACCTCCTCGCGCTCGATCTTGCGCAGGCTCAGGGCGTCCTGGGCGCCCAGTTCCTCCTGGAGCTTCGCGAGCTGGTCCTTGAGCATCGTGCGGTTGAGCTCGTAGCGGGCCTGGGCCGCCTCGCGCAGCGTCTCCCAGACTTTCATTTTCCAGGCCTTGTAGGCCGAATCCCGCAGGCGCACGCCGAGCGTGAGGTCCATGTGCAGCGCGATGACGTAATGCGTGCCCAGCGTCACGGTGAGCAGGCCGCTGTCGCCGAACCAGCTGTTCAGATCGGTCCGGATCACGAAGGAGAACGTGTCCTCATCCTCCCAGCCCCAGTATGCCCAGCTGTACCCCCAGGCCACCACCTCGTACTCGGGCGGCACCTCGACGTCGAAGGTGAGGTACTCGTACTTCTTGGTTGCGTCCTTGTTCTCCCACTGGTGGGTGTAGGTCTTGTTGATGTCGTACGATTCGGCGGGCGGCGGGTCGACCGCGGCGCCGTACTGGGCGGCAAGCGCCAGGTAGTTGGACCGGGTGACTCCGTCCGGGGTGAGATCGAAGCGCGCCCAGGGCAGCGTCGCGCCGGGGCTGGCGAAGCCCTCCGAGAGCGCTGCCGTGAGGGCCTGGATCTCGAGGATCTTCGAGAGGATATCCGAGCCCGGCTCGGGGATGGTGATGTCGTAGGTCAGCCGCACGCCGTAGCGGTACAGATCCACCCGCCACTTGCGCACGAGCTGGTAGTAGTCCACCCGCGTGGCCCTGTCGGGGAAGGGGTTCTTGATGAGGCGCACGGCCTGGTCCTCCGTCCCCGAGGCCGAGGCCACCTTGAAGCTCGTCTTGTGCTCCTTCTTGACGCGCGACGAGGCCTTGCGGGTCATCTCGCTGGAGTGGTTGCGCGCCACCTGTTCGGTGCGGCTCGCCGAGTCGGACACGTTGTAGCCCACCGTCGTCGAGATCGACACGGGCCCGTAGCTGCCCGAGGCCGTCACGCCGAGGTTGAACCCGCTCGAGTGCTGCTGCTGCGAGTTGGTGGACTGGGCGATCTCGGATTTCTCGGTCACACCCTCCTCGCTGTAGGCCTCGATAAAATCCGTCACGATCCGCTCGAACTCCTCGGAGGTGTTGGACCACTCCTTGTGGCTGATGTTGACCTCCTCGCCGGGGCTCAGCGGCACGCTGTGCACCAGCTCGCCGCGCTCGATGCCGGCGGGAACGAAGCTCAGGCGTTCCAGGTGCAGAAGGCCCACGGGCTCGATACCGAAGCGCTCCGCGATGTAGTGGTTGATGTCGTGGATCTCCGTCATCGCGACGTTGCTCATCGCCCGGTACTCCGCGAGGGTCGTTTTTTCCGTGTCCAGTGCGCGCCGGCGCGCGATCTCCAGGGCCTGGCCGACCTGCTCCACGTTGAGCTTCCTGCCGAGGGCCCACCGGGCCAGCCGGTCGATCGGGAGGTCGGCGGTGGCGGGGCGGGGCGCCGGGACCTGCGTTTCGGGCATAACCAGGAGGGCCGATGCCTGGAGATGCTTCCCCGACGTCCCCGGAGCCGGCTTGATGCGGGCCGCCTTTGCCCCGGCCGCCGTCAGGACCGCCGGTTTGCCTTCCTTGCGGTAGAGCTTCGCCCCCGGCAGCCCCGGGCGGTAGAAGGTCGTATCCAGCGTAAATCCCGCCGGGATCTTCATGCGCGGCGGCCCGGGCACTGCGGTGCCCGCCAGGGTCGCCTTTTCATAGGCCGAGGAGACCGCCTCCAGGGTGGCCACCCCCTCCCGGTACGTTTCCTGCCGGATCTTCAGCAGCTCCTTGCCCACCCGCATGAGCAGCGAGGCGGGCATGTCCTTGAATGCCGGGATGTTCTCCAGAATGGCCGCGGCCGACTGCCTGTCCTCCATGGCGATAAAGACGGCCTCGAGCTCATCGAGATACTTTCTATGCGATGGGGGCGCGGCGTCGGGGCCCTGCGTCAGACGCCGCTTGATCCGGGCGTACTCCGCCCTGGTGGGAGAGAGTGCGGCGGCGTACCCCCACTTGTCCAGGGCACGGCCCGGCTGGTCGGGTTTGTGCATCCGGGCCGGTTTGATGGGCGTGTAGGTCGCCCGCTCCATGGTGCGCTTGGAATGGTCGAGGTCAGCCATGATCCACCTCCTGCAAAGGTCTGCGTTGTCGTCATGTCTCGGCAGGCCTGATAGCGGCGCTTTCGCGCCCCATTGCGCCTTGCTCGGCTTCTGCGGGGGAAGCGATGAATTCGGGTTGACGGGGGTTGACGCCGGAAACGGAGACGGACTGTACCGGGCGGCCGTGCACTGCGGGAGAGGTCTCGTCGGAATCGGGTCGGCTGAACAGAAGTAAGGCGGACAAGAGGTCAGGCCAGAAGGAGCGCTGCGGGACAACATTGGAAACGTAAGGCGTTTTCTGCCGCCGGTTGCAACGGGTGCAGTATAGCACGGCATGAAACCGGGTCAAACGAAATATCCCCGCCCCTTCGTCACATCTTTCGCGCCGCCCGGCGGCCCGTCGAAACAAATAAAAATGAAATATACGGAAGTGAAGAAAAACCCCCGCCCGATCCCTTCACCGCGCTTGCCTTCCTGCGCAAATGAATGTATTTTGAATTCACAATCGCAGCATCTCATTCCACATGGTGGACTCACCCCGTTATGGCGAACCGGAGCCGATCGCGGAGTAAAATCGTAGTCCTGGCCGACGACCTGACCGGCGCCAACGACACGGGGGTGCAGTTCGCCAAGCAGGGCCTCCAGTCCCTCGTCCTGATCTCCCTTCCCGATTCCCCTTCGGAGCTCGAAGAAGACGTGCTGATCGTCGACACGCAGAGCCGGGCCCTGCCCCCGGCCGAGGCGTACGAGAAGGTGGCGCAGGCGGTATCCCTCTTCAAGGACCGGGGGCCCTTCCAGGCCCTGTACAAGAAGATCGACTCCACCCTGCGCGGCAACCTCGGCGCCGAGATCGACGCCCTGATGGACGTCTGCGGCTTCGAGCTTGCCGTCGTGGCCCCCGCCTTCCCCAAGAACGGGCGGATCACCGCGGGCGGCTGCCACTTCCTGGGGGGCGCCCCCCTGGAGGCCACCGAGATCGCCCGGGACCCCGTCTGCCCCGTCGGCGAGTCGCACATCCCCACCCTGCTCGCGAAGCAGACCAAGCGGCCCGTGGGACACGTCGGGATCAAGAGCGTGCTGGCCGGCTCCGACGGCATCCTCGATGCGATGAGGGGGCTTTGCGCCGCGGGCCGCGAGGTGCTGGTCTGCGACGCCTGGCAGGACGACCACCTCGCGATGATCGCCATGGCTGCCGTGCGGCTGGGGAAACCCGTGCTGTGGGTGGGCTCGGCGGGACTGGCCGAGTGCCTGCCCCTGGCGCTGGGCCTGGGCGCCGCGACGGCCGAGCGGAGGCCCGTCGTGGTGATCGCGGGAAGCGTCAGCGCCGTGACGAGGGGCCAGGCGGCCCTGCTGCGGCAGCGACCCGACGCGGCGGCCATCGAGGCGGACCCCTGCGCCTTCCTGCGGCCCGACACGGCGCAGGCCGAGGCGGGCCGGTGCTTCCAGGCCGCAGTCAACGCCGTCCACAGCGGCAAGGACGTCGTGATCGTCACCGGGCACAGCGACGAGGTCGTCGCCCGCACGATCGAGGAAGGCCGCCTGGCGGGCCTTTCCCCCAGGCAGAGCGCCGAGGCGGTGGCCGAGGCCCTGGGGGACCTCTGCCGCCGGATCGCCCTGAACGCCAAGCTGGGCGGCCTGGTCCTCACCGGGGGCGACATCGCCGTGAGCTGCTGCCGGCGCCTGGCGGCAAGCGGCATCGCCGTTCTCCAGGAGGTCGCCCCGGGCATTCCCGCGGGAGTCCTGAAGGGCGGGCAGTGCCCCGGCCTGGCCGTCGTGACCAAGGCGGGCGCCTTCGGGGCCGCCGACGCGCTGTGCAAGGCCGTCGACTTTTTGAAGCTGTTCCGGATTTCCCCGGGGGCGGACAGCGCCGCGTGAGCGCGCCGCGGCCGTTCCCGTTTGTGCAGACGACGATTCACCAGGAGAACCCCGCATGACGAAAAAACCGATTGTCGGCATCAGCATGGGCGATCCCTCGGGCATCGGCCCCGAGATCGCCGTGAAGACCCTCGCCCGCAGGGGGACCTACGAGATCTGCAGGCCCCTCATCGTGGGCGACGTGAACGCTATCCGGGACGCCCTGCGGATCACCGGCCTCGAGCTGAAGATCAACGCCGTTGCGGCGGTGAAGGACGCGCTGTTTCAATTCGGCACCCTTGACGTCTACGACCTGAAGAACGTGGACATGGAAAAGCTTCAGTACGGCAAGGTCTCCGCCATGTCGGGCCGCGCCGCCTTCGAGGCCGTGAAGAAGGTGATCGAGCTGGCCATGAAAAAGGAGATCGACGCCACCGTCACGGGCCCCATCAACAAGGAGTCCATCAACCTCGCCGGGCATCACTATTCGGGCCACACGGAGATCTACGCCGACTTTACCGGCACGCAGGACTACACCATGATGCTCGCCCACGAGAACCTGCGCGTCGTCCACGTCTCGACGCACGTCTCGCTGCGCGAGGCCTGCGAGCGGGTCAGGAAGGAAAGGGTGCTGAAGGTCATCAAGCTGGCCCGGGACGCCTGCCGCAAGCTCGGCATCGCCGAGCCCCGCATCGGGGTGGCGGGCCTCAACCCCCACGCGGGCGAGAGCGGCCTCTTCGGCCGCGAGGAGATCGACGAGATCATCCCGGCCATCCAGGCCGCGAAGGCGCTGGGCATCGACGCCGACGGGCCCGTCCCGCCCGACAGCCTCTTCTCGAAGGCCAAGGGCGGCCTCTACGACATCGTCGTGGCCATGTACCACGACCAGGGCCACATCCCCCTCAAGGTCGTCGGCTTCAACTGGGACGCAGAGAGGCAGCGCTGGGAGTCCATCAGCGGCGTGAACGTCACCCTGGGCCTTCCCATCATCCGCAGCTCCGTGGACCACGGCACAGCCTTCGGCAAGGCGGGCAAGGGGACCGCCTCGGAGCTGAGCCTCGTGCACGCCATCGAGTACGCCGTGAAGATGGCCCTCCAGTGAGGCAGGAAGAAAGATTCCGGAGGGCCCCCGAAACGGGGCCCGGGAAGATCGCGGTGAGGAGCGGCCCCGGGCCGCAAGAGAACCTTCAACGGAAAAAGGAGGATGATATGAAGCGAGTACCCCTGTTGTCATTGGTGTTTGCATTGGCCGTCCTGGTCGCCGTCCCGTCGGCGTGGGCGGCCGACCCCGTCAAGCTGGTCTTCGCCTCGGCCTACGCGCCGGTCGACCACCAGAGCCAGACCCTCGTGAAGTTCGGCGAGCTGGCCGAGAAGTACAGCAACGGCACCCTGAAGGTCAACGTCGTCGTCGGCGGCGTCCTGGGCGGCGAGCGCGACGTGGCCGAGGGCATCCAGGTGGGCACGGTCAACGGGGCGATCCTGGGCGGGATCCTCCAGAACTTCGACCCGGCCATGTCCATCCTCGAGTTCCCCTTCCTGTTCAAGAACGACGCCCACGTGCGGGCCGTCATGGAGGGGCCCGTCGGGGAGAAGATCCGTGCCCGGCTGATCCAGAAGACCAACATCCGCATCCTCTACCACGTGATGCGCACGCCGCGCGAGCTGACCACGAAGAAGCCCGTCAAGAGCCTGGCCGACGTGAAGGGCATGAAGATCCGCGTGCCCGAGATGCAGGCGCACCTGGAGACCTGGCGCGCCCTGGGGGCCACCCCCACGCCGCTGGCCTTCACCGAGGTCTACACGGCCCTGCAGCTGGGGACCGTCGACGGCCAGGAGAACCCCCTCGGGGTCATCTGGGCCAACAAGTTCTACGAGGTCACCGAGTACCTGGCCATCACGGACCATCTCGTGGGCTTCATGATGATCGTCATGAACGACGCCACCTACAAGAAGCTCACCCCCGTGCAGCAGAAGGCCCTCACCCAGGCGGCCACCGAGGCCTCCCGCTTCAACGACGCGCTGCTCAAGAAGATCAACGCCGACATCGAGAAGCAGCTCTTCGCGAAGATGAAGGTCACGAAGATCAACAACGCCCCCTGGCGCGAGGCCGCCAAGGACGTCTACAAAAGCTTCCTGAAGTACGACGGCTTCGAGGATCTCTACCTCTCCATCCGCAAGGTGGGCGAGAAGTACTGATCGCCCCGACATGGATGCGGCAAGGGGAGAAGAGGGAAACAACATGACACGGTGTATGGACATGCTCGAGGCGGCGATCCGCTGGACCGTCGTCGCGCTTCTGGCCGTCATGGTGGCCGCCATCGGCTCGCAGGTCTTCGCCCGGTACCTCTTCCACCAGTCCCTGTACTGGACGGAGGAGCTGGGCCGGCACGTGATGGTGTGGATGATCTTCCTGGCCTCGGTGATCTGCGTCCGCCGGGGCTTCCACCTCAGCATCACCCTGCTGAAGGACAGGCTCAGCCCCCGCCGGCAGGCGCTCATGCAGATGCTCGGGGCCGCCGTCCTGGCGTACTTCTTCTACATGATGGTCGTCCACGGCTGGAGCCTCACGCAGAAGACCATGATGCAGCGCTCCAGCGCCCTGCACTACCCGATGGGCTGGGTGTACGCTTCGCTGCCGGTCAGCGGGCTTCTCATGTTCATCGTCAACCTCGAGGTCCTGGTCAAGAGCGGCCTCGAGTTCTTCGGCCATAAGAAGGGCGATGCCGCCGCGCAGCCCGCCGGAACGGGAGGGGAAGCGAAATGACGCTCGCGATCATTTTCATCGCCCTCCTGCTCCTCGGCGTGCCCGTGGCCTTCACCCTGGGGCTCACGGCCCTGGCTTACATTGCGCTCGAAACCCCTCTGCCTCCCCTTGTCGCCTTTCAACGGATGTTCGCCAGCGTGGATTCCTTCCCCTTCGTGGCGATCCCCTTTTTCATGCTGGCGGGAAACCTCATGGGCGCGGGCGGCCTCGCCCAGCGCATCATCAACCTGGCGCGCGCGCTGGTGGGCCACCTGCGGGGCGGCCTCGCCAACGCCACCGTCGTCTCCAACATGTTCATGGGCGGCATCTCCGGCTCGTCGGTCGCCGACTGCTCCGCCCTGGGCTCCATCCTGATCCCGGCCATGCAGAAGCAGGGCTACCAGTCCCGCTTTGCCGGCGCGGTCAACGCCACCGCCTCCACGATGGGCATCATCATCCCCCCGAGCATCCCGATGATCCTCACGGGGGCTGCCACAAGCCTCTCCATCCGCGACCTCTTCTTCGGGGGGCTCATCCCGGGCCTGCTCATCGGCCTGGGGATGCTTGTCATCACCACGTTCATCTCCAAGAAGCGGGACTACCCGAAGTTCCCCCGCGCCACCCTGCGCGAGCTGCTGAAGGCGGCGTGGCGGGGGCTGCCGGCCTTCATCATGGTCGCCATCATCCTCGTGGGGATCATGACGGGCATCTTCACCCCCACGGAGGCCTCCGTCGCGGCGGTCCTGTACGCCTTGCTGGTGGGGGTCATCGACCGGGAGCTGACCTGGCAGGGGTTCTACGACTCCATGCTCAACGCGGCGATCTCCTCGGCCGTCGTGATGATTGTCATCTCGACGGCAGGCCTGCTGACCTGGCTTCTGGCCTACTCCATGATCCCCCAGAAGCTGACGGTGTCGCTCGCGGGCGTGATCGACTCGCCCACGACCCTGCTGGTCATCCTCGGAGCGGTCTTCCTGCTCGTGGGCTGCGTGCTGGACGTGTCGCCCGCGGTGCTGCTCTTCGGGCCCGTGCTGCTTCCCCTGGTGACGGCCGTCGGGGCCGACCCCATCTTCTTCGGGGTCATGATGGTCTTCGCCCTGGCCGTCGGGCTCATCACGCCGCCCGTGGGCACGACGATGATGCTCTCGGCCTACATCGCCGGGGTGACCATCCTGGACATCGCGCGGGAGAGCGTGCCCTACCTCATCTATATGATCGTGCTGCTCTACGTGCTGATCTTTTTCCAGGGCCTCGTGCTGTGGGTGCCCAACTATCTCTTCCACTGAGGGAGGGCGATTGAACCTTTTTGCAAAGGGGGAAATCTTGAACACCCTCCTTTGGAAAAGGAGGGTCGGGGAGGATTTTCTCCTGACGATTCGAGCCGTTTCTTAGGAGGTTGGACGTGAAAGTCGAGCTGCCCTACGGGAAAGGCACAATCGAGGTCCGCATCCCCGAGAGGAACCTCGTCGGGGTCTATTCGCCGAAGGACATCCGGCCCGTGGCCGACGTGAAAGAGGAAGTGATCCGGGCCCTCGGGCAGCCGATCGGTTCCGGGCCCCTGCGCGAGATCGTGAAGGGCGCGGGCAGGGTCGTCATCGTCGCCGACGACAACACGCGCCTGACCCCCACGGACCGGAT
Source organism: uncultured Syntrophaceae bacterium (assembly GCA_964585095.1). Lineage (GTDB taxonomy): Bacteria > Desulfobacterota > Syntrophia > Syntrophales > UBA2192 > UBA2192. The sequence continues at coordinate 88,773 of CAZPCN010000003.1, read as the reverse complement.
TCTCCCCGTGCTGCTCGACGAGATGAACGCCGCCGGCGTAAAGGACGCGCAGATCACCGTCGTCATCGCCCTGGGCACGCACCGGTTCATGACGCCCGAAGAAATACGGATCAAGTTCGGCGCCGAGGTCGTCCGGCGCGTGGCCGTGAAGAACCACGATTACAAGAACCCCGCGGAACTCGTCGACCTGGGCACCACCCCCAACGGCACGCACGTGACGGTCAACCGGGAGGCCTACGAGGCGGACTTCAAGATCGGCGTGGGCAGCATCGTGCCCCACCACATCCCCGGCTACGCGGGCGGCGCCAAGATCGTCCAGCCCGGCATCTGCGGCGAGCGGACCACGGCCGAGACGCACCTGCTGAGCGTCAGCGCCCCGCGCTCCTACCTCGGCGTCACGGAGAACCCCGTGCGCGAGGAGGTCAACGCCATCTCCCGCCGGGTCGGCCTCCACACCATCCTCAACACGGTGCTCAACCGCAACGGCGAGGTCATCGAGGCCTTCTTCGGCGACGTGGTGGAGGCCTTCAACGAGGGGGTGAAGCTGTCGCAGAAGGTCTACGCAACGGAGATCCCCGAGGAGGCCGACATCGTCCTGGCCAGCTCCCACCCCTGCGACATCGAGTTCTGGCAGGCGCACAAGACCCTCTACCCCTCCGACCTGGCCGTCAAGGCCGGCGGGATCGTCATCGTCGTGACCCCCTGCCCGGAAGGCGTGGCCATGACCCACCGGGACATCCTGGAGGTCACGCACCACGACGCCTGCGGACTGCGCGGGATGGTCTCCTGCGGGCAGCTGCACGACGAGGTCGCGGCGGCCCTGGCCATCGCCTGGGCCCAGGTGAAGGAGCGCGAGGCTGTGTACCTCGTCTCCGACGGCATCGGCCCGGACGATGCCGGCAGGCTGGGCTTCACCCGTTTCAACACCGTTCAGGACGCGCTGGACGCAGCGCTGCGGAAGAAGGGGGACCGGGCACGCGTCACCGTGCTCACCCACGCGCCGGACATGCTGCCGGTGATCACCCCGCGAAAGGGGGCGTGAGGGGACGCTGCGGCCGGTTCCGGTCGGTTTCACCCGTGAATTCATCCAGGAAGGATGGAACATGGAGAAGATCCGAATCGTCACGATCGTCGCCATGGCGTTGCTGCTCGTTGCCGGGCAGGCCGCCGCGGCGGAGTTCAAGGCAACCATGAAAATCGGCTCCACGCAGCCCATGGACCACCCCATCAACCTCTACCCGAGCTCCCAGTTGGGCATCAACCCGGTCCACATGAGCATCATCGTGTGCTTCAACCTGGTTCTCGGGCTCATCACGCCGCCCGTCGGGGGCGTGCTCTTCGCCGTCTGCGGCGTCTCCGGGCTCTCCCTCGAAAAGCTCAGCGTGGCCATCTGAAGACCCTTCTGGATTGCCATGACCGTCCTGCTGCTTATCACCTACATTCCCCAGCTGAGCGCCTTTCTGCCCAGGCTGCTCATGCGGGGCATCGGGTAGCGTGCCTTGCCCCTTCTTTTCCCCCTGTTTTCGTAAAGGGGGGCAGGGGAGAATGTCTTGGGTTCTGTGTGTCGTCGGGACAAACCGGATCGACAGCATGAACCGATAAGGTTGACATGTTGAAATGCTGGTCCTATAAAAGAACCCGGGAGGGGAAGATCCGTCGTATCGGGGGGGCACGGAGACGCTCTGTACCCTGCCCGCACAGGGAACCTGGAGTGACAGGACATGTCTTTGTCTGCGCGGTTTGATGAGGCGCTTGCCTATGCCCACGAGGCTCATCGCGATCAGCTCCGCAAGGGGACGGGGATTCCCTACATCTCGCACCTGATGGCCGTTGCCGGCATCGTCCTCGAGAACGGGGGCGACGAGGAGACGGCCATTGCGGCCCTGCTGCACGACGTCATCGAGGACGGGGGCGGCGCCGTTGCCCGAGAAGAGATCCGCCGGCGTTTCGGGCGGCGGGTCGCGGTCATCGTGGACGAGTGCACCGACGCCGAGGTCATCCCCAAGCCGCCCTGGCGAGAGCGCAAGGAGAAGTACATCGCGCACCTGCGGCATGCCACCCCGCAGGCGCGGCTCGTCTCCGCGGCCGACAAGCTGCACAACGCAAGGACGATCCTTGCCGATTACAGGGTTGTGGGCGAGGCCCTTTGGGAGAGGTTCAACGCAAGCCGCGAGGAAACCCTCTGGTACTACCATTCTCTCGTGTCGGTCTTCAAGGAGGGCGGTACAACGCCCCTCATCGAGGAACTGGAGAGGGTCGTGAATGAACTGACGCAGCTGGTAAAGGAACGCAACGGCTGAAACAATAGAATCAAGCGGCGATTTAGAAGCTACTTGCTCCGCTATACAAATGTGCTAAAGGCCGATGGGAAGAATGGAAGCCCGTGCCTTTGGCGCGGGCCTTTTCTTTTGTATGGTTGAAGAACGACGGGAATGAAGGTTCTCATTATGTGGTGTGAGGTGTTCGCTGCCGTGACGATTCTCAGGATGTACAAGAAAGATCCCACACGAAAAAAGCGGGATTATCCTGTGTCGGCATGGAAATATTTCGATGGACCTCTTTCGTGGCACGAAGTGCAACGGATTCGGGACAGCCTCAAGGAACGGGACGTCACGGCCTATTATCGAACGTTTCCTGAAGAGCGTCATTAATCGAGTTGTTCCTCGAGGCCCGACCTTCCTGATAATTAGTTTCAGCGGATAGGTTTTCTCTTTTTCTTCTTTGTGTTACAGTGCTGCACGAAGCCGCTAGAATCCTCTGCAGGGGGCGGTGCGACCCGTGAATGTGCCGCATGGAAGAATTTTGACATGGGTATTGATGCTGCTTCTCGCGTCGACGGCGGGCTGCAGCCATTTCGGGCACTACCCGGTCAACGCGCCGCTGGAGAAGTACGCTCCCGGCTACGGGTACGTCCCCCGGAACATGGGGCCCGAGGGCAACTCGGAGGAGCTGCTGCTGATCCTGACGTTCTCGGGAGGGGGCACCCGGGCGGCGGCCTTTTCCTACGGGGTCCTCGAGGAGCTGCGGGCCACGGAGGTCGCCCTGGGCGGGAAGAAACGGAGGCTCTCGGACGAGGTCGACATGATCTCGGGTGTTTCCGGCGGGAGTTTCACGGCCGCCTATTTCGGCCTGTTCGGCGATCGCGTCTTCGAGGATTTCGAGCGGCGCTTCCTGAAGAAAGACATCCAGTCGGCCATTACCTCCAGCATGTTTGTGAACCCCGTCAACTGGTTCAGGCTCTCGTCCCCGTTCTTCGACCGCAGCGACCTTGCCGCCGAGTATTTCGGCGAACAGGTCTTCGAAGGGAAGACCTTCGGGGACATGCTCCGGCGCAAGGGGCCCATGGTCATCATCAACGCCACGGACATGTCCCTCGGCTTGAGGCTCTCCTTCCACCAGGGCGCGTTCGACGCCATCTGCTCCGATCTCTCGAAATTCCCCGTGGCCCGCGCCTGCGCCGCCTCTGCCGCCGTCCCGGGCGTGCTGACGCCGATCACGCTCAAGAACTATGCCGGCACGTGCGGCTACGACCGGTCCGCCATGTTCGAGACGCCCGCGCCCGGCTACCGGCTGCGCGAGATGAGGGAGACCATCGAACTCGTGCTGGATTCGAAGAAGAAGCCTTACTTTCACCTGGTCGACGGGGGGGTGTCCGACAACCTCGGTCTCCGGGCCATCGAGGAGAACGTCGACTACGTCGGCAATCTCTGGAAGGCCCTGCATACCTCGGGAAGGGCGAAGGTCCGCAAGATGGTGTTCGTCGTCGTCAACGCCGAGACGAAAATCGAATCCCACTGGGACAAGATCGAAAGCGTCCCCCCCATGGCGGCGATGCTCGCGAACTACTCCTCCATCGCCATCACCCGGTACAACCGGGAAACGATGGCCGTCCTCCAGGAGAGCTTCGGCCGGTGGGCCGACGAGATCCGATCGGGCCGCTGCCCCCCGGGACAGGTGTCGAAAGAGCCCGGCACCTGCGGCGACATCGAATTCTACCTGGTGGATGTGAGCTTCGGCAATCTCCCGGACCGGGCGGAAGGGGCCTACCTGGCGAAATTGCCCACCTCGTTCCGGCTCTCCGGCAAGGATGTGGACCGGTTG
>CAZPCN010000003.1:0-84572 GCA_964585095.1 uncultured Syntrophaceae bacterium | reverse complement strand
CCTGGCGAAATTGCCCACCTCGTTCCGGCTCTCCGGCAAGGATGTGGACCGGTTGCGAACGGGGGCGCGCCGGATCCTGGCCGAGTCGGACGATTTCAAGAGGCTCCTGAGGGATCTTCGCGCCGGGGGCGCGTCGAAGTGATTTCCGGAGGGACCCGGGACCGACGCCTGCCGGTTCCGGCCTCCCCGGCGCGTATTGACTTCATCCGTCCGCGGTGCTAGCAGGGGAGACGTTCACGGGACGTCGGGTATAAAAACCATTCCGAAAGAAGCCGAATCCCACAATCTACAGACACGATGGAGTTCCATCGAAAGGAGGGGTCATGATGAAGACGGCAAGGATCATGTTGTCGGTCGCACTCGGTGTTGTGCTCACGGCATCCATGGCATTCGCGGCGGACGATTTTACCCGTTCGGGGTTTCTGGGGAATCCAACCGTCTATGACCTGCTGCAGCCGGTGGAAGGCGGGGGGGCGCGCTGGCTCAAGCCGGGGGTCGACTTCAAGAAGTACAACCGCTTCATGGTGGACAGCGTGGTCTTCTTCCTGGCCGACAAGGCCGACTACAAGGGCATCGATCCCCAGGAAATGAAGGAGCTGTGCGACGAATTCAACAAGGCCCTCGTGGCGGCATTCAAGGACAAGCTCCCCATCGTGGCCGAGCCCGGTCCCGACGTGGCGCGGGTCCGGTTCGCCATCACGAACGTGCAGCCGAGCAGGCCCGGCGTGAGCGCGGTGACCTCGATCATCCCCGTCGGCCTGGGCGTGAGCCTGGTCAAGAAAGGCGCCACGGGCGGGTGGGTCGGCAGCGGCGAGACGGCGACCGAATTGATGATCCTCGACACCGCGAGCAACGAGATCGTCGCCCTGGGGGCGACAAAGCGCGCCGCCGAGTTCGACGAGCGGTTCTCGAAGTGGGGATCCGCCAAGGAAGCCTTCAAGTTCTGGTCCGAGAGACTGGTGAAGACCATCATGGATGTCCGCGCCGGCAAAGCGCTCCCCCTTGCCAAGTAACCCATCCTTTCGAAAAAAGGGGTCTTGCTTATTGCCTCCAGGACGCGAGGCGAAAAGCAAGATCCCATCTCTATTCTTCCGACGTGATGAAATTGTAGACGGCCTTCCCCAGGCCCGCGCAGGCTTCGCGTTCCGCCCCCGAAAGGATCGGCAGGCCGGACCCGACCCTGCCGACGAAATCCGAAGTCGCCGTTCCCGACTTGACCCGGTTCTTCGCATCGAGGACGGTCGCGCGGAACGTGGAACGGCGCGCCGAGTTCTGGATATCGACCACGATGAGATAGCGGACGGTCATCGCCGATACCCGGCTCTGCACATCGTCTCTTTTCATCAGATCGAGCAGGGCGTCGGGTGACCGCGGCGCGTTTTCAAACTTCACCCCGGGGAGCAGTGTCGCCCTGAAATCGTCCGCCGACAGGGTCTCGATCAGCCGGTCGCCCGACATCATCGCCAGCCTCAGGCAGTCGACGAGCTCCCGCTCCTTCTCCTCGGAGTCCTTTCTCTGATGGTTGTCCACATAGCGCTCGAGCAGGATGACCGCCTTTTCCTGCGCGCCGATCCCGGTTCGGTGGAAGCGTTCCTGCTTGACGCCGACGCTTCCCGCCCCGCAGGAAGACAGAAGGATCAAGCAGAAAGACCCTGACAGCAAGGGAAGCAGCAGCTTTTTCATGCCCGGTCACCCCCGGAGATTGCGGATTGACATCCAAACCGTCCAGCGGGACAGCTCGCACCGGAACCGCCCCGCGATGCGGCTGTGCGCAAGAGACGGCGTCATTTCACGCCCGCGAGCCGCAGCAGGAACAGGACGAGGCTCCCGATGGTCATGGCCGCCGAGAAGACGATGCCGAGCACGTAGGCGATGCTGCGCGCCATGTGGGGCCGCGTGAAGGCCATGCGGTGCTCGGCGTCCGACGGCTTCTCGTCCCCCAGGCCCCGGATCTCGAAGAGGTGGCGGCCCGGCTGCGCAATCCCGTAGACGCGCAGCTCCAGGGTTGCCTTCGTGAAGCCCGACGTGGCCCACCGGAACAGCACGGGGCGGCTCTGCACCGCCTTCCCGTCCGGGCCCGTCAGCCCGTACTCCAGGTGCGCAAAGCGCCGGCTCAGCATGGGCCCCTCCATGCAGAGGATCACGCTGCCCGTTTCGTTGAATTCGACCTCCTGGCGGTCCAGGAGGGGGAGGCTGACGAGCCGCGTCTGCCTCTCCGTCTGGATCACTCCGGTGATGCAGCGCACCAGCAGGATAACGGACAGGATGAAGGCCGGCACGGAGATCCAGAGGCCGTACTTGTAGATGAACGATAGAAACGCCATGGGCACCGCCGCCTGATTGCCGCCCGCCTTCGACGGCTTGCGCCGAAGGCCCGGCTATCTCTTCTCGAGCCTGAACCAGACCATCGCGTCGTAGGGCACCTTCCCCGGCTTCGCGTCCCCCCGGTAAAGGGGCACGTCGCCGAGGCGCCCGACGAGCACCTTCTCCACACTCGCCGCGGTTATCGCGTAGCCGCTCTCCCCGAAGGCCCCCTCGAACTGCGAGAGGACTTCCCGGGTCGAGAGGACGGAGGAGACGTACCGGTTGAGGCCCATGGACACGGGCTCGCCCCGTTTCCTGTCCCACCGGGGGTCGTCGTAGGCCGATAGCGCAAGATGCCCGCACAGCCAGGGGTAGTCGATGAGCCGGCCCAGATAGAGGGAGGTGTAAACCCCCTGCAGCTTCGGGGGGTCCGTCGCCGAAAAGACGGCTTTCAGGACCCTCTGTACGGACTCTCTCGTGGCGTGGCACCGGGGGTATGCGGGGTGAACGCGAAGCCTCAGCATGCGGGCCTGGTCGTCCGCCTCCACGCGGAGCGAACAGTCCCCCTCCTCCGCGGAAAGGACCAGGCGCGGCTGGTAGGCCGTGCAGACGGCGGGGAGGGCAAGCATCAGCGCGGCGGTGCAGCAGAGGAGCCCCGCCGCTCTCTTCGCTCTTTCGGCCATGATCCCTCCCGCTTCCCGTCACTTCAGTGCCGACAACCTCACCCGCGCGACCTTGGCCTGCTGGGTCTGGGGGTATTTTTTCACGATCTGCTGGTAGACGATCTTGGCGCTGCCGTCTTCACCGAGTTTCTGGAAGGACATGCCCTGCTTCAGCAGGGCGTGGGGCACTTTCTCGCTCGTGGGGTGCCCCTTGATCACCTTTTCGTATTCGACGATGGCCTTCTCGTACTTGTCGTCGACGTACCAGGTTTCCGCAATCCAGAACTGGGCGCTGCCCGAGTAGGGCGTCTTCGGGTGCTGTTTCAGGAATTTCTGGAACTCCTCCCGGGCCTTTGCGTTCTGGCCCTCCTTGAAGAGTTTGTAGCAGGCGTTGTAGGCGGCCTTCGGGTCTGTCTGGGTCTCCGCGGGGGGCTCCACGGCCGCCGCCGCGGAGCGCTGCCGGTCCGGTTCCCCGTAGCCGCTCTTCCGCGCGTTCTCGAGGTCTGCGACCCGGGCGGACAGGTCGTCGAGCTGTTTTTTCAGCTGCGGGCCCTTGTCCATCCCTTCCACCTGGCCCCGCAGCGACCGAAGTTCGTCGCGGATCGCGCCGAGATCGGCCCCGAGATTGGCCTGGCTCTCCCGGATGGCCCGCGTCGTTGCCGCCTGGGTCTTCTCGAACTGATCGAAGCGGGCCTGGAGCTTTTCCACATCGCCGCCGCGCGGCGAGATCTCCTCCCGCATGGGTCTGCTCGGCGCGGCGCACCCGATTGTGAACACCGCGATCAGGACACCCGCCAGGAGCAACGCCGGAACGGTTCCACATCGTTTCATGCTCTTCCCTCCTGAGGGTCCCCGCGGGACATTCTCCCCGGGGCTCCCGTTTCCGCTGCTGCCTATCTTAGACGCTCTCTTCCCCGGAGCGTCAACAGAAATTTCGGGGGGTCCGTCGTCATCCAGCCATGCCGTGCCGCTGCGCTCTTCAGGTGTGCCCGCCTTCCTTCTCCAGGGCGGCCCGGATCGCGGTTTCCGCTTTCTGGACCACCTCCTCAGCTCCGAGGGCGCCGGGCTCGATCGGGTCGAGGACGGTGAAACGGACCCGGGTCCCGAAGGCCATGGGGTAGAGTCCCTTCTTCGTCAGCTCATAGGTCCCGTCGATGGCCAGCGGCACGACCACCGCGGAGGGGGCGGCCTTCAGGAGGGCATCGATCCCCGCGGGGAGGAACGGCTTCATCCTCCCGTCCCTCGTCCGGGTGCCCTCGGGGAAGATGCAGACGGCGTAGCGGTTCTGCTCGATGTACCGGCCCATCCTGCCGATCTCCCGGACCGATTGAAGCGGCTTGCCCCGGTCGATCAGCGCCGAGCCCCCGTGGCGCAGGTTGTACGAGATGCTCGGGATGCCCTTCCCGAGCTCGATCTTGGCGATGAATTTCGGGTGATGCCTGCGGAACCCCCAGATGATGGGCGGGATGTCGAACAGGCTCTGATGGTTCGCCACGAGGATGAGGGGCCTGCCTTCAGGCACCTGCCCGGCCCCCCGGATCGAGATGTCCGTCCCCAGGATGAACAGGCCCCTGATGATCAGGAGATTCAGGATGTCGACCGATCTCTTGTGGGCGCCGTATCCCCCCAGGCCCCTGCAGAGCGCCTGCACGGGGTGGAACAGGACGAGCAGCAGCCCGAAGACGAAAAGGTACAGGGGCGTCAGCAGGAAGCCCAGCCATGTCGCGAAGGGATTTTTCATGCGTCATCCATCACCGGGGAATCGGGGTGCAAGTATAAGGGGAAGGCGCCGGCGCGTCAACCGCGAGTCGCACGAAAGGGCGGGGCCGGGGCGCATTGCAATTTGCGGATCAGGGGTGTAGACTCTGGCGCATCGACGTCCCGGTGAGAAAATGGCGTAACACGAGGGGGTAACAGGCCATGGCTGTTGACTTTATGGACATCGCGGGGCACGAGGAGGCGGCGGAGAAAGTGCAGGAGATGCTCACGCTGCAGAGCTCCATCCTCGATGCGCTCCCGATCGCGGTGATGGGCATGCAGGAGCGACGCATCGTTCTGGCCAATCACGCCGTGGAATACGTCTTCGGGTGGACGCCGGAGGAACTGGTCGGCCGGAGCACGAGGGTCCTGTACCGCACTGAAGAGGACCATGCGCGAATTGCAAAGTCCGTCTACGGGGCGCTCCGGCGGCAGCGGACCTGCAAGCTGGAGTTTCCCTGCAGGCGCAAGGGCGGCAAGAACATCGTCTGCCTGGTGAGCGTGGCGAGAATCGGCGAGGACCTGCAGGACAGGCGGATTATCGCCACCTACACGGACATCACGGAGCAGAAGCGCACCGAGCAGGCTCTCGAGGAGAGCGAACGGACGCTGCGGGCCCTGCTCCGGCTGTACCGGAAACCCGGCGAGACCTCCTAGCCGGGAAAAAGATCGGAGAAAATCCCCCCCCATCCCCCTTTCCCAAAGGGGGAAGCCCGGGACGATCCCCCTCTTCCAAAGAGACTGCGTCACAATCGGAATCTCGTCATTGCGTGCCCCGGACCCCGCTCTCAAACGGGGTCCGGGGTTTCTCATAAAGAGCCTTGAGGGTTATTGCGAACGAAACGAAGCAAGCTCAATCAATTCATGGGATTGCCTCGTCGGGCTCGCGCCCTACTCCCAAGAAACAGTGCAAATTCACAGAGGGGAAAATAGAAGTGCCCCCTCCTTTGGTAAAGGAGGGTCGGGGAGGATTTTTCAGAGCCTGGTTCTTCCATCGAGTACCCCGAACTCTTTCGGGGTCTCCTGCTCGCCATGACGGGCCGGCGCTGTTTCTTCCATGGGGAGGAGGGGCTGATCGGGCTGCGCCCAGGCCGCACGGTGACGCGTTGCGCTGGATGCATGGCGGACATTTCGCAAGGGCCCGGGGGAAAAACGGCCTGCGCGCTCAAGCAAAGGGGAGCCCGTGCCGATCATCATGCTGTACGGGGTCAGCCATGGACGAAGATACCTTGTCCGCCGTCGTCGCGCTCCTGATCGTCTTTCTCGTCTCGGGAGCCATCTGCGTCTTTTTCCTCTTCAAGTGCACGGAGACGATCCTGTGGCATGCCCGGCTGCTGCTTGCGGCCATGGTGCTCGTCTCGGGCGCCATGTCCTTCTCCAGCCTGATCATCGCGCTGCGCGAGGTGCGGCACAGGCACCCGCGCCCCGTCACGCGCTCCCTTCGGAAAATGTGATTGAAATATTTTTCATTTGTGCGAGATTACAGGTGCTCCTCCCGGGCGGGGCCGCCGTCGCCCCGTTCGGCCGTTACGGCACATCTTATCGCGGAAAGGGCTATGGGCAAGCTGTTCAAGTACTCGATCGCCTTGGTCACGGCGCTGCTGGCCGCGTTTCTGTACCTGATGAACGAGGAGTGTTTCTACACCGACCGGGACAAGTTCGCCCTCTTCCACACCTACCTGCAGCGGGCGTCGGACCCGAATGAAAAACGATTGAGACTGGTCGAGACGAAAAAAGTCGTCTCCAACGCGGCGCAGGGCAGGCTGGTGCTGACGACCCTAAAATTCGTCGACGAGAAGCACTACATGAACGCCTTCTCGAAAACGTACAAGCTTTCCGTCACGCGGGAGGCGGGGCTGGACAACCGGGATCACGAGTGGATCAACGCCAGCCTGTACCTGGACATCGATTACGGGGTGCGCACGGAGCACGAGATCATTTTCCTGCTGAGCCGGGTCGGGAAGAACGACACCCACTGGACCGCCCTGAGCTCGCTGTACGAAAACCCGGTCGGACGCGTGAGAAAGAAGATATCGGCATTTCCCGACACGCTGTAGCGGGTCCGGGCGGCGGGTCTCGCGCGCCCCTGCGCTACCGGGAAACGGGCGCCCGTCCCGTCCGCCGTCCCCAAGGCCGACCCCGCTCAGTCATTCCCCGAGGTGGAAATAAGACTCTCCCCGATTGGCAAACCGCAACGCTTCTCCTATGGTGGTGAAAAAGCGGTCTTCCCGGAGGGGTCTACGTGCTGCGGACGGTGCTCTTCATCCTCCTGTCACTCGCGAATGCAGCGATGGCGCAGGAATCCGCCCAGGACATCGGGGTGCGGCGGGCGGCGTTCGCCGCGGAGCTGTTCATGGAGTCCTGCTTCGCCCACCTCGGCGACGGGAAGGCCCTGACCCGGTGGGTGCGAAGCCGGGGATACGGTCAGACGGATCCCGCTTTCTCGAAGGCGGTGCTCCAGGGCGACCCGGGCGTGGTGTGGTCGGCATCGAACGACATCGGGGATTTCGTGATTCTGCAGAAGCTCGACGGGAACTGCGAAGTCTGGGCTCGTCGCGCACACGGCCAGGCCGCGGCCGAGGGCTTCGAGAAGGCGATCCGGGACGCCCGCCGTCCCGGCCGGCGAATCGAACGGGATCCCGATCGGGCCATCGAGGCCGGCGGAGTCGCGTACCGCCAGATCGCCTACTTCATGCAACAGGAGGGCGCAGCGGGCGGGTGGCTTCTGGTCGCCATCGTTTCCGATTCGGACCGGGCGGACGTCCAGGTGCGCCTGTCCGCGGATCGGACCCGTTGAGCGCCGCGCCCCGTGTCCATCCCCCGGAGGTTCGAGATGAACCGCTCGTGCTGCGGCATGGGCATCGCAGGCATGCTTCTGGTCTCGATGCTCCTGAACGCCTGTGCAACCCCTGCCCGGTCCAACAACATGATCGCGGACTCCCCGCTGCTTTCCCGCGTCGACCGTTCATCCCCGATGCACGAGGCCGTCGTGATTGCCGGCGTCGGGGGCGGGGAGGAAACGAACCCTCTCGTGACGTCCAGGGTGGGCAGCGCGGAACTCGAAGACGCCGTGCGCGAATCGATGAGGCGGTACGGGTATCTCAGCCCCCCCGGTGGGGATGCCCGTTATCGGCTCGACGTGTTTCTGCTCGATCTCAAGCAGCCGCAAAGCGCGTACACGGTGATCGTCCATTCCTCCATCCGCTACAGGCTGACCCGGATTCGCGACGGAAAGATCCTTCATGACGACATCGTCACGGCCGCCGCGAGGGTGGGCGTGAACGAAGAGCTGTACGGCCCCGCCCGCCTGAAAATCGCAAACGAGAGATCCGTCCAGGCGAACATCACCGCGTTCCTGATGCGACTGAGCTCTTTCGAGGCCGCCCCGTAACCGCCCGGGCCGGCGCCCGCGCGGCGCTTCGATTCGCGGGCGTCGCTTCGCACGCGGGGGCGCCGAACCTGTCCGGGTAAACGAACAGGCAGGGTGTCATGCCTGCCTGTTCCGGGAAACGGCGATGCCGGTTTCCGCTATTCGATGTTGGCGCTGACCACGGAGGCCATCTGCATCATGTCGATTGTCTGGCCCTCCTTCAGCTTCGTGAAATCGACGAGTTTGCCGGACTTGGTCTTGACCTTGGTGTTGTTGAAGATCTTGACGAGCTTCGCGTCTGCCACGATGTGCTTGCCGGCATTCTCCGGCTTGCCGTTGACGGTGCGGGTCTGCAGCTTGTGGGCCTTGATGTAGTCCCAGAGCCTCTTGGTGATCTCGGTGCGGGGCAGGGCGGCGGCGCCCAGGAAGGCCGCCAGGTCCGCCTTCAGTTTCACCGGTTTGTTCAGTCCCTTGTCCTCAGCCATGTTCGTGCCTCCGTTTTTTTAAAGGTTTCCTGTCGTGCGGTCCGACATGAGGGGAAGTATACGGTCTCCGCGCCCGCCTGTCCAGCCCCTGTTGCAGGCGCTGCCGCGGGCGGGTGTGCCCGTCCCCGGGCACGGAAGTTGAATGGGTACGGGTTTTGCGGCGTGCCCGCCCCGGGTGTCGCCCGAATCCCGGTGAAAACCCCCGCCGGAGGGGGACAAGGAGAGCGCACATGGTGAAGAAGATCGTCCTGGCCGTCGCCGTCCTGGCCCTCGGGCTTGCCCTGTCGGCCCCACCGTCCGCGGCGACGATGTATCTCGTCAAGATCCCCGACGTGCGGAACACGCCCAAGGCGGAGGCGGAGAAAGTCCTCAAGGCCAAGGGTTTCCAGGTTGCCTTCGTCGAAGGGCCGGCCCAGATGTCCACGCAGATCGGCAAGGTGATCGACCAGAAACCGGCAGGAGGGGGCCACTTCTACGCCGAGAAGCCGAAGACGCTGCTCGTGACCCTGACCATCGCGTCCCAGGGGTCCTTCGTTCCCATGCTCCTGCTGATGAAGGAGGCCGACGCCGCGGCGGCGGTGAAAAAGGCGGGCTTCGTCCCGAAGGTCGAGTACGTCCCCGAGGAAAACGCGGCGATGATCGGGAAGGTGAAAAACACCGTCCCGGCCCCGCACCTGAAGCTGGCCCCGGGGGGGACGGTGACCCTGCAGGTGGGCTCGGCGGCCCACGCCATGCCGAACTTTGTCGGTTCCCATGCCCAGGGGGCCAGGCAGAGCATCGATCAGCTCAACCGCGTCAAGCCCATGGGGCTGAAGACCACGGTCTTGCAGGGCAGGACCACGACGGTTGCGCAGGACGACCAGAAGATCTACGAGCAGTCGCCCCCGGCGGGCACGGCGCTGAAGGCGGGCGCCGAGATCCGTCTCACCGCGTACAAATACTTGGCGCCTCCGCCCCCGCCCGCCGCCGGTTCCGCGGTGACGATGCCGAACCTGGTGGGCAAATCCGAGAAGGAGGCCGTGGAGACCCTCCAGAAGGCCGGGCTGAAGGTCACCGTCCGGTACTTTGCGAACCCGCGGCTCCACGCCCCCGGGCGCGTCCTCGCGCAGTCCGTCGCCGCGGGCACGCCGGCGCCGGGCCCCGTCGTCCTGACCGTCGGGAGGAGGTAGGGCAGGGGGAGCCTTCCGTCGTCGCACGACGGAACCGCAAAAAGGGCCGCCCGTTTTCCCGGGCGGCCCTTCGTCGTCCCGGCGCGAAGGGCCCCCGGCCGCGTTGACCTGGCCCCCCCTTTTTGCTACTGTCCTGCAGAGGTCTCACTGCAAAGGAGGGAAAACCCATGGCAGCAAAAGGCAGGTTTCCGCTGAAGGGGTACACCCTTCCCCTGACGCCGAAGGGCCGCTCCTCGGTCATCGACGCCCCGCCCTGGCACTACGGGGGCGACATCCTGGCGATCCGGTTCCAGATGGACAAGAAGCGCGCCCGGGCCTTCATCCCGCCGCCCCTCGAGGAGGGACCGCGGCCGGGCGAGGGGATGGTGTGGTTCCCCGAGTGGGTGTCGGTCAGCGACGAGCGGCCCGACCTGGCCTTCGTGAACCCCGAGCGGGCCGTCTACCGGGAATGCTTCGTCATGCTCAACTGCTCCTTCAAGGGGGTGCCCGGCTACTTCGTCCCCTTCATCTGGGTCGACAACGACTTCACCCTGATGCGGGGCTTCGTGCAGGGCTTCCCGAAGAAGCTGGGCAAGGTCTACCTGACCAAGCTGCACGACCTCTGCCCCGGGGTGGGGGGCAGGCGGGCGGGCGCCCGGGTGAAAGGCATCCTCGAGGCCCACGGCGAGCGGGTCGTGGAGGGCTCCATGGTCTTCACCCGGAAGGCGGCGCCGGCGGATCTGCCGGCCGTGAAGTTCTACCTCATGCGCCACCTGCCGCGCATCGACGACCCGGCAAGGCCCGCGGTGCACGAGATCACGGCCGGGAAGGTCGCGAACGCGAAATTCGGCGACGTGTGGGCGGGGGACGGCAAGCTGACGTTCTTCGCCTCGCCCTTCGAGGAGGTGGCCGACCTGGGGCGCGTCCGGGCGACGGGCGCGTTCTACTTCAGCATGGGGATGACGATCACCGGGGGCGAGGTGCTCCACTCCTACACGGGCGGCTGATCGGGCAAGGGACGGGAAGAAAACCCCGAAAGGAGGGTGTCATGTCGAGGTCGAAAACCGCAGTGTCGGTCGTGTTGTTCCTGTCGCTGTGTTTCCTGGTTGTCTCCTGCGGCAGCCTGACGCAGGAGAATTACGAGAAGATCAAGGTGGGGATGAGCTACCAGGAGGCGGAGAAGATCCTCGGCTCCAACCCCGTCTGCGACTCGGCGATGGGCGTCAAGAGCTGCACCTGGGGCACCGCGGAGAAGCACATCAAGATCCAGTTCGTCGGCGACAAGGTCGCGCTGCACTCCGCCAGGGGGCTCAAGTGATCCGGCCCCGCGGCCGCGCATGCCGCTTGACAAAGACGCTCCCCTCCGATAACGATGGGAGGTGAACGCATCATCCCGACGGGGGTATCGAGAGGTTGAGACATGAAAAGCACCGGCAATTTCCGCGATGATTTCTCCATGCTGATCCCCGAGCTGAAAGCCGCGGTGCCGCCGGAGGGCGCCTACGACAGCGTCTACGTCGTGCAGAACGGGAAGTTCCGGTTCGTCAACCCCCAGTTCGCGGCGGCGGGCGGGTTCACGGAAAAGGAGATGCTGGGGATGGAGTCGGCCCGCATCATCCACCCGGACGACCGGAAGGAGGCCCGGGAAAACGCGGTCAAGATGCTCCACGGGGAGAGCACCCTGCCCTACACGTTCCGGATCCTCTCGAAGGACGGCTCGGTGAAGTGGATCCAGGAGACCGTGCACCCGATCACCTACAAGGGCAAGCGGGCCGTGCTGGGCCACTCCATGGACGTCACGGCGCACCGGGAGGCCATGGAGAAGCTCCGGGACCTCCAGGCGCTGCAGAACTCCATCCTCGACGCCCTGCCCATCGCGGTGCTTGGCATGCACGACCGGCGCATCATGCTGGCCAACAACGCGGTGGAGGCCGTCTTCGGGTGGAAGCCCGAGGAGCTGATCGGCCGCAACTCCCGGGTGCTGTACCGCAACGACAAGGACTACCAGGAGATCGGCCGCAGCGTCTACAAGGCCCTGCAGAAGAAGCGGACCCACACCCTGGAGTTCCCCTGTCGGCGCAAGGACGGCGAGAACATCATCTGCCTGCTGAGCGTGGCGAGGATCGGCGAGTACCTGAAGGACCGCCGGATCATCGCGACCTACGAGGACATCACGGAGCGCAAGCGGGCCGAGCAGGCCCTCGAGGAGAGCGAGCGGACGCTCAAGGAGCTCCTCAAGAGCTACCAGAAGAAGGGCTGACGGCGGGGGAGGGTGTCGAGGGAGTACAGGGGGTTGCGAGGGGATTTGCCTGTCGGGCCGTCCTCGTCAGGGGGACGGCTTTTTTGCGTCCGGGGGACCCGGGGCCTCCGCCGGCCGATCGGCGACGGGATTGCCGCTTTCCGGCACCGGGTTTGCATGGCTATGCGGGATGTGTCGGTTATTGTCAATCGTCCGTTCCGCCCACCCAGACTCCAAGGAGGTACCCATGAAGGCACACGTCAGAGTGCTCGCGATCCTGCTGACCCTCGGCATCCTGGCCATCCCGTTCGTCCACGCATCCGCACAGCTCGCCCCTCAGGCGCCCGCGGCGGTCAAGGGGATCCCCAAGACCCAGCCCGTGGTCGACAACCCGATCATCCAGTCCTTCAACATCGTCCCGACGCTGGTCGTGCAAGGGGACCCCATCAACGCCAACTGGCACGTCGTGCGCGGGCCCGGCGGGAGCCCCGTCACCTCGGCGGTCCTCACCGTGGACGGCGCCACGTGGTTCGGCAGCGGGGCCGAGCATTTCAGCAGCCCCCCCAGGCCGATCCCCTGGGTCGGTGAAAAGACGTTCACGCTGACCGTGCGCAACGCGGCGGGAAAGACGGCGACGCAGACCCGGACGGTCCGCGGCGTCTCCCTGGCCGAGGCGATGAGCAAGGTCAACATCGCGAACATGGAGGCCAACCCCCAGCGGTTCAGCGTCGGCCAGCCGATCGACTTCAAGGTCATGATCAGCAACGCGAACACGGGGCTCGTCCTGAAGCCCGTCAACATCTTCGTCACCCAGGGCTCCCGGGTGGTGGGCAACAGGACCAATTTCAATCTCGGCCCCGGCAACCAGGTGATCACCCTGCAGGACACCGGGTTCACGGCGACGGGCGGCCAGTACACGGTGGACCTCGAGTTCAAGGGGCAGCACAAGATGCGCCGGTTCGTCACCAAGCAGGTGCCGATGTACACGCTCGACCCGCTGCCCAATTGATGACATCGCAGCCGCGCACGCGGTGAATCCCCCTCCCATCCCCCGTTGCAAAAGGGGGAGAGAGGGGGATTTGCATTTTTCCTTTTCCCGGGGTTTACCCGGATGTGCAGGTCCGGGGCCCCGGGTCATTTCCCTCTATCTCCGGGCGGCCTTCGCCTTCGCGGGCGCCCGCCTGGCCGGTGCGGCCTTCTTCTTTGCCTTCCTCGCGCCGCCCGCCTTCTTCACCATCGGCACGTCGCAGCAGACAAGTCCGCAGGCATCGCAAACGCAGGCCTCCTCGATCGTGACGGCCATGCCGCACTCGTCACACACGTAACGGTCTCCCTCTTTCGCTCGTACCATGTCGCCAACCTCCTTGCATCAGTTACGGGTTCTATCGGTGGAACTCGGCCCGTCCGCCCCGTCAAGCCGGGGCTCCCGAGCCGCCCCGGATCTGCCTCGCCTTCCGCTCGGCCTTCGCCTCCAGGTCCCTAAGACGCTCCAGCAGCCTGTCGTAGGAAACCTTGGCCGTCCCGCGTGCCCTGTCCATTTCTTCCTGCAGCCGCCCCGTCGCGTCCTTCGCTTTCGCGGCCAGCTGCCTCCGGGTCTCCCTGCCGCTCCTCGGAGCGGTAAGCAGCCCTGCAACCGCGCCTGCCAGCGCTCCGAGGAGCAGCCCGCCTGCCAGATAGGGATATCGCTTTTGAGCCATGTGGGCACCTCCTTTCCCTGCGAGATCTTCCTGCTTTATTAATATGGGCCCCGGGCAGGAAATTGGCAAGGAACCAACGCCTGATCGAAATCGGGCAATTTCCTTAGGGCCGATCGGGGAGAGGATGAGCGGGGCCTGCGGCCGGGCATCGGCGGGCGTCTCGGGGCATCGACAGGGCGCCTGATTGTCAGGCGCCGGCGGGGCTCAGGGAGAATTGGACCTCCACGCGGCGGTTTTTCATCCGGTTCTCGTCGCTGTCGTTGGCATGGAGAGGACGGTCTTGCCCGAAGCCCCGGATGGAGAGCTGCGAGGGCTCGATGCCCATGCCGGCGAGGGCCCGCGCGACGCGGGTGGCCCGGTCGACGGAGAGCTCCCAGTTGGAGGCGTAGCGCCGGCCGTGGACGGGGCGGTCGTCCGTGTGGCCGTGGATCGCGACCGCCAGGGCGGGGCGGCTCACGATGACGGCGGCCACCTTTTCGAGCAGGGGCCCGACGTCACCCTTCACCTCGGCCTGCCCGGAGTCGAAGAGGATGCGCTCGGGGAAGGTCAGGACGATCTGCGAGGCGCGCCTCTCCACCGTCACGTCCCGGCCCGCGACGGCGAGCAGATCCCGCTCCAGGGCGTCCGCGTCCTGCGGCGCCCGCTGCGCGGGTGCGGCGACAGGGGCGGGCGGGGCCGCCGGCGCCTCCTTCTGTTTCTGGAGGCTCAGCCCGAAGAGCAGCACGAAGCAGACCATGAGCAGCATGAAGACGTCCGTCAGGGTCAGCAGCCAGATCTCGTTGCCCGCGTCGGCCGGGGAGGAGTGCTTGCGGAAGCGCGGCGAGCCGGCCGCCTTTTTCAGCGGCAGGCGCTCGACGGTCTCGTCGCCCGCGGTGCGGAGGGGGGTCGTGTCCGGCATCGCTCTCACTTGGCCCGCTCGGGGGCGGGCACGAGCGCCAGGCCGGCCCGGCGGGGCGCCCCTTCGGGGATGCCCAGGGTCGCCGAGAGGGTCTCGAGCTTGTAGCGGATCGCGCGCGGGTGTTCCTGGTCGCAGAGGTCGAGGATCCCCTCCTGGACGATGTCCATCTGCAGCTCGTTGAGGTCCATGTACTCCCGGAGCTTATTCGACAGGGGCACGAAGCAGACGTTGGCGAGCACGACGCCGTAGAAGGTGCTCAGCAGCGCCACGGACATGTGCCCGATCAGGTTCTGGGGGTCGCTGATGTGCCCGAAGATGCGGATCAGGCTGATGATGGTGCCGGCCAGCCCCAGGGCGGGGGCCAGGCGGGCCATGTTGTAGAGCATCTTGTGGGCGGTCTCGCAGCGGTTGTGCGTGCAGAGGGCCTCCTTGAGCAGGATCTGCTCGATCTTGTCCCGCGAGGTGTGATAGGCGATGAGCTCCACGCCCGTCTTCAGGAGGCCCGGCGGCAGGCCCGCGGCCGCCTGCTCGAGGGGGCGGATGCCGCGGCCGCGGTAGATATGCGCCAGGCGGACGATGCCCTCGATCGAGGCGTTCATCTCCTCGCGGGCCGTGAAGGATTTCCGGATGAGCCGGGCCGTCCAGGCGAGTTTCGCCAGGGGGTAGGCGATCAGGGTGGCCGAGAGGGTCCCCCCCAGCACGACGAGCAGGGCAAAGAAATTGGAGGCGAACCCCATCTCCCTGACCTCGAAGTTGAACGTGACGGTGAAGATGATCGCCAGCAGGACGAGTGAACAGGCGGCTTGTCGGATCATGGAACGGCTCCTTTTGTGGTCTTGCACGCCTCGAGATAAGGCACGATGCATGCCACGGGGGACCCGGGGGCGCTGATTTTACAACTGCATGGAATCACGAGGTCTTTTGTCTTTCCGGTTCTTGGGGTTATCGGCCCGGGCGGGAAAATTTTTCCCCTTCCATTGTCCCGGGGAGGGAATCGCCCGCGCGGGCGATTTCACCGGGGCCCTGTCAACGGGAGACGGGTTGGGGCGTTTGACCCTGTAAGTTTTTTCGGCAGCGGGAAAGGCCGGCACTGTCCCTGGATTTTTGGGGTGGCGATCGCCGGCGAATCGGCGTAGGATAGGAAAACCCGGGCCCGCGAGGGACCCCGGCGAAACGATGACGGTTCAGTCCGAGAGGCAAACATGAAACGCAACGGCACGTGGCAGCGGGCACTGATCGGGTTCCTGGTCGTCCTGATGGCCGTCCCGGCCCCGATCTTCGCACAGAACAACATCCCCGTGTTCCGGCAGGAGGAGCTCGACCAGATGCTGGCGCCCATCGCGCTGTATCCCGACTCGCTCCTGGCGCAGATCCTCATGGCGGCGACGTACCCGCTGGAGGTCGTCCAGGCGGATCGGTGGGTACGGGCCAACAAGAACCTGCCGCCCGAGGCGCGCAACGACGCCCTCGACCGGCAGAGCTGGGACCCCAGCGTGAAAGCCCTGGTCCCCTTCCCCGACGTGCTGGCCATGATGAGCGAGAAGCTCGACTGGACCCAGCGGGTGGGCGATGCCTTCCTGGCCCAGGAAGCGGACGTGATGGCCACGATCCAGGACCTCCGCGCCAAGGCCTACGCGGCGGGCAACCTGCGGTCCACCAACCAGCAGCTCGTGAAGCGGGAAGGCACCATCATTGTCGTCGAACCGGCCAACCCCCAGGTGGTCTACGTCCCCGTGTACAGCCCGACAGTGGTCTACGGCCCCTGGTGGTACCCGGCCTATCCCCCCTACGTCGTCTACCCCTACCGGTACTACTCTCCCGGTGCGGCGATCGCCACGGGCGTCATCGTGTTCGGCACCGCCGTCGCCGTGGCCGTCGCCTGGAATCACTGGTGGGGCCACTGGGACTGGAGGCACCGCAACGTCTACGTCAACGTGAACCGGACGGTCAACATCCACAAGACGACCGTGATCCACACGCGGCAGATCCAGACGACAACCTGGCGCCACGACCCCGTGCACCGCAAGGGGGTGGCCTACCGCGACCCGCGATCGCGCGAGAAGTTCGCGCCCTCCAACCGCCAGGCCGTCGACAGCCGCCGCGACTACCGGGGCTACGATCAGCGAGGTCAGGCGCGGCCCGCCTCGGTGAGCGCAAGGCCGGCACCCGACACGCGGCCCGGCCAGGCCGTCTCGCCGCGGCCCGCGCCCGGGAAACCGCAGGCCCCGGCCGTGGCGAAACCGACGCCCGATACGCGGCCCGGAGCGGTCCAGCGGCCGCCCGCGCAGGCACGGCAGGCCCCTGCCGTCGTGCAGCCTGCGCCGGAACGGAAGCAGCCCCCGGCCCAGGATCGCCAGGCCCCGGTCGTGACCCAGCCGCCGGCCCAGGTTCGCCAGGCCCCGGCCGTTTCGCGGCCCTCCGCCCCGAACACGATCTACAGGATGGAACAGGGCAGCAAGGCTCGCCAGGAAAGCGCCCGGGGGCGCGAGAGCCTCTCGTCGCCCCGGGGAAACCAGGGCCAGGCGCCGAAGGCCTCGCAGGGCGGGCAACGGACCGCCCCGGCCGAGAAGGGAGGGCCCGCCCAGAAGGGCGGAGGCCAGAGACAGGACGGGGGCGGCCCCGGCCGCAGGTAGCGAATCGACGGGGCATCGCCGGTCGATGATAACGGACACGCGTTTTACGATGGAGGACACTCATGGGTTCAACCTGGCGTCACGACGGAACGAGGCCGGCGCTGCGGATCGTCCTGGCCGCTCTCGCTGCCGTCCTGATCGTGATCGGCGGCCCCGGGGCTGAGGCCCGGGCGGCCGCACCGCAGCAAATGACCTTCAAATCGCCCGAGGCGGCCGTCAAGGCCCTCATCGACGCCGCGGGGGCACAGGATGTCAAGGCGCTGGTGGCCCTCTTCGGGCCCGGTTCGGAGGATCTCGTCTCGTCGGGGGACGACGCGGCCGACGCCCGCGACCGCTCCCTGCTCGTCAAGGCCTACGGCGAGGCGCACAGGCTGGAGAGGCCCGGCTACGGAAGGCGGATCCTCTACATCGGCAAGGACGACTGGCCCATGCCGGTGCCGATCGTGAAAACGGGCAAGCGGTGGCGCTTCCTCACCGACGAGGGCCGGCAGGAGATCCTCAGCCGCCGCGTGGGCGAGAACGAACTCGGCGCGATCCAGACCTGCCTGGCCATCGCCGACGCCCAGAAGGAGTACGCCGTCCTGGACCGTGACACCGACAAGCTCCTGGAGTACGCCCAGAAGTTCGAAAGCGACGAGGGCAAGCACGACGGCCTGTACTGGGACGCGGCGCCCGGGGAGCCCCTGAGCCCGCTTGGGCCGCTCGTGGCCAGCGCGACGGCCGAGGGGTACAAGAACCCCGAGCAGATGTCCCCCTACCACGGCTACTACTTCAAGATCCTCAAGGCCCAGGGCGAAAACGCAAACGGCGGGGCCTACAGCTACATCGTCAACGACAGCATGATCGGCGGGTTCGCCGTCGTGGCCTGGCCGGCCCTGTACCGGTCCTCGGGCGTCAAGACCTTCATCGTGAACCACGAGGGCACGGTCTACGAGAAGGACCTGGGGGCCGAGACGGCGAAGCTCGCCGCGGCCATGACCGTCTTCGACCCGGACAAGACCTGGAAGAAGGTCGAGGTCAAGTAGCGCGAACACGCACGAGAGGGTCTGCTCGAGGCCGTCCCCGTCGCGGGGCCGGCCTTTTTGCGCCGCGACGAGGGGACACCCGGCAAAGATGCTCTTGACGGGCGGGAACAGATCTTTCATAGGACGGTGTGGAATGATCGTGCCCTGCCGTGACGAAGCAGGGGCCGGCATGGCTCCGCAGGGTCCGAGTCGTGCAGAAAGGGGAGAACAAGCATGCGAAGGGCGGTCGCGACGGGAATGATCCTGTTCGTTTTTTTCTGTTCAGGCCAGCCGGCGTCGGCATCGAGCGCCGCAGGCGGGGCAGGCGGCGCGGTCGCCGGGAACGATCCGGCGGAGGCGCCGTCTTTCCGCTCCAGCCCCGTGCAGGTGGCGCAGTCCTCCAGGCGGGGTGCTGCGCAGGCCGGCGGCGAGAACTGGACGCGCAGGGAGGAACGGGTGATCTCCGGGGGCGACGAGCCCACGAAGGTCCGGGTCCGGGGCAACGCCGTCCTGGTGCCCGTGACGGTCGTGTGCGGCGGCCGGGAGGTCGACGTGCATCTGCTCCTGGACACCGGCGCCTCGGCGACGACCCTCCACGCGGCCGTCGCGGAACGGCTGGCCGTAGACCTCGACCGTGCGAAGAAGGCGCGGGTGCAGGTCGTCGGGGGGGAGGTCCTCGAGGCCCGCGTGATCCAGGTGGACAGGCTGACGGTGGGGCCCCACACGAAGCGCAACGTGCGTGCCGTGGTCGTCCCCCACAGGGGACCGGCCTCGGGGTACGACGGGCTGCTGGGCATGGACGTGCTGCGGGGCCTCAAGTACCGGGTCGACTTCAACAGGGAACTCCTCGTCTGGGAGTAGGCGGGGCTGCACGGCGCCCTGACCCACGAGGGCATCCCCCAGGAATACTTTCTCGCTCTGCCCCTCGGGGAAGACCGGGCTCGGGGCGTCGTGATGTTTCACGAAGGCTTCCGCGCGGCGGGCTGAACCTGCGCGGGCGGCTCCCATCGCGCCGGATCCGCGGCGCCTCGGGGGCCCTACGTCTTGAGCGCCCGGCCGAGTTTCGCCTCCACCGAACGGACCTTCCCCGTGATGCGGTCCGGCTTGCCCGGCCTGTCGTCGATCGTGATCGTCGTCAGCGCCCGGGGCGCGCCCTTCAGAGCCTCCCGGTGGCACTTCCCGACCAGGGCCATCACCTCGTCCCACTCGCCCTCGACGATCGTCCCCATGGGCGTGAGCCGGTAGGCAAGGCCGCTGCCGTCGACGAGATCGAGGATCTTCGCCACCTGCGCGCTGATACTCTCCCCCCTGCCGAGGGGGACGACGCTGAACTGCACCAGCATGAGACACCTCCTTCTTCGCACTGCGCGATCCGTTACCACGGAGACGGTAGGACTGCCGGGCAGTGTACCATAAAACCGGCGGCGGAAGCAGGCGCGGGATGGCGGCAAGGACCGGGGCGGGGCCTTGGAAATGGGGTGGAAATTCGTCGCGATCCCTGATAGAGATAAGCCCATCGTTCATCGGGCCTGCACGCCGGGGAGCATTCCGCCGGGCCTGCCGGCGTCCGGGGCAAAACAAGGGAAAAGAGAGGACTGGACCGTATGGCATCGAAGCTGAAGCAGACGCAACTGCGGAGGAAGGAGCAGTACGAACGAAAGCTGACCAACCGCCTGGCGCTCCTGGCCGAGAGGAAGATGGAGCCGGCCCGGATGGAGAAGGACCCGCTCGTCAAGAGCCTGCGCGCGCAGATCGAGGCCACCGATGCCCGGCTGAAGGCGATTGCCGCGCTCGAAAAAAGAGCGGCCGATCTGGCGAAGGCCAAGGCCGACAAGGCCGCGGCGGAAAAGGCGGCCAAGGAGGCCCCCGCGAAGGCCGAGGAGGGCGGCAAGGAAAAGAAGGAGAAGAAGGAAAAGGGGGCGAAGGCCCCGGCGGAAGGCCAGGAGAAGAAAGAGAAGAAGGAAAAGAAGAAGAAGGAAGAAAAGCCGGCGTAGGCAGGGCCTCGACCGGCAGCACAGGCAGAACATCGAAAGGCCGTCCTCCCGCCGGGGGGGACGGCCTTTTTTTGTTGCCCGGCCCTCTGCCGGCCGTCCCCTGCGGCCGCGGGATTCCCGGATCGGGACTAAGGGATTCGGCATCGGGAAACACGCCTTTCCCCGATGGGAAACGCGCCTGGATCGCTTACGATGAGTCATCGGTCCATCGCCGGGACGTCGCCGCGGCATTTCGCGCCGCCGTCCACTCGGAAAGAGGCTGCGTGCGGCTCCCTGAACCGCCGCAACCGGCGCCGGCGTGCGGGGAGCGCCGGCACCCCGCGGGGGCAGGGTCTCCCCGGAAAGAAGGTCGCGATTCGTGAGATGCAGGGCCCTTCTTCTCTGCCTGCTGTGCGTTGCGGTCCTCCCGCAGGCCGTCCAGGGCATGGAGAAGAACAACTACGGAACGGTGAGCCTCTACTGGGAAAATGACGCCCTGGCCAAGACCGACAGCAATTACACCAACGGCGTGAAGCTGACCTGGATCTCGCCCTGGCTGTCCTGGAAGCCCGACGATCCCGGGCGAGCCGCCGCGCCTTGGTACGAGTCGCTGGCCGCGTCGATGCCTTTCCTGTATGCGCCGGGGTTTCAATCGGCCCTCTTTCTCGCCGCAGGCCACAACATCTACACGCCCGACGATCTGGACCGGGCGGACCTCATTGTCGACGACCGCCCCTATGCCGGGTACGCCTATCTCGGGATCGGCTTTCTCAAGAAAGGCCCCCGGACCATGGACACGCTGGAGGTGAACGCAGGGATCGTGGGCCGCCACTCCTATGCCCAGGACCTCCAGGAGGAGGCCCACAAGTGGATCGGAAACGACGAGCCCAGGGGATGGGCGAACCAACTGAGCGACGAGCCGGCGCTGGAAATCATCTACGAGCGCAAGTGGAAAATGCTCGAAAGCGAGACGGGTTCGCACTGGGGGTTCGACCTGATCCCCCACCTGGGCGGCAGGTTCGGCAACGTCTACATCTATGCCAACGCGGGGGCGGAATTCCGTTTCGGCTGGAACCGGCCGAACGACTACGGGACCTGCCCCATTCGCCCGGGGTGCGAAACCGGCAGGCTGCCCGACGACGAGGGCCGCCCGGCAAGCGGCCGCTTCGGCATCTTCGTCTTCCTGGCCGCCGACGGCCGGGCCGTTCTGCGCGACATCTTCCTGGACGGCAACACGTTTCAGGACAGCCACAGCGTGGAGAAGAAACCCTTCGTCGCCGATTTCTCGGCGGGCCTGGGGTTTGCCGCGTCGAGCCTGAAAGTGACCTATGCCGTCGTGTACAGGACCAAGCAGTTCGACTCGCAGGCCCGCGACGAGCAGGTCTTCGGGTCCCTGCTCATTTCCTGTTTCTACTGACGCCCGCGCGGTCCCGGCGCGCCGCTGCGGTTTCTTTGCGCCGCGCGTGCGCGATCGGCATTGCCCCCGGGGCGGAGATGCGGTAGAGTGTGTCGGTTTCGCAAACGAATCGGGGCGGGAGGCGCCGCATGGACGAGGGACGGGCAAGCCGGACGGCGATCGCGACGGCCTACTTCAGGGCCCACCACTGCAGGCACGCCGACCCGAAGATCTTCGAGGACCCCCTGGCGGGCGCCCTCCTGCGCGCCGACGACGTGGCGCCCCTCGAGCGGTTCCTGCTCGCGGGCGTCGCCAAGCACAACCCGGAGCTGGCCGCTTCCGGGGCCGACCGTGCAACCCTGATCGGGCTTGCGCTGCGCGGCCTCGCCGTCGTGCTGGCGCGGGCGCGCTTCACCGAGGAGCGGCTCGCGGAGGCGATGCGCGACGGCACGGCCCAGTACGTCATCATCGGGGCGGGGCTCGACACGTTCGCCCTGCGGCGGCCCGACCTGCGGGAGCGGCTGCGCGTCATCGAGATCGACCACCCCGCGACCCAGGCTTTCAAGCGCGGGCGAATCCGCGATGCGGGGCTCGCGCTGCCGCCCAACCTGCACTTCGCCCCGGCCGATCTCGAGAAGGAAAGCCTCGCCGAGGTCCTGTCGCGGACGCCCTACGATCGGTCGCGCACCGCCTTCTTCTCGTGGCTCGGGGTCACCATGTACCTCACGGACGCGGCGATCCGGGCGACGCTCGGCGCGCTGCGGTCGGCGTCCGCCGCCGGCAGCCAGCTGGTGTTCGACTACCTGGACCGGGCCGCCTTCGGTTCCGGGGACGCGTCCCCGACGCGGGCCCGTCTCTTCGAGATCGTCCGGCGCGTGGGCGAGCCCATGATCTTCGGCTTCGACCCCGCTGCGCTCGAGGCGGAACTGGCCGAAGAGGGATTCCGGCTCCTGGAGGACCTGGGCCCGGAGGCCCAGAGGGCTCTGTACTACGGGAACCGGACCGACGGACTTCAGCCGACGGCCACGGCCCGTCTCGCCCGCGCCGACACCCTGTGAGCCGCGCGAGGGAAAGGATGTCATGCAAACGATCCTGAGCCATGCCGGGCGGGCGCTCTACGCCCTGATGGGCTGGCGCTTCGAGCCGCTGCCGCCCTACGTCGGCAAGAAACACGTGATCATCGGCTTCCCCCACACGACCAACATGGACACCGTGAGGGCCTTCACGGGGTTCCGCATCGTCAAGCGCACGGGGCACATCATGATCAAGAAGGAGGCCTTTGTCTGGCCCCTGTCCGTCCTGCTCCGGGCCCTCGGCGGCATCCCCGTCGACCGCCACGCCCCCGGGGGCGCCGTGCAGCAGATGGTGGATGTCTTCAACGCGCGGGAGGAGTTCCTCCTGGCCATCGTGCCCGAGGGGACGCGCAGGAAGGTGCGGACGATCCGCACCGGGTTCTGGCACATCGCCAGGGCGGCCGACGTCTCCATCGTCTGCTGGTACCTGGACAACGAGCACAAGACGACCCGGTGGCTGGGCGAAATCGTCCCCGGCCGGGACAAGACGGCGGACCTCGTCCGCATCCGCGATCTGTACGAAAAGGCCGGGTACCGGTTCCCGCTGGAGACAGATTGAACAATCAGGGACGGTGTTGACCAAGTTGACTGACTGCCGGTCCTGTTTTTTCGAGGCAGCCGACTCGGCGTCAGTCAACTTGGTCAACACCGTCCCTATGATACAGATACAAAAAGGCCGCTCTCGGCAACGAGGCGGCCTATCTCATTTCTTGTGGTTTGCGGGATTACCGGAAGCTGCGCTCGAAGAGCCCGGCGATCGCCTTCTTCCCGTTTTCCTCCAGGAAGCGCGTCCCCGTGCCCGTGAAGTGGACGTGGGTGACGACGGGGTCCTTGCAGGGGGCCCAGTCCGACCCGTTCCAGGTGAACCAGCCGTTTCGCTTCTGGTCGAAGACGAAGAGGGGCTTGTTGCAGAGCTTGGCGAACTCGGCGCCCCAGCCCGTGCCGCCCTTGACGGTCTTGTCCGGCAGGATCTCGCCCACGACGTAGATCTCCTGGCCCTTGTTGATCTGGTACCAGATGCTCTGCAGCACCTTGCGGATGGTCGGGCTCGTGGTGTAGGTGCGGTTCATCAGCCTCGAGACGTACTCCAGGCTTACGTCGCCGTTCTTCAGCTCCTCGTGGTTCAGCACGCGCAGTCCCCGCGTGCGGACGAGGGTGTGGCCCTCGAAGGTGAAGTTCACCTCCTCGATGCCCAGCCGCTCGGCGTTGGCCCCGAACTCAGCCTCGGCGCCCTTGATCCCGCCGCTGAACAGAATGACATCTTCTTTCTTCATGGTTCTTATGGTCCTTCCTTGTGCACTCTTCGATCCCCGTGATGAGGAGGTTGCCGCGTGAGCCCGGGGATGGCCTGCCGCTCTCCGTGGTGGTCAGTTCCCGTCCCGGATCAGCATCGTCGCGGGGTCCAGGCGCAGGTGGCCCGAGCCCTCGCCCGCCGCCACGCCCCGCAGGGGTTCGACGGCGATGTCGGCGCCCTTCGGCTCGAGCTTCAGGACCACGTCGAACAGGTCGCTTGCCTCCGACAGGGCCGGCGGCAGCCCCTCGGGCGTGGGCGTCTCGTGCCGGTGGGTGTGCACCGTGAACCAGGCGCAGACCCCGAGCCTGCCGGCGAGCAGCTTGAGGGCCATCAGGCGTTCCCGGACGGCCTCCCCGAAGGGGAACCCGTCGATGAGGACCATCGCGGGGTGGAACACGTTCTGGGCCGTCAGGTCCGTCAGCCGCTCCTCGAGCCTGGGGACGGTGAACCCCTCCACCTTGAAGGTCATGATGAAGCGGTGGGGCAGCAAATCCTCGAGCACCCCGTCGAGCTTCGACCACTGGGAGCGGCCGGTCAGGTCCTGGAAGAGCTTTTCGTACCAGAGGCTCACCTTGGTGACGGGCTCGTCGAGGCTGATGTGCAGCACGTTTTTCTCCTGCAGCATGGCGTTGAGGGCGAGCTGCACGATGAAGGCGGTCTTTCCGACCCCGGCGGGGGCCAGCACGGCGCCGAAGCTTCCCGCCGCGAGGATCTCTTCTCCCTCCCGGCCCAAGGACCGAAGCGGGTTGCGGAGGATCAGATCTTTCTTGAACATGTCGATATTCCTGTCTCTGAGATGAATGACGTTTTCGATGGGTTGCGTCTGCATGGTCCCGCTGACGGTCAGGTCATTGCGAGGAGCGGCCGGGCCGAAACCGCCTTCTCGGGAAGGCGGCCACGGGCCGCCGGGCTCGACTCGCAATGACGCGGTTGCTTGGAGGAGTGTTCTAAAATCCTCCCCCACCCTCCTTTTTTAAAGGAGGGAGTAGAAATGGAAGAACCCCATTTACCTCCCGCTTTGCAAAAGGGGGACCGAGGGGGATTTTCCTGAAATGATCAGGCCGCGTTCTTCTTCCGCGCCGCCACTTCCTCGGCGATCTTCTCGGCGATGGACTGCGGCACCAGCTTGTACATGGCGAACTCCATGGTGAACTGCGCCTTGCCCTGCGTGGCGGAGCGAAGCGCCGTGGAGAAGCCGAACATCTCCGCCAGGGGCACGTGGGCCTCGATGACGGACATGACGCCCTCGTCCTGGGCGCCGACGATCATGCCCCGGCGCTGGTTCAGCAGGCCGATGACCGGGCCCTGGAACTCGGTAGGCGTCTCGACGACGACCTTCATGACCGGCTCGTGGATGACGGGCTTGGCCTTCGCGTAGCCTTCGCGGAAGGCGCCCCGGGCCGCCTGCTGGAAGGCGATGTCCGAGGAGTCCACCGTGTGGGAGGCGCCGTCGTTGATGACGACCTTCACGCCCGTGACGGGGAACTCCATCTTGGGGCCCTTGGCGATGCAGGAGCGGAAACCCTTCTCGCAGGCCGCGATGAACTGGGTCGGGATCGCGCCGCCGACCACCTTGTTCTCGAAGACGAACTCCTCGTCGGCGACGGGCTCGATCCAGCCGGCCACGCGGCCGTACTGGCCGGAGCCGCCCGTCTGCTTCTTGTGGGTGTAGTTGAACTCGGCGCGCTGCGTAATCGTCTCGCGGTAAGCCACCCGCGGGTTGCCCGTGGTCACCTCGGCGGCGTACTCGCGCCGCATGCGCTCCACGTAGACTTCCAGGTGCAGCTCGCCCATGCCCTCGATGATCGTCTCGTTGGTCTCGGCGTCGACGTGGCACCGGAACGTCGGGTCCTCCTTGGTGAAGCGGTTGAGGGCCTTGGACATGTTGATCTGGGCCTTGTTGTCCTTCGGCACGATCGCCAGCGAGATGACCGGCTCGGGGACGTACATGGAGGTCATGGTGAGATTGACGCCCTGGGAGACGAAGGTGTCGCCCGAGGCGCACTCGATGCCGAACAGGGCGCCGATATAGCCCGCCGAGACGGCCTCGATGTCCTCCATCTGGTCGGCGTGCATGCGCACGACGCGGCCCACCTTGACCTTCTTGCCCGTGCGGACGTTGACGATGGTGGAGCCCTTCGCGATGGCGCCCTGGTAGACGCGGATGTAGGTGAGCTGCCCGTAGGGGCCGTCCTCGAGCTTGAACGCCAGCGCCACGACGGGCTTGCCGGGGTCGCTGGCCAGCGTCACGGGCGCCTCGTCGTTGTCCATGTCCAGGGCCGTGTTCTCCACGTCCGAGGGGCAGGGCAGCAGGGCGCAGACGGTGTCCAGCAGGGGCTGGACGGCCTTGTTCTTGTAGGCCGACCCCATGAGCACGGGCGTCAGCGCGCGGCGGATCGTCCCGGCGCGCAGGGCCGCGATCAGCATCTCCCGCGGGATCTCGCGCTCCTCGAGGGCCGCCTCCATGAGCTCGTCGGAGAACATGGACGCCGCCTCGATCAGCTCGGTCCTCTTCGCGGCCGCCTCGTCGCGCAGTTCGGCCGGGATCTCCTCGGTGCGGACCACCTCGCCGTTCTCCCCGTCGAAGTACAGGGCCTTCATGCCGACGAGGTCCACGACGCCCTGGAAGTTCATCTCCAGGCCGATGGGGATCTGCAGGGCCACGGCGTTGTGGCCGAGTTTCGACTTCAGCTGGGCGATCACGCGGGACGGGTCGGCCCCGCTGCGGTCGCACTTGTTGATGAAGGCGATGCTGGGAACCTTGTATCGCTTCATCTGCTGGTCCACGGTGATCGACTGCGACTGCACGCCGCCTACGGAGCACAGCACGAGGACCGCGCCGTCGAGCACCCGCAGGGAGCGCTCCACCTCGATGGTGAAGTCCACGTGCCCGGGGGTGTCGATAATGTTGATCTCGTGGCCCATCCACTCGCAGAAGGTCGCCGCCGAGGCGATCGTGATCCCGCGCTCCTTCTCGAGCTCCATGGAGTCCATCGTGGCGCCGACGCCGTCCTTGCCCTTGACGTCGTGGATCGCGTGGATGCGTTTCGTGTAGAAGAGGATGCGTTCCGACAGCGTGGTCTTCCCGGAGTCGATGTGGGCGCTGATGCCGATGTTGCGGACCTTTTGGATGTCGCTTTTCATGGTACCTTTCCTGCTGTTGAAGTCCCGTCAGCCGTCACGGAAAAGAAAACTCCCCGCATCTGATAGGTGCAATCAAACGGGGGAGCCATCGAACCAAATCCTGCAGCGGATATCTGGAACTCTAGCGTAATTGCCGACGTAATTTTTGGATAATAATGATGCAATCATGTTTTGTCAATCTTTTTTTGCAAAAAATTTTCGGGGCAGCAGACGGGCGGCCCGGGGGCTGGGCGGGGGGCGGGGGGCTGCAAGGGCCCGAGATCCTTCCGGGTCGGTGGGCCCCGGCGGGTTTTTGTTGCCGAGCCCGCCGGTTTGCTGGTAGAACTGTCAAAAAACAGACCGAAAACAAGGGGTCGGCATGGGCAAGAGCTACGAATACCGCACGACGGTGACGATCGGGGACACCAACCTGCTGCAGCACATGTACTTCGTGCACTTCTTCACGCTCCAGGGGATCACGCGGGATCTGTGGGTAAAGGAATGCGTGCCGGGCGGGCTCGAGTCCATCCGGGACGGCCTCGTCCTGATCACGAAGAACGCCA
The DNA here is from genome assembly GCA_964585095.1 of uncultured Syntrophaceae bacterium. Classification (GTDB taxonomy): domain Bacteria; phylum Desulfobacterota; class Syntrophia; order Syntrophales; family UBA2192; genus UBA2192. The sequence goes on along the minus strand of CAZPCN010000003.1, from coordinate 56,952 downwards.
TGTGCGAGTACAAGAAGGACTTCTACCTCTACGACCGGGTGCTCGTGCAGATGCAGATCCAGAACCTGCGGGGGGCCAGCACGGAGCTCGTTTTCCGGTTCTACAACGAGGCGACGATGGAGCTGCACGCCGAGGGCACCAACGAGATCGTGTTCGCCAACAGCAGCCACCGGATCTGCCGGATCCCGCCGAACTTCCGCAACGCCGGGATCGAGTATTCCGTCGAATCCTGACGGGACGGCCCGGGTTTGCCGCATCGCAGGGGGGAGGGGATGAAACCGAGCCGGACTGCCGCCGCGATCGCCTGCCTTGCCGTCCTGGCCCTCTTTGCCGCCGCCCACGGCGGCGGGGTCGGGCCCGGCGTCAAGGACAAGGGCGCCTTCTCCTGGGACGGCCTGCAGATCGCCCTGGGCGTCTCCCCCGACGTTCCCTACGTGTCGACCCCCTACGAAATCGTCGACGAGATGATCCGCCTGGCCGGCGTGACCCCGGGCGACGTGGTCTACGACCTCGGGTGCGGGGACGGGCGGCTCGTGATCGAGGCCGTGAGGAAGGCGGGCTGCCGCGGGGTCGGGATCGACATCGACCCCGCGCGCATCCGCGAGAGCCGCGCCAACGCAAAGGCGGCGGGCGTGGAGGGCCGGGTGCGGTTCGTGGAGCAGAATTTTTTCGTCAGCGACATCCGCGAGGCGACGGTGATGCTCATCTACCTCTTCCCCGACATCAACATCCGGCTGCGCGCCAAGTTCCTCGACGAGATGCGGCCCGGCAGCCGCCTGGTGTCCAACGCCTTCGACATGGGCGACTGGGGGCCCGACGCGACGTCGAACGTCCTGGCGCAGCGCGTCTACCTGTGGGTGATCCCGGCCAACGCCTCGGGGACGTGGACCTGGAAGGCGCCGGGGAAGGCCGGCGGCGTCCACACCCTCGAGATCGACCAGCGCTACCAGCAGATCCGGGGGACGCTGCGGCGCGGGTCCGTGAAAGCGGAGCTCGCGGAGGCGAGTCTCGCCGGGGACCGGATCGCTTTTGCGATCGAGGAGCAGGCGGGCGGCGTGAAGGCGCGACGCGAATTCGCCGGCACGGTCCGGGGGGACGCGATCACGGGGACGATCGTTTCGCGACAGGGCGCACGGGCGCAGGGCAGCCGGTGGCGCGCCGTCCGCGACCCTTCCACGCGGCGCCCGGTCGAGACGGGGTATCAGAACGCGGACCTGCTCTGGCACTAGCGTTGCGCCGTTGAACGGCCCCTCGCGGAGGGAAGGCATGAAGAAAGCCTGGGTTGCCATCGCCGCGATCGTTCTCGCCGCCCTGGCGCTCCTGTCGACCCTCCCCCGGGAGCGGGCCGATCTGGCCTCTCCCGAGGATACCGCGTTTCTGTGGGACGGGCTCTATCTCGGCAAGCAGACCTTCGCCGAGGTGCCCTACGTGTCGACCCCCTACGAGATCGTCGACGCGATGATCCGCATGGCAGGCGTGAGGGCGGACGACGTGGTCTACGACCTGGGCTGCGGCGACGGCAGGCTCGTGATCGAGGCGGTGAAGCGGACGGGGTGCCGAGGCGTGGGGGTCGACATCGACGGGGACCTCGTCGCGCTGTGCCGCTCGAATGCGAGCGCGGCGGGAGTTGCCGACCGGGCACGGTTCGAGAGGCAGGACTTCTTCGAGACCGACATCCGCGAATCGACGGTGATGCTGATCTACCTCTTCACCCACGTCAACCTGCGGCTCCGCCCGAAGTTTCTCGACGAGATGAAGCCCGGCAGCCGCCTGGTGTCCCACACCTTCGACATGGGGGACTGGAGGCCGGACCGCTCGACGAGCGTCGGGAGCCGCAAGGTGTTTGCCTGGGTGATCCCGGCCAATGTCACGGGACGGTGGAAATGGACGGACCCGGGCCGGGGCGGCTTCACCCTGGAGATCGACCAGCGCTACCAGCAGATCCGGGGGACGCTCCAGCAGGGTCGTGAGAAAACGGCCCTGGCCGGCGGGCGGGTTGCGGGGGACCGGGTCGCCTTTGCGATCGAGGCCGGATCGGGAGCCGCGGGGGCCCGCCTCGAGTTTGCCGGGATCGCCGCGGGCGACCGGATCGAGGGGACGATCGTCTCGACGCAGGGGACGCAGGTGCGGAGCGCCCGGTGGCAGGCCGTCCGCGACCCCGCGACGAAACGCCCGATCGAAGCGGGTTTTCAGAAATCGGAACAGGGCTGGTAGCGTTGGGCGCCGCGGAGGACGGTCGCCGCCAGGTTACGTCGCAACTGTCGCAAAACGGGTGCCAGAAAACCGGATTGCCGGGGCGGGGGAAACCCTCTTCGAATCAGGGTCTTTGCACGATGCAGGCGGCGCTGCGGGCATGGGCGGGTGCGACCGATCCGTCGCGGAATCGGCGCGGTCTGGCGGATAGATTGCGGTGCCGGCGCACAAGGGCTCGATTAAACGGCATATTTTGTGCCGACGCCAGGGCCGGGGCGGGGGACGGAACGGTTGCCGCCGCCCGGCCCCGTTCCCGGCTTTTCTGCCGGATTCCGCCCGGCACCCCTTCTGGCACCTCGGTTGCATGCTCTCCAGGGTCAGGGAAGACCGCCGGGCTCCGCCCGGGGGCACCCTCACGGAGACAGCAATTCCCATGGACGTCAACTACATCAACCCCTTCCTGGCCGGGACGCTGGAAGTCCTGAAAAAGATGGCGCACATCGACGCCGTCCCGGGCAAGCCCCGCGTCAAGCAGGACGAGGCGGCCTTCGGGGACGTGTCGGGCATCATCGGCATCACGGGCGACGCCCTGGGCTCCCTGGCGCTGAGCTTTTCGGAGGCCTGCATCTGCAGGATCGTGGCCAACATGCTGGGCGAGCAGTGCAGCGGCGTGACGCAGGAGATCATCGACGCCACGGGGGAGCTCACGAACATGATCTCCGGCGCGTCGCGGACGCAGATGGAGAAGATGGGGATGCGCGTCTTCGCGGCCATCCCCACCGTCGTGCACGGCCGCCAGCACACGATCTGCCACATCCTGAAGAGCCCGAGCATCGTGATCCCCTTCTCGACGGCGGCCGGGCCCTTCTTCGTGGACGTCTGCATCAAGACGACGGACGCAAGCGAACGAAGCGCCGTCCACTACGGCGTGGCCAACGTCCCGACGCCCGTGGACCGCAAGGCCGAAGCCGCGGCGCCGGCCCGGGAAACCCCCCGGCCCGCGGCGGCCGCGGAACCGGCGGTCCCCGCGATCGACATCCGGCCCGTGGAGCAGGGGGGGCACGGCAAGCCCGTGGATTTCGACCGGGTGAAGGAGGGCGCGGAGGGAAAGCTGGAGGCCCTGCGGGCGAGGCTCAAGGCCGTGAGCGCAAAGCGAAACGCCATCCAGGACGAGCTCAACGGCAAGCCCTTCATGGAGATCGCGAAGCGCAAGCGGTTCAAGAGCGACATCGAGTTCTACGACAAGCAGATCAAGGCGCTCAAGCTCGACATCCGGGGCCTCGAGATGGTTGCCCGCATGTCGCAGGAAGACCTCGACAACCCGAAGATCACCGCTCATTACCAGAATTACGACAACCGCAAGAAGCGCTGAACGCCCCCGCGGCCCGCCGCCGGGAAAGAGGCCGTCCGCTGCGGGGGCGGCCCCCGGACGCCCGCTTCCGCGAGGCGGGCAAGGCGTCCCCTACTTCGTTTTTTCACCCCCCCACAGCGAGAGCAACGGGCCCTTCACCTTCATCGCCCTGCACTTCTCCTCGGCTTCCTTCCGCATCAGCTCGTCGTAGCGGTCGATGACGACGAACTCGGCGTAGTCGAACATGAGGATCATGCGGCTCTGGCTCTCCAGCGCGTGCCGCTGGTCCACGGCCGTCTCGAAGATGGCCTGGTACTCGGCGAAGAGCCACATGTGGCGCCGCATCAGGATGAGGGCGTAGACGGCCTGGGGCAGGGGGATGCGCTCCCGGTAGCTCGCGTCGGCGTACTTGGAGAACAGGGTGTAGGCGTCCTCGAAGGGCTTGTCGGTGGCGAAGAGCTTCAGGAAGCTGCTGTAGAAGTACAGGGCCTGGTCCATGGCCTTCTCTTCCGGCAGCGCGTGGTAGACGGGCGTCTTGGGGTTGATCTTGACGTTCTTGTACCACTGCTGGGCGATGGCCCGGGCGTTCTGTTCGACGGTTTCGATGAGCTTTGTGGCGTGCGGTCTCATGGCCTGACCTCCTTCCTTTCAGTCCGTGTGGGATCCCGGTCGACGGATCTCCCGGCCTGCCGCGGGGCCGGCTAGGACGATTTTCCGCTCTTGCGGTCCGTGCTCTTCTTCAGGGCGTTTTCGGCGACCTTCTGGTCCGTGATGTCCTCCAGGGTCTCCACGGCCCCGACGAGCTCGCCTCGCGAATCGCGGATGACCGCGGCGGTGAACCGCAGCCAGCGCCCGCCCTTGCCGAGGTCGGGGAAGAAATCGGTCGCCTCGTAGGCCTCGTCGATGAGATCGGACTTGCGGTATTTCCCCGAGTACCACTTGGACACCTTGTCCGCCGCGCGGTCCACGAGCAGGTCGGCCATGCACGGCCTCTCCTTCCCGTAAAAGGCCCGCCACTGCTGGCTGGTCCCGACCATGTCCTTGGCCTTCAGGTTGGTCAGCTTCTCCAGGGCCCGGTTCCAGTAGATGATCCGGTGGTCCTTGCCGATCACGAAGGCCGGGATGGAGAACCCCTGGACGATGCTGTGGAGCCTCTTCTCGCTCTCGATGACCTTCTGCTCCGTCTCCTTGCGCTCCGTGATGTCCTCGAGGGTCTCGATGGCGCCCACCAGGGCCCCCCGGGAGCTCCGGATGGGGGACACGGTGAACCGCAGCCACCGGCCCTTCTCCCCGAGATCGGGGAAAAAGCCCTCGGCCTCGTAGGTGTCCTCGAGCAGCTTCGACCTCGCGACGCCGCCGTACCACTCGGGGATCGTCTCGAGGGACTGGTCGACCAGCAGGTCGGCCATGCAGGGGCGCTCCTTGGCGTAGAAGGCCCTCCAGTGCCGGTTGGTGCCGATCATTTCCTCCGCCGGGATCCGGCTGAGCTTCTCCAGTGCCCGGTTCCAGTACAGGACCCTGTGGTCCAGCCCGATCACGAAGGTCGGGATGGGGGAGCCCTCGATGATGCTGAAAAGCTGCTGCTCGCTCTCGCGCTGCGTCAGCTCCGCGACCTTGCGCTCCGTGATGTCCTCGAGGGTCTCGATGGCGCCGATGATCTCGCCGTGGGTGTCCCGGATCGCCGCGGCCGTGAATCGCAGCCAGACGCCCTTCTCCCCCAGGGCGGGGAAGAAATCGGTCGCCTCGAAGGCCTCCTCGAGCAGGTCGGACTTCCGGTACTTTCCCTCGTACCACTTCGGGACCCGATCGGAGACCCCGTCGACCAGGAGATCCGCCATGCAGGGCCTCGGCTCGGCGTAGAAGGCCCTCCAGTGCTGGTTGGTCCCCACCACCTCGCTCATCGGGATGTTGCTCAGCTGCTCGAGGGCCCGGTTCCAGTAGAGGATCCGGTGATCCCTCCCGATGACGAAGGCGGGGATGGAAAAGCCCTGGACAATGCTGTGCAGCAGGTACGCGGACTCGCGGGGATCGCTCGTAAGACCCCCCTTGCCCATCGCGGCCCTGCCTCCCCGGCCGGCGTCCTCTTTCCGAATCGTTTTCTTGCTCATGATCAAACCCTCCTTTCCTGAAAAGCCCGCCTGGTCCCCCGCGCATCCGGTTAGGGCCGGATCTGCCGCGATAGGGGCTCGCTGACGCGTTGCCGATCGCCTCGACGTGCCTGCCGCGACAGGGTCCCCGGTTCGCCCCCGGCTTCGACGGCCCCGGCAGGGCGTCTCGCGTGAACCGGGCGGTCGCGCCCGGGAAATCCCTGGTTGAAGGATGCGCGATATCCGGGGGAAAGGCAATATGAGTAGATCATTAGTAAATCGATAGGTACTTCCTTATTCTCGATGCAACCCGGGGCGCCCCGCCCCTTTCAAGAAATGGGCGCTCCCTGCCGATAAAACCGGTACGGGCTGCCGGATCGACGCCCGGCCCCGCCGCGAGGCCGGGCCCGGCAAAACTCTCCCCCGGCGAGCCGACGATCGATGCTGCAACCCCTTCCTCCCGCGGACAGCCTGCTGCGCCCCGCCGTGCACGTCCTGATCGGCGCCGGGACCGGTCCCTCCGAGCCGGGCATCGCGGCGTGCCTGCGGGAGATCTTCCCGGAAAGCGGCTGGCGGCTGACCCTTCACGAGGCCGTCAACGCGCAGGCGGCCGTTCAGCTCGTCAGGGGCGTCCGCGTCCACCTGGCGGTCCTCCTGCTCGACTGCGTGGATTGCACGCCGCCGGAGGCGCGTGCCGTCGCGCCGGCTTCGCCTCTCGGGCTCGTTCGCATCCTCCGGTCGGCCTGGAACATCCCCGTCGTCGCCGTAGCCGGCAGCCTGGTCGAAGCGGGCCGGGAAGACGAGGTCCTCGCGAGCGGGGCCGACTGCGTCCTGCGGCACGCCCGGGAGCTGCGGGCGATCCGGTACCGGATCGAGGCGATGACGTCGGTCTTCTACTCCCGCGACCGGCTGGAGGTTGCGGCGGATGTCCCGGCGTGCGTGAAAAACCAGCTCCGGCGGTGGGACGGCATCGCGGCGGTCGCCTTCGAGAGTTTCAAGAGATACGGTCGGGTCGTCGTGGGGGTCGAAGCCGACGAAGCCGACCCCGGGGGAGCGAAGTTCACCGCGATCACCGCCAACCCCTTCGGCGGGTGGCCCGACCGGCGCACCCGGCAGCTGGCGCTTGCCTACGACCCCGAGTGCGAGATCCTCGTCCGGTTCACCGACCTGGCCGGCCGGGTGCGCACGGAGAGGCTCCGCACCGGCCCCGAGGGGAACATCCCCAGGAAGGCCCACAAGATCGGGCTCCTGAACGACACGCTGCGCACCCTGCGGCTGGAGCGCAGGATGGCGCCCGTCGGGTGAGGGGCGTGGGGGATCGGGTATCGGGTATCGGGTCTAGGGTATCGGGAGAGACGGCAGTCAACAGCCTGGAGCCCGCAGCGGACCGTCGACAAAAGCGACCGGCAACCGGTGAAAGAAACTGCAAGAAAAATCCCCCTCTTTCCCCCTTTGAAAAAGGGGGAGAAAGGGGGATTTGATTTTCCCCTGGTCAAACGATGACTGCAGTGAAGCGGCTATCGGGGGCCGCGTCAACGTGCCTAACCGTGGAAGCTCGTCACGTCGAAGAAATAGCGCAGCCGGGCTCCGTCGCTCGTCCGAATGACGAAGATCTCGTAGCTGCGCTTGTCCGCGTGCAGGATTTCCTGGGACTCGATGAACCAGTCGCAGCTGCGCAGGCCGTGCAGGCCCGAGATGTAGGCATACTCGTCGGCCAGGCCCTTGCGCCAGTCGCGGGCGCGGATCACGACGGCGTGCTCCATGTCGATGCCGTCGCCGCCCGACCAGTCCTCGGCCATTTCCATGGAAACGGCCTTGCTGATGCCCCGGCGCGGTTTTTTCTGCCTGAACGTATCCAGAAGACCCATGTTGCACCACCCCCTCGGGAAAGACGGAATGCACAAATCAGTGCAAGACATGTGCCTCCCGGGGGCGAGGGCGGCGGCTCTCACCGGATGACGATTTTCTTGTCCTGGAGGTAGAGGATCAGGAGGACCAGCAGGATGATGACGAGCACCGCGACGACCACGCCGCCGCCGTCACCCCCTGCCAGGACCCGGTCCGAGGCCCGGGCCATGAGGTGAATCTGTTCGTCGGACATCGACTGCAGGCGCTCGAGGGCTTCCTGCGTCGTGAGCCCGTGGGCCTCGAGGGCCGACCGCACGACCTCCGTTTCGAGGGCCCGCTGGACCCGGTCGAGCTCCCCGCCGCGGATCGTGCCCGGGCCGGGCGCCGAGGCGAGGCCCCCCATCATCCCCGCCAGGGCAGGGGACGTCAGGATAACCGTCAGGTAGCAGGCGAACGCGACGGCCGGCAGCGGGTTTCTCCATTTCGAAAGCACGGTCACACCTCCTCACCCCGCGGGCGCCTGGGCGCCGGGGATCTTTGTTTCCTGAACGTTGCGCGGATCGTGTGGTCTTCCTTGACGTTGGTGAACATGTACATGCTCACGGGACCGATCGAGACGCCGTCCACCTCGATGTCGCCGATTGCGTACCCCTCCCAGGGCCGGATGACGAACATCTTGCTCAGGCCCGAGCCGACGGAGAGCCGGGAGGAGGGCGTGATGACACCCCCGTGCCCGGCGGTGGCCGTGATGGTCATGACGGACCGCATGCGCTCCGTGGAAGGCGTTGACTCGTTCCGCGCCATGGTCATGGGGTGATGCATCTCCCGGTCCCGCAGCCCGGCGGGAAAAACCCCCCCGGGGAACAGAGGGGGCAAAAACTGAAATTCCCCGGGGAGGGATCCGCCCTTGGAGGCCTAATACTTTCGTTTGAACGTTGCGGTGATCGTCTGGTTACCCTTCACGTTGGAGAACGTGTACGACTTGACGGCGCCGACGGAGACGCCGTTCACCTTGACGTCGTAGATCTTGTAGAACCATCGCGGCGAGATGGTGAATTTCATGCTCGACCCCGGGGCGACCGTGACCGCGCCGGAGGGCGAGATCGAGCCGCCCGTCCCGGCCGATGCCGTGATGGTCACGGTGCTTGCCGTCGCGGCCTGCTGGCTGACCGTGAAGGTGTTGCCGGCGATCGACACGGCGGCGGACCGCGACGCCGTCGCCGTGTTGGCGGCTACGGAATACCCGACCGTCCCCGGCCCGGTGCCGCCCGCGCCCACCGTGATCGTGATCCAGGGGGCCCCGCTCGACGCGCTCCACGCGCAGGCGGACGCGGCGCTGACCGTCACGCTTCCCGTGCCCCCCGCGGAACTAAAGGACTGGCTCGCCGGGGAGATCGAATAGGTGCACGCCGCGGCGGGCGGCGTGTAGGCGATCTCGCCGGAATAGGCGCTTTCCCTCCCCGTCGAGTCGTAGGCCTTGCAGGCGAAATAATACCGCCGGCCCGCTTCGAGGCCGCTGATGTTGACGCTCGTCCAGTTGCCCACGTCGACCGTGCTGGCATAGCTCCCGCTGGCCGTCCCGTAGCCGACCCTGTAGCCCGCCACGGTGGCCTCCGCATTGGCATCCCAGGCCAGCGTCACGGCCGCCGCCCCCGCCTGCGTGGCGATGAGCGGCAGGGTCAGAAGCGCAAACAGCGCAAGCCGGAGGCCGGGGTGTGTCCTTCGAGGGGAGTGTCGTCTTGTGGTTGCCATGGGTCGCTCCTGCATGCCTTTCCGAAAAACGAGGGCGGTGATGCGCCTGCGCGGAGCATATAGGCAACGAGCATACCATCCGGGGGTCGAAGAATGCAGGTGTTCGATATTATGGATGATTATGGTGCAAAGGGAAGGGCCGGCAGGGCGAAAAAGGCGGGTCTGATTGAAGGTTCGTCCCTACACAAACCGTCGGGGCATTTTTAAAAAATCATTGATTCTAGATAGTTATAGCGTATGTTTTTCCCTTCACCGATCACTGAGCCGCCGCGGTGGAGTCGCTCGGGCAGAGGCGTTGGATCGCCTTGAGAAGTTCGTGGAAGGGGACCGGCTTGTAGAAGCAGGCGTGGGCGCCCGATTTCTCGAAATCGTTCACGTTGACATGACCGGTCATGCCGATGATCCGGATGTGAGGGTACTTTTCCCGCACCGCCCGGCACAGCTCGAAGCCCGTCATCTCCGGCATGACCGCGTCGGTGATGACCACGTCGAACGGGGCGCTCTCCAGCAGGCGAAGAGCCTGCAGGCCGTTCTCGGCCGCGTCGGCCTGGTAACCCGCCCTCACGAGGTAGAGCTTCAGGATCTCCGTCATGAACGGGTCGTCGTCTACAACCAGCACTCTCATCTGCCGTCCCCGCACTTCTTGATGGGGCGTGGTACAGCAAGGCCCGTACCACTTGACCCGGTTGTCGCAACCCCTTGATTCCCCTGGCGCCGGCGCCCGCGCCGCCCCGAATCCCGCCTGCGGGCCCGGAATTTGTGAAGGGTTTTCCCTTCGAACCGCCCGGAAACGCCCTTCGCCGTCAGCCTTTCCTGAAGTCGAGCGGGTCGATGGCGTACTTCTCCAAAAGCTCGTAGAGGTCGGCCCGGTACTTGCCCGCCAGTTTGGCAGCCTGGCTGACGTTTCCCCGGCTGATCTGCATGAGTTGGACCAGGTAGTTTCGTTCGAAGTCCTGCTTACTCTCCTTGAGGGGCTTGAAGGAAATCTTGTCGTCCGTCCGTCCCGGGACGATGATCAGCTCCTCGGGGATCACGTTTTCCGTCGACATGACGACGGCGCACTCGATCATGTTCTCGAGCTCCCGGACGTTGCCCGGCCAGGAGTAGATCATGAGCTTCTGCATGGCGCCGGGCGAGAGGGACTTGACGGGCTTCTCGAGCTTCTGCGCCACCTTCGCCAGGAAGTGCTCCGCCAGCACCGGGATGTCCTCCTTGCGATCCCTGAGCGGGGGCACCTTGATCGGCACGACGTGGACGCGGTAGAAGAGGTCGCTGCGGAAAGCCCCCGACTCGACCTCCCTGGCGATTTCCTTATTCGACGCCGAAACGATCCGGACGTCGACCTTCACGGTCCTGTGCGAGCCCAGGGGGTAGAACTCCTTTTCCTCGAGGGCCTTGAGGAGCTTGCCCTGCATGGACAGGGGGATCTCGGAGATCTCGTCGAGGAAGATGATGCCCTTGTCGGCCTGGACGAAGAGGCCCTTCTTGCTGGCCACGGCGCCCGTGAAGGCCCCCTTCTCGAAGCCGAAGAGCTCGCTCTCCAGCAGCGTGGCGGGGATGGCCGCGCAGTTGATGCCGACGAAGGGGTGCTCCCTGCGCTTGCTCAGCCTGTGCAGGGCGCGGGCCACCATCCCCTTTCCCGTGCCGCTCTCGCCGCTGATGAAGACGTTGGAATCCGTCTCGGCGGCGAGCGCCACGGCGTCGAGGACCCGTCTCATGGCTTCGCTGTGCGCGATGATGTCCGAGCCTTCCAGATCGGCCCGCACCAGGCTCCGCAGGCGCTTCACCTCCCGGGACAGGCTGGATTTCTCGATCGCGTTGCGGATCTGGACGAGCAGCTCGCGGTAGTCGAAGGGCTTGGTCAGGTAGCTGTACGCCCCTTCTTTCATGGCCTCCACGGCGCTCTCGATCGTCCCGTAGGCCGTCAGGATGATCACCGGCAGGTCGGGGTCGATGTCGCGGATGCTCTTCATCAGCTCGATGCCGGTGCCCTCGGCGAGCCGCAGGTCGAACAGGGCGATGTCGAACGTCTCCTCCTCGAGCCGCTTCTTCGCCTCGCGGGCCTCGGAGGCCGCCGTGACGGCGAAGTGCTCCGACTCCAGGCGCAGCTGCAGCACCTTGAGAACGCTCACGTCATCGTCGACGATCAGGATTCTTTGCATGGCTCACCCTCACTTGCGGGGCGGCATCGCGCGCCGCTTCTCCTCGAGACTCCGGTCGATCTCCTTCATCTGCTCGATCTGTTTCTGCAGCGCGTCGACCTGCCGCTCGAGCGCGTCGACCTGCCGCTTCAGGGCCGGGGCGCCCCTGTCCCTGCTCGCCAGCTCTTTCTCCTTGGCCGCCAGTTCCCTCTCCCGGCTTGCCAGATCGCTCAGGACCGCGATGAAGGCGTCCGTCTGCGTGCGGTACGCGCTGCGGGGATGCTCGGCGACGAGCTGCCGGAAGGTCTCCAGGGCCTTTGCGTAGTCCTTCTTCGGGTTGCGGGGATGGGCCTGGATGCAGCCGATCTTGAAGAGCCCCTCGTCGGCCGTCCTCGGGTAAAGGCGGTTGATCTCGCGATACTGGGCGACGGCGGCGTCGAAATTCCCGGCCGCCATCTGCTCGTCCGCCTGCCAGGTGTCCGGCTTCGAGAGCACCCCCTGGATTCCGGTGCACCCGAAGGCGCCGGCCAGGATCAGGCAGGCAAGGAAAAGGTGAACGTGCTTCCCTTGCCGAGTTCGCTTTCGGCCCATACCCTACCTCCGTGTGCCTTGATGATGTGCTTGACGATGGCGAGCCCGAGCCCCGTCCCCCGCACGGCTCCCTTGCCGTCGTCGACGCGCTTGAACTTCTCGAAGACTTCCTTCAGCCCCGACTCGGGGATTCCCCGGCCCGTGTCGGAAACGGCCACCTCGACGAGCTTCTCGTCGCCGCGGCGCCTCGCGGAGATCGTGATGCGCCCGTCGTCGGCGGTGAACTTGAGGGCGTTGCTCAGCAGGTTCTCGACGACCACCTCGATCTTTTCGGCGTCCATCCGGATCGGCGGTAAATCGGGCGGGATGTCGATCTGCATGTCGATCCGCTTGCGCTGGGCCACGGCGGAGAAGCGCTGCAGGTTTCGCTCCACGAGCGGCCGCAGGGGCGCATCCTGCACCGTCAGGTGCATGATGCCCGACTCCATCATCGAAAAGTCGAGAAGCCGGGTGACGGAGCGGATCAGTCGCTCGCAGTCCTCGCGGATGAGGGTCTGCAGCTCCCTCTGCTTCTCCGGCATCTCCGCGAAGAGGCCCTCTTCGAGCATGCTCGAGGCCTCCCGGATGGCGGTCAGCGGCGTGCGCAGCTCGTGGGAGAGGTGGCTGATGTAGTCGATCTTCAGCTGGTCGAGCTCCCGGAGCCGGTCGCACATCGCGTTGAACGCCGAGGCCAGCTCCCGGATCTCCGGGGGCGACCCGATGTCCAGCGGGTCGCCGAAATCGCCCCGGGCGACGGCCTTCGTCTTCTCCCGCAGCCGGGAGATGGGGACGCTGATGGACTGTGTGTTCAGGATGGAGATCGCGATCATGAGGACCACCGCCATGACGAGCGAGATCAGGATCGCGTCGGCGCTGCGGACCGAGTTGGCCTCGATCTCCCGGAGCTTGTCGTCGCGCTCGTCGGAGGCAATCCTCGTCAGCTCGCGCAGGCTCTGCCCCGTGTCGGCGACGATCAGGTCCTGTTCGATCCGGTACCGGGCGGCCTCGTCGGCGGGTACCCGCCGGCTGCCCGTCTGGGCCGCCATGTCGTCGAACAGGGCGACGTAGCGCCCGTGGGCCCCGCGGACGCTCTCCAGGAGATTCCGTTTCTTCCCCGTGTCGACGAGCGCCGCCAGTTCGTTGAGCTTGCCGGTGAGCGCGATCTCGTGGTCCTTGAACTGCCGGTGGTACGTCTCGTCTCCCGAGACGAAAAACTTCCTTTCCGACGCGTTGGCGCTGATGAGGATGTCCTGGCACTCCTGCGACAGTTCGATCATCCGCGTGTCGTGGGTGGTCACGACCCGGATGAGGCGGTTGAATTCGCTCAGGTTCCAGATGGTGTACAGGCCGGACAGCAGGACGACGACGATGATCAGGAGGTAGCTGCTGATCAGCCGGAACAGGATCGAAACGTTGGACGCCACCGGATTCCTTTCCTCGGGAAGTAAAACGGCGGCTCCCCGCGGTCCGCCTTCGCTCTAGTTATCAGAAAACCGGCTTTTTTCCAACCCTATCTTCCCGGGCCGCGGGGGCGGCGCCGGACGGGCTTGCCGCGCGGGTCCCGAGATAGCCGTTGACATCCGTTTTTTTTTGCCCTATCACCATATCAGGCGGGATACGTGATGCCCCGGCCTCCTGTTGTGCTCGTCTTCCTCCCGCCCCGTCGCGTGACCCGGCCCGAAACCACCCAACCGCAACCCGATCGTCTCGAACCGGGGATCCGCCGCAGCCCGATGCGGCACGATGCCGCCCGGCGGGCCCGTCATCGAACGCCCGGCAGGTTTCCCGACGCCCTTGCGTCCGGACGCAGGGGGGAAAGCCTTCCGCCCCGCCCCGGCGCCGCGGGGGAAGGTCCCCCGCCGGTTGCCTGCCGTCTCGAACGAAGAACTCGACACAGTCTCTCGGCAAGGAGGTGCTGACATGATCCGAAAAGCGGCATTGGCGAAGCAGATCTATGTGACGGTGGACGACGAGGCCGGCGTGCTGAACCGGATGGCCGATGCCCTCGCCGACCGGGGCATCAACATCGAGGCCGTCGCGGGCTACGGGATCACGGGCACCGGCAAGGCCCGCGTCATGCTGGTCGTGGACGACACCCGCCGGGCCTGCGACCTGCTCAGGCAGAAGGGGTTCACGACCCTCGAGGAGAGAGAGGAGATCCAGGTGGAACTCGACAACAAGCCGGGAGCCTTGAAAGGCGTGACGAGCCTGCTGGCGGCCAAGGGGATCAGCATCCGGCAGCTCTACGGGACCATGAGCTCCGAGAAGGCCCCCGTCCGGGTGGTGCTCGCCACGAGCGACAACCAGACGGCCATCGTGACCCTGAAGAAAGCCGTGGCCCGGTAGTCGGGGGAGCGGGCAGGGCCGGTATCCGGCCGGCCCGGTCTCCCGGCGGCGGCCCGTCGTCGGGGATCGGGAAACGGAACAACCTGCGAGGGAAGGAGGTTGGTGCCATGGCAGTCCTGCGGAAGATCGTTTTCGCGTTCCTGTTGGTCATGCTGGTCTCCGGGTGCTGCGTCCGGTTCGAGGACGTGGCGCCGGGCACGCAGTTCGCGGTCGGTCAAACCTTCTACACGAGCGGGACGAACATTGCCGTCGAGCGGTTCCAGTGGGCCAACGGGAACTGGACGGCCGACGGGAAGGCCCGGATCGACGCGGGCACCCGCGCCGGCGGGACCGGCCGGGAAATCAACGCCAACAACGTCAACCTGCGCTTCAAGTTCGACTACCCGCTGAAGAAGATCACGCTCAAGTTCGCCGAGCTGGGCGGCAACAACAACGTGATGGTCAACGGCGACTTCCGGAATGTCGGCAACCTGGTCGCCCTGAACGGTACGACCCTCGGGGGCGCGGCCGTGACCGTGACGGCGACGCAGCAGGGCAACAACTGGCGCGGCATCGTCGTGCTGGAAGGGGCCATCCGGGAGTTCTCCATCGGCGGCCAGGAGCTCTGGCTGGACGACATCTGCCCCACGAAGTAGCCGGGTCCCGGGACTCGACCCGGGTGAGGCGGCTCCGGGCCCGGCCGGAAAGGAGGCGGGCCATGGAAGGGATCCATCGAATCCTCGTCGTGAGCAGGCTGACGCGGTACTGCCGCAAGGCGGTGCGTTTCGGCGTCTCCCTTGCCCAGACGTGCGGCGCCGAGCTTGCCGTGCTGCACGTCGTGGAAAACCCCTTCAAGAAGGGGTGGAATCTGCCCACGATCCACTACGAGGACCAGTACAAGAAGGAAATGGCGAGGGTCAAAGCGGAACTGGAGGACATCATCAACTCGGAGAAGAAGAAGGGCATGACGATCCGGGAGTTCATCGAGGAGGGCGACCCGAAGGAGGAAATCCTCCGGGTCATCGGCCGCGAGAGGATCGACCTGGCGATCCTGACGGCCCACGAGGAGGGCCGCCTGGAACACTTCCTCTACGGGCGGGGCATCGACGCCATCGTCCGCAGGATGCCCTGTTCGATCCTGCTGGTCAGGCAGTAGGGGCAGGAGTCCGGGCGGGAAAGGAACGGGGTGCGGCTCAGCGGCGCTTGAGGAACGGGAGCGCCGAGCTGAGGAACCGGCCCAGGCCCTTGTCGGTCTTGCCGATGTGGCCCACGAGCCAGTTGACGATCCACTTCTGGAACTCGGCGACGAGCAGCGGGGATGCCCCGCTTTCCAGGATCTCCTCCTTGAAGGCCGTGAAGTCCCGCACGAAGGCGCGGTGCTCGGCTTTGTGGGCCTGCTCCTCCTCGTAGCCGCGGCCGTCGGCGTAGAACTTCGTCATGTATTTCTCCTCGAGAGAGAAGTGCGTCTGCACGTAGCTCTCGAGGAAGCCGAACAGGGCCGGGATCTCCTCGGGGCCCTTGCCGTTGCCGAGGTGCCGGAAGAAGACGGAAACGTGCTGGAGCAGGTCCCTGTGCTGGTTGTCGATCTCTTCGATGCCGACGGACAGCGCCGGCGTCCAGGCGATGCTCATGTCCCGGTGTCTCCTTGCGGCGAAATGAGCGCGAGGGGGAACTCCCCCGCACATTCTCCTTATCGGCCGGGCGGAGGGGATTCTTGAGGCCCCCTGCGCAGGGACGGCGGCACCCTTTTTCTTGCGTTGCGCGCCTCGGGGCGGTATCCTGAAACAAAAAAGGAGGGACCCTCATGCAGGATTTCATCAAGAAAGCGCGGTTGCTCGGGGTCGGTCTGTTCTACCTGGGCAAGGAGAAGGTCGAGGAGACCGTGGCGGAGCTGATCCGGAAGGGCGAGCTCACCGAGAAGGAGGGCAGGGCGCTCATGATCGAGCTTCTCGCGAAGTCGAAGGCCGCCACGAAAGACCTGGAGGGGCGCATCCAGCAGATGATGGCCGATGCCCAGGCCAGGCTCCACGGCCCGCTGATCAAGGAGATCGACGTGCTCAAGAAACGGATCGCGAAACTGGAGAAGGAAGCGGCCGCTGCCAAGGCGAAGAGCCGGAAGAAAACCGCCGGAGCATCGGCGAAACCCGGCAAGTAGGTCGTCAAGGCGGTTTCCCCGGCGAAAAAGCCCCGCCGTGCGGCGGGGCTTTTTGCATGGGGAAAGGACTTCGCACGATACGTCCCGATGTCGCAGCCGCTATCAACGGTGGCCGCCCCGAAAGAGCCCGCCGCCCACGCCCCCGCCACCCTGCGGGAAGCCCCGGACGGCATCGCCGACTCGTGCCCCACCCTGCGGGAGACTCCGGACGGCGCCGCCCCCTGCCGCACCGGCGTGCGGGAAGCCTCGGGAGTTGCCGCCCTGCGGGAAACTGCGGACCGCCTCGCCGACCCTGCCTGCGCCCTGCGGGAAGCCGCGGGTGACCTCACCCGCCCTTGCGCCGCCTGTTCGTGCCGTGTTGAGGCTCTCGCGGCCCCAGGTGCTCTGCCGACGGACCTCGCCGCCCCGGCCGATCCCCTCGAAGGCGCGCCCCGAGAGGCCGCGCTCCAGGTTGGCCCTGTCCATCGTGCGCCGCTCGCGGCCCGCCGATGCGAACCCGGCCTCGCGCCGCCCGTCCCGATCCGTCCTGCCTGTCCGGGAGGACATCGTGTCGGGCCGGGTTGCGCGGTCGGAGGCCCCCCCGCCGCGGACCGCGGCATCGGGCCGTCCCGACCGGCCGATCGGGGTGTCCGCCCTCCCCGCTCCGGCCGACAGCGCGTCGCGCACGCGCGAGGGGTCGGGTCTCGCGGTCCCGCGGGAGGCCGCCAGTGCGGCGCTGCCGGCGCCGGCCGTGCGACCGCCTCCGCGTTCGATCCCGTTGCCCTCGAAGCCGCGGAAGCTCCGCCGGCTCTCGACGGCCGCCCGGTCCGTCCGGCCGTAGCGATCGCGCGTTGCCGTGTCGCGGTAGGCCACCCCCCTGCGATGGGCGGGGTTGTGCTGCCAGGGCTGTGCCGCTGCGACCCCTCCGGCCGCACCCACGGCGCCCGCGGCGCCCTGGTGCCGTGTCGCCCAGGCCCCGCCGACGGCCCCGCTGCCGTAGCCCCCGTGGCCGCCATGGGGATAGGTGGAGCGGTTCACGTAGCAGGTGTGATTGTGCCAGCCCCAGTACCCCCAGCTGCCCCAATAGGCCCCCACGAAGAGACCGACGCCGAACCAGACGAACCCGGGGGCGATCGCGACGCCCGCGGGATAGGGGTAGACGACATACGGTGGATAGGCCGGCCACCACCAGGGCCCGTAGACCCACCAGGGGTCATAGGCCGGCACGTAGACGACCGACGGGTTCGCCGGCTCGACACGGATGATCTCCTGTTCCACGATCACCTTCTGCTGCTCCGTCGACTTGAGGTTGCCCGCGTCGTGGGCCCGCTTGCGGAGCCTCTGTACCGTGTCCATCACGTCGGCCTGCTGGGCGAGGAAGGCGTCGCCGACCCTCTGGGTCCAGTCCAGTTTTCGGCTCATCATCTCGAGGACGTCGGGGAAGGGGACGAGGGCCTTCACGCTGGCGTCCCAGGGCTGCCGGTCGAGGGTGGCATTGAACGAATCGGCGGGGAGGCCCCGGTTCTCCCGTGCCCATCTCTCCGCCATCACCACTTCCAGGGGGTAGGTCGCGGCGATGAAAATGTGGGCGAGGAGCGAGTCGGGGTAGATCGCGACGGGTGCGAGCAATTGGTCCAGTTCCGCCTGGGAAAAGGCCCTGGAGGGCGCCTTTGCACCCGGCTCCTGCGCAAGGATCGGCGGCGGCACGGCGATCAGAAGGACCAGGCACCAGGCAACGGCAAACCGGAGGGGTTTCCATGCGTTCATGTTCGTCTCCTGCCGGGCACCGGCATCGGGAACACCCCCTGCCTGCACGGTGCGACAATCGGGGTGTTCGATCACCGGGTGGCCGTGTGAAAAGACAATCCCTGGTATAGAAAACGCTCCGGCGGGGATCCGGTTTACCGTGGAAGGAACTTTTTTCCGTCGGCGGGCGGCGATTCGGCAGCCGGGCATGTGCCGGCTGCGAAAGGAGAAAAGGAGGGGGCGGCCGACCCGTGGGCCGGGCGTGTTCTCACTTGCTTTCGATCCGGTGGATGCCGTCCCAGTTCTCGGGCGGCGGGGTTTCCCGGTAGCGCCGGCAGCGTTCCATCAGGATCCGGGCGGGCTCGTCGCCGTGGTTGAGCTCCAGGATCTTGCGGCAGCGCTCCTGCGCCTCGTCCCAGCGGCGCTGCAGGTAGAAGCTCAGCGCGGTTTCGCCAAGTTGGGCGATCGCACGGGTGCGTTCGTCGGCAGAGTCGGCCTCGGCCATCAGCTCGTAGATCCGCACCCCCCGGGCGCTTCCCTTGACGGAGACGAAGTCGAGGGGCCGCGCGACGAATCGGTCCTGCACCAATGCCCGGGTGCTCTCGCCGATGATGATCCGGGTGCCGTAGAGCTTGTTGAGGCCTTCGAAGCGGCTCGCGGTGTTCACCGTGTCGCCGACGACGGTGTAGTTCAGGCGGCTTGCGCTTCCCATGTTGCCCACGATCACCTCGCCCGAATTGATGCCGATGCGCTGGTGAAACAGGGGTTTTCCCTGCCCCTTCCACTTCTCCTGCAGGGCCTGCAACTCCTCCTGGCAGGCGAGCGCCGCGCGGCAGGCCGTCACGGCGTGATCGGCGTTGGGCGTGGGGGCCCCCCAGAAGGCCATGATGCTGTCGCCGATGAACTTGTCGAGCGTCCCCGGGGGCTGCCGCCTCAGGGCGGCGCTCATGGCCTCGAAGTACTCGCCGAGCTGCTCGACGAGGGCCTCGGGTTCGAGGCCCTCCGAGATCGACGTGAAGTCGGCGATGTCGGAAAAGAAGACCGTGAGGTGGGCCTTGCGGCCGCCGAGCTCCGCCTCGCCCCCCGAGGCGAGGATCTCGCGGACCAGGTCGGCCGGCACGTATTTGCCGAAGGAGCGCAGGCCCCGCTTCATGTCGTGGGTGGCCACTATCAGCTGGTCCACCTCCTTGATCTGCGAGCGCTCCAGGGGCCGGGGCTCCAGCTCGAAGCGGCCGATGGCTTCGGAATCCAGGGCGATCCGGCGCAGGGGTTTCGCGACGAGGGCCGAGATCCACGCGCTCGACATCAGGATCAGGAAGAAGACGGCGATCCCGATTGCCATGGTCTCCAGGTTGTTGCGGTCCACGGCCCCCATGATCTCGCCGTAGGGGATGACCAGGGCGATGACCCAGCCCGGCACGTTGCTGCCCGCCATCCGGCGGTAGCTGCCGAAGTAGTCCCGGCCGCCGGCGCTGAACCGGAACGTCCGGAGGTCGTGGCCCAGGTAGCTGCCGTCCTGCGAGAATCTCTCCATGAAGCGCACGACCTTCTCGTCGCCGAGCTTCTGCCAGGGCGTGAACTCGAACTGCGTGCGCCCCCGCTCGTCCCGGTATTCCCGGGTGAGGATCTCGGGCTGCGGGTGTGCGAGCACCCGGTACGCGCCGTCCCTCGTCTGCTCGATGATGAAGGCGAACCCGTCCCTGCCGATCGGGTTGGAGTTGAGGAACCGGGAGATGGCGCTGATGTCGATGTCGACCGTCGTGACGCCGATGAACTGCCGGTCCCGGTCGTAGACCGGCGTTGCCAGGCTGATCCCCGGGACCGCCTTCGCGCCGCTTCGAAGCGTGCGCCCCTCGGTCCAGACGGGCCCGTCGGCGTCGCGCGCCGCGGTGTACCACTCCGGCATCCGTCTCTCGCCGGTCAGCGGGAACTCCCGCCGGTCGTAGGCCTTCCGCTGCGGGTAGTCCTCGGGGCTGAAGTCGAGGATGGTCGCCTTGCCGGCCTTGCGGTCGTACCGGGCCTCGCGGATGCTGAATCCTCCGTCCTCGAGGCGCTCGACGGACAGCATCAGGCCGCTCTCGAAACCGGCCGACAGGAACGTGAAATGGCTCTGCGTCTCCATGACCCGCTGCAGGTGGCGGGTCAGCCAGTTCAGCGTCTCCGGCTTGATCTGGACGGTGCCCAGGAGCTGGCGGTTCATCTCGCCCTGGTCCCGGGCGCGCGTCAGCAGCGTGCCGACCCAGTGCCGGATGCGCAGGGAGCTCTCGTCGAGCACCTGCGCCGAGAGGGTGTCGGCGTTGCGCTTCAGGTTGTAATAGGAGAGGCCCCCGAGGAGGCAGACCGTGCCGACGAGCATGACGGCCAGAAGCGTCGACAGGGCCGTGCGGAAGGTGACGCGAGTGGATGCCAGTTTCTCTGTAAAGCGGGTTTTCATGTCCGATCCCCGGGAAGGAACGCTTAAGCCTGCGCGCCGTCAGGTCGTTCGCGCCGTATTGTAGTACAAATCGCGCCGGCATGCCCCAAAAAAAACAGCCACGCCCGGGGCCGGGACGGCTCGCTTCCTGCAACCATCGTCCCCTGCGCCGACCCAAGGCACCGAAAGGAAAGGACAAACCGACGCCCGACGGCATGGGGCTTGCTTTTTCGCCATGCCTTGTTTATCTTACCGCCTACGATGAACGAGATGAGCCCCGGCATGCCCTTCTCGCCGGTCACCCTGGAATTGATCTCTTCGGCCTACCGCGTCCTGGTTCTGGCCCTTGCCGTCCTGGCCCAGATCTACCTCTTCGTCCGTTTCCGTGAGGCCATCCGGTCGACCCGCCTCTCGCGGCGCGCCGCCTCGTGGGCCGTCGGCGCGGCGGGCCTGGCCATCGTGACCCTCTTTTCCCTCAGCGGGTTCCTCCTGGCGAGACCCCTGGCGTGGCTCGACCCGCCCCCGGCCCTGCAGGCCGTTCTCTTCTACATGCCGTCCCTGTGGAGCGTCGGGTCCCTGACCTGCGCCCTCATCCTCCTGGCGTCCCGGTGCGCCGGCGAGCTGGGCCGGCGGGCGGCGAAGTGCTGGCGCGACGCGACCGGCCGGGCGCCTGCGGCCCCCGTCGACACGGGGCGGCGCCGCTTCGTGAAAGCCGGCGTGGGCTCGCTTGCGGCCGCCCCCTTTGTCCTGTCGGGCTACGGGGCCGCCTATGCCGGCCGGGCCTACGAGGTGGAGGAGCTCTCGGTCCCCTTCGGCCTTCCGCTCAGGGTGGTCCAGCTCACGGATATCCACGCGGGGCTGACCATGACCCGCCGCGAGATGCGGCGCTACGCCGAGGAGGTCATCGCCCTCGAACCGGACCTCTTCGTCCTGACCGGCGACTACGTCACCAACTCGAGCGCCTTCCTGCCGGACTGCCTCGAGGAGATGGCGCGCGTCCGCGCCCGGTACGGGACCTTCGCCGTGCCGGGCAACCACGACCACTGGTACGTTCGGAACGCCGAGCTCGACGCGCTCTTCCGGCACAGCGGGATCCCCCTGCTGCGGAACGCCAGCCGTGTGATCGAGACGGCGCAGGGCCCCTTCGCCGTCGCCGGCATCGACGATTTGAACGCCGGCAGGCCCGACCTGCGGGCCGCCCTGCAGGGGCTCGGCCCCGCGGTGCCCACGATCCTGCTGTCCCACCGCCCGGAGGTCTTCCCCGAGGCCGCGGCCCGCGGCGTGGCGCTCACCCTGGCGGGCCACTATCACGGGGGGCAGATCAAGCTCACCCTGCCCAGGCGGGAAATCAGCGTCGCCCACCTGCGGACCCCGTACCCCGAGGGCCTCTTTTACATCGGTGCGAGCCGCCTCTATGTGAGCCGCGGCATTGGCACCTCGCTCACCCCCGTGCGGCTCAACGCCCGGCCCGAGGTCACCCTGCTGAACCTTTCCTGATCGGGCGAGACGTTTCCTGCCGGCCCCGCCCGGGGCTTCGTTATGTCGAATTAGACATCATTGACAAAGGCGGGACGTTCCCCTAGATTCAACTTATCGCATGATCCCGTCGTCCATCCCTCAACACCCAACGAACACCCGGATTGCCGCAGAAGAGAGCCTCGGGACGCTTCCTGCCGCCGTTTCCTTCCTCTGACCCCGTTCCTCGAGGGCTCGCGGGTTCCCCGGACAGACCCAACCAGCAAGGAGGGAGAGTCATGGACAAGCTGCTCCGAATCAACATGAGCGCGGAAGGCGGTCCCGCGGCCCGAACGGTCCCCGCCGGGGAGTACGCGGGGCTGGGGGGCCGGGCGCTGACCTCCGCCGTCGTCTCGAAGGAGGTGCCGCCCCTGGCCCACCCGCTGGGCGAGGACAACCGGCTCGTCATCGCGCCGGGGATGCTGAGCGGAACGATTGCGGCCATGTCGGGGCGATGCTCCGTGGGCGGCAAGAGCCCGCTGACCGGCGGCATCAAGGAGTCCAACTCGGGCGGGCAGGCATCCCAGGTGCTGGCCCGGCTGGGCTATGCGGCGATCATTCTGGAAGGCAGGCCGAAGGAGAACGACCTCTACAAGATCTTCATCAACAAGGACGGCGTGCGGATCACGCGCGACAACAGCCTTCGGATGCTCGGCAATTACGCCCTCGTCGAGAAAATGAAAGCCGAGCACGGCGACAAGATCGCCTGCGTCTCCATCGGGCCGGCGGGCGAGATGAGGATGTGCGCCGCCTCGGTGGCCTTCACGGACATGGAGCTGCGGCCCACGCGCCATGCGGGCCGCGGCGGGCTGGGCGCCGTGATGGGCTCCAAGGGCGTCAAGGTGATCGTGCTCGACGACACGGGCCTCGGCAACCGGGTGCCGAAGGACGTGGAAAAGTTCCGGGCGGCCAACAAGGCCTTCGTCGACGGCCTGCGCAGGCATCCGGTCACGGGCGAGGGACTCCCGGCCTTCGGGACGAACATTCTGGCCAACGTGATCAACGAGGCAGGGGCGTACCCGACGCACAACTTCCTCTGGGGCCGCTTCGACGGCACGGCGAAGATCAGCGGCGAGACCGAGGCGGAGCTGGAGAAGGCCCGGGGCGGCAACCCGACACACGGCTGTCACCGAGGATGCGTGATCCGCTGCTCGGGGATCTGGCACGACAAGGACGGCAACTACCTGACCAAGCAGCCCGAGTACGAAACGGTCTGGGCCCACGGGGCCAACTGCGGCATCGACGACATCGACGCCGTCGCCCTGATGGACCGCATCGACGACGACTACGGCCTGGACACCATCGAGATGGGTGCGACGATCGCCGTGGCCATGGAGGCGGGGATCGTGAAGTTCGGCGACGCGAAAGGGGCGATCAACCTTCTCCACGAGGTGGGCAAGGGGACGCCCCTGGGCCGTATCCTGGGCAACGGCGCGGGCATGACGGGCCGGGCCTTCGGTGTCGAGCGAGTCCCCGTCGTAAAGAACCAGGCCCTGCCGGCTTACGACCCGCGGGCCATCCAGGGCATCGGGGTCACCTACGCCACGACCACCATGGGCGCCGATCACACGGCGGGCTATGCCATTGCCACAAACATCCTCAAGGTCGGCGGCTACGTCGACCCGCTGAAGCCCGAGGGCCAGATCGAGCTGTCGCGCAATCTCCAGATCGCCACGGCCGCCATCGACTCGACAGGGATGTGCCTCTTCATCGCCTTTGCCGTCATGGACCAGCCCGACACCTTCCAGGCGCTGCTCGACCTGCTCAACGCCTTCTACGGGACCGGCCTGACGGGCGACGACGTGACCGCCCTGGGCAAGAAGATCCTCACGTGGGAACGGGACTTCAACGCGAGGGCGGGCTTCACGAAAGAGCACGACCGGCTGCCGGAGTTCTTCCGCAAGGAGCTGCTGCCGCCGCACAACGTGACGTTCCAGGTGTCGGACGCGGAGATGGACCGGGTGTTCGACTGGTAAGAACAGGACGTGATTGCCCATGACGGAAGCGACCCGTTCCGACGCCGTGCCGACGCTGGGACTCACCGTGCCGGCGGAACGGGTTTCCTGTTTCTTCCCGCTGCTGCAAAAGGGCATTGGAATGCGGGCGCGCCTGGGGATCCCGGTAAGCGCATTTCTGCGCGAGGGGCTCGGCCTGAGCGATGCGACCATCGAGGCGCGCATCCAGACCGTCTTCCTCGACGGCAGGCCCGTGGACGACATCGAAGGGGCGCTGCTGCGCGAGGGCTCGACGCTTGCCCTGGCGCCGGCCATGCCCGGCCTGATGGGCGCCATGCTCCGGCGGGGCGGGTACTACGCGCCGATGCGAAGCGGGATCACGCACCGGGGCGATGCGGCGCCGCAGGGGCCGGGCGAGGGGCTCATCACCGTGAAGCTCTTCGGTACGGCCCTGCGGGAACTGGGGCCTGCGCTTCTGGCCCGCGGTGTCGTGGTCGGCGGCAAGGACCTCGCAGCGCTTCCGGGACACTGCCTGGAAGACATCGGCGATGCGGGCAGCCTTCGGGGGCAGGGGAGCATCCTCTTGCGGGTCAGGGCGGCGACGGGGGACGAATCGCGCAGCGGGTGACGGGCCGGCGGGGAAGGGTCCCGGGGCCCGCACCCCGTTTTTTTTCAGCCTCCGGCCACGGGCGGGAAGACGCCGACCCGGTCGCCGTCGCGCAGGGTCTCGTTGCCGCTGGCGTGGATGCCGTTGAGAAAGATGATCTTCACCTTGTCCATCGGCACGCCGAGGCGCGCGAGCAGCCCGAGGATCGTGGTGTCGTTGCCGACCTCCACGGGGCCCGTGCGGGGGATGCTCCGGGCGAGGGAGGCATAGAGGTTGAGTTCGACTTTCATGACGGCCGTATCCCTTGCGGCCATGATATCCCGCTTCGGCTGTTTTCTCAAACGGATATCTGAAAGGGGGCCGGACCGATGAGTCCCGACATTTCAGGACAGATTCGCGAGAGATCCAGAACCGTCGCCGACCCGGCGGGACGCGCGGTTCGGGTCATCGAGGACTCCGCCTCTCTCGAGATCGCCCGGCAGGCGGGACTGGAGCTTCCCGAGATCTACCGCCGTGCGCTCTCGCTCGGCATCAGCCCGTACCGGTACATCCGAAACGGCGACACCCTCTCCGTCGCGGAGCAGCTGAGGCTTGCCGAGTCGCGGGTCGCCGTGGCGGGTGCCGGGGGGCTGGGCGGGCAGGTCATCCTCCTGCTCGCGCGGGTCGGCGTGGGCACCCTCGTCGTCGCAGACGGCGACCGCTTCGAGGAATCGAATCTCAACCGCCAGGCCCTGTGCGCGGGCGAAACCGTGGGGGAATGGAAGGCCCTCGCCGCCGCAGCGGTCGTCTCGGCGGTCAACCCGGGTATCCGGGTGATCCCGCACCCGGTGAAGCTCGATGCCGGCGTCGTCGACGGGATCCTGGCGGGCAGCGACGCCGTGGTCGACGGGCTGGACAACGTCCCGGACAGGCTGCTGCTGCAGGCCGCGGCGTCCCGTCTCGGCATCCCCATGGTGCACGGGGCGCTGGCCGGCTTCGAGGGGAGGGTCATGACCGTCCTGCCGGGCGATGTCGGCGTGAGGTCGCTTTACGGGGACACCCCGGGCCCGGAAGACCCGGAACGCCCGGAGGCCGTCCTGGGGGTTCCCGCCGTGACGGCGTCGCTCGTCGGCACCCTGCAGGCCATGGAGGCGCTGAAGATCCTGCTGGGGCGCGGCACCCTGTTTCGAAACGTAATGGCCTATGCGGATCTGGAGTCGGGCCGGCTGGAATCTTTCCGGCTCGGCGAGGCCGCACGGGGGAAGGAGTAAATGAGGGCGTCATCATGGAACAACCCCTGCGGTTCGAATTGAAGACCGTCCCCTCGACGCTCCGCGTGACGGGGGGCCGGGAGATCCCCTTTGTCCGGGCGGTTCTCCTGCTGCGCAACGCGGGCGGCGCCGCGGTGCCCGGGGTCGTTGCCCATGCCGAGCTCTCCGAGGAGCGGGGGCTCGTCCACGATGCGACGGAGGCCATGAAACGCGCCGCACCGGCGGACTCGATCCCGCCGGGCGGGGAGATTGCGTGGGACGTCTACGATTTGCTCCTCGCGGCGCACGCGGGCGTGGCCAGCAAGGTTCACCTCTGGGGGTACAGGGCGGTCCTGAACGGGTGGATCGAATTGTCTGCCCGGGCGGAGTGCAGGCAGCAGGGCGCCCCGGCGTCGACGCCGGTTGCCCGCTGGCGGCTGCGCTGGCAGCCGCCGGGGCCGGCGGCGGAAGAGGTCGAACTGGCCGTCGAAGCCCTCTGAGGGCTCTACCGGCCGCGATCGACGATTTTGAGCAGCGTGTTCGGGGGGACGGGCTCTTCCGGAACGCCGCCGTTGAGCAGCGCCGTTTCCTTGATCCTGTTCTCGGGGACGCCGAACGATCGCAGCGCGTTGCCGAGCGAGTCGGCCCGCGCCGTGCGGCGCAGGCGCACGCGGTCGGGCTGCACGCTGATCCTGCGCGCGTCGGTGAGTTCCGCAAATCGGCTCAGCGTGTTCTCGAAGAGATTCTCCTGTTGAGGGAAATTTTTCTGCAGGCTGAACCCCGTGAAGGAGTAGATCGCGTTGCCCTTCTGGATGAAATAGGTGAGGGTGCGGATGGTCCCGTTGCGGGACTGCACGTCGGCCAGGAGCCGGTAGGCCGGGAAAACGCTCACCCGGGCCGGCTGGCTCTGGAGGACGCGGGCCTTGGTCTTCGAGACGAACGTGCGGGCCGCCTCCTCCGGGGACTTGCCTTGCGCCCCCGTGAAGAGGATCACGGCGTTCTTCTCCTTGCTGACCATCTGCACCGCCGTCGGCGTGTCGTTCACCTTCCAGTCGGCAGGCACGGGGAACTGGATGCGCATGGACGGGTGGTAGTACATGCCGCCCTCCACGTAGCCCTCGCGGGGGTCCTGGCCGTAGACGATCCCGTCGATCGCCCTCAGGTAGGTCTCGCGCTCGATCCGGGGGCGCGTCAGCCCCAACTGCCGCTGCACCTGCTGCGCCTGGACCTTGATGGCCTGCTCGCGGTCCTCGGGGCTGGGGTGCGTGGAGAACCAGGCCGGCATGCCGCTCTTGTCCGACTGCGGGTTCATGCGCTGCAGCGTCTCGAAAAAACCCGCCATCTGCGAGGCGTCATACCCCGCCTTCGAGGCGTACTCGACGGACAGTGAATCGGCCTCCCGCTCGTTGTCGCGGCTGTACTTCATGAAAAAGAGCCCCATCCCGACCTCGGCCAGGCCCGACAGCAGGGGCACGCCCAGCACCTGGGGGATGATGAGCCCGATCTGCGCCACCTGGGCCTTGCTCAGCTGCTGGGCCGAGTGGCGGGCGGTGACGTGGCCGATCTCGTGCCCCATCACCCCCGCGAGCTCCGCCTCGCTGTTGAGGGTGGCAAGGATCCCCCGCGTGAAGAAAAGATAGCCTCCCGGGGCGGCAAAGGCGTTTACGACGGGGGAGTCGAGGACCTTGACGCTGTAGTCGAGCTGCGGACGGTGGGAAAGCTTCCCGAGACGGCGGCCCATGTCGGCGACATAGGCCGTCAGGCGCGCATCGCTGTAAAGCCCGTACTCCTGGGTCACCGACGCGTCGACCTTCCTGCCCATCTCGACTTCTTCGGATTCGCTGATGAGCATGAAGTCCTGCCGGCCGGTGACGGGGTTGGCGGCGCAGGACGCGAGCAGGACGACGGCGCCGATCAGGAGGGCGGCCGCGAGCGGGCAGCGGGGTTTCGGGTTCATCGGGTGTACGTCCCCCTCGAGGTGGTTTGCCCCGAGCATAGCACAGGGCTGACGGATGTCAACGGCGGGTTGCGTGCAGGGCCGGAGGGCAGAACACAAAGGCCCCCGCCGTTTGCGGGCGGGGGCCTTCAGCACAGGAAATGTGGTCAGGTGTATGTCAGCCGGCCTCGGCCGGATTTTTTTACTTCGTGAACGCGGGGTAGCTCATGGGGTCCGCCCACAGCTTGCGGTCTTTCCGGGTCTCTTTCGCGGTCTTCTTCATGGTCTCAGCCCTCCTTGTCGGCTGTCGGTTGTGGGGTTGTTCTGCCGGGTTGTTTTACTTGCCGCGCTTCGGCGTGAAAACGGGGAAGCTCATCGGGTCGCTCCAGAACTTCCGGTCGGTCTTCACGTTCTTGGCCTTCTCTTTCATGACGATACCTCCTTGGGTTTGTCCGGTGCCCGGGGGTCAGCGGGCGGTTTCCCTGCGGGGGATCAGGATGGGGTCCGCCCACACCCTGTCTACCCGCTCGCCCATCAGGTCGATCCGGGGGTCGGTGGTGATTCGGGTTGCGCCGGTTTTGTGGATTCGGGTCATCATGGCGTCGCGCCTCGCTGCCGTCGTTCCCTTTCGTTGAACTCATTATCGACATTTCCCGCGAAAGCGAAATCGGCGGCCGTCTGAATGTTTTCTAGGACGGAGCGACGCCGCTGCCGCAGACCCCGTCTGAGGGCCCCATCAGACGGACGCTGATGCAGGCCGCACAGGCGGGATGTGAGACGGTTTGTCGGAATGCCCGGCCGTGCGGCACCGTGTCCGGGCTTGCGGGCGCGCCGATTCTGTGGCAGATTGGGCCAACGGCTTATGGTACCCACAGTCACTTTCGGCACCCTCCGGTTCATCGTCGTCAGTCTCGCGATCTTCGCCCAGATTTACCTGTTCGTCCGCTTGCGGACGGCCATCCGGTCCACGGACAGGTCGGAGCGGTTCAAGCTCCTGGCGGTCCTTATGGCGGGGTCGGTCATCGGCCTGCTGTTCGCCATGAACGTCTTCATCCTCCTCAGGCCCATCCCCTGGGTGGACGCGCCGGCCCCCGTGCAGGCCCTCCTGTTCTATCTGCCGGCCGTCTGGGGCTTGGGCTCGATTTTTTCGGCCCTGCTGCTTGCCGCCGTTCAGCTGGCGGGAGGAGTCGGGCGGGCGATCGCCGGGCGCATCCGCGGTGCGGACCCCCGCGAGGGGGGGACTCCCGCGGACCCCGGGCGGCGCCGGTTCCTGCAGGCCGGGGCCGGGGCCTTCGCGGCCGCGCCCCTCTTCCTGTCGGGCTACGGGGCCGCCTGGGTTGGGCGGTCCTGCGAGGTGAGGGAACTCTCCCTGCCCTTCGGGGTCCCGCTCCGGGTGGTCCAGCTCACCGATCACCACGCGGGCCTCTACATGACACGGGACGACCTGAGGCGCTACGCCGATGCTGTGACGGCGCTGGAACCCGACCTGTTTGCCCTTACGGGGGATTACGTTTCGAATTCGATCGCCTTCCTGCCGGGGTGCCTCGAGGAAATGGCCCGTGTCAGGGCGCGCTACGGGACCTTTGCCACCCTGGGCAATCACGAGCACTGGGTCGCGAGCCCCGACCGGCTCAAGACGATCTTCCGGCAGCACGGGATCCCCCTGCTCTACAACGCGCACCGGGTGATCCGGACCGCGAAGGGGCCCTTCGCCGTCGCCGGGATCGACGACATGCGGATCGGCAACGACGACCTCGATGCGGCCCTGAGGGGGCTCGACCCGTCGACGCCGACGATCCTGCTCTCCCACCGGCCGGAGATCTTTCCCGATGCGGCCCGGCAGGGGATCGCGCTCACGCTCTCAGGCCACTATCACGGCGGGCAGATCCAGCTGAGCCTGCCCGGGGGGACGAAGACGAGCCTCGCCCACCTGCGGACCCCTTACCCCGAGGGGCTCTACCGCATCGGGGAGTCCCGCCTCTACGTGAGCCGCGGGATCGGCACGACCTTCACGCCCGTGCGGCTGGGCGCGCGGCCGGAGATCACCGTGATCAACCTGACGTGAACGGCTGCTTTGCCGCAGTGAAGAAGAGAGAGACGTGAAGGAAGTGAAAGATAAGGGAAAGAGGCGAGAGCGCCGGGCAAGGCAGGGGGGGAGAAGCGGGAAACCGCTTCACCCGACGGGTGCCAGATGAGAAGGAAAACCGCTGCCGTCCTGTGCATGGCCCTGTGTCTCTATCCGGTTGCCGATGCGGCGGCTCAGGCCGCGGCATCTCCGCAGCCGGCCGCGATGCACGCGCTCCTGCGGCAGGGGATCGAAAGGGCGTTCAACCTGGATTTCCCGGGAGCGGGCCTGCAGTTCCGGAAGGCCGTGGCGATGGACCCCGACGACCCGACGGGATACGCCTTCCTGGCCGTCAACCAGCTCTTCAAGGCCGAGATGGACTTTGACCCTGCCGGCCGCCAGGCAGCCCGGGAAGCCATGCTGCGTTTTGCCGGCGAGGCCCTTGCCCGCGGGGACAGGAGGGTTGCGAAGAACCCCCGGGATGGCCGGGCCTGGTTTGCCATGGCCCTGGCGCGGATGGCGAAGTTCCGCTGGGCGCTCAGGCACAGACAGTTCGTCACGACGGCGGAGGAGGCCTACAGCCTCTGGTCCTATCTCGAGATCGCGCAGACCCTCGAGCCCGACAACTACGACAGCTATCTGCTGACGGGCCTGATCCGGTACCACGTCGACCGTCTCCCCGACCTGGTCCGCTTCTTCTCTTCGTTGCTGATCGCGAAGGGCGACAGCCGCCAGGGACTTGCGGACCTGGAGCTGGCTGCCGCGAAGGGGAGCCTGCTGAAGGAACTCGCCCAATCCGAGCTGATCTCGACGTATCTGAATTTCGAGAAGCAGCCGGCCCGGGCTGTTCCCCTTGCGCGGGACCTGCAGAGGCGCTTCCCCCAAAACTACAACATCTCCTTCGCGCTGGCCAATGTCTACTCGGAGCTGCACCGGTTCCGGGAAGCCCTGGCAATCGCACGGGAGCTCGAGAGGGGCATTGCCTCCGGTAAGGCCCCGTTTGTGCCCCAGCTCAAGCCCCGGCACGACCAGCTGATGGGGAGGATCTGGTTCAACCAGGGTGACTACGCCAGGGCGGAGGGGTACTTCCGGCAGTCCGTGACGGACACCTCCGAGGCCAATGCCCGCGTCCGGGCCTGGTCCCATGTCCGCCTGGGGATGATCCACGACGCCCGCGGGGATCGGGAGAAGGCCATGGAGAGTTACACGCTGGCCCTCAACGTGGAGGGCGTGGAAGGGGCGGCGAAGGCCGAGGCCCGGAGGTATCTTGCCGCACCTTACGTGCCTGTGCAGGGTGCCGGCCGGGGGCGTGAGCCGTGAGCCCCTTTTTTCCCTTTCCCTTCTCCGCGTTATCCTTATAATCAGGGTACGGATCGCCGTGCCGCTTGTCGTTCGAGCGGACTACAGGAACAAGGAGGGAGCCATGGTCGAAGACTGGCTGGCGAATGCCTATAACGGATTGTCGCGGCGCGAGTTCCTTGCCCGGGTGGGGATCGCGGGGGTCGGTCTTGCGGGCTTCGCCCTTTCCGCGACGCCGGTGGCGGGGAAGGTCATTGCAACCCCCGCGGAGGGTCTTGCCGCGGCGGACGGAACGGTGCTCTCGGGCGGCTTTGCCGTCCCGGTCTACGAGGTCCGGCCCGCGGCGCCGGGGACATACCCCGTCGTGCTGGTCGTCCCGGAGATCTTCGGGATGCACGAGCACATCCGCGACGTGACGAGGCGCTTTGCGCGGGAGGGGTTCCTGGCCGTCACCTTCGAGCCCTACGCGCGGGAGGGGGGCGTGTTGCACCTGCCCGACATCGACGCGGTGCGCAGGGTCGCCGATCCCGTGCCCGACGCCCGGGTCATGGCCGACCTGGATGCCATTGTCTCCTGGGCGAAGAAGCACCCCTCCGCGAAGCCCGGCCGGATCGGGATGACGGGGTTCTGCCGCGGCGGGATGTACACGCTGCTCTACGCGGCCCGGAGCGCGGAGCTGAAGGCCGCCGTCCCCTGGTACGGCCAGCTGAGGC
The DNA here is from genome assembly GCA_964585095.1 of uncultured Syntrophaceae bacterium. GTDB lineage: Bacteria > Desulfobacterota > Syntrophia > Syntrophales > UBA2192 > UBA2192. Next base: position 25,073 of record CAZPCN010000003.1, on the reverse strand, counting down.
CGGCCCTGACGCCGGGCGTGAGAACCGAAGGGCCTCTCGACGCGGCCGCCCGGATCGGCGCCCCCGTCCTAGGCCTCTACGGGGCCGAGGACCTGGGCATCCCCGTGGCCGACGTCAGGGAGCTGGAATCGAAGATGAAGGCGGCCGGGAAAACGGCCGAGTTCGTGATCTACCCGGGCGCGCCGCACGCCTTCTTCGCGGATTACCGGCCTAGCTACCGGGCCGAGGCCGCGAGGGATGCCTGGGGCCGCTGCATCGCCTGGTTCAACCGGTACCTCAAAGGGTGAAGCGCTTGCGTGCGGCGGGGTCGATAACGAAGTCCGATCGATGACGGGAGGAAGTGCGACATGGAACTGGAAGCGGCCGTGAGAGGCAGGAGAAGCATCCGCAAGTTCACAGAGAAGAAGGTGCCCGGGGTCCTCGTCGAGGAGATCCTGGAGGCCGCCCGGTGGGCGCCCTCGTGGGGGAACACGCAGCCCTGGGAGTTTGCCGTGCTCACGGGCGCCCCCTTGGAGGCCTTCAAGGAGGCCAACGAACGGATGTTCGCCGCGGGGCTGGCCGCCACGCCGGACATTCCCATGCCGGAGAGCTGGCCGTCGGATCTCAAGGCACGCTACGGGGAGCTCGGCAAGACCATGCTCGATCTCATGGGCATCGACCGGGCGGACAAGGATGCCCGCAATCAGCTCTACGCGCGCATGGCCGGCCTCTTCGGGGCCCCCTGCATGATCGTCGCCACCATCCCGCGCGGGGTGCCCGCCGAGTATGCCCTGCTGGACGTGGGGCTCATCGTGCAGACGATCTGCCTGCTCGCCCACGCCAGGGGCCTCGGCACCTGCATCATGGCCGCCGCGGTGCGATACCCCGACCTGCTGCGCCGGATCGCCTTCATCCCCGAGGACCGGCGCATCGTCGCGGCGATCGCCGTGGGCTGGCCCGACCCGGAGTACCCGCTGAATCGCTTCGCCCGGAAGCGGGCGGACCTGCGGGAAATCGTCCGCTGGGTCGATTGACCCCGCCGCGCCGCGGACCCTGTCGGGCGCCAACCCCCTTGCGAAAAGAAAAATCCGCCAGGCCGGGCGGGAGACGAACCCATGACGAAACCGCACGACACGATCCGGCAGATCATCGCCCGCATCGACGACATCCTGAAAGAGAACCCCGTGCCCGCCGGGGAGACCTCCCGGGCCGTGAGGCTCGTCGACGACGACGCCCTCACCCTGATCGTGAGCTGCCTGCGCGAGGGGGGCGAGCTGAAGCCCCACCTGCACAAAACGCACGCCGAGACGGAATACTTCATCCGCGGGACGGGACAGCTCCTGGTGGACGGGCGGTGGGTGGAGATCGGGGGCGGCAGCCTTCACTACAACCCCGCCGGGGAGGTTCACGCCATCCGCAACACGGGGACGGAACCCCTGGTGGTCCTCATCCTCTTCACCCCCGGGATGAGGGAGACGGACCGGCACTTCACGGAGTGAAGGGGCCGGGCCGCCGTCGCCGGCATACGCCGTTCGGGGGAGCCGGGATCGGTAGAACGTCGTAGGGGCAAATCATGCTGCCGTCGTATTGACTTCCCGCGGCGGGAAGGCGACACTGCAGCCAGCAAGCAGGATCGAAAACCGCGGTTCCCAGGAGGGTTCACCATGAAAAAGATGTCGATTGCACTGCTGGTTCTCTGCGCCCTGGCGGCGAGCACGGCCCCGGCCTTTGCCGAGCCGCCCAAGGACGGCATGGCCATCGTGGCCGACGTTCTGTTCGCGCGCCCCGTGGGCCTCGTCTCCATCGTGTTCGGCACGGCGATGTACATCGTCGCGCTGCCCTTCTCCCTTCCCAGCGGCAGCGTCGAGACGGCGGGGCAGCTGCTCGTGGCGGATCCCGTCAAGTACACCTTCTGCCGGCCTCTCGGGGATTTCGACTACAAGGTGGGGCAGGCGGAGATGCCCAGGGCGCAGTAGCCGACGGGCCTCTCAGGGTTCTTCCAGCAGCTCCCGCAGGGCGGGGCGGACGTAGACGTCGGTGAGGTCGAAGGCCTTCAGGGCCTGCACGAGGGTCCGGACCCGGTCCTTCGCCGGCGCCCGTGCGTCGACGACGATGACGTTCTTTCCCTTGAGCCGGACCAGCCCCCCGGAGATCGCGACGTCGTCCTGCGGGATTTTCTCGGTGCGGACCTCGACGCCGAGGCTGCAGGCCAGGGCCTCGAGCTGGTCCAGGGCGATGTGGTCGTCCACGGCTTTACTCCCCCCCCCGGGGCGTCGCGGAGCGTCGCTCCGCGACTTCAGCCTTCGATCTTCTCGATCTCGATCTCCTGCCGGAAGAGTTCCTCCGCGTGCCCGCCGATCTGTTCCGTCATCCGCTTGGAGAGCCAGGCGAACACCGGGGCCGTGGCCAGGCAGATCCAGCGGCCTGCGCTTTTCTGCACGAAGCTCGACCCGATCCGCGTGCCGACGGCCGCCGCGATCTTCTGCGCCGCCTGCGTGCTCAGGGCCTTGACGACGAGACGGGTGCCCGCCTTCTGCACGAGCAGCCTCCCCGCCGTCACCCCCAGGGCGCAGCCGAAGACGTACAGGACAAGCGTGCGGTTCACCTGGTCGAGCTTGCCGTGGTACTTGGCGATCTTGTAGAGCAGATCCATCTGGATCTTCGTGACCGCGGCGAGCTCGGGCAGGATCGTCGCCATCCCGAAGGGGCCGGGCATCATCCCCGAGGCGAAGCTCACCGAGAAGGCCTTGTTGGAGGCGAAATCCGTCATGTCGCGGGGAGCGCCGTCCACCTGGATCTTGTCCGGGTCGGGTGCAAGCCCCATCATCGTCTCCACAAACCACCGCTCGAAGCCGAACCCTTCCGTGCTCATCCTCGAGTCCTCCCTCAGCCCCTGGAACCCGCCAGAGTCCGGCCCAGTTCCCGGGCCTCCTTCATCAACGCCCTGTTCGCTTTGATGTCGCCCGCCTCCATGGCGCTGCCGTAGACCATGCCGGCGATTTCCGCCCCCGCGTACCGATAGGCGTCCTGAAAGGTGCGCAGGGCGTTTACGCACCCCGAGTCGAAGGGGTCCTCGCCGCCGTAGGCCAGGGCCAGGGCGATGCGCTTGCCCGCGAAAGGGTCCTTCGCGTAGGCGGGCAGGGCGAAGCAGCGGTCCATCCAGAGCTTGAGCTGGGCGGACATCGTGAACCAGTACACGGGGCTGGCGAGCACCCAGGCGTCGGCCTCGAGCATCTTGCGGTAGATGGGCTGCATGTCGTCGTCGATCGAGCAGCCCTTGCTCCCGGGTTTCTGGCAAGCCATGCAGGCCTTGCAGGGGGCGATGGACAGCCCGTGGAGGTAGAGGGTCTCCACGGCTGCCCCGGCGGCCTTTGCGCCCGCGGCGATCTTTTCCGCCAGGATGGCGCTGTTTCCCTTCCGGCGGGGGCTTCCCAGGAGTACGAGGATCTTCTTCTTCTGCTGCTGCTTCATGGCGTGCCGCTCCTTGCCGTTGATTCCGGACGGGCGTCATTTTTCCATATCGCCGGGGCAATTGCAACGCCCTTTGCGAACGCCGGGCACTCCCGCGTGCCGGGCGCCCCGCCCGTAACATTTTCATTGCAGAGACGGGTAATCCGTGGTGATAAATACCTTGTACGGCAATCACGGGCACCGAGGACCCCCTATGAACGATCCATCCAGAACCGGGCAAGAACCCATTCAGGAGATTGCCTCCCTCCGGGCGAGGATAGCAGAGCTGGAGCGATCCCAATCGCAGTTCCGGCAGATGGAGGAAAGGCTGCGTGAAAGCAAGGAACGATTCCGGTCCATTTTCGACAACAGCCTGGACGCCATCATGCTCACGCAGCCGACAGGCGAGATCGTCGCGGCCAACCGGGCCGCCCAGGCGCTCCTGGGAAAGACGGAGGAGGAGATCTGTCGAGAGGGGCGGGCGGGGATGGTCGTGGAGGACGAAGCGTTGACGGCGGCCCTCGAAGCCAGGGAGAAAGCGGGGAGGTGGCGGGGAAGCCTCACGTATAGGCGCAAGGACGGGTCGACGTTCCCCGTGGACCTGAGCTCGAACGTTTTCGGCGGGCCCGACGGGCGGGCCATGACGATCATCATCTTCCGAGACATCACCGAACGCATGCGGCTGGAAGAGGAACTGAGATTGTCGATGACAAAATACAGGGACATCTTCGAAAATGTCCCCATCGGGCTCTACCAGGTCTCTCCGGAGGGTCGCTTCATCCGTGCCAACGAACACGCCGCCAGGATTCTCGGTTACGGCTCGCCGGAAGAGCTCATGGACGCAGTCACCGATATTGCCACGCAGATCTATGTGGATCCGTCCAGGAGAAACGAGGTCGTTCGCCGTTTAACGGAACAGGGGAGCATCGAAAACTTCGAGGTCGAGTTCCGCCACAAGGACGGAACTCCCGTCTGGGTATCCATCAATGCGAAGGTCGTCAGAGACGGGCAAGGGAACGTTCTCTATCACGAAGGGATCAGCCAGGACATCACCCAGCGAAAGAAAGCGGAAAACGCCCTGCAGGAGAGCGAGGCGCGCTTCCGGCTCTTCATGGACAACAGCCCCACCATCGCCTGGATCAAGGACGAGCAGGGCAGGCACGTCTACCTGAGCAGGACCGGCGAGGCCCGTTTCCGGCTCCGGTCGGGGGACTGGGCCGGCAAGACCGACGCGGAACTCTGGCCCCCCGAGATCGCAGACCGGTACCGAAAGAACGATCTGGCCGTGATAGCGGCCGGCCGCCCCGTCGAATTTACGGAAGAGAGCGTCAACCCCGACGGCAGCCCCTCCTGGTGGCTGGCGTCCAAGTTCCCGTTCCGTGTTTCCGGCAAGCTCTATGTCGCAGGGATCGGGCTGGACATCACCGAGCAGAAGAGAGCGGAGGACGAACTGGCGGTCTACCGGGAGCGGCTCGAGGATCTCGTGAAGGAGCGGACCCGGGAGCTGGAGGAAAAGACCCACATCCTCGAGGAACTCAATTCGGCCACGAGGGTGCTGCTGCGCCAGCGGGAGGAGGACCGGAAGGAGATCGAGGGGCGCTTCGTGGCGAACATGAAGAACCTGATCCTTCCCTATGCGGAGAAGCTCAAGAGCACCGGTCTCGACGACCGGCAGAAGTCCTATCTTGCGATCTTGGAAACCCACTTGGACGAGATCCTGTCGCCGCTGGTGAAGACGATGCAGCATCATCACCTCACCCCGACGGAAGCCCAGGTGGCGTCGCTGATCAAGGACGGCAAGCCCACCAAGGAAATCGCCGCGATCCTGGGGGTGGCGACCAGCTCCATCGATACGCACAGAAAAAGCATCCGGAAAAAGCTCGGATTGAAGAACGCGAAAATAAATCTCGAGGCGCACCTCCGATCCATCAATTTATAGGGGATATTTTATCCCCAATTCATCCCCGATCCTTCACCATTGCAAGTTGCCCGCCTGCTCGTGTACGGTTACACGAATTTTCTTGGAGGTTCCGATCGTGGGAGAGGTCGTCTGCGCTGTTTGTGGGAATGAGATCCGGCCCGTCGATTTCGGCGGCGGCCGGGTCTGGGTCTGTTGCGGCAAGGTGGCCCACAGCGAGCCCCGTCCCGACCCGGGGGCGAGAACACTGGAGAACGCCCGGCCGAGACCGGACGAAACCGGCGCGTAATATCCACGCAGGTCCCAGGCAAAGACCCCGCGCCGACGAGCCGGGGTCTTTTTTTATGGCCGTAAAAAAACCCCGCAGGCGTTGCGGGGCTTTTTCGCGAAAGGGACGGGTCGGAGGGGTGCCCGCCCTTCTGCACTCGCTCACTGGTACTTCGGGCTTGCCTTTCTGCCCCCGTTGGCCGGTTTCATGTCGCCGTCGGGTTTCATCTTCCTGGACGGGGACTGCGACTTGAGGCTGTTGAAGATGGCCCCGGCCTTTCGCTCCGCCTCCAGGAGCACGGCGTTGCACTGCTCGACGGCGTCGGACTTCCGGCGCACGGCGAATTGCTCCGCCTCCTCGCGGGCGGCCTTGACGATCTCCTCGGATTTGTGGACCGCGTTCTGCACCGCCGCCAGCAGGCGCTCGTGTTCCTTGTTGAGTTCCCCCAGGGTCCGTCCGATGAGGCTGCTGGTGACCATTTCCGCTTCCGCCCGGGTGCTCTGGATGATCGCCTCGGCCTTGATCCGGGCTTCGGCGATGAGGGTGTCGAAGTTCTGCAGGGCTTCTTCGTTTCCCATCTCCTCCTCGTCATCCGGTCCGCAGGGGCCGCCGGACGGTGCAGCCCCGCTCCCGGCAACCGGGAGGGGCCGCTCGAAATCGGACACGGCCGCCGCGGCCGAGGCCAGCGCCTCTCTCGCCTCGGCCTCGATCTTCTCGGCCTTCTGCTTGGCGTTCAGGATGACCTCGTCGGCCATCACCTTCGCCTGCTGGAGCATGAGCGCCGTTTCCCTGCGGGCCTTCTCGTGGGCCTCCCGTTCGGCCTTGCGCCTCAGCTCCGCGATCTCCCGCTCCGCGTTCCGGCGGATCTCCTCGGCCTCCTCTCTCGCCCGGGCGACGATCTCTCCGGCGGCCCTGTCGGCGTCCTCGAGGCTCTGGCGGTGCTTCTCGGCCTCCTTCTTCGTGCCGAGGGTGGACCGGACGGTCTGCTCGGTGAGCCTCTTCTCGAGCTGGGCGTTCTGGGTGAGGATCTTGTCGAATTCGGCCGCCACGATCTTGAGGAAGCTCTTCACCTCGTCGGCGTCTGCGCCCATCAGGCTCTGCTTGAATTTCCGGTTCTTGATCTCGCGCGGTGTAAAGGTCGTCATCGCTCAGCCTCGTTTCGTTCGGGTCCGCGCCCCGGGTGTCGCCGGGCACGTCCTCAAGGGGAATGAACCTTACCCATACTTCGGCCGCGGGGGGCGAATTCTTTAGCGGATTCGAGCGGGGCGCGCGTGTTCGAGAATGCCCTTGACAGGACGGGGGAACCGTGGTTAACTGCCAGCACTTTTTGATTCGAAGGGAAGCGCGACAATGACAGGTCAGGTGCGCGTTCATTCTCGGGGCTGGTGGTGGCGGTCCAACCGAAGCGCACGGGTCTGCCCATCGTAAAGGCGAAAGCCGCAAGGTAACGGGAAAAGAAAGCCATGGGTGGATCGGAAACCGCCCATGGCTTTTTCATTGAGGCCGCAGGGGCGGGACACCCGGCGGCCTTTTTTTACGCCATATCCCATGAAGGAGGAGACAGCGGTATGAAGATGCGGCATTCATTCAGGCAGGGGTTCATCGTGCTGGTTGCGGCGGTCGCGCTGGCCGTTCCGGCTGTCCTCGCGGGGCCGGCGCTGGCCACCGAGGGCGGAGGCGGGGCCTACCCGAACGGCGCCGAGAGTTTCATGGCCGGGGCGCTTCCCCCCCCGGGGACCTATTTCATCAACTACGTGACCTACTACCAGGCCTCGAAATTCAAGGACAACACCGGCAACGATCTCATCCCCGATTTCAAGCTGAAAGTGGCGGCCGACACGCTGCGGTTCGTTCACGTCACCGATTACAAGATCCTGGGGGCCAACTGGGCCGTCCACGCCTTCATCCCCCTGATGTACCAGGACGTGACGATGGGCGGCCGGGACGATGACCGGTTCGGGCTCGGCGACATCATCGTCGACCCGATCATCCTCGGCTGGCACTCCAAGAACGTCCACGTCACGGCGGGTCTCGACATCTTCATTCCCACGGGAAGCTACAACCAGACCCGCCTGGCCAACACGGGGCGCAACTACTGGACCTTCGAGCCCGTCCTCGGCGTGACGTACCTGAGCGACGGCGGCTTCGAGGTCTCGGCCAAGTTCATGTACGACTTCAACACGGAAAACGACGACACGAAGTACCAGTCGGGCCAGGAGTTCCACGTGGACTACACCGTCGGCTACCACATCGGCAAGCAGTGGATCGTCGGGGTCGGCGGTTACTACTACTACCAGACGACCGAAGACGAGCTCAACGGCAACAAGGTGGGTTCCGACGGGTTCGAGGGCCGGGTCTTCGCGATCGGCCCCGTGGCGCAGTACAACTACAAGAACATGAGCTTCCAGGCGAAATGGCAGCCCGAGTTCGAGGCGCGCAACAAGCCCGAGGGCAACAAGTTCTGGTTCAACTTCGTCTACGCCTTCTGACGCGGAGGGGCCGCCCGCGGGGTGCGGGCGGCCCCCTTCGTTTTTGAAAAAGGCTTGAAATCCCGGGTCGATTCGTTTAGGGTACGGCAAACGAAAGGCGCCATACCGGTTCAGCATGCCGCGGTCCCCGCGACGCGGCCAAACCGGATCGACGAGAGGCGCCTTTTTTTTGCCCGGCGCGCGCATCGGCAGCGCCGAATCGGGGCAGCGGGGTTTCCAGCGGGTGACACCGGCAAAAAAAGCTATCGGCCCGGCCCTCCTCGTCGTCGCGGTGGTTTCGCTGCTTGCGGCCCTTGCCTTTCTCGGCTCCTCCCCCGGTCCGCCCCCCCCGGCCCCATCCGCAAAGCCTCCGATCGGAAACCTGTTTCGCATCAGCGGCATGGTGGAAAAGGGGCAGTCGCTCTACGAGATCTTCAAGCGACACAACCTCGACCCGCGGGAGCTCTTCCCCATGAAGGAGGCCCTGGCCGGTGTCCACAGTCCCCGCGAATTCCGACCGGGTCAGCCCTACGAGATCCAGGTGGACCCGGAGAAGCGCCTGCACGCCTTCGTCTACTGGGTGAACGACGATGCGCTCGTCCGCGTGACCCGCGCCGGCGAGGGCTACCAGGCCGAGAAGCTCAGCCTCGAGTACGAGCGGAAGATTCTCTGCCTCGAGGGCTCGATCGAGGACAACCTCATCGCCTCCATGGGCGGCGGCCCGCAGAACCTGGTGCTGGCCCTCAACCTCTCAGACATCTTCGCCTGGGACATCGACTTCACCACGGCCCTTCGCAGGGGCGACACGTTCCGCCTGCTTGTCGAGGGGCTCTACCGGGACGGCGAGTTCAAGAAGTACGGCACCATCCTCGCCGCCGAGTTCGTCAGCGACGGCACCCTCTACCGCGCCTACCGATTCGAGGTGGACGGCAAGGCCGATTACTACGACGCCGAGGGCCGATCGCTGCGCAAGGCCTTCCTCAAGGCGCCGCTGAGCTTCCGAAGGATCAGCTCCGGCTTCTCGAAGTCGAGGCTCCACCCCGTCCTCAAGATCCGCAGGGCCCACAACGGCACGGACTACGTGGCGCCGAAGGGCACGCCCGTCTCGGCCATGGCGAGCGGCCAGGTCCTGTCGGCCGGCTGGCAGGGCGGCTACGGCAAGCTCGTCGTCATCCGCCACCCCAACGGCTACAAGACCTTCTACGGCCACCTGTCAGGCTTTGCGAAGGGGATCCGGAAAGGGGCTGGCGTGACCCAGGGCCAGCTCGTGGGCACCGTGGGCTCCACGGGCATGTCCACGGGGCCGCACCTGCACTTCGAGATGCGCGTCAACGACCGCCCCGTCAACCCCCGCAAAGTCGTCATCCCCCCCGGCGATCCCGTTCCCGAGACGCTCCTGGCCGCCTACAGGGTCTCCCGCGACGAGCTGGCGGGCCGGCTCGCCTCGGCCCCGCCGATGCGCTTTGCCGCCGTATCGCGCTAAGTCTGCCGAAACGCAAGGCACGAGGACGGCCTTCCCGCTTGACGGCGGCCTTTTCCCTCCTGTGTGGAGGGGCGATTCCGCTGCATGCGATTCGGCGAATCGCGGTCCTTCTCCCTTGTCATTTCCGCCGATTTGGTTTATGGAATCGGAGGATCGAGCGAACCGCGCCGGGGGAGGGCATGGCCCGAAAAATCGCCATCACGAACCAGAAGGGCGGCGTGGGCAAGACCACGACGGCCGTCTGCCTCGCCGCGGCCCTCCGGGCCGCCGGCAAGAGGGCGCTGCTCGTCGATCTCGACAGCCAGGGCAACGCCTCGGCCGCCGTGGGGCTCATCATCGAGAACGACGGGCCGACGCTGAAGGACCTCGTCCTCGAGAAGGGGCAGGCCGCCGATTATATCGTCGCCACGGGATGGACGGACATCATCCCCTCCAACAACGCCCTGAAGGACGTGGAGGAGAAGCTGCTGCGCAGGCAGGCCTTCGACCTGATCAAGACCGTGCTCCGGCCTCTCGAGGCCCGCTACGACTTCATCCTTTTCGACTGCCCGCCGAGCTTCAACGTCTTCACGAAAAACGCGCTGGTGGCCGCGGGCGAGGTCCTGATCCCCGTCGACTCGGGGTTCTTCCCCCTGCTGGGGCTCAAGCAGCTGCTCGAGGAGATCGGCTACGTCAGGCGCAGCCTCAACCCGTCGCTCGAACTCCTGGGGGTGCTCGCCTGCAAGTTCGACCGGCGCAGCAGCCTCTCGGAGCAGACCTACGAGACCCTGAAGAGCCACTTTCCCGACAAGCTCTTCCGGACCGTCATCCGCGTGAACGTGGACATCGTGAAGGCCCAGATCGCCCAACAGAACCTCTTCGAATACAGCCCGCAGAGCAAGGGAGCGGAAGACTTCCTCGCCCTCGCGCAGGAGATCGTCCATGGCTAAAAAGAGCCGCGCCGACATCATGGAGAAGCTGAGCGCCCTCAAGCCCAGCGAGCCGACCCGGACGCGGGGCAAGGCCTCCCGCAAGCCCGCCGTAAAGGCGGCCGCGGCGAAGAAGGCCGCGCTCCCGAAGGCGCCCGGGCGCTCCGCCCCGGTCCCCAAGCCGAAGGCGCAACCCGCACCAAACCGGCCGGTTGCCGCCTCCGTGGAGATCCTGCTGCCCGGGTTCGGCGGGGCCGCGATGTTCGGGAACGCGTCGAAGACGGTCCAGGGGTTCATGGAGAGCTGGTTCCAGATCATGCGCAACTGCAGCGGCGCCGCGGCGGACTGCAATGCGATGTTCCTGAAGAGCCTTTCCTGTTTCGTGAACCCCGGCCGCTGGTGGCGTCTCTGAGCCGCGGCCCGGCAGCCAGCGGGTGCCCGGCGGCAGAACCCCGGTCGGGCGGCGCGAAAAGAGTCGTTGCGTACCGGGCGGGGACGTGGTAAAACCGGCTGCAAGACATCACGAACAACCGGGAGGGACAATGCCCGACTACTGGATCAAGATCACCGAACGCGAGGACGAGGACATCCGCCACCACCACTACCTTATCGAGGCCAAGGACGAGAAGGAGGCCCGGAAGCTCGCCCTGCGTTTCATGGAGCGTTTCATCGACGACGACGAGAACCCCGAAAAGATCGACGACGGGTATTCCTTTTACAACAACGCCATCCTGGTCAAGCTCTCCGACGTCAAGGAAACCACGAAGGAGCAGTTCAAGGACTTCCTGCTGAAGACCCACACGATCAACCTGGCCTGACCCCCTTTCGGGTCACGGGAAAAAAGCGGCCTGCGGGCCGCTTTTTTTATGGCCTGCGTCCCTCGCGGAGCGGCGCGCGGTCGGATTCCCTCTCAAGTTTGGGCCCTCGGGGGCGATACTGTAGTAGGCCCCGCCCGCGGTTCCGAAGGGGCCTGCCGAATGCGCCGGCATGGGCCGGCCTGGGGAGAAGGATGGCGAAGTCCCGGGATTTCAGCGTGATCGTGGGCGATTTCAACGACGGCTTCGTCGAGATCGTCGCCGAGGCCGTCGCCTCGGCCCTCGACCCCGGCCAGTGCTTGCGCGTTCACGGCACGCCGGAGGCGGACCGGATCCTGGCGATGGCCGGCGAGAGGCCCGTGGACCTCTTCGTCCTGTTCCTGAACAACGTGACGTTCGGGCACTGGGGCCGCGAGCTCGAGGCCGACAGCTTCGTCAAGGCCCTCATGCTGGTGAGGCACATCAAGAGCCTCCATCGCGGGCCCGTGATCACGACGGCGGCGTTCCCGGCCGAATTCCTCTATGAGGACATCGCCCTGCGGGTCGGCGCCGACCGCTTCTTCCGGATGCCTTTCGAGATCGAGACCCTCGCGGAAGCGGTCCGCGCGCTGTTCCCGGAACGGGCCCGGCAGGCCGCGGACCCCCGTCCCGCACCCCTGTCGGCCCTGCGGGCGGGAACGCCCGGGTTCAACGCCTGATCCCCGCGGCAGGGACGGCGGCCCGGGGGAATCGAGTCATGACGGGTCCGCCGCCCCCGGCAAACCGCGCAGAACAGGGAAGGGTAAGACGTGGAAAAATTCGAGCGGTCGTGGCGGATCCTGAAGGCTTCCTGGGACATTCTCAGGCAGGACAGGGAAATCCTCCTGTTCCCGGTGTTCTCGGGTCTCGCCCTGTTCCTCATCCTGCTTTCCTTTGCCGTTCCCGTGCTCGCCCTCGGGGGCGTCGACACGGTGCATCGCATTGCCCGGCACAACGGCGCCGTCGGGAACGGAATCGTGCTTTTCGCCTTTTACTTCATCAACTACTTCGTCATCCTCTTCTTCAACACCGCCATCGTCGCCTGCGCCACCATCCGGATGCGGGGGGGCAACCCCACGGTGGGCGACGGGCTGCACGCGGCCTCCACGCGTCTCTTCGAGATCGCCGGCTGGGCCCTCGTGTCGGCCAGCGTGGGCATGCTCCTGCGGATGATCGAGGAGCGGTCGAAGCTGGTGGGGCGCATGGTGGCGGCCCTGCTCGGCATGGCCTGGGGCATCACGAGCTACCTCGTCATCCCGATCCTCGTCAACGAGCGCAAGGGCCCCATGGAGGCCTTCGGGGAGTCGGCGCGCCTGCTGAAGAAGACCTGGGGGGAGGGGCTGATCGGGGGCTTCAGCTTCGGCCTCGTCTTTTTCGTCCTGTCGCTGCCTGCCGTTGCGCTGGTCTACGGGGGCGTCGCGATCGGCTCGGGCGTCCCGGCGCTCGCCTTCTTTGCCCTCGCCGTGTTCTACCTCGTTTCGCTCGCCGTCGTGCAGGCCGCCCTCCAGGGGATCTTCCAGGCTGCCCTCTACCAGTACGCCAGGAAGGGCGAGACGCCCCGAGGGTTCGAACGGGACGTCCTGAACGAGGCGATCACCCCCCGGAGTCTCGGTTGAGAGCGGGCCGCCCGGACGGGCACGGGCCTTGCACATTCCCGTCTCGACGACTCAAACCACGAGGAGGTATTGCATGAAGAGGAGCCTGATTGTCCTTGCACTCGTTGCCGCCCTGGCGCTGTCGGGGGCCCTCGCCTGCCACGCGCAGCAGGACCCGTCCAACGTGGGCACGCCCGCCTTCAAGCCGGTGTCGAGCAAGTCCGGCAACATGACGCTCAAGTACGGTTTCCTGGGGGCCTCCGTCTACGACGGCTCGACGAAGAAGTGGAACTTCCACAAGATGACGACGATCACCCGCGGCAAGGTGGAAGGGTTCGTCAACATGGTGAACGACCGCTTTGCGCTGGCCGCCGGCCTCCACGAGGTCTCCCTCTACGACTACGGCAAGCATCAGTGGGCCACCTACAAGAAGCGCGGCGCCGACGACAGCACGGGCATGCTCAAGACGAACTTCGAGATGACCGGTGACTATGTCAAGGTGAAGACCCTCAACGGCCCCTGGATCAAGTACACGAGCGCCGCGGGCTGGCAGGAAGTGGCGAAGTAGAAGAAGGTAAGTCGGAAAGGGGCGGCCGGAAGGCCGCCCCTTTCTTTTGTCCGCCCTTTGTGGCAGAGTTGGGCCCGTCGGGACCGCGCCCGGCATGAAAGGAGGAGGAAGGGCGATGTACGATTTTCTGATGACCCCGGAGCAGAGGCGGATCGTGGAGGAGGCGAGGGAGCTCGTGAAGTGGGTCCCCCGGCAGATGATCCTCGACATGGACACGGATGCGATCCGCTTCCCGAAGGAGTTCCTGCAGGAGGCCGGGAGGCGCAACCTCCTGGGCTGCCGCTACCCGAGGGAGTGGGGCGGCCGCGGGATGGACTGGGTCACGACCTGCATGCTCATGGAAGAGATCGGGACCCTGGGCTACGAGATGGCCTGCGTCTTCGGCGTGGGGGCGGAACTCGTCTGCGACGCGATCATCCTCCACGGCACCGACGAGCAGAAGGAGCGGTTCGTGAAACCCCTGCTGAGGGGGGAGCGCTTCGCCGCCGAGTGCCTCACCGAGCCGCGGGGCGGCTCCGACTTTTTCGGGGCCGCGACGAAGGCCGAGGACCGGGGCGATCACTACGTCCTCAACGGGCAGAAGCGCTTCATCGTGGGGGCCGAGGGGGCGGACTTCTTCCTCGTCTACGCCCGCACGAACCCCGCCGCCAAACCCCAGGATGCGCTCACCTGCCTCCTCGTGGAACGGGGCCCCGGCGTGGAGACGAAATACCTCTACGGGCTGATGGGCTGCCGCGGCGGCGGGACGGGGCGCCTGGTGTTCCGCGACGTGCGGGTGCCGAAAGAGAACGTGGTCGGGGCGGTCCACGGGGCCTACGCGGTGTTCAACACGATGATGGTCCCCGAGCGGCTGGGCACGGCGGCCATGACGATCGGGTCGGCCCGGGCGGCCCTCGACGTGGCCACGGCCTACACGGCGCGGCGCAAGGCCTTCGGGCAGGTGATCAACCAGTTCCAGGGCGTGAGCTTCCAGGTGGCCGAGGCGGCCATGCTGCTCGACGCCTGCCGCGCCATGGCGCGCATGACGGCCGTCGCCGTCGACGCGGGGGCGGACGTCAACCTCGTCCGCCGGCTCGTTTCGGAGTCCAAGAAGTTCATCACCGAGTCCTGCCAGAAGGCCGTCCACAACGCCATGCAGGTCATGGGCGGCATCGGCTACACGAACGTCTTCCCCGTCGAGCGGATCTTCCGCGACATCCGCCTGGCCTCCATCTGGACGGGCACGAGCGAGGTCATGTCGCTGATCGCGGCCCACGAGTGGTACCGGGAGCACTTCCTGCGCAAGGGCAGGCTCCCCCGCGACTACGAGGCCGACGCGGCCGAGGCCCACGCCGCCGACGAGAAGGTCTACGACGACGAGGACATGTGGAAAAAAGGATGGGAGTGAACCGTCACGCGGCAGCGCGGGCTCAGAGCCCGGGCATGGTGATCGCGCCCGTGCAGCCGACGGTTCCCGTGTTCTTCGCAGCGGGAAGCTGGCTGTGGGTGAGCGAGACCGTCCCCGAGTCGATTCGCAGGTTGCCCGAGCCCCAGCCCACGCGGGGGGAGGCGAGCCAGCCCGCGAAGGTGAGCTTGGCGGCGCTGTCGATCGTCGCCCCCGGGTAGTCGGACAAGTAGGCCTGGGCCGCCGTGAAGGCGTTTTTCAGGTCCGAGGTGAGTTCCGCCCTGAAGCCCCGCTGACGGTACTGGATGAACTGCGGCACGGCGATGGCCGCCAGGATGGCGATGATGCCCACGACGATCATCAGCTCGATCAGCGTGAACCCCCTCCGTCCCCTGTGCTTCGCGAGATGGAGAATCATGAAAGGCCCTCCTTGCGTAACGGGAAGCGCGGCGCTTCCCCGGTTGACGCTTCGAAAGAGCGGACGGTGAGGCCCCGTCGCGTGTCCCGCCCCGCAGGCGCGCCGGCGGCAAGCTCTTTCAACCCTGTAGGTGAAGGAGGGTGCCGGAAACATAAAACGATTTGTTTGGAAATGTAAAGGGCGAAGTGCAGCGCTCGGCAAAAAAAGGCGGAAAGAGGAGGCGCAGCGCACGCTTGCAGAAAAAATCCGTACACAATGGTTGCAAGCGGTGCCGCGCCTGTGGATCGCTGAGGGTGAACCGGCGATCGTGCAGGACCAACCCGGGAGGAATGACATGCTGAAGGTGAACGAGTATTTCGAGGGGAACGTGAAATCGATCTCCCTCGCGACGAGCGAGGGGCCGGCGACGGTCGGGGTGATGGCGAAAGGCTCCTACGAGTTCGGGACGTCCACGAAGGAGGTCCTGATCGTGACGACCGGCGAGCTGAAGGTCAAGCTGCCCGGCGCGGCGGAATGGAAGACCTTCAGGCCCTACGAACAGTTCGAGGTGGCGGCGGGCCAGAAGTTCCAGCTCGAGGTCCCCGCCGACGCCTCCTACATCTGCTACTACAGGTAGGCCGCCTTCGGGCCGCGGGCGCTGTCCGATTTGGGGGCGTGTCCCCTGCCGGGGGACGAGCCTCTCAGAACAGGTGCACCGACAGGGGCGCGAAGAACGCGATGAGACTGAAGCCGACGGCCACGACGCCCAGACCGCCCGAGAGCCACAGCAGGGCCGCAACGCCGGTGATGATGTTGGCCGACGCCAGGACGATGGCGATCTGGAGGCAGGCCGACGCGAGTTCGTAGTGGTGGTATGCGGCCAAGGCCCGTTCGCGGCTCGTCTCGGCCGCCCTGGCCCTCTGGGAGAGTTCCTTGCGGCCTTCCTGCTTGTCCGGCTCCGAATCGTAGGTCGAGGCGACTTTTCTCCACTCCTCGATGCGCTTCTGAAGAATCGCCCGTTTCGCGGGCGATGGCTCGTGCTGCAGCTCCACCTCGGCCGCCTCCGCGGCCGTTCGGAGCGTCGTCATGCGGATCGTCTTGGCCTGGAAGAACGCCCAGAGGTTCGAGGCCTCGATGTTGTAGCTCAGGGCCGAGGTCTGCGCGCTCTTGCCGAGCGTTTCGCTGAGGGCGAGGAATAGCGCGAGGACGGAGATGAGCAGCGCGATTTTCTTGTGAACGGGGTCGATGTGCCCGGAGCCGTGGCCCGACATGGATGAAACCTCCCGTGAGATGAATCTGCGGATTCGCTGAACCCGGCGGGAGGTATAATCAGAACACCGTCTTCTGTCAACGATTTTTCCGGGCCCCTGCGATCCCCGGGCTGCTCCCGGCGCACGGGGCTTCAGCCGGGGGCCGGCGATCACCGGCTGACGTACTCGAACTCGCCGCCGTCGATGACGCTCTGACCCGTACCGGCGTGGACAACCTTCCAGAGGGCTTTCCCCTCGCCCGTTTTCCAGATGAGCGTCCGGATCGGCTCGCCGGGGTAAAGGGGGCGCGTGAACCGGCAGGCGATGCGCTTCGTTCGCTCGGGCTCCCCCGGGATGAGGCTCGCCAGGAGCGCCCGGCAGGCGAACCCGAAGGTGCACAGGCCGTGCATGATGGGCTTCTCGAAGCCCGAGGCCCGCGCGAATTCCGGGTCCACGTGCAGGGCGAAGAAGTCGCCCGTGAGGCGGTACAGCAGCGGCTGATCGGCGGAGGGCCGGGCGTCGACCGCGCCGTCGGGGTCGCGCCCGGGGAACTCGACGGTCCGGGACGCCCCTTCCTTGCCCCCGAAGCCCCCGTCGAAGCGGCTGAAGATGCTCATGACGTTGGTGTAGAGCCGCGTCCCGCCGGAGTGGACGGTGACGCTTTCGCCGCGGATGACGGCGCCCTTCTTTCCCTTGTCGAAGCAGTCCGTGATGCTCCCATGGGTGGTGAGAGTCCCCGAAACAGGGATGGGGTTGTGAAAAACGACCTCCTGCTCGCCGTGCAGGGCCCCCTTCGGGTTGAGGTTGGATTGTTTTGCCACGGCCCAGAAGAAGTCGAAGATGGTGGCCACGGAGAAGGTGGGGATCACCTTGAGATCCTTCTCCCAGGTGAAGTGCGGCTCGTCGAAGCCCGCGCCCACCGAGAGGGCGTAGAGGATCACGTCCTTCCAGCCGTATTCCCTGACGATGGGGCCGATGGGACGGCCGATGGCCGACAGGTCAAGCGCCATGACAGATCCCTCCTTTCGTCGCCGTTGTGCGACCGGTGAGCTTCAGGCACATCCCGTTGGGCCCGCAGGCCTTTCAAAAAAGCCGGAAAGCGCGGATCGCTCAGCCGACGACATTCTAGGGACAATGGCGGTGCCTGTCAATACGCACAGGCGCCCGGCGGGCAGACACGCCGGTCAGGAGGGATTCCCCGAGGCGACGCGCTTTCCCTTCGGGGACGTGCGGCCGGGGGAGAGGGCCTGCTCTTCCCTGACCATTTTCGAGTACTGATCGGCAAAGTAGACGACCCGCTCGTTGACGGTGAACGACTGCCTCGGGTCGTCCAGCAGGCGGGAGGCGTCGATCTCCTTGCCGTCGGCGTCGATGAACAGGCCCGTGCCGTCCCAGCGCGCCAGGTTGAACTTTCTGGACAGGGCGTCGGGGACATCGGCCTCGCAGGGGCGGTTGCCGTCCGGTTCCGTCCCGGGCCGTTCCTGCTCGACGATGCCCTGCCGGAGCGCCAGCTCGATCAGGGTGCCCGCCTCGCAGGCGCCGCCGTCGTGTTTCGAGCACTCCGCCGCGAGGGCCAGGAACCCCGACATCCGTTCCCACTCCCCGCCGCTGAGCAGCTGGGCGTGGTCGCAGCGGAACCTGGAGAGAACCGAGAGCAGGTCGCGGGTGCGCGTGGAGATCATTCCCGCCTTCAGGGCCTCGTCGGCGTTCATGAGAACGGCCTGGGCCCCCGGCGTGATCAGCTCGGCGAAGGCCCTGGACTCCGGGTCCGCCGCGATGCCGGCGCGGTTGACGAAGTAGTGCCGCAGCGTCCGGTCGAAGCTGTAGCCGAGATTTTTTTCCAGGGGGGCCCGGTAGAGGGTGTCGACCCGTTGGACGACGCTGCCGGCATCGGTCTCGAGCTTCCCGGTGCTCCTCCCGACGGCGGCGGCGTACTTCTCGATGTTTTCGCGGCTCAGCGGCAGGGGCTCGTCTTTCACGCCCGAACAGGCCGATGCGAACAGGACCAGGACGACGGCGGCAAGCACTCGATACAGCATGATTCACCTCGCCCCGGGCATGTTTCGCCGTTTCTGCCGGCGAGGGGACCGGGGCAGGGTGATTCCATAAGCAAGAAGGATGCCTCGAGCCGAAGGCCGGGCAGGGGCGGTTCGATAGGATCAGAATGTGGCGGTCAGGGAGAGGCCCAGGATCGGGGCCGTCTCGAAGTCGTCGGAACCCAGTTCGTTGCCGTTGCGGTCCGCGATCTTCATCTCCCCGTTGAAAGCCGCGCCCCCGTAGAGGTCCAGCTTGAGGTCCCTGCCCATGCGCCACGTGAGCCGGGCATAGCCCACGGTCTGTTCGAGTTCCCCGAAGCCGTTGGGCGCTACCCCGCTGTTGTCCAGCCGGAAGCGGAAGGACCGGTAAGCGCCGCCGGCGGCGATCTCCCACGTGTCGGTGAGGCGCCACGCAAGCTCGAGTCCCGCCGGCCCGGACGGGCTCGTGCGGAAGGGGTTCGTCAGCCGAAGCTCTTCCGTGATCCTCCAGTCGACGGCGATGTAGGGGAAGCCCCGGGTTTCCTCACCCCGGTAGAACACACCCGCCCCGACACCCACGGAGAAGCCGGGGTTCACGCGGTAGGAGGCAGCGAACACGGCGCCGTAGCCGAGGGCGTCGTCCCAGTCATCCACACCCGACTCGCCGTACCACTCGACCTGGGGCGAGACGAAGAACGACAAGCTGTCGCTTGCGCGCCAGTTCACGGGGAGCCCGACGGAGAACCGGTGGATGTCGCTCCAGGGCTCCGGCCCCGCGAAGGCCGTCGTGCCGGAAAAGTCGAATTTCTCGAACTCGTAGCCCGCGCTGATGCCCGCCCGAACCGTGCCCGTCACCGGGGTCGAGGTGTCGACGTTGAACCCGACGCGCTGGACGCTGAAGCTTCCGCCGCGGTCGAAGTCGGATTCGAACTGATAGACCGGCGTGACCGACAGCGAGACGGACGTCCGGCCGGCGTCGCGCGCGGCTGCCGGCTGGGCCGTGGCGGCGGGGGGGACGGCCGCGGCAAGCAGGGCGGCGCAAGCGAGGGTCAGGCACATCGCCCGGTTCTTCATGGGAATCTCCTTTTCGATGGGATGGCAGGTCGGTTATACCCGGTTCGGCGGCGGGACACAAGCGGCGACCTGAAAAACCCCGGGGTTGATCGGCGGCGCGTTTTGTGGGACTCTTCCCGTAACACGTGATCCAAGGAGGCAGACCATGATCGTCACCACAACACCGGGCGTCGAGGGGAAGGCCATCCGGGAGTACCTGGGCGTCGTCACCGGCGAGGCCGTCCTCGGGGCCAACATCTTCCGGGACCTGTTCGCGGGGGTGCGCGACATCGTGGGCGGCCGCTCGGGTTCCTACGAGAAGGAGCTCCGGCGGGCCCGCGAGATCGCCTTCCAGGAGCTCGAGGAAGCCGCAGCCGCCCGCGGGGCGAACGCCGTCGTGGGCGTGGACATCGACTACGAGGTTCTCGGGGAAAAGAACGGCATGCTCATGGTCAGCGTGAGCGGCACGGCCGTCAGGCTGGGCTGATCCGGGAAGGGGGGCCGGGGTATGAAGAAAAGAAGGCTGGGACGGAACGGCCCCGCGGTATCGGCCATCGGCCTGGGCTGCATGGGGATGTCGGAATTCTACGGGCCGCGCGACGAGGCGGAGTCCGTCGCGACCCTCCATCGGGCCCTGG
This sequence comes from uncultured Syntrophaceae bacterium, assembly GCA_964585095.1. Classification (GTDB taxonomy): domain Bacteria; phylum Desulfobacterota; class Syntrophia; order Syntrophales; family UBA2192; genus UBA2192. The sequence continues at coordinate 4,866 of CAZPCN010000003.1, read as the reverse complement.
ACCGGGGCCTGGATTTTCTCGACACGGCGGACGCGTACGGGCCCTTCACGAACGAGGAACTCGTCGGCCGGGCCATCCGTGGCCGCAGGCAGGAGGTGTTCCTGGCGACGAAGTTCGGGCTCCTGCGAAGCGCCGACCCGGCGTATCGCGGCGTCTGCGGCAGGCCCGACTACGTGCGCTCCGCCTGCGAGGCGAGCCTGAAGCGGCTCGGCGTCGACGTCATCGACCTGTACTACCAGCACCGCGTGGACCCGGAGGTCCCCGTCGAGGAGACCGTAGGGGCCATGGCCTCGCTCGTGCAGGAGGGGAAAGTCCGCTTCCTCGGCCTTTCCGAGGCGGGCCCGCAGACGATCCGCAGAGCCCACGCCGTGCACCCGATCACGGCCCTCCAGAGCGAGTACTCCCTGTGGACGCGGGACCACGAGGACGGCGCCCTGCCGGTCTGCCGGGAGCTCGGGATCGGGTTGGTGGCCTATAGCCCCCTGGGACGGGGTTTCCTGACGGGGACGCTGGCGGCGCCCGATGACCTGGCGGCCGACGATTTCCGGCGCACCAACCCGCGGTTCCAGGCGGAGAACTTCCGAAAGAACCTCGCGCTGGCCGGTCTCATCCGGCAGATGGCCGCCGGGAAAGGGTGCACGGCGGCGCAGCTGGCGCTGGCCTGGGTGCTTTCCCGGGGCGAGGACATCGTCCCCATCCCGGGCACGAAGCGCCGGAAATGGCTGGAGGAGAACATCGCGGCCCTCGAGGTGACCCTCACGGGCGAAGAGCAGCGGCGCCTCGAGGCGATCGCCCCGAAGGGGGTCGCCGCCGGGGAACGGTACGGCGAAGCCATGATGAACTTCATGCGAAAGGCCACCTGAGAGACGGGGGCGGAAGAAGGGGAAGGACCATGTCGATGACACGGGAGGAAGCCCTGGCGCTTCTCGGGCAGCACATTCGCAACGAGAGGATGGTCGCGCACAGCCTCGCCTCGGAGGCGGTGATGCGGGCCCTGGCGCGCAGGCTGGGCCGGGACGAGGAGAAGTGGGCCCTGGCGGGCCTGCTCCACGACCTGGACGTGGAGATCTGCAATGCCGACCTCGACGTCCACGGCCTCGAGGCGGAGCGGATCCTGGCGGAGAGGGGCCTGGACGCCGACATCGTCGACGCCATCCGGATGCACAACGAGAAGGCCGCCGGGCAAACACGGAGTACCGAGTTCCAGCACGCCCTGGCCGCGGGCGAGACGATCACGGGCCTCATCCTCGCAACGGCCATGGTCTATCCCGACAAGAAAATCGCCTCCGTGAAGGCGAAATCGGTCGTGAAGCGCATGAAGGAAAAGGCCTTTGCCGCCTCGGTGAGCCGCGAGAACATCCGCGAGTGCGAAAAGATCGGCATCCCGCTGGAGGAGTTCGTCGAGCTCTCCCTGCAGGCGATGGCGGAAATCAGCGACCGATTGCGGCTTTAGCGCGTTACCGGAAACCCGTTCAATCCGTACCCTTGTGTTCATGCTCCTCCTCACTTCCTAACTTCGTATGACTGGCTGCAAAGCGTCGGCGGCATAAGACAAGGGATAGGGGCAGATTCGATGACGACGGGGATGAAAACGAGGGGGGCCCCCTCGAAACCCCTCGGAGGAGGTCCCCCTGCTATGGAACCATCCCCTCGGGCCGCGCGCACCCTCGGGGGATGTTTGCGATGACGCCGGGACGGCGTAAACGATGCCCTCCCTTGCACAGGCGGGGGGCCTCGTTCGGGATCGTGACGTCGTGATGAGGAATGAAAGTTCCGGTTCAGCGGCCGGCGCCCGGCATGCCGGAACACATCAGGGGCCAAGGGGGGTCCGAAAGCGATCGTTTGAACGTGGAAAGGAAGAACCCGGAGTCGGGGAAGAGAAGCGGTTCGCAATCCGTCGCGGCTTGTACGATTATAAAGACACTCCCGCGATTTCCTGTCAAGCGATCTTTTTGGCCGCGGCGCCGTCCCGTTCGGCGCCGTCGAGGCCGAACGCACCCAAACCCTGTCCCGGCAAACCCGGAGATGGAGCGATGAACATGACACACACGCGAGTGCGTACGTGGCTGGTCGCGGCGCTGGCGGCCGTGCTCCTGGGGTCGCCCGCATCCGGCGCGCAACCGCAGGACATTGCGCTTCCCAAGCGCCCCGCGTCTGCGCAGGCGGACCTGGTGCAGGCGCTGGAGAACCGAAAGTCCGTCCGCGACTACCGGCGGGAGCGCCTCGCCGTGCAGGACCTCTCGGCCGTTCTCTGGGCCGCAAACGGAGTAAACCGGGACTACGGCAGGCGCACGGCCCCGTCCGCCTTCGGCAACGAGTACATCGAGCTCTACGTCGTGGGCGACGAAGGCGCCTGGCGCTACGACGCGTCGGCCCACCGCCTGAAGGCAGCCGGTCCGGCCGGACTCAAGGGGCGCCTCACGAGCCAGCGCTTCGTCGGGCGGGCCTCCCACGTGCTCGTGTTCGTCGCCGACCCGGGGAAGTTCCCGGGCTTCTTCACCAGCGGCGAGGAGCGGCTGCGCTGGGCCCATGCCACCGCAGGGGCCATTGCGCAGAACGTCTACCTCATGGCGGCGGCCAGGGGGATCGGGACGTGCCTCGTGGCGGGCGTCGACGGGGACGCGATCCGCAAGGGGCTGGGCCTTCCGGCCGATGCGATCCCCCTCTACGTGATGCCGCTGGGGTACGAAGAGAGATAGGGGGGATTTCATGAACCGGAGGCGTTTTGTCGACCTGAGCATCGCCATCGAGTCGGGACTTCCCTGCGACCCCGCCTTCATGGTTCCGAAAATCGACTACGTCGGTCACGGGCAGGGCGCCGAGCAGATGAAGGATTTCTTCGCCGGTGTGAAGCGGGAACAGCTGCCCGGCGGGTTGGGCTGGGCGCTCGAGTTCGTCCACCTCACGACACACAGCGGCACCCACCTCGACGCCCCGTGGCACTATCATCCCACCATGGACGGCGGCAAACGCGCCGTCACGATCGACGAGATCCCCCTGGAGTGGTGCATGGGAGACGGGGTCGTCCTGGACTTCCGGCACAAGGCGGACGGTGAGCGCATCACCGTGGCGGACATCCGGGGGGGCCTCGAGAAGATCCGCTGCGAGATCAAGCCCCTCGACATCGTTCTCATCCAGACGGGGGCGGACGCGGTCTGGGGCACGCCGGAGTATCTGGTCAAGGGTCCCGGCATGGAACGCGAAAGCACCCTGTGGTTGCTCGAAAAAGGCGTCAAGGTCGTCGGCATCGATGCCTGGAGCTGGGACCGGCCGTTGCCCTTCCTCGCCGAGGAGTTCAAGCGAACCGGGGATGCGCGGGTCATCTGGGAGGCCCACTTTGCCGGGATCGAAATCGGTTACTGCCACATGGAAAAGATGGCCAACCTGGCGGCTATCGGCCGGTCCCACGGGTTCACGGTCTGCTGCTTCCCCATCAAGATCAAAGGGGCGAGCGCGGGGTGGTGTAGACCGGTAGCCATTATCGAAGACGGGGCATAGGGCCCCGGGTATCGGAAGAAGAGGGGTATCGGGTCTGGGGTCTCGGGAAGGAGTAGGATTTTGTCATAACAGTCTTCTTCCATCCCTGTACCCTGACTCCTGAATTCTCGCCCCTAAACCTTGGTCCCTGACAAGGGCGATTGTTTTGAAACGGGGAATGTGCTAAGGGAGCGGCAACGCGTCCGCGTTGCGGGCGGCCACGAGAGGAGACGGGATCGACATGGACGACACGGCACAGCGAAAAGTCAAGGTGAACCTGCAGAACCTCTACAAGGAAGAGATGTACACGGACATGCGCACGGCGGCCCTCCGCCAGCTCACGCCCGTCAAACCCAACGGGGAAATCGACAAGACCCGGAAGTTCGTTTTTGTGGGGCAGACCAACATCATGTCTCCCCAGGGGCCCCTGCCGGTGCAATTCCCCATCGACGCCAAGAACCTCCAGGAGGCCGCCGAGAAGTTCCCCGAGGTCATGGACCAGTTCCTGGCGAAGCTGGCCGAGGAGATCAAGGAGGCGCAGCGCCAGGAACAGTCCCGGATCATCGTGCCGGAGGGCAACCTCGCGGACCCGAAAATCATCTTGAAGTAGGCGAAGCCTACTTCAGAGTCTCGGGTTTAGGGTTTCGGGTATAGGGGCAAAAGGTACTAAATATCATTTCATAGACAACGTTTTCTTCCTTCCCGATACCCAAGACCCGATACCCGATACCCCTCTTCATGTGCCCGATACCCTCGGGTTGTTAAGATTAGGCAGGTAAGATGCCATGCTGAACAGAGAGAAGACCCTTGAGCAGTTGTCCCGCTGGAACGACGCCTGGAACGACCACGACCTCGACCGGGTCATGGAGCTCCTCCACGACGAGGTGGTGTTCGAGAACTGGACGGGAGGGCGCGTGAGGGGAAAGGAATTCCTCCGGAAGGCCTGGGCGCCCTGGTTCGCGAATCACGGCGGCTTCCGCTTCACCACGGAGGACCTCTTCGTCGACGAGAAGGCCGGCAAGGTCCTCTTCCGGTGGACGCTCGACTGGCCGTCCGGCGAGAAGGGCCGCGAAGGCGAGCCCGAACGGCGTCGCGGCGTCGACGTGATGCACTTCCGGGACGGCAGGATCGCGGAGAAATACACCTACTCCAAGACCACCCTGGAGATCGGCGGCAGGCGCGCGAAGCTCGTCGCCGAAACCCGCTGATGACGCCCGTTCCCCCCTGAACAACCCTTCCGTCATGCCCTCGGCCTGTTGTGCAGGTCGCGCCCTCGCGTGGCCGCGAACAGCAGGACCGTGTTCACCACGATCAGCACCAGCAGGGCGCTCGAAAAGAGGTAGACGGTGCCCAGGGACCACCGCGTCGACACCCACCCGACGAGGTAGA
>CAZPCN010000002.1:93101-121066 GCA_964585095.1 uncultured Syntrophaceae bacterium | reverse complement strand
GCCGGGCGCATTGCGCGGGCCATCGTCGAGAGGAGGAAGACGGCGCCGATCGAAAGGACGGACGAGCTCGCGGGCATCATCGCCTCGGTCATGCCGGCCCGGATGCGTCACGGCAGGATCCACCCCGCAACGCGGAGCTTCCAGGCGCTCCGGATCGCCGTCAACGACGAACTGACGAGCCTCCACCGGGGCATTGCCGCGGGGATCGACTCGTTGAAGGAAGGCGGGCGGTTTTCCGTCATCACCTTCCATTCGCTGGAAGACCGGATGGTCAAAGATCTCTTCCGCGACGCCTCGCGGGGGTGCACCTGCCCTGCCGCTCTTCCCGTTTGCGCCTGCGGGGGCAAACCGCGCCTACGGGTCCTCACCCGGAAGCCCGTCCGCCCCGGCGAGGGGGAGATGGGGCGAAACCCCCGGGCGCGCAGCGCGAAACTGAGAACCGCAGAAAGGATAGGATGATGCCGGTAGCGAAGGTGGCACGGCCCAGGGTAACGATGGAGGTCAGAGAGAGCGCGGGCCTGCGCGTCCCCACGCTCATCCTGTCGCTGCTCGTGCTGGTGGCCGTGGCGCTCATCTACGTCTGGTCTCATCTCCACTACACGCAGCTCAAGTACCAGATCGCCGAGGAAATGTCCGTCCGGGACAACCTCACAGAGGAGAACCGCAGGCTCAAGGTGGAAATCGCCACGCTGAAGTCGCCCCAGCGGATCGAGTCCATCGCCCGGGACAAGCTCAAGCTCCAATACCCCGAACGGGAGCAGGTGGTCCTGATCAAATGAACGGGAAGCCGAGAAAATGGTTCCGCTTCCGGATCGCCACGATGCTGGCGCTGTTCCTGGTGCTTTTCTGCGCGCTCGTCTTCCGCGCCTTCCACCTGCAGATCATGACGGGGAAGACCTACAAGACCCTGGCCGAGAAGCAGCACCAGAAGGCCCTCCAGCTCTACCCCGAGCGCGGCATCATCTACGACCGCAACGGCGAGAAGCTCGCCGCGAGCATCCTCGCGGACTCCGTCTTCGCCGACCCCTCCAAGATCGACGACGTCGACGAGGCGGCCGCCCAGCTGGCCGCCGTGACGGGCCAGCCGAAAAAGGCGATCGCCCAGCAAATCGCCAAGTCGAAAAACTTCTGCTGGGTGGCCCGCATGATCACCCCCGCCCAATCCGAGCAGATCAAGAAGCTCAAAATGGAAGGGGTCTACCTGATCCAGGAACCCAAGCGCTTCTATCCGAACCGGGAACTGGCCGGCCAGCTCATCGGCTTCGTGGGGATGGACTCCAACGGCCTCGAGGGCCTCGAAATGCGTTACGACGGCTACCTGCGGGGCGAGCCGGAGAAGATCCTCTGGGGCCGCGACGCCCGGGGCAAGAAGCTCTACATGCCCGAGCGCTCCGTCACGGGGAAAAAAGACGAGCAGCTGAGCCTCGTCCTGACCCTCGACAGCCGCATCCAGCACGCCGTGGAGTCGAACCTGAAAGAGGCCGTGCTGCGGACCCGCGCACGGGGCGGCTTCATCATCGTCATGGACCCCCGCACGGGTGAGATCCTCGCCATGGCCAACAACCCCGTCTTCAACCCGAACGCCTACGTCAGCGCCACGGCCGACCAGAAGCGCAACAAGGCCATCACGGACTGCTTCGACCCCGGCTCCACCTTCAAGCCCTTCCTGGTGGCCGCCGCCATCGAGGAAGGCGCCGTGAAGGAGACGGACCGCTTTTACTGCGAGAACGGCGCCTACCGCGTGGCCAACGCGACTTTCCACGAGGCCAACCGCAAGCGGCACGGCGTGCTCACGGTGCGGGAGATCCTGAAATACTCCAGCAACATCGGCTCCGTGAAGATCTCCGAGAAGCTGGGCAGGGAGAAGTTCCACCGTTACATCAAGAATTTCGGGTTCGGCCAGAAGACCAACATCGAGCTTCCCGGCGAGATCGCGGGCCTGCTGCGGCCCTGGCAGAACTGGACGCAGGTCGACACCTCCACGGTCGCCTTCGGCCAGGGCATCTCCGTGACGGCCATCCAGCTCGTCTCGGCCCTTTCCGCCATCGCCAACGACGGGGTGCTCATGCAGCCCCACATCGTGAAGAAATTCGTGGACGCCAACGGCGAGACGGTCCGGGAGTTCGCCCCCACGCCCGTGCGCCGCGTGATCTCCGCCGAGACGGCTCGGCGGATGACGGCCATGCTGACCAACGTCGTGGGCGAGCAGGGCGGCACGGGCAAGAACGCGGCGCTCGTGAACGTGGACGTGGCGGGCAAGACGGGCACGGCCCAGAAGTTCGACTTCGCGCACAAGCGCTTCTCCAGCGAGAGGGTCCGGACCTCCTTCATGGGTTTCTTCCCCTCCGAGAACCCCCGCTTCGTCATGCTCGTCTCCATCGACGAGCCGCAGCTCCACAAGTGGGGCGGCGAGGCGGCCGCGCCCGTGTTCCGATCGATCTCCCAGCAGCTCATCCGCTGCTTCGAGCACGACATCGGGGAGACGCCCCCCGTGCAGGAAAAGGAAATCAACACGGGCGCCCGAATCCAGCTCGTGTCGACTCCCGCGGCGATCCCGGCGGCAGGCGCCGCCGCCGCGGATGAAGAGGCCGTCATGCCCGATTTCCGGGGGATGACGGTCCGGCAGGCCCTGAAGGCGGCCCAGGAAAAGGGCCTCACCATGACTGTCACGGGCAGCGGCTGGGCCGTCAGCCAGAAACCGGCGGCGGGCAGCCCGCTCAAGGGCCACCGGTCGTGCGCCGTATCCTTCAGCACAGGGGATTGAGAGGCCGACGTGGATCTGCTTGACCTGCTTGAGAATGTGGATGTCCTGGAGGTTCACGGGACGCGGGCGCGGGAGATCGAGGGCATCTGCTTCGACTCGCGCCGCTGCGGCGAAGGGTACCTGTTCGTGGCCGTCCCGGGGGCCAAGTTCGACGGCCACCTATTCGTCCCCGAGGCCGTGAGGCGCGGGGCCAAGGCCGTCGTCTACGACCGGGAGATCGCCCGGCACGCCAGCTACACCGCCGTCCGGGTGCGCGACAGCCGCCGCGCCCTGGGCGCGCTGGGCCGGAACTTCTTCGGGAACCCCTCGGGCTCGATCGGCCTCGTCGGGGTGACGGGCACCAACGGCAAGACCACCGTCACCTACCTTCTCGAGTCCATCCTGCGGGAAGCGGGACACGAACCCGGGGTCATCGGCACCGTCAACTACCGCTGGGGATCGACCGTGACGGCCGCCTCGCACACGACCCCCGAGTCTTTCGAGCTGCAGCGCCTGCTCGCCGGGATCCGCGACGCCGGCGTCACCCACGTGGTCATGGAGGTCTCCTCCCACGCGCTCGAGCTGAGAAGGGTGGAGGACTGCGCGTTCGACTGCGGCATCTTCATGAACCTCTCGCAGGACCACCTCGACTTCCACGGCACCATGGAGGCCTACTACGCCTCCAAGAAGCGTTTCTTCACGGACCTGCTGGCGGGCGAGAAGAACGGCCGCAGGCAGGGGCGGATCATCAACCTCGACGACCCCTGGGGCCAGAGGCTCGCCGACGAGCTCGGGGCCAAGGGCCTGACGACCTTCGGCATCGACTCGATCGCCTTCGTCCAGGCCCGGGACGTGGAGTACGACCTCGGCGAGACCCGCGCGGAGATCGAGACCCCGGCGGGCACGTTCCCGATCCGGGCGCCCTTCATCGGCAAGTTCAACCTCTCGAACATCCTGGCCGCCACGGCGGCGGCTTTCCACCTGGGGATTCCGCTCTCGGCGATCCAGCGGGGCATCGAGACCGCAAAACCGGTCCCCGGACGGCTCGAGAAGATCAGCGGGCCCGGCGAGCCCGCCGTCTTCGTCGACTACGCCCACTCGGAGGACGCCCTGCGGCGGGTGCTCCAGAACCTGGCCCGGTTCCGCAAGGGGCGGATCATCACCGTCTTCGGCTGCGGCGGGGACCGCGACCGCGGCAAGCGCCCGCTCATGGGCCGGGCCGCCGCCGAGGGCAGCGATCTCGTCGTCGTCACCTCCGACAACCCGCGCTCCGAGGAGCCGCTTGCGATCATCGGGGAGATCGAGGGCGGGATCGACCCCACCGTGATGAGGAAGACCGACCCGGCAGGCCTCGGCGCCGGCGACAAGCTCTACACCGTGGTGGCGGACCGGCGGGAGGCCATCGGCCTGGTTGTGGACATCGCCGCCCCCGGGGACATCGTCCTCATCGCCGGCAAGGGCCACGAGGACTACCAGATCCTCGGGCAGCAGACGGTTCCCTTCGACGACCGGACCGTGGGCCGCGAGGCCCTGGATCGGAAGAAAGGGCGGACGGCGTGACGAGAATCGAGACCCCCCGTTTCACGCTGCAGGACGTGCTGACGGCCACGGGCGGGACCCTTGTGCGGCGCGGCCGGGCCGACGCCTTCGACGGGGTTTCGACGGACTCGCGGACCCTCGCGGCCGGCAGCCTCTTCGTGCCCCTGAAGGGCCCCCGGTTCGACGGCCACGACTACCTCGCACAGGCCGCTGGCGCGGGCGCCGCGGGGATTCTCGTGGAGCGCGGCCGGGAAGGCCTCGTGAAGGGCCTCGCCGCGGGGACGGCGGCCGTCTCCGTCGCGGACACGCTTGCGGCCCTGGGCGACCTGGCCCGGTGCTGGCGGGCCCGGTTCGACATCCCCGTCGTGGGACTCACCGGCAGCACCGGGAAGACGACGACGAAGGAGATGGCGGCCGCCATCATGGGTCGGGAGAAGAACCTGCTGAAAAACGAGGGCAACCTCAACAACCTCGTGGGGCTGCCGCTGACGATCTTCCGGATGACCGCGGCCCACGAGGCCGCCGTCCTCGAGATGGGAACGAACCGGCGGGGCGAGATCGCCCGCCTCACCGAGATCGCATCTCCCACCGTGGGCCTCGTCACCAACGTGGGGCCGGCCCACCTCGAGGGGCTCGGGTCCCTCGAGACGATCCGGGAGGAGAAAGGGGACCTCTACCGCGTCATGGACGGCCGGGGCACGGCGGTGATCAACCTCGACGACCCCCTGCTCGCCCCGTGGGCGGCGCAGTGGAAAGGCAGGAAGATCACCTTCGGGATCGACGCCGACGCCGACGTGACGGCCTCCCGCATCGCCCACGAGGCCGAGAGGGGCACCGTGTTCACGCTCCTTGCCGAGGGCGTCTCGCGGGAGATCCTGCTTCCGGTCCTCGGGTTTCACAACGTTTCGAACGCCCTGGCCGCGGCGGCCGCGGCGCTCGGCGCGGGGTTCGGCTTCGACGCGATCTGCCAGGGACTCATGGCCTTCCGGCCCGTGGGCGGGCGCATGGAGGTCTGGCGGCTGAAGAACGGCGCCTGCCTCATCGACGACACGTACAACGCCAACCCCGCCTCGGTGGCAGCCGCCCTCAAGACCCTGCAGGGGCTCAAGGGCGAGTGCAAGAGCACGGTCATCCTGGGCGACATGCTCGAACTGGGAGACGAGGCGGAGCGGTACCACGAGGAGATCGGCCGGGCCGTGGTTGAAACCGGGGTCGGCAAGGCCTACCTCCGGGGGGATTTCGCCCGGGCGACGGCAAAGGGGGCACTGAAGCGGGGAATGAAGGGCGACCAGGTCCTCGTCGACCTCTCCACCGAGGAGACGGTGGCCCACCTGAAGGCCTGCCTCCGGACGGGCGACTGGGTCCTCGTCAAGGGCTCGCGGAAGATGAAAATGGAAGAAATCGTCCAGGCGATCCTGGGCGCGATCGGGGTTGCAAAGTGAGAAGGACCTGTGATAGGGATACGACCTCAATCTGTAGGGGCAGGATGCCCCTGTATCCCCAACTGCTTGTGCGCCGGGTTGGGGTTTTGTATTTTGGAGGTCCGGCGAATTGATCTATCACCTGCTGTATCCGCTTCACGAGACCATCTCGTACTTCAACGTGTTCCGGTACATCACGTTCCGGACGATCTACGCCGCGATCACGGCGCTCGTCATCTGCTTCGTCGTCGGCCCCTGGCTCATCCGCAAGCTCGAGTCGCTGCAGATCGGGCAGTCCATCCGCGAGGACGGCCCCGAGGCGCACCAGGCCAAGTCGGGCACGCCCACCATGGGCGGCATCATGATCATCTTCTCCGTGGTGGTCTCGACGCTGCTGTGGGCGAACCTGTCCAACGACTTCGTCTGGATGCTGATCGCCGTCACGGTCGGTTTCGGCCTCATCGGCTTCTTCGACGACTTCCAAAAGCTCACGAAGCGCAACAGCAAGGGGATCTCGGGGCGGACGCGGCTCGTCCTGGAATTCGCCATCGCCCTGTTCATCGGGGTCATCCTCTACCTCAAGCCGAATTTCAGCGAGGCGATCACGATCCCCTTCTTCAAGACCATGCTGCCGGACCTGGGCTGGGGGTACGTCCTCTTCACGGCCTTCGTGATCGTGGGGGCCGCCAACGCGGTGAACCTCACCGACGGCCTCGACGGCCTGGCCCTCGGGCCCGCGCTGATCTGCTTCATCACGTACCTGCTCTTCGCCTACTTCGCCGGCAACGCGAGGATCTCCGGGTACCTGCAGATCCCCTACGTGCCGGGGACGGGGGAGCTGTCCATCTTCTGCGGGGCCATGGTGGGGGCGTGCCTGGGGTTTCTCTGGTACAACACCTACCCGGCGCAGATCTTCATGGGCGACGTGGGGTCGCTCTCCCTGGGCGGGGCCCTGGGCACCCTGGCCATCGTGACCAAGCAGGAACTGCTGCTGGCCATCGTGGGCGGGATCTTCGTGCTGGAGACCGTGTCGGTCATCTTCCAGGTGGGCTGGTTCAAGATCTCCAACGGCAAGCGCATTTTCCGCATGGCGCCCATCCACCACCACTTCGAGCTGAAGGGGTGGGCGGAACCGAAGGTCATCGTGCGGTTCTGGATCATCTCGATCATCCTGGCCCTCGTGGCCATCAGCACGCTGAAGCTGAGGTGAGAGCGCATCGTGAAGCTGAAGGACAAGAACATTCTCGTCATCGGCCTCGGGAAAACGGGGATCGCCACGGCGCGCTTCGCGGCCGAGCGGGGCGCCGCCGTCACCGTGACCGACGAGAAGCCCGAAGCGGATCTCCGGGAGGCCCTCGGGGCCCTGGCGGGTCTGCCGCTGCGGGTGTTTGCGGGCGGCACGGATTCGGCGCTCGTCGCCGGCCGGGACCTCGTCGTGCCCTCGCCCGGGGTGCCGCCCTTCAACCCCCTGATCCGCGAGGCCGAACGGCGGGGAATCCCCGTCGTGAGCGAGACCGAACTGGCCTTCCGGTTCCTGCAGGTGCCCGTCATCGCCATCACCGGCACCAACGGCAAGACGACGGTGACGACCCTCGTCGGCCACATCCTCGCGAAGGCGGGCAAGCGGGCCTTCGTGGGGGGCAACATCGGCAGCCCGCTCATCGGCTATGTCGGGGGCCCGCAGGACGACGACTGGGCCGTCCTGGAGCTGAGCAGCTTCCAGCTCCAGCGGATCGAGACGTTCCGGGCGCGGGTGGCGGTGCTGCTCAACACGGCGCCCGATCACCTGGACTACCACGCCGATTACGCGGAGTACCGCCGGGCCAAGGAGCGGATTTTCGAGAACCAGCAGCCGGGAGACCTGGCCGTCCTCAACGCCGACGAGCCCGGGTCGGCGGCGCTGGCGGGACGGCTCAAGGCCCGGGTCGCGTTTTTCAGCTCCACGGGCGTGCCCGACGAGGGGATGGGCCTCCGCGGCGGTGAGATCGTGTGCCGCACGGGCGGCCGCGAGGCCGAGAGCTACCCCCTGTCGATGATCCGGATCCCCGGGCGGCACAACGCGGAGAACGTGATGGCCGCCGTGATGGCCGCGCGGTACGCAGGCTGCGCGCCCGGCGCGATCGCCGAGGCCGTGGGGAGCTTCAGGGGGCTGGCCCATCGGATCGAGTTCGCCGGGGAAAAGGGCGGCGTGGCCTTCTACGACGACTCGAAGGGGACGAACGTGAGCGCCGTGGCGAGGGCCCTGGAGGCCTTCGAGAAGCCCGTGATCCTGCTGCTGGGGGGGCGCGACAAGAACGGCGACTTCGAGACCCTCGAGCCGCTCGTCCGCCGGCGCGTCAAGGAGATGGTCCTCTTCGGCGAGGCCCGCGGGCGCATCGGCGAGAGGATCGGGGGCCTCGTGAAGACGCAAATGGCCGACACGCTGAGTGAGGCCGTTCACACGGCCTATGCCGACGCCGCCCCCGGCGACGTGGTGCTTCTCTCCCCGGGGTGCGCGAGCTTCGACGAGTTTCGCAGCTACGCCCACCGGGGCGACGTGTTCAAGGAAACCGTGAACCGGCTCGAAAACGGGAAAACGGCGGCGCGGAGGACCTGATTCGCATGGAGATGCCCGCGAGGGGAAGACGACCCGACTTCATCCTGTTCTTCATCGTGCTCGTGCTGATCGCCTTCGGCACCGTGATGATCTACAGCTCGAGCTACATGCTCGCCCTGCAGAAATACGGCGACGGGTACTACTTCCTCAAGAAGCAGCTCATCTTCCTCGTGATCGGGCTCGCGATCATGATCGCGCTCATGAAAATGCCCTACACGTGGCTGCGCGGGATGGCCTACGCGGGGATGGGGGCCTCCCTGGTGCTCCTGGCGGTGATCTTCATCCCCGGCATCGGCGTGACGAAGGGCGGGGCCAGGCGATGGCTCAACCTCGGGATTTTCACCTTCCAGGTGGCCGAGCTCGTGAAGGTCCTCGTCGTCGTCTTCCTGGCCCACTACCTGACGCGCAAGTCGGCCCACATTCAGGAATTCGTGAAGGGGTTCCTCGTGCCGCTGGCCGTCGTGATGGTCCCCGTGGCGCTCATCGTGAGACAGCCCGATTTCGGGTCGGCCGTGCTGATCGTGGCCGTGGCCCTGTCGATCCTCTACATCGCGGGGACGCGCTTCCGCTACCTTGCCGGGTCGGTGCTGGCCCTCGTCCCCGTGGCGGTGACCCTCGTCATGATGAAAGGCTACCGGATGGACCGCTGGAACACCTTCCTCGATCCCTGGAAGGACCCGCAGCACAAGGGGTTCCAGATCATCCAGTCCTTCCTGTCCTTCGGGTCGGGGGGGCCCTTCGGCGTGGGGCTGGGCGACGGGATGCAGAAGCTCTTCTACCTGCCCGAGCCGCACACGGACTTCATCCTCTCCATCATCGCCGAGGAGAGCGGGTTTATCGGGATCTGCACGGTCATCGTGCTCTTCGGGCTGCTGATCTTCCGGGGCTTCGTCATCGCCTTCCGCGTCCAGGACACCTTCGGGAGCCTCCTGGCCTCGGGGATCACGATCCTGCTGGCGATGGAGGCCTTCATCAACATCGCGGGCGTCATGGGGCTCATCCCCACGAAGGGCATGGCCCTGCCCTTCCTCTCGTACGGGGGGACGGCGCTCATCGTGAGCTGCATGGCCGTTGGAATCTTACTGAACCTGTCGACGTACCAGAAGTCGACACCGCGGGGGACCGCACCGTGAGGATCGCGATCGCAGGGGGAGGCACGGGAGGCCACCTCTTCCCCGGGGTGGCCATCGCGGAAGAGTTCCGCAGGCGCGACAGGAACAGCAACGTTCTTTTCATCGGGACAAAGCGAGGGCTGGAGGCACGGGTGCTCCCCGCGATCGGCTTCGACCTGGCCACGCTCGACGTCGAGGGGGTCAAGGGCCGGGGCCTCGTGCGGTCCGCCGCGGCGCTGGCGAAGATCCCGCGGAGCCTGCTCCAGTCGAGGCGGATCATCGGTCGCTTCGCCCCGGACGTCGTGATCGGCGTCGGGGGCTACGCCTCGGGACCGGCCGTGCTGGCGGCCCACTTCATGGGCCTGCCCACGGCGATCGCCGAGCAGAATGCCATCCCGGGCGAGACCAACAGGATCCTCGGACGCTTTGCGGACCGCATCTTCGTGAGCTTCCCCGAGACGGCACGGCGGTTCCGCCCCGACCGGGTCCGGGTCACGGGAAACCCCATCCGGGCGGCCATCGCCGGGGGTGAGCGGCGCTCCCGGAAGCCGGGCGAGCCGTTCACGGTCCTCGTCTTCGGGGGGAGCCAGGGCGCGCACCGGATCAACCTGGCGGTGCTGGAGGCACTGCCGCACCTGGCAGACATGAAGGGAAGGCTCCGGATCATCCACCAGACGGGGAAGGGCGATCTCGAGATGGTGCGAAAAGGGTACGGTGATCGTTCGATGGGGGCCGAGGTGCTGCCTTTCATCACGGACATGGCCTCGGCCTACGGGAAGGCCGACCTGCTCGTCTGCCGGGCGGGGGCCACGTCGATCGCAGAGATCACGGCAAGCGGCAAGGCGGCGATCTTCATCCCCTTTCCCCACGCCGTGAACGACCACCAGACGAAAAACGCCGAACTCCTTGTCAACAGGGGCGCAGCCGAAATGATCCCCGAGAGGGACCTCTCGGGGGAGAGCCTCTCGGGGGTCATCCGGCGACTCGCAGGGAACCCGGCGGCCGTCGAGGAAATGGGGCGCAAGGCCGGGGAACTCGGCAACGCCCGGGCCGCGGCGGATATCGTGGACGAGTGCATCGAGTTGGTGAAACTCGCCGAACGATAACGCGGCGGGGACGATCCCGGAACGAAGGGACCGGACAGACTGGATAGACAGGACAGACCGGAAAGACAGAAATGCAAAACGGCATTCGAAAAGACCTGATGAAGCGAAAAGTCCGGCAGATCCACTTCGTGGGAATCGGAGGAATCGGCATGAGCGGGATCGCCGAGGTGCTCCTCAACCTGGGCTACTCCGTGAGCGGCTCGGACCTCATGGAGTCCGACACGACGCAGCGGCTCTCCTCCCTGGGGGCCCGCATCCACTATGGCCACCGGGAGTCGAACCTCGAGACGGCCGACGTGGTCGTCACCTCCACGGCCGTCAGGGCCGACAACCCCGAGGTCCGGGAGGCCCACCGGCGCAACATCCCCGTGATCCCCCGGGCCGAGATGCTGGCGGAGCTTCTCAAGATGAAGTTTTCCGTCGCCGTCTCGGGCATGCACGGCAAGACCACGACGACCTCCATGGTCTCCACGATCCTCGCCCACGGGGGGCTCGACCCCACGATGGTCATCGGCGGAAAGCTCTCCTCCATCGGCAGCAACGCGCGCCTGGGCGACGGGGAGGTCATCGTGGCCGAGGCCGACGAGAGCGACGGCTCCTTCCTGAAGCTCTCGCCCACGATCGCCGTCATCACGAACATCGACCGCGAGCACCTGGACTACTACCGGGACATCGACGACATCAAGGAGGCTTTCGTCCGCTTCGCCAACATCGTGCCCTTCTACGGGGTGACGATTCTCTGCATCGACGACGAGCACGTCCGGGAGATCTTCCCACGGATCAAGCGGCGGACGATCACCTACGGGCTTTCCGCCGGGGCCGACTACCAGGCGAAGAACATCTCCCTCGAGGGCCCCGAGTCGCGCTACACGCTCTACCACAAGGGGGTGCGCCTGGGCGAGATCACGCTGCACGTGCCGGGCCTGTTCAACGTGCTCAACTCCATGGCGTCCTTCGCCGTGGCCCGGGAACTCGACATGGAGTTCGACGCGGTGCGCGCGGGGCTGGCCGCCTACCACGGAGTGCAGCGCCGCCTCGAGGTGAAGGGCGAGGTCAACGGCGTCACCGTCGTCGACGACTACGGCCATCACCCCACGGAAATCCTGGCCACGCTGAAAGCTGCGCGGCAGCTCTGGAAGGGGCGCCTCATCGTCGTCTTCCAGCCGCACCGCTACACGCGGACGCGGGCCCTGTACAAGGAGTTCCTCACGTGCTTCCCCGATGCGGACGAGCTCGTCCTGATGGACATCTACCCCGCGAGCGAGCCCCCCATCGAGGGCGTCACCTCCTTCAACCTCTTCAAGGGGATCGAGGCCGTGGGGCACCGCAACGCGCGGTACATCCCGTCGGCCGACGGGATCGTGAGCCACCTTCTCGAAATCGCCCGCCCGGGCGACGTGATCATCACCCAGGGCGCGGGCAGCGTGTGGAAGGTGGGGACGGAGTTTCTCAAGAAGGCAAAGGAGGAGAAGGCAAGCCGCTGAGGCGGGCGGGGCGACCCCTCCGCACCCCCATCTCGGCGGCTGCCATCCCTTTCTTCACAGACAGAGGGTAAGAGGGTAAGAAGGTTTTAGGGTGAGAAAAAGATTCTCCGGATTCTTTCTCACCTTCTCACCGTCTCAACCTCTCACCTTCGCAGGATCAAAGAGGCGGCACATCCGTCATGCACGAACCGAATTGGAAGAAAGAGCTACGGAACCTGGCCAAGGGCACGGTGCTCTTCGACGAGTGCATGGACCGCCACACCTCCATCGGTGTGGGCGGACGGGCCGACGCGCTCGCCTTCCCGGAGAGCGCGGCCGAAATGGGCCGGGTCGTGGCCTTCCTGCGCGCCGAGGGCATTGCCGTCTTCTTCATGGGCAACGGGACGAACCTCATCGTGCGCGACGACGGATTCCGCGGCGTCATCGTCTCCACGAAGGCCCTGCGTTCGATCCGCATCGAGGAGCGGGGCGGGGGGCGTGCCGCGATCCGCGCCGAGGCGGGCGCGTCGCTGGCCGAGGTCGTGGCCCTGGCGGCCCGGGAGGGCCTGGCGGGCATCGAGTTCGGCGCGGGCATCCCCGGCAGCGTCGGCGGCGGCATCCGCATGAACGCGGGGGCCTGGGGCACCGAGATGAAGGACGTCCTGGAATCGGTGGACCTGCTCAACGGGGAGGGAAAGGTGAGGACCTGTCCCCGGGCGGCCCTGCGGTTCGAGTACCGCAACCTCGACTTGCCCGAGGGGGCCTGCGTCCTCGGCGGGGTCTTCGACCTGGCCCGCGGCGACCGCGGGGCCGTCGAGGGCCGCATCCGGGAGATCCTGAAAACCCGCACGGGCAAGCACCCCCTGCAGTACCGCAGCGCCGGCTCCGTCTTCAAGAACCCGAAGGGGATGCCCGCGGGGCGGATCATCGACGAGGCAGGCCTCAAGGGGCTCACCCTCGGCGGGGCCCGGGTCTCGGAGATGCACGGCAACTTCATCGTAAACCTCGGCAGCGCGACGGCGAAAGACATCATCGGGCTCATCGGGATCGTGCGGGACAGCGTCCGCACGAAAACGGGCATCGACCTGGAGCCCGAAGTGAAGATCATCGGGGAGGAGTGAGTTGAGGCGATCGGTCCGTTCCACCGTCGAAACCAGAGTCAACCGGGTGCGCCGGCGCTCGAGGAGGATCCTCGTCGAGATCGGCAAGACGGTGCTGCTGATCGCCTGCGTCGCCGTGATCGCCTCGATGCTCATCTTCGCCTACAACTTCGTCATCGTGTCGCCCTACTTCCAGATGAAGGAGACGCTGGTCAGGGGCACCGAGCGGCTGCAGAGCGACGACGTCGTCGAGCTCACCGGTCTCAAGCCCTCGCAGAACATCCTCATGACGAACCTGGGCGCCGTGGCCCGAAAGGTCAAGGCGAACCCCTGGGTGAAGGATGTCTCGGTGCGGCGCGACTTCCCCGACCGCCTCGTCATCGAGGTGACGGAGCGAAAGCCCGTGGCCCTCGTGGAGCGGGGCGACGGCCTGTACTTCATCGAGCGCGACGGCACGGCCTTCGAGAAGATCGCGGCGGGCGAAAAGACAGACCTGCCCGTGCTCACGGGGTTTTACCGCAAGGGCGCCGAGAACCGGGAGATGATCCTCAAGTCCCTCGAGCTGCTCGACTTCATGGCCTCCTACACGGAGGTCCCCGAGATCCGCCACATCTCCGAGATCCACGGCGACGATCTCTTCGGGCTGTCGCTCTTCGCCGAGGGGCTCTGCCTCAAGCTGGGGTTCGGGGACTTCGACACGAAGCTCAGGCGCCTGAAGCCTGTGCTGGCGGACCTGGCGAGGCGCCACCTCTCGGGGTACTTCATCATCGACCTCAACAACCCCGCGAAGGTGACGGTCCAGCACCGGGAGTTCCGCGTGCCGGTGAAGGTGACCGGCGGCGTACGGGCCTGACGGAGAAGAGGGTGAGACGGTGAGAGGGTAAGAACGTTGGAGAACGCCGCAGCGGGCGGATTACGCGGCAAGATCCTCTTGAGAGGCGAAGGCTGCCGACATTCACAGGAGTGAAGGAATGGCGAAAAAGATCAACATCGTAACGGGTCTCGACATCGGGACGACGAAGGTGACCGCCGTCGTGGCCGAGCTGACCAACACCGGCATCGACATCATCGGGCTGGGCTCCCACCCCACGGAGGGGCTGCGCAAGGGCGTCGTCGTCAACATCGACAGCACCGTCGAGTCGATCAAGAAGGCCGTCGAGGAGGCCGAGTTCATGTCCGGCGTCGAGATCAGCAGCGTGTTCACCGGGGTCTCCGGCAGCCACATCAAGAGCATGAACAGCCACGGCATCGTCGCCGTCCAGGGCCGCGAGGTCGAGGAGATGGACGTGCGGCGCGCGATCGACGCCGCCCGGGCGATCAGCATCCCGCTGGACCGCGAGATCCTCCACGTCCTGCCCCAGCACTACATCGTCGACGAGCAGGAGGGCGTCAAGAATCCCGTGGGGATGGCCGGGGTGCGGCTCGAGGCGAAGGTGCACATCGTGACGGGGGCCACAGCCTCGACGCAGAACATCATCAAGAGCGTCAACCGCGTGGGTCTCGACATCGACGAGATCGTCCTGGAGCAGCTGGCCACGGCCGAGGCGGTGCTCTCGGCCGACGAGAAGGAACTCGGGGTGGCCCTCGTCGACATCGGGGGCGGCACGACGGACATCGCCGTCTACCGCGAGGGCAGCATCAAGCACACGGCCGTCCTGCCCATCGGCGGCCACTACCTGACAAACGACATCTCCATCGGGCTGCGCACCCCCGTCACCGAGGCCGAGAAGATGAAGATCAAGTTCGGCTGCGCCAACACCTTCATGATCCCCCAGAGCGAGACGATCGAGGTGCCCAGCGTGGGCGGCCGGGAGGCGCGCAAGGTGTCGCGGCAGATCCTGGGCGAGATCATCGAGCCGCGGATGGAAGAGATCTTCTCGCTCGTCAACAAGGAGTTCGTCAAGGCGGGCTACGAGGACCAGCTCACGGCGGGCATCGTGATCACGGGCGGCACCGCCATGCTGGCGGGGCTCCCGGAGCTGGCCGAGCGGATCTTCCAGATGCCCGTGCGGAAGGGATTCCCCATGGGGATCAGCGGGCTGACGGACATCATCAACAGCCCGCTGCACGCCACGGCCGCGGGGCTCGTGGTCTACGGCAGCCGGCGCGTGGCGCGGCGCGGCACCCGCCGCAGCGGCGGGTGGTGGGGACGGTCCACCAAGCGAATGAAAAAGTGGTTTTCCGAATTCTTCTAACGGGAGGAAGACGTATGTTTGAACTACTGGATGGAGGGACGGCGTCCAGCGGGACGGCCCGGATCAAGGTGGTCGGCATCGGCGGGGGCGGCGGCAACGCCCTGAACACCATGATCAGCTACGAGCTGCAGGGGGTCGATTTCATCGCGGCCAACACGGATGCCCAGGCCCTTCGGGCATCCCTGGCGCCCCTGAAGGTCCAGCTCGGAAACGATGTGACGCGCGGCCTCGGCGCCGGTTCCGACCCCGAGATCGGCAAGCGCGCGGCCATCGAGACCATGGACTCCGTCAAGACGGCGCTGGCCGGGGCGGACATGGTCTTCATCACCGCCGGCCTGGGAGGCGGCACGGGCACGGGCGGGGCGCCCATCGTGGCCGAAATCGCCAAGAGCATGGGCGCGCTCACGGTGGCCGTCGTCACCAAGCCCTTCCTCTTCGAGGGGAAGAAGCGCGAGCGGCAGGCCGAGGAGGGGCTGGCGGAGCTCAAGAAGATCGTCGACACCCTCATCGTGATCCCCAACCAGCGCCTGCTCAGCGTGGGCGGCAAGACGATGTCGCTGCTCGAGGCCTTCAAGAAGGCCGACGAGATCCTCTACCACGCCGTGAAGGGCATCTCGGACCTCATCATGGTGCCCGGCCTCATCAACCTGGACTTCGCCGACGTGCGGAGCATCATGAGCGAGATGGGCCTCGCGCTCATGGGCACGGGGATCGCCAGCGGCGAAAACCGCGCCGTCGAAGCGGCCCAGCGGGCCATCTCGTCGCCCCTGCTGGAGGACAACTCCATCCAGGGCGCCCGCGGCGTGCTGCTCAACATCACGGCGGGGCCCGACATCACCCTCTTCGAGGTGAGCGAGGCCTCCGGCCTCATCCAGGCCGAGGCCGACGAGGAGGCCAACATCATCTTCGGCACGGTGATCGACGACACCATGGGCGACGAGATCCGGATCACCGTCATCGCCACCGGCTTCGAGCAGGGCGGCAAGAAGCGGCAGAACGCCCCCAACGTCTCGCACCTGAGCAGCTACCGCCAGCGCGAGGACCTGAACACGCCGGCTTTCCTGCGCAAGGACAAGGAGAAGGCGGCGACGGCGGCCCAGGCGGTCATCAAGATGGGGGGCGCCGACGAGGACGAGGACACGAACCTCGAGATCCCGACGTTCTTGAGGAGGCAGGCGGACTAGCATGGGCGGAAGGCTGAGGCAGGGCAAACCCTCCCACCTGTCGACCGAGGAAGGCACGGTGGAGGCGCCCTGGCGCGATCGGATCCGCATCGCGTTGGCCTACCCCAACCGGTACCGGACGGGCATGTCGAACCTGGGCTTCCAGGCGCTCTATGCCCTGTTCAACACAACCCCCTCTTTCCTCTGTGAAAGAGTCTTCCTTCCGGACCCCGGGGACGAAGGGGCCTTCTCCCCGGGGTCGACTCCCCTCTCGAGCCTCGAGTCGCGGCGCCCGCTTCGCGACTTCGACATCGTCGCCTTTTCCGTCTCCTTCGAGAACGACTACCCGAACCTTCTCAAGATGCTCGAGAGGGGACGCATCCCGCTGCTGGCGGCCGCGCGGGGCGAACAGGACCCCCTCGTCCTCGGGGGCGGCATCTCCGTCATGCTGAACCCTGAGCCTCTCGCCCCCTTCTTCGATTTGTTCCTGCTCGGGGAGGCCGAGGAAATGGTCCCCGCGTTCCTCGAGCGATACCGCACCCTGCACGCCGCCGGCTCGCCCCGCGGGGACATGCTCGCCGAGGTCCAGCGAGGCATCGAGGGGGCCTATGTCCCGGCATGCTACCGCGTGGGCTATGGGACCGGGCAGCGCATCGGCTCCTTCCAGCCCGTCGACCCCTCCTTCCCGTCGAGAATCCGGGTGCGGCACGTCGAGGAGATCAACGCGTTCCGGACACACCAGGTCGTCACCACGCCGAACACGGAATTCGCGGACATGTTCCTCGTCGAGGTGAGCCGCGGATGCTACCGGGGCTGCCGGTTTTGCCCCGCCGGGTTCGTGTACCGTCCGGCCCGGTTCCGCACCCCCGAGACCCTGACCGCCTCGCTGGAGGAGGGGCTCCGCAGGAAGGGCCGGGTCGGGCTGCTAGGGACGGCCGTCTCCGACCATCCCCGGCTGGCCGAGCTGTGCCGAAAGACCCTCGCGGACGGGGGCACCTTCTCCATCGGATCGCTCCGGATCGACCGGGTCACGGACGAACTGGCGGTGCTGTTGGCCGAGGCCGGCGTCGAGATGGTGTCGCTGGCGCCCGAGGCGGGCTCCCAGCGGCTGCGCGACGTGATCCGCAAGGGGGTGACGGAGGAGCAGATCTTCGGGGCCGCGGAGCGGCTCATCGGAAAGGGAATCGTGAACCTCCGGCTCTACTTCATGGTCGGGCTCCCGACAGAAGAGGAGGAGGACATCGACGCGATCGTGGAGCTCGCCCGCCGGATCGGCCACCACGCCGTCAAGACCACAAGGGGCACCCGCCGCTTCCGCCGCCTCACCCTGAGCGTCAACCAGTTCATCCCCAAGCCCGCAACCCCCTTCCAGTGGCTGCCGCTGGCAGACGCGGCCCTCGTGCGGAGAAGGATCCAGAAGATCAAGCGGGCCTTCGGGAAGGAGCGATCCGTAAGCGTCATCCACGATTTGCCCAAGTGGAACTACATCCAGGCCCTGCTGTCGCTGGGCGACAGGCGCGTGGGCGAGATCCTGCTGGCCGTCCACGCAAACGGAGGAAACTGGCCCCAGGCCCTCAAGAACGTCAACGTCAACGCCGACTTCTACGTCTATCGTGCGAAGGACCCCGCCGAGTTCCTGCCCTGGGACTTCATCGACCACGGCGTGGGCCGGGAGTTTCTGCTGGAGGAATACCGGAAGGCGATGGAAACCTCCAAAGCAGAAGGTAAGAAGGTGAGAGGGTAAGAAGGTAAGAAAATATGGAAATCGTGGACATGTTTACACTCGGGAATGGGTTCGGTCCTCTTTCCTTCTCACCTTCTCACCCTCTTACCCTCTCAGCCTCTGGTTCCGCTGTTGACGAAGGCTCACGTTCGGACGTATAGTGCATACGCATCCCACAGGAAGGACCTCCTCATGGACAAAGCCCCTCTGTACTTTGCCTACTCCTCGGACATCAACGAGAAGAGCCTCACGAAGTGGTGCGCAAAGAACGGGTACGATTACCCGATGGAGGCGAAGGTGGCCAACGCCTGGTTGCCCGATCACGAGCTCATTTTCAACTACCGCGAACGGGAAAACAGGGGGCGCGTCTCGAACCTTCGGCGCCGTTTCGGACAGGCCGTGCCGGGCGTCCTCTTCGAGGTGAAGCCCGACGGATGGAAAGCCATCGAGGCCAAGAAGCTCGTCCCGCGGTGCTACCGGCCCTTCGACGCGATCGTCCTGACCGAGGACGGCCGGGAGCGGGAGGCCGTGGCCTACCGGGTGTTCGCGGACCGCATCGCCGGGACCTTCTACCCCCCGCGCCTGGACTACGCTGCCGCCTTGAGGGAAGGGCTGCTCGCCCACGGGCTCGACGAGCGGATGCTCACGGCCGTTGCCGCGGGTCGCGAAGCCCCATGGAGCATCGACCACATCTTCGTCTACGGGACGCTCATGAAAGGCTTCGCCCGGCACCACCTGCTCGAGGCCTGGGCGCATCCCATGACACGCCAGGAGGGCTGCGCGCCGGGGTTCCTCTTCGATTCCCGGAAGGGTTATCCCTGCATGGTGCCGGCGAAACGGGAGGGGCAGATCGTCAAGGGAGAGCTCTACCGCCTCCGGGACAACCGCCAGGCCTTCGAGATGCTCGACATCGTCGAGGATTTCAGGGGGTACGGGGATGCCCGCTCGGAGTTCCGGCGGGCGATCGTCCGCGTGGAGGCGGGGGGGCAGAGCATGCCGGCATGGGCCTACCTGTACAACAGGCCGGCGGCAAAGCTCGACGTCATCGAGTCCGGAGACTGGAAGAACAGGCCGTTCCTGGTGTAACGGAAGGCGGGTGCATCGACGCAAAAAGGGCGGGTTCCCTTGAAGGGGTCCCGCCCTTTCCAGTTTCCGCTACAGCAAACGTCTCAGATCGAGGGGAAAGTGGCCCGTGCCTGCGGGACCGACGGCCCCGTCGGGTCGAGAGCCTGTGAAGCGTCATGAAGCCTGTGGTGGTCTGATTATGTTTCCTGAAACCGATACCAGAGGAATACCGCGCCGCAAAAGATGACAAAGGCTAACATGGGATGGCCGACGAACTCGTCGAGCTTGCCGAAGGCTGCTCCAATGCAGATGAGGATCACGGAGACAACAAAGAGAAGTTCGACGAGAACCTTCACGGGAGACGGGTACCGGCTGTTCATAGCGCACCTCCCATTGTCGTAGGGTCTCTTCTGTCTATTGGTACTGCAAGAACGATGCCCCCTGCGTCGCGTCTTCGTTATTTCTTGTCTGTTCCCTCGTTGACCGCATCAAAGGCCCCGCGGCCCTGAAGCCTCGTCTCTCATCGTATCAAACCGCTCATGAAAAAGTATGATTCGGGCATTCACAAGCCGCGCTACTACAAAAAATGTAGTCCGCGCTTCACCACGTGTAAATACCCGACTGAAAAAAAACAACGCTCGCTCGAGTTCATCTGCAAAGCGCGCCCGACGCAGCCTCGACCACGCGTCCCGAGCCGCGAGAATGAGGGCGGGCGGGGGAAACAGGCCACACAAACACGACTCTCCCTAATTCGCTGTATTTCCTGATGATTTATCACGATTCTTGCATATGCTTTTCGGTGGTGAGGTGCCCTCGTCCCTCCGAATCGGGGAGCCTGAACGGCTGCCGGGGTGGAAATGCGAATCGGTCGTTACCTGCTTCTGATCATCCTCTTCGTCGGGTTCTTCATCGTCTTCGGAAACCGGGGGCTGCTGGACAACCAGCGGCTGAAGGAGAAACTCTCGGAGCTGCGGGCCGAGAATGCCCGGCTCGAAGCGGTCAACGGCACCCTGAGACGTGAGGCCGTCCTCGTCCGCGAGGAGACGAGGTACATCGAGTCCGTGGCACGGCAGGAGCTCGGCATGGTGAAGCGGGGGGATCTCATCTACCGTTTCATGGACCCGGCAGGGAAAAAGGAGGACCCGACAGCCTCGCCCCCGTCGAGCGGCGAGGGAACTCCGCCGCAGCAAACCGAAAGTCCGCCTGCCGCGCACTCGGGCTCGCCGATCTAAGAGCGGGTATCGGGTCTAGGGCTCAGGGAATCGGGAAGGAAAAAGATTTTCATAAAACAATCTTAACACCTTCAGCCCCTGTACCCTGAACCCTGCCTAGGTCGTGCGCAGCGCGTCGACGATCTTCATCCGCGAGGCCCGCAGGGCCGGCAGCACCCCCCCCACGAACCCCATGACAAGTGAGAACGCAAGGGCCTGCCACACGATCCCGAAGGTGAGCGAGAACGAAAACGCCAGCTCCGAGAAGGTCTGAAAGTTGAGCGTCGAGATCGTGAGCAGCTGCAGGAAAGAGGCGAAGAAGAGCCCCGCGGCGCCGCCGATCAACCCCAGCAGCAGCGACTCCAGGAGGAATGCCACCAGGATGCTGCGGCGCTGGAACCCCAGCGCCCGAAGGGTGCCGATCTCGGCGGTGCGGTTGGCCACGGCGGCGTACATGGTGATCATGGCCCCGATGACGGCGCCCAGCGAGAAGATGATCGTCAGCGACAGCCCCAGGATCCGCAGAAACTTCGCCATCATCTCCGACTGGTCGGCGTAGAAGCGGGTCTCGCGCTTGGCCTCGACGGTCAGCCTCGGGTCGGACTCGACGCGCGCCTTGAAGGCGTCGAAGGCGGAAGGGTCGCTGAGCTTGAAGATGACCGACGAGAAGGCCTGGCGCCGGAAGGTCTGCATGAGTTGGTCCGCATCCCCCCAGATCTCGGAGCTGAACCCCGTGCTCCCCGCGTCGAAGATCCCCACCACGGTCCAGTCCCGCATGCCGAAGCGAAGCGTCTCGCCGATCCCGGCGCCTGCGAACCGGCGCGCCACGCTCTCGCCGGCAAGGATCTCGGCAGAGCCCGGCCGGGGCATCCGGCCCTCCAGGAGTCTGACCTGGGGCCGCATCGCCAGCGACTGCTCGTTGACCCCGCGGATGATGACGTTCGAAGGCTTGTCGGTGCCCCGCTTGGCGAGGCTGATGAGCACCACGACCTCCTTGGCGAGGACCCGCCTGCCCCCCTCCCCCACGGCCACCTCGGGCTGGGTCTCGAGGACGGAGGCCTGGAGACGCTCGATGCCGCTCTGCACCTCCGACTGGGAGCCCTTGCGGATGAGCACCACGTTGTCCCAGGAGCCCGTGTCGACGAGGGTCTGCTGCAGGCCCTCGGCCAGCATCAGGATGGCGGCGAAGACGAACACGACGAGCGCCATGCCCGCTGCGGTGAGGGTCGTCGTCAGGCGCCTCGTCCAGAGATTCCGGAAACTGTACGAAACGGGTACTCTCATGTCAGGTCTGGGGTACAGGGTCCAGGGTACGGAAAAGAAGACGCCACCGGAACTTTCTCCTCTTCTTTCACTTCTTCCACTTCCTTCACTTTTTCCACTGTCCTTACCCGATTCTCCTGAGGCCGTCGGCGATGCGGATCCGCACGGCCCGCCACGTGGGGAACAGGGCCGCCACAAAGCCCACGAGCACCCCCGCGGCAAGGTCCATGAAGATCGTTGTTCTCTCCACGAAGAAAATCGGGAAATAGGTCCCCAGGTAGTCGGCAAAGGCCGCCGCGACGGGGAACGTCAGCCCGACGCCGATCGCCGTCCCCAGGAGGCTGATGAAGAGGGACTCCCCGAAGATGAGCCCCGCAATGAACCAGCCCCCGAAGCCCAGGGTCTTGAAGACGGCGTACTCGCCGATGCGCTCGCGCGCCGTCATGGCCATCGTGTTGGCGACGACGGCCATGATGATGACGATGATCACGATGGAGACGAGCTGGATGGCGATGAGGATCGCCTCCGTCATGGAAACGAAACTCATCTGGAAGGCCTTCTCCGTCTCCGTGAGCGTCTCGGCGAGCGAATTCTTGAACGTGGCGTCGATCGCCGTGCTCACCTCGCCCGCCAGGTTCGGGTTCGAAATCCCGATGATGTAGTAGCCGACCTGGCCCGCCCGGCGCGGGGCTGTTTTCTTCATGGTCTCGTCGAGGTAGTCCCAGTGGAAGAAAAACTGCGTCTCGTCGACGCTGCGGTCCTTGCCGCGGTAGATGCCCCGGAGGGTGAATTCCCAGTTGCCGGGGAAGATGGTCCCCTTGAGGGTGACCGTGTCCCCCACCTTCCAGCCGTACTTGTCGGCGACCTTCTTGCCGGCCACGGCGCCCCTGCGGTCGTTCAAGAAGCTTGCCCGCTGCAAGTCGGGGATGAGGTACTCCGGGTACAGGACCAGGAAGCTGCGGGGCTCGACGGCGAAGTTGGGGAAGAAGTTCTTCTCTTCGATGTAGACGCCGCCGAACCAGTTCCCCCAGGACACGAGGGTCACCCCCCCGACCTGGCGGATCTTGTCCTTGTAGGCCAGGGGCAGGGGAAAGACGAGCGAGATGGCGTTGCGGATGACGAGCCGGTTGGCCGAGGAGGCCTCCACGCCGGCGTACCAGGCGTTCACCATGGTCCGCAGCATCCCGAAGGCAAGAATGGCGATGGTGATGCCCAGGATGGTGAGCCCCGTGCGCAGCTTGTGGCGGAAGGCGTTGCGGAAGAATAACTTAAGGATGCGCATGGTTCAGGTAGCCCTTGTCCAGGTGGCGGATTACCTGGGCCGCCTCGGCGGCCTTGGGGTCGTGGGTCACCATGATGATCGTCTTGCCCGACTCGCGGTTAAGCCGGCACATGAGCGACATGATCTCCCGGGCCGAGGCGCGGTCCAGGTCCCCCGTGGGCTCGTCGGCGACCAGGATCGTGGGGTCCGTGACGACGGCCCGGGCGATGGCCACGCGCTGCTGCTCGCCGCCGGAGAGCTGGGCGGGGTAGTGGTCCATCCGGTGCGCGAGGTTGACGACGCGCAGGGCCATCTCCACGTGCTCGCGCCTCTCCGCCCGGGAAAGGCTTGTGAGCTGCAGGGGCAGCTCCACGTTCTCGAAGGCCGTGAGCACCGGGATCAGGTTGTAGAACTGGAAGATGAACCCCACGTGGGTGGCGCGCCAGCGGGCGAGCCCCGTCTCGTCGAGGGCCGTGATGTCGACGCCGCCGATGACGATGGAGCCGCTGTCGACCTTGTCGATCCCGGCGATGAGGTTCAGCAGCGTGCTCTTCCCGGACCCCGAGGGGCCCATCAGCGCCAGGAACTCCCCCTCGCGGATGTCGAAACGGATGTCCCGGAGCACGGGGATGACGTGGCTGCCCCGCAGGTAGGACTTGTTGACGTTTCGCACCTCGACGATGACCGGTTGATTCTCCAGCAAGGGGGCCGGCCCGTGTTCATCGCAGGGGGTGGTCGGTTCAGTCATGACCCTCCTCAAATCCAGACGTTGAGAGGGTAAGAAGGTTGGATCAGCCGTCTGACGATCATTTGTGCTGAGCTTCTCCGACCTTCTCACCTTCACACCTTCTACCCTTCTGTCTTCATTTCTCCGCCTGCTTGACCCGGCTGCCGGTCTTGAGGCCCTTGGGCGGGTTCAGGACGACGCGATCGCCCGCCTTGACGCCGCCCGTCACGACGAGCAGGTCGCCCAGCTTTTCGCCCGTCGCGATCTCCCGTTCCTGCGCCACGCCGTCCATGACAACGAAGGCGATCGATTTGTCGCCGCGGCTCGCCACGGCGGCGGGGTTGATGGTCGTTCGGGGCGTTTCCTCGCCGGCCCCGACGGGCTTCGAGAGGAAGGCTACCTTGGCGCTCATCTCGGGGAGGACCCGGGGGTCGATGTCGACGAAGCGGACCTTCACCATGACGGTGGCCTTCGTCCGGTCCGCCGTGGGGATGACCATGTGGACCACGCCGCGGAACCGCTTGTCCGGCAGGGCGTCGAGCTGGATCTCGCAGGCCTGCCCCGCCTTGACCAGCTCGAGGTTGGACTCCGACACGTCTGCCTCGACCTGCAGCGAGTTCATGTCGGCGATGGTGACGACGGCGGCCTTCGCGTTGGCCGCGGCGCCCAGGGGCGTCACGATGTCCCCGATGTCGGCGTTCTTCGTAAGCACGACGGCGTCGAAAGGCGCCCGGACCAGGGTGTACTCCACGTTCACCCGGGCCGCCTCGAGGGCCGCCTCGGCGGCCTTCACGGCCGACTCGGCTCCGGAGACGCCGGCTGCAGCCTTGCGGTAACGCGCCTCGGCGGCATCGAAGGAGGCCTTCGTCGTGTACTCCCGGGTCAGGAGCCCCCGTTCCCTTTCGTAGGTGACCTTCGCGTCCTCCAGCTCCGCCCGGGCCTGGTCGAGGCTGTAACGGGCCACGCTGAGGCTGGCCCTTGCCTGGTCCCTCGCGGCCGCGGCGTCGGCCCCCTCGAGCCGCGCGATGATGTCGCCCTTCTTCACGCGGCTGCCCTCCTCGACGGTCAGTTCGAGCAGCTGGGCCGTGATCTTCGAGGCTACGGCGGCCTTGCGCTGGGCCACGACGTAGCCGCTGGCATTCAGAAGCGTGAAGGACTGGGAGGGGTAGGTCCGGCTCACCGTGGCGACGTCCACCGTCTGGGCGGGGCTGAAGACGCCCATCCAGGCGAGGACGGCCGCGATCACGGCGATTGCCGCGGCGCCGGCGATGAGCGTCGGCTTTCTGCGCCGGCCCGGCTGCGCGGTTTTCGCGGTTTTGTCGATCTTGAGACGGGAGAGGTCGTCGGCTGCCATCGGCTCGCTCATTTCTCGGAAGTGGACACAAAAAAAACCGGTGGACACCGGCCTTTCACCCCGGACCGGATCGCCGGGACGATCCATTCATCATCGGTTCTAAATTACATCCTCGAGTTGATTTGTCAACAGGATTGAGCGGGTTCGCCGATCGGCGGCCGGCAGTTTTTCGTTGATGTTCGGCCCCATCGATACTATGATGAAAATGGAGCGTAGGAAATCCAAGAGAGGAGGCGTGAACATGCTCGTAAAAGTGCTCATCAAACGCAAGGTCACGCAGGACAAGGAAGCGGCTCTTCTGGATCTCATCACGCAACTCCGGACGCTCGCATCCCGTCAGCCCGGATACATCTCCGGGGAAACGCTGCGCAGCGCCGACAACCCCGAGGAGTATCTCGTCATCAGCACCTGGCAGACGGCGGACGATTGGAAAAAGTGGTTCGCCAGCAAGGAGCGCGCGGCCCTTCAGGAAAAAATCGACAAGATCCTGGGCAAGAAAACCGAATACGAGGTCTTCCAGTACCCGGAGAAATCGGTCTCCCTTCGCAGCTTCAAGGGCTACGAGGGGGGTTGATTCCCGGGCCATGGGACGTCCTTCACCGAAGACCGCCGCAACCTACCCCGCTCGCCTGGCCGACGGGCTCTGGGTCCTGGGCAATTCCTACTTCAACCTCTTCCTCGTCCGGGGGAAGGCGGCAGCGGCCCTTGTCGATGCGGGGATCTCCGCCGTGGCCGACGACGTGATCGGCCAGCTGGGAACGCTCGGGGTGACGCCGGATATCCTCATCGTCACGCACCCGCACCCGGATCACATCAACGGCCTGGACGCCCTGCGGGAGCGCTTCCCCGCAGCCCGCGTCGTCATCGGGCCGGGAGCGGCGGAGTTCCTGGCTCACCCGAAGACCGCGGCCTCGCTCGTGGCCGAAGACCGCTTCATGTCGGAGTTCCTGGCCTCGCGGGGGGTCAGGCCGGGGCGGCCCCCGATCGTGCGCCCGCCGTCCGTGAAGGGCGCCGCGGTCGTCGCCGACAATGAGACGATGGACCTGGGCGGCCTGACGATCCGCTTCCTCCACGTCGGCGGGCACGCCGTCGGCAACATCCTCGTCCACGTGCCGGCGCTGGAGGCCCTGATCGTCTCCGACAGCCTGGGGTTCCGGATTCCGAGCGTCGGGTTCTTCCCCATCTTCTTCACGGGCTATGCGGACTACATGGCCGCGATCGACCGGATGGAAGACCTCGATGCGCAGATTCTCTGCATCGCGCACCAGGGGCCCCTCCTGGGCCGGGAAGCCCGCAAGGCGATCGCCGACGCCCGGGAGGCCGCCCGGGCCCTCTGCGAAGAGATCCGCAGGGACCCCCGCGACGAGGACGCGGTGATCCGGGACCTCTACCCGCGCTTCTACCGCGACGAACTCGCCCTCTACACGCCCGACAACATCGTCGGGTGCTGCCGCCTGGTGATCCGCAGAAGCAGGGCCTGAAACGGGTCTCTTTCGTCAGTGTTGTCCGGTTGGTCGGGCTGGATCGCAGCCGGAGCCCGGATTGCGGGGTCTGAATCCCCATTTCACCGGTCTCAGATCGTCAGCCGCTGATCACTGCATGTAGGTCCCCCTGGGTGGTGCGGCCCAGGGGGAAAAGGAAGAAAGGAGAAGATTGAAACGCTGCCAGCCGGATCAGGGGTTGAAGCGGCCCAGGTCCGTCCGGGAGGGATGAGCCCCGGGTTTCCGTGACGGCCCGGCACCGGACCCAACCGCTGTCCTTGTACCCTATATCGGCACGAAACCCATTCGACTTTAGAACGGACCCGGCGATTGCGCCGCGGCGAAGAGGCGAGGAGGAAAGGCGCCATGCTCACGGCCCGAGACATCATGACGAAAAACGTGGTCACCGTTCGGCCCGAAACGGAGATCACGGAGGCGGCAAAGATCCTGTTGGAGAACCACTTCAACGGGCTGCCCGTGCTGGACGACCAGGACCGGCTCGTCGGCATCATCTGCCAGGGCGACCTCATCGTGCAGCAGAAAAAATTCCCCATGCCCACCCTGTTCACCTTCTTCGACGGCCTCATCCCGCTGACGTCCTACCGGAGCCTCGAGAAAGAGATGGGAAAGATCGCGGCAACGACGGTGGCACAGGCCATGACACCGGACCCGGTCACCATCGACCCCGACGCGAGCCTGGAAGACATCGCCACCCTCATGGTCAACAACAACATCCACACCCTGCCGGTGCTCGATCGCCGCCGTCTCGTGGGCGTGATCGGCAAGGAGGATGTCCTGAGGACCCTCATGCCTTCCGCCAGGCAGGGCTGAAACACTCCGCCAAAATTTTTTCAATTTTCCCCTTGCATTTTCAGGTCGCAGCCCTTATATTGTATTCAAAACGTTCCTCATAGAGGAACGTTTTTCCGATATGTAAGACAAATTCTGGCACGAATGTAGGTGTCTATCTGACAAGAAAATCAGACTTGCTCCGATTCTCCAGACGCTTTCGGTGGGGTATAAACCGATTGAAAACACAAAGCGAATCGAGGCGAGAAAGACACCATGAACAACAGCAAGGCATCGACGGTAAACTTCAGGTTCTGGTTCGATCGACAGGTCCGAAACGCGAGGACGCCGAAAGCGACGCAGGGATCGACGGAAAACCGCTTCTACTATGAGAAACTGCTCGGGAAGCCGAAAGCCGAGAACCACAAATAGAAAGAACGCCTCCGGGCGGGTATAGAACTCTCTCTGTCATCTACCTCTCTCCTATTCGTTCATGGAGGGGACCAACGATGCTCCCCTCCATGAATGAATCTCAACCCGGGTGAGGGAGTCGGCAGGGACCGAAACAGAAAATGAACCGTTCCTCCGAACGGAAACCGAACTCTCTCTGTCATCTACCTCTCTCCTATTCGTTCATGGAGGGGACCAACGAT
>CAZPCN010000002.1:0-93001 GCA_964585095.1 uncultured Syntrophaceae bacterium | reverse complement strand
GCAGGGACCGAAACAGAAAATGAACCGTTCCTCCGAACGGAAACCGAACTCTCTCCGTCATAACCCTCTCTCCTATTCGTTCGTGGAGGGGACCCATGCTGCTCTCCTCCATGCATGAAGCCATCATCGTGAATTCGTAAAGGCAAACCCCCTTTCAACGGCCTGCCTCGATCGAGGCAGGCCTTTTATAGTGTCCCCCGGGGCCGCCGGACCGCTGCCGTACTTTTAACCCCTTGAATGGATATCCAATCTGCGATATCGTGCCCCTGTTGCCCGTACCGGGACTGCCGGCCTCGTCCCGCGCCGTCGGCAACGAATTCCGGTAGCGTGCCGGTTTGTCAACCTGGGCGTCCCCGCCGGGAACGCCCAGGGAGAGCGCAAGGGGGGTTCTCATGGATGCGCAGTCTCCGGAAGATCTCCGACCTTTTCTTCAGCAGACATTCTATTTCGACACCGCATCGGACGCGGTAGTCAGCTTTTCCCGGTCCCATGCAAAAGGGGCAACGGCAACCGAGAGGGCGATCAGCCTCTTCCGCGCCGTCCGCGACGAGATCCTCTACGACCCGTACAACATCGTGCTTGCGCCCAACGCATTCAGGGCGAGCGTCATTATCGGCATGCGCCGGGGGTACTGCGTGGCAAAGGCCATCGCCCTGGCCGCCGTGGCGCGCGCGTCGGGCATCCCCGCGCGGGTCGGGTTCGCAGACGTGAAGAACCACCTGAGCACGGAACGGCTCCGCAGGCTCATGAAGACGGACGTGTTCGTCTTTCACGGTTACGCGGAGCTGCACCTGAACGGACGGTGGTTCAAGGTCACGCCGACCTTCAACATGAGCCTCTGCGACAAGTTCGGCGTCCGGCCGCTGGAGTTCGATGGCTTCTCGGACTGCCTTTTCCACGAATTCGACAGCCGGGGCCGCCGCCACATGCAATACCTGCGCGACCACGGGGCGTTTGCCGACGTACCCTTCGACCGGATCGTCGAGGAGCTGCAGCGACACTACCCCGAATTCTTCCCCGTCCACGGAACCCCCGTCGGGGGCGACTTCGAGCGGGAAGCGCTGAAGGAAAAGGCCGGCACGGGCAAGGAGCAACGATGAGCGGCTCCCGTGCGCGCCTGCAAGTCGACAAACACAGAGGATGAACCGCCCCATGGTGTCCGTGATCTTCTACTTCCAGCTCCACCACCCCTGCCTGCTCCACCCGGAGAGGGACAAGTTCCTGTGGGACGAACGCAACCGGGAGTTCTTCGCCGACAGGGCGGCGCGATCCTACCTCCCGGCCATCCGGACGCTGGCGGCGCTGGTCGGCCGCTACCCCGAATTCAAGGTGGCCGTCAGTGTTTCGGGCACGTTCCTGGACCAGGCGGAGCTCTACCAGAGCGGGGTCATCAAGGCCCTCCAGGACCTCATCGATGCCGGGCGGGACGGCGAGCGGGTCGAGTTCCTCGACGAGACGCACTACCACTCGCTCGCAAGCCTCTTCGAAGACCCTCGCAAGCAGGAGTTCCGGGACCAGGTTTCCCTGCACAGGGACCGGCTGGCCAAGCATTTCGGGACGCGCCCCACGTCCTTTTGCAACACGGACCTGATCTGCAACAACGACATCGCCGCCGTGGTGGCCGACATGGGCTACAAGACGATGCTCTGCGAGATGCACCGCCCGGGCGTCGCCGCCGGAACGGTCCACCGGGTCGCAGGGTCGAAACTGCTCGCGATCCCGAGGGCCGGGGATCTCAGCAACGCCCTCGGTTCCGGCTCCGCGCACGAAGCCCTCACGCCCCGGGCGTATCTCGAGCGCATCGCAATGAGCGCCGGATCGACCCTCCTTCTCGGCTACAACCTGGAAACCCTGGATGCGCAAGGCCCGGGCAGCCACGAGTTCTGGCGGGGCCTTGCCGAGGCCCTCCCGGAGTTCCCGTCCGTCGAAGTGGTGACGCCGACGGAACTGGCCCGGGCCGTCGCGGCCGAGGCCTGCCCCGTGTTCGACGTCCCCGCGCCGGATAGCGCCGACCGGGCCGCGATGGGGGCGCAGACGGGCGGGTGGCTCGACGACCCCGCGCAGATCGATCTCTTCCGGGACATCGAAAAGATGGAGGACATCGCCCGGAAGGCCGGAGGCGAGCTGCTCACCCACTGGCGCCACCTGACCGCGGCGGACCACTTGTTTTTCATACACAAGCGCAGCGGCAGGGAGACATCCCTGAGCGCTTACGAAAACCCTTACGGCGAGTCGCTCGCGAGCGCCGTCCACATCCTGACGCGCAAGATCGACATCCTCACGGTCACCATCTTCCGCTTCGAGATCCTCACGCGCAAGGAGAAGCCCGCCGTTCTCATCGTCACGCCCGAAACCGGCCGGCTCCCGGAGGACCTGGGGGGTCTTGCCAAGTACATCTCGGGCAAGAGCGGCGGTCAGGGCGAGGTCATCTCGGCCCTCTGCGAGGGCCTGACGGAGCGGGGCGTGGACGTCCACCTGGCCGTCTTGAACCTCAAGAAGCGCTTCCAGCGGGAGTCCAAGCTCAGCGCGCAGCAGTGGCGGGAGGTCCGCTACAAGATCGATCCCGAGAAGATCCACCTCGTCAGCTCGGGCGTGTTCTCCGACCTGCTGAGCGCCTACGGGGGCAACCCCCTGCTCAACGCGGCCGAGTTCCAGCGCGAGATCGTCAACAACGTCATCAAGGGAGTGAGCGCCCGCCACGGCGGCCGTCTCATCGTCCACACCCACGACTGGATGGCGGGCGGGATCATCAACGCCTACCTCAAGGCCCGGGGCGTCCCCGTCCTGCACACGGTGCACAACGTCTTCACGGGCCACCTCCCCCTGGAGATGCTCTTCGGCGTCGACATGGAGGACTTCTCGGAAAACCTCTACTACTCCGAGGAGTACGGCAGGCGATGCATCGACAGCCAGGCCACGGCCATCAAGAACGCGACGCTGATCAACTTCGTGGGCGAGCAGTTCCTCAAGGAGGTAGTCTACGACTACTTCATGGACCGGCCCCTCGTGCCTCCCGGCGTGCGGACGGAGGTCAAAGCCAAGTACTTCCACGGCACGGCCATCGCCATCATCAACGCGCCGCCCGCCTACATGTACCCGGAGCGCTGCGATTTCTGCGTCGAGAAATTCGGCCCCGACGACGACGTCCTGAAGGCCAAGCGCATCAACCGCGTCGAGTTCCAGAAGCGGATGGGGTTGAACGTCGACCCCGACGCGATCCTGCTGTTCTGGCCCTCCCGCCTCGACCCCACGCAGAAGGGCGTGGAACTGCTCGAGCAGGTGGTCGGCCCCTTCGCGATCGACCACCCCGACGTCCAAATCGCCGTCGTGGGCGACGGCGTCGGCAACGACCGCGCTCACGTGGAGATCCTGGGGCGGATCGCCTATTCCTCGGGGGGGAGAATCGCCTACCAGCCTTTCAGCGAGGAGTTGTGCATGCTGGGCTACGCCGCGGCGAGCGACGTTTTCGGGGCCTCTCTCTACGAACCCTGCGGCCAGATCGACCAGGTGGGCAACATCTTCGGCGCCACGGCCACCAACCGCGACACGGGCGGCTACCACGACAAGATCCGGGAGCTACGCCTCAAGATCACCGGGGCCCCCCAGGACGTGGGGAACGGTTTTTTGTTCCGCGATTACGACGCCCGCGGGTTGTGGTACGGGCTTGAGAACAGCGTGCGCTTCCACCGCCGCCCGCCCGAGGTCCGCGAGCCACAGATCAAGAGGATCATGCGTGAGACGCGTCAGCGCTACCGGCTCGAGAACATGATCGCCGCATACATCCGCGCCTACGAGCGCATCAACGACGGCGAGCCGATCGTCTAGCCAGTTGGCTGTTTGTGGAATTATGTTTCAAACTGAATAAACGTATCCCCGGAAACGATGCCGAGCCACAGGGAGACAAAAGTCCTCCCGCATCCGGTTTCCGACACTTTTTGTTGCGTTAACATGCATCTTTGAGGAATCTCTTTCCCCTCGTTTGCCGGTCAACATTTTTTGTTGCTTTTTTGTCTTTGCGCGGTAGACTGCATCAGCTGTATAAATTTTTTTGCGCAAACCTACATCGGCAGCGTCCGGCACGTCTTTCGGCATCTAGCCAACAAACACAATCCCAAATCACGCAGTAGACGAACTGTAAACAATCTCAGCAAGTTTGATGAGCTCTCCGGCGGTTCTCAAATGCCGGGTGGAGATTCCTCTTCAACCTCAGATATCCAGACCGCTTCATTTGAACGTGAAATCTCGCGTCCCCGGACGGCTAGTGCAATGCTTTATCATCACCAATTTTCAGGGGAGATTGTTCAGTCCACAAGGTGCGCATCATACTCATGCGGGGGCACATATATTGCAAAATCTTTTTTGTGAGGGGATCCTGTTGAATCAAGTCTTTCTTCTATTACCACCTCAATAAAATCGAAGTCTGTGTCCGTCATGTTCTTCTTTAATACTTTCGGGGATGAATTTCCTCTTTTTCATCTGTCTCGCATGATGGACCTTTGTCGTTCAGGTGACCGTTTCTGTTTGTTTGGATCGAAAACGAAACCAATGTATCGAATGTATAAACGGATTTTCATGACTCTCGGTGGCATATAGGGGTCATTTCAACGAATGATATACTACTTTTTTTGTACAACTTTTCATACTTTGTTCGTATTGACTTATTGGGAAATACTGCAATAATTATAGGAAGTTCCGCATCTTGAAAGTATCACGAAATTGCGGAATTACAATGATCATGAATGCGTGACGCACGGTTGCTCGGGGTCATCTGAAGGGCATATGCAACGAAAATATTCCACAGATATCCTTTCTATGGAGAAACCGTGGTCTTATTCCTGTTTCAAACAACTGTCCCGGCACGGCAAATTGCCACATGGCTAGAATAATCGAGAAGATTGATGAAGTCGAAACCGCATCCAGTTTTAGTGAATCCTTCATCAACACGCCGTAGAAGCGCAGTAGCTGGACAGGAAGCATTTTTCGCAAGTCATTATAAGCATTTCATAATTCCATTTTTGGTTCATGACGTGCGCTGGGTACGGACGTTCTACATGTAATCGAGAGGGCGTAAGCGTGTCGTTTTTCCTGGCAAATACCCACTGATAACGCAACGAAAAGAATAAAATGGACTTCAAGATCCTGAAGCGCGGCAATTCATCGTTCGTAGAAAATGAACTCGAAGATCAGGAGTTCCGCCGTGAACCTGAACTTCATCAATTCCTCTTCATCGAACAGAAAAGAAGTGAGCGATCGAAAAAGCCCTTTGTCTTGATGCTCCTTGACGTCACAAGGCTCATCGGTCATCCCCAGAACGGCCGGATCTTGCAGCGGATTAAAAAGGGGCTCGCCGACTGCCTCCGGGACACGGACATGAGAGGATGGTATCGGGCAGACTCTCTCATCGGCATCATCTTCACGGAAATCCAGGACCTGAATGAAAACGTCAAAAAAGGGCTGATCAAGAAAATTCACGGGCAGCTCGGACGTTTTCTCGACCCGGATGACCTGAAAAAAATCCGGATCTTTCTTCACGTGTACCCCGAGGAAATCAACGAGCCGGGAGGACATAACGGCTTCAATACCGTCTTCGACACAAACTCGTCTCCCCGGAAGGCATCCCGACAGCATCATGATTTCATCAAACGGTGCATAGACCTTCTCGGAGCGGGCGTTGCCCTGACGATCTTTTCGCCGTTTATTCTCTCGATTGCCGTCGCGATCAAAATGACATCGAAAGGGCCCGTCATTTTCAAGCAGACGCGAATCGGAAGGCACGGCCAGCCCTTCACCTTTCTGAAGTTCCGATCCATGTACGTCGACCGGGACGAAACCCTTCACATCGATTACGTCAAGCAATTCATCAACGGCCGGCAGGCAGGCGACGCAGAGGCAACAGCCGCAGAAAAGGGCGTCTACAAGCTGACGAATGACCCCCGGATTACACCCGTGGGGCGGTTCATCCGGAGGACCAGCCTCGACGAACTTCCGCAGTTCATCAATGTCCTGAGAGGCGAGATGTCCCTCGTCGGCCCGCGTCCGCCCCTCGCCTACGAGTGCGATCTCTATGACACGTGGCATCGAAGAAGGCTACGGCAAGTCAAGCCCGGAATCACGGGACTCTGGCAGGTCCACGGGCGAAGCAGCACAACGTTCGACGACATGGTTCGGCTGGACCTCAAATACGTCGCCGAGAGATCCCTCTGGATGGACATCAAGATCATGCTGAAGACACCGGGGGCTGTCTTCTCCTGCAAAGGGGCCTACTGATGGCGTCTTCTGCAGTCGAATCGACGTCGACAGGGAAAGGCGATGTCCTGCGGCCCGGTCTCCGGGCGATTGAGACTCGCGATCTTTTCATCCTGATTTGGACACTCGCACTATGCGGCATTTTTTACATGCAGAGGGGGGAGACATGATCCGTGTTGGAGTCATCGGGTACGGCTACTGGGGTCCGAACATCGTGAGGAATTTCAACAGCGGTGCGGGTTCCAGAGTGGTCAAGGTGTGTGACAGCAATGCCGAGGCCTTGAAGCGGCTGAAGAAAGTTTATCCCGACATGCCCGTCACCGGGGACAGCGACGAACTGATCCGCTCCGGGGAGGCCGATGTGGTGGCCATTGCCACCCCGGTCTTCACCCATTACGAGCTTGCGAAAAAAGCCCTTCTCCACGGCAAGCACGTGTTCGTTGAAAAGCCGTTCACCTACACGACCGACGAGGCGGAATCGCTGATCGAGCTGGCGGAGAAGAAGGGACTGAAGATCATGGTCGATCACACCTTTCTGTTCACGGGAGCCGTCAGGAAGATGAAGGAACTGATCGGCGAAGGGGCTCTCGGAGATCTGCTCTACTTCGATTCCACGCGCGTCAACCTGGGGCTCTTTCAGCACGACGTGAATGTCGTGTGGGATCTCGCGCCGCACGACCTGGCCATCATGGACTACCTGATCCCCGAAAAGCCCCTCGCCGTGGTCGCCACGGGCGAATCCCATTACAACAGAGGCATGGAAGACGTCGCGTACGTCACATTCTACTTCCCGAATCACCTGATCGCACACGTCAACGTGAATTGGCTTTCTCCGGTCAAAGTCAGAACCACCCTGCTCGGCGGGACGAAGAAGATGCTCGTGTGGAACGACCTGGACCCCGACGTCAAGATCCGCGTCTATGACAAGGGGGTCAGCGTTGCCAACCGGGAGGGGGTGTACGACCTGCTGGTCAGTTATCGCTCGGGCGACATGTGGGCTCCAAAGCTCGACCAGACGGAGGCTTTGAGGCTTCTTGCCGACCATTTCGTCGAATGCGTCGGCAACGGTACACGTCCCATCAACGACGGCGCCGCGGGCCTCAGGGTCGTCAAGATGCTCCAGGCGGCGGACCGATCCCTGAAAAAGAAAGGGGAGCTGGTTTACCTATGACCTATCTCTGTATCGCAGACGACGTCAGGCTGGGCAAGAACGTCAAGCTTTCGAAATTCATCAACCTCTACGGCTGCACGATCGGCGACAACACGAAGATCGGCGCATTTGTCGAGATTCAGAAGAACGCCCGCATCGGAAACAACTGCAAGATTTCCAGCCACACCTTCATCTGCGAGGGGGTTACCGTCGAGGACGATGTGTTCATCGGCCACAACGTCACGTTCGTCAACGACGCCTACCCTCGCGCGACGACCGAAAGCGGACAATTGCAGACGGAATCGGACTGGAACGTGGAACCCACCCTCATCAAGAAAGGGGCCTCCATCGGGTCCGGCGCCACGATCCTCTCGAATGTGACGATCGGGGAACACGCCATCATCGGGGCCGGCAGCACGGTCACAAAGGACGTACCCGCGAACGTCATTGCGGCAGGGAATCCCGCCCGAGTGCTGAAGAAAATCAAGAAATAACGGATAAGCCGTACAATCGATTTCCCTATCCTCTCGCCAGGTGAACATCATGAAAGTCCCTTTTCTGGATCTCAGGAACCAATACCTCTCCATCCAACAGGAAATACAGGAAGCGATCGGGCAAGTTCTCGAAAGTACGGCCTTTGCCGGCGGCCCCTTCGTCGCGAAATTCGAGGACGAATTCGCAGCGTATTGCAACTGCAAATGCGCCGTTGGAGTCGGTAACGGGACCGACGCTCTCTGGTTCGCGCTTCTCGCTCTAGGCGTCAAAGAAGGGGATGAAGTCATCACCGTCCCCAACACGTTCATTGCAACGGCGGAAGCGATCAGCTTCTGCGGCGCCAGGCCCGTTTTTGTCGACGTGGATGAGCGGACCTACACCCTCAATCCCGACCTCCTGGAAGCGGCCATCACACCCCGCACCAAGGCGATCATCCCCGTCCATCTCTTCGGGCAGACGGCCGACATGGACCCGATTCTCGGCATCGCCCAAAAGCATCGCCTGTACGTCATCGAGGACGCCTGCCAGGCTCACGGTGCGGAGTACAAAGGCAGGAAAGCGGGCTCCATCGGTCATGCAGGCTGTTTCAGCTTTTACCCCGGGAAAAACCTCGGCGCGTACGGTGAGGCGGGGGCGGTGGTCACAAACGACCCCGAGCTGGCAAACCGGATGCGAGTGTTGCGCGATCATGGCCAGCCCAAGAAGTATTATCACGATGTGATCGGGTGGAACGGTCGCATGGATGGGATTCAGGGGGCCGTGTTGAGCGTGAAGCTCAGACACCTCGATCGCTGGAACGAGAACAGGCGGAACCATGCCGCTGCGTACGGCACCCTGCTGGACGGCACGGATGGGTTGATCCTTCCGCAGGCCGGTCACGACAGGAAGCACGTGTATCACCTGTATGCCGTCCGCTTGCAGAACCGAGACCGCGTCTTGGCCGGTCTCGCGGACAAGGGGATCTCCTGCGGCATTCATTACCCGATCCCGATCCACCTGCAGAAAGCCTACGGGTTCATGAAGGCCGAGCCGGGACAGCTCCCGGTTGCTGAAAAAAGCGCCTCTGAATTCGTATCGCTCCCCATGTATCCCGAACTGACCCCGCAGCAGGTTGATTACGTTGCCCGTGAAATCCGAGGGCTGCTCGCGTGACAACCGGATGGCACGGGTCCTCCTGCGCCCATGCGTTCCCCGGCCCGGCAGCACGCCTTCGGGGGATTCCCGGCGGGTGCACGGATGCCGGCCCCGAGGAGGCCCCATGTCGGATCCGTCGCGTGGACACCCCTCCCGCGGATGATCCCGCAGAGTCGGGCCGGGTTCGGTTCCGGTCCGCCTCAACGGGGTGGTGCGCCATTTCGTGCGATCGCCCGCACCCTCCTTCAATCTCGAGGCGTTTCCGCTCGACACGAAACAGCATATGACCAAGCTTGACCTGCACGTCTGCGACCCGACAACCCGCGAAACCTGGGATGCGCTCCTTGCCACGTCATCGGAGAGCTCCTTTTTCCATACCCGCGCTTGGGCCTGCGTTCTTCGCGATGCCTACCGTTTCGTCCCGAAATACTTCACGGCCGCGGAAGGCCCACACCTCGTCGCTCTCATCCCGGTTTTCGAGGCATCTAGCGTCTTGACCGGGACAAGGGGGGTCTCCCTCCCGTTCACGGACTACTGCCAGCCAATTACGGACGGGTCCGTCCCGCTGAAAGAGGCATTCGGATCGATTGTCGACTACGGGAGAGCCTCGGGCTGGAACTATGTCGAGCTGCGAGCGACCGGCGCGGTTCTGCCCGACGAGCCGCCCTCCTGTCGATTTTTCGGTCATGTTCTCGACCTCACCGAGGGCGAGAAGAAGACCCACTCGAAGCTCAGGAGCAGCACGCAGCGCAATATCAAGAAAGCCGTCCAGGAAGGCGTTAATGTCGAATTCGCGGGGACCCTGCAATCCGTCGAGGCATTTTACAGGCTCAATTGCATGACGAGACGGGATCACGGGCTTCCTCCCCAGCCGTTCAAGTTTTTTGCCTGCGTGCACGACCACATCCTTTCCAGAGGCAAAGGGCGCGTGGTCCTCGCCTCGCACCGGGGCCGGGTGATCGCGGGGTGCGTCTACTTTCATTTCGGAAAGAAAGCGATATACAAATACGGGGCCTCGGATCGCCGCTTTCAGCACCTTCGGGCCAACAACCTCATTATGTGGGAGGCGATCCGGCACTATCAGTCCGAAGGGTACGAGTCGTTCTGCTTCGGCAGGACGGAGCTCGACAATGCCGGCTTGAGGCAGTTCAAACAAGGTTGGGGACCGCGGGAAAGCACCATCACCTACTACCGGTATGACCTGCGCAAGAAAGCCTTTTCATCCCATGCACCGAAACTAAACGGTCTTCACGAAAAGGTTTTCCGCCTGATGCCGATTCCATTGCTCCGGATGGCGGGAACCCTTCTGTACCGGCACATGGCCTGACCGGGAGGGCCATGGACTCCAGCACCCCAATCCCCCTGTTCCGGGACCGACTTGCATGATTCATCTGTACTACACCCTAAAGCCGCTGTTGCCCAGGGCGCTTCAGCTCTACGTCCGGAGGCGGGTGGTGATGCGGAAACGGCGCACGTGCGCCGCCGTCTGGCCGATTGACGTCAGGGCGGCAGCCCCTCCCCCCGACTGGAAAGGGTGGCCCGAAGGAAAGCGCTTCGCCGTCATCCTCACCCACGACGTGGACACGGCCCGGGGCCAGGCTCGCTGCCGCGATCTCATGGCCTTGGAGAAGGCCCTCGGGTTCCGATCGTCCTTCAATTTTGTGCCCTTGCGCTACGACGTCTCACCGGGGTTGCGGCGTGAGCTTGTGGAGAGCGGATTCGAGGTCGGCGTTCACGGGCTGTACCACGACGGGAAATATTACAAATCGCGGGCGTTTTTTTCCCAGCGGGCAAGCCGGATCAACGCCTACCTGAAGGAATGGAATTCCGTCGGGTTCCGTTCACCCTCCATGCTGCACAACCTGGACTGGATTCACGATCTCGACATCGAGTACGACGCCTCGACGTTCGACACGGACCCCTTTGAACCCCAGCCGGAGGGTGTCTGCACCATCTTCCCCT
The DNA here is from genome assembly GCA_964585095.1 of uncultured Syntrophaceae bacterium. Classification (GTDB taxonomy): domain Bacteria; phylum Desulfobacterota; class Syntrophia; order Syntrophales; family UBA2192; genus UBA2192. The sequence continues at coordinate 82,014 of CAZPCN010000002.1, read as the reverse complement.
TCTGGGTGGCGGGACGGGACGGGCAAACGGGATACGTCGAGCTTCCCTACACGCTGCCGCAGGATTTCACCCTGTTCGCCCTCATGCGGAATCGGGACATCTCCCTGTGGAAGAAGAAGTTGGACTGGGTGGCTGAACGGGGCGGCATGGTCCTCATGAACACGCACCCCGACTACATGGTCTTTCATGCCGAGAAACCGAGAGTCGACGAGTTCCGGGCGGACTACTACCGGCAGCTCCTGCAGTACCTGACATCCAGATACGAGGGGCAGTTCTGGCACGCGCTTCCCCGTGAGATATCCCGCTTCTGGCGACACATGTACGCCGGGAGCCCGTCGAGGGGGCCAGCACGATGAGGGCATGCCACGTCGTGTACGCCTTCTACGAAACGGATACCCGTGTACGCATGTATGCGGAAGCCCTCTCCGGGCGCGGCGACCGGGTGGATGTGCTGTCTCTCCGGAAAGATGGGCAGGGCGGACGGGACGTCATCAACGGGGTTCACGTGCACCGCATCCAGCCCAGGGTGGTCAACGAGCGCGGGAAAATGACCTATCTGTACCGGCTGCTCAAGTTCTTCCTCACATCGTCGTGCCATCTGACAAAAGAAACCCTCCGCGGCGCAGGACGCTACGATTTGATTCACATTCACTCCGTCCCCGACTTCGAGGTGTTCGCCGCCATTGTTCCCAAGCTTGCCGGCTCTAGGATCGTGCTCGACATCCACGACATCGTGCCGGAATTCTATGCCAGCAAGTTCAACGTGCGCAGGGACTCTCTCGTCTTCAAGAGCCTCGTGTTGACCGAACGGGCGTCGACGGCCTTCGCAGACCACGTCATCATCGCGAATCATCTCTGGCACAAGACCCTGACGGCGCGGTCGGTGAATCCGGCCAGGTGCTCGACGTTTCTCAATTACCCGGTACCCGCATTCTTCCATTCGTATCCCAGGACCGAGAAGCACGAAAAGGTCCGAATGATCTACCCCGGATCCCTGAACCGGCATCAGGGCGTCGATATCGCGATCCGGGCGTTCGACCGGATTCGGGCGGCGGCGCCGGAAGCGGAGTTCCACATCTACGGGAATGGACCCGACACCGCATCCCTGCGGCAGTTGATCCGGGAACGGGGTCTCCAGGACCGGGTGTTCATGCGGGACATCCTGCCGCTGGAGGAAATCATCCCGTTGATCTCCGGCGCCGATATCGGGATCGTGCCGAAGCGCTCGGACTCCTTTGGAGGCCAGGCATTCAGCACCAAGATCCTCGAGTTCATGGCGCTGGGAGTGCCGGTCATCGTGTCGAAGACACAGATTGACAGCCTGTATTTCAGCGACTCGATCGTCAAATTCTTCGAACCGGAAAACGACGAGAGCCTTGCCGACGCCATGCTGACGCTCATCAAGAACGAACAGGTGCGCAGGACCCTTTCGCAAAACGCCGCCGCATATGTGGACGGCCATTCGTGGGCGCGCAGGAAAGAGGACTACCTTCGTCTCGTCGACCGGCTCACGGGAACCCGGCGGTGAAGAGGGCCCCTCGCGCCGCGAGCCTCGAGGATGCCCTGATCCACGGCCCGGAAGGGCCTTCGGATCGGACGCGTCCCCGTCGCGGCCGCGCGCGGGCGAGCCGCCATCGGAGCGTGTAGCCATGCCTTGGAAGCCAATGAGCATCGACGAATATGCCGATTATGAGAGCGGCAACGGGGCGACGCTTGTCAAGATCGACGACGTGTGGTGGAGAGCCGTCCGTCCTTTCTTCTACAGACCGTTGTTCCCGTTTCAGCGGCTGGCGCCCGGAACCGTCAAGCCCCCTGCCCCGTCCCGCCTGCTCGGATATCAGCACCCTGTCCCCGAAGGAGAGCCCTCGAACTCTTTTCTCAACGCCGTCGTGTTCGATGACATCCACGGCTATTCTCTCGACACGCTGAAGAAGGACAAGCGGTACAACATCAAGAAGGCGTTGAAACATCTGTCCGTCAAGAGGATCGACGATTATCGGGAATTCGTCGAGGGCGGATATTCCGTCTATCTGGCGTTTTTCGACAGAACCCGGTACAAGTGGAAAAGCGACCGCATCCATCGTCAGGCCTACGTGAAGTGGGCCACGAATGTATTCCGCTTTCCCCAAATCGTGACGCACGGGGTCTATCGGGATGGGACCCTGTCAGCCGTCAACATCTCCTACCGGGTGGAGGACGTGATCTTCGACGCCGCCTTCTTCTCCACGACGGAAGCGCTCCGGATGGGAAGCTCGGAGCTGGCCTGGCACGTGATCCGGGAGCAAGCCGCTGCCGTGCGCGACGCACGATGCATCTATGAAGGGCCCTTGCTGGGAAACAGGGGCCTGGACGAGTCGAAGCTCTTCAGGGGTTGTACAATCCGTTGTGAGCCCGCTTTCCTGTCCATGAATCCCCTGGTGCTTTTTCTGTTGAAGAAAGCGGGGAAAACGGCCTATGAAAAGCTTGCGGGCATGGATGAGCAGCAGATCCGGGGGAAATACCACAGTGGGAGATGAGGCGGGCGCCCTGATGAGCCGTCGTCGCAGCGATTCGGGAAACCGCCGGCTTGCCTGCTGCGAGGAGATGCCGTCCCCGGTGTCTCCGTCACCCCGCGGGGGCGATGCCCGATGAGCCGCTATCGCACAGACCGCCTGCTGACGCTGTACTGGTTCCATCCGCTGCTCCGCACGTTCGGGGGGAAAGGACTGTCCAAAATCCCGATTCTGATGTATCACAGCATATCCTGCCAACCCGAGGGCAACAGGCACTCCTACTTCGAGCTGAACACGGCTCCCGAGGTCTTTGCCCTGCAGATGGCATACCTCAAGAACACGGGCTATCGGGTCATCGGCCTGGCCGAGGCTGTCGATCTCGTGTGCGGGCTCAGAGGCAGGGAAGAAAACCGGAACGATCGATATGCGGTCCTGACATTCGACGACGGATTTCGCGACTTCCATGAACGGGCTCACCCCGAGCTGCACAGGAGCGGATTTTCCGCCACCGTGTTCCTCCCGACAGGCTATACGCAGGCAGATCGAAGGGTCTTCGAGGGGAAGGAATGTCTCACCTGGGACGAGGTGCGGTTCCTTGCCGCGGCAGGCGTTCAATTCGGATCCCACACCGTCACGCATGACATGCTCGTCGAAATGGAACCGGAGCGAATCAAGCGGGAGTTGAGGCAATCGAAAGACGAAATCGAACGCGAGACGGGGAAGGACGTCCACTACTTTTCTTACCCCTACCGGTACCCCGAACAGGACCGGGCCTTTCTGTGCCAGTTTGAAAGCCTGCTGGCCAGAACGGGCTACAGGGCCGCGGTGAGCACGCGGATCGGGACGGTCAAAAAGGGGGACAACATCTATTCGTTGAAGCGCATTCCCGTCAATTCGCATGACGATCTCCCCCTGTTCCGGGCAAAATTGGAGGGGGGGTACGACTGGCTCCATCGGGTGCAGTATTGGAAAAAGAGGCTGAGGCCCCGCGCGTAGGTCACGCGGATGTCCGAAAGGCGGCCACGGCAGTCCGCCGGGTGAAACCGACGCACGGAGGCGAGGCCGACCCCCGTGCAGCGGGAAAGCCGCATGGCCGGGGGGCCGGGAGGCATGACGTTCTTCTGATGGTGGATGCGAGCACGATCATCGTAACCTGGAACTCGAAGCAATTCCTGGCGAAGTGCCTCGACAGCATGCGGGCGCATCATCGGAACGGCTTGATGGAGGTGATCGTGGTGGACAACGCCTCCAGCGACGGCACGGTGTCGGAGCTCAAACCGTCCTACCCCGACGTTCTGTGGATCGAGAACAGGGAAAACACGGGGTTTGCGAAGGCGAACAACCTGGGAATGGAGAGGGCGTCGGGACGTTACCTCTGCCTAGTGAATCCCGACGTCGAATTCCTCGACAACAGCGTGGAGAGGCTGTGCCGCTACATGGATGCTCACCCGGAGGCGGGACTCTGCGGTCCCAGGATTTTGAACAGCGACCGGACCCTTCAGTATTCATGCCGGGAATACCCGTCGCTGTGGAACAATCTCTGTTTTGCCCTGGGGCTCCACAGGCTCTTTCCCCGCCACCCCGTCTTCAGCAGCGAGTTGATGTCGTATTTCGACCATGACGAGGTTCGGGAGGTCGAGGCGATTTCGGGTTGCTTCATGGTCGTGCGGCGGGAAGCCCTGCGGGAGGTGGGGCCGCTCGATGAAGGGTTCTTCATGTATTCGGAGGACCTGGACTGGTGCAGACGGTTCAACAACCGGGGCTGGAAGATCGTATTCAACCCGGAAGCGACTGCGGTGCACTACGGGGGCGGCAGCTCGGATCAGGCACCGGCGGATTTCGCCGTCATGAAGGATCTGGCCATCACGAGATACTGGAGAAAGCATCACGGGGCGGTCGAAAACATGCTCATCCGGGGCATTCTACTGGCGAATCATGCCCTGCGATACGCGATTTTCGGGGTCCTCTGCCTGCTGGGGCCGGAGAGGGGGAGGGACCTGCGGGGAACGATGCGGCGACACGCCGCCTGTTTCCGAACCCTGGTCCGTGTGAAATAGGGTCCGGCACGAGAAGCCATGCAACAGAAACGATACGTGCTCATCACAGCCGCCCGCAACGAAGCGGCCTACATCGAACAGACGATTCGATCCGTTCTCGCGCAGACGGTCCCGCCCGAGAAATGGGTGATTGCCAGCGACGGGTCCACGGACGCGACCGACGAAATCGTCGCGACCTACGCGAAGCGGCATCCTTTCCTGGAGGGGATCCGGCTGGATCGAAAAGGCCGGGATCGAAATTTCGCGGCAAAGGTGCATGCCATCCGGCAGGGCCGCGAGAAGACGCGGGGGATCGACTACCGGTACATCGGGATTCTGGACGCGGATGTCACGTTGCCGGAGGATTACTACGAAACACTGATGGATGAATTCCTGAAAGACCCCGCTCTGGGGGTTGCGGGGGGATTCATCCATGAGCTCCAGGGGGGTCGATTCAGGAGCAGACGGTTCAACAGCAGGGCATCCGTATCCGGGTCGATCCAGTTCTTCCGCCGGTCATGCTACGACGAGATCGGCGGGCTCCTCCCGGCCGTCCATGGCGGGGAGGACACCATTGCCTCGATCACGGCAAAGATGAAGGGATGGAAGGTGGAGACCTTTCCGGACCTGATCGCTCAGCATCACAAGACGATGTCCGGCGTGAAGACGAGACTCCGGAGTTATTACCGTCTCGGCATGATGGAGTACTCCATGGGGTTCCACCCCATTGCGGAAGTTGCAAAATGTGTGTACCGGATATCGGGTGATCCGCTCGGGGCCGCGGTGCAGCTGTGCGGCTACCTCATGGCCTGCCTCTCGGCGGCGGAAAGGCCGGTGTCAGACGAATTTGTCCGCTTCGTCAGGAAAGAACACGCCGATCGCATCAAATCGATTCTGACGCGCGGTTCGGCGCGTGACAGGGCACGCTGATCGGGCGATGGGCGGAAACTTCACCAACATCAACGAACTCGGCCTGGCGCTGATCATCCTGGCGGGTTCCCTGACCCTGGCGCTGCCCAGACGATTTGCCCCGATCCCCCTCCTGGCCGTGGGGATGTATATGACCATGGGGCAGACGCTGGACGTGTTCGGGCTTCATTTCGACGTACTGCGGGTGATGCTCCTGTTCGGATGGACACGGCTCATCCTGCGTTCCGAAGTCGCGGACATCAGGCTCAACGAGATCGACATGGCCCTGTTGGGATGGGTGTTCGTCAACGCAGCCTTATACAGTCTCCGGGAAATGAGCGTGGCGGCCCTGATCAACCGCCTCGGCTTCGTGTACGACGCGGTCGGGTTCTATTTCTTCTTCCGAGCCCTGGTGCGGTGCAAGGAAGACTGTCTGATCCTGATCAAGGCCCTTGCTCTGCTGGCAATCCCGCTGGCCTGCCTGATGGTCCTGGAGAAGGCGACGGGGAAAAACCCGTTTCACTATTTCGGCGGCGTGCCGGAATTCGTCCCGGAGCGCGAAGGGAGACTTCGTTGCCAGGGCCCGTTCCGGCATCCCATCCTGGCGGGGACCTTCGGCGCCGTTGCCGTTCCCCTCTGCGTGGGATTGTGGACGGAAGGCAAAGACCGGGTGGCCGCCGTCGCGGCCGCCGTCGCATCGACGGTCATGGTGGTGACCTCGGCGTCGAGCGGGCCCGTTCTGGCGTACATCGCGGCCATCGTTGTGCTGCCCCTGTGGGTGTTGCGGGGCTATCTGCGCGAGCTGCGATGGGCTGCCGTCGCCGCCGTCGTTGCGTTGCATTTCGTCATGAAGGCCCCCGTGTGGTACATCTTCGACCGAATCAGCGATTTCCTGGGGGGAACGGGATGGCACCGGTCGGAGTTGATCGACCAGGCGATCACGAGGATAGACGAGTGGTGGCTTCTGGGAACCAGCCAGACCAGCCATTGGATGCCCTATAAATTGCGCCTCTTCGACGCGGCGGACATCACCAACCAGTATATTGCCCACGGGCTCGACGGCGGACTCGCAACGATGGTCCTGTTTATCGCGGTCATCGCGTTGTGCTTCAGGCGGGTCGGCCTTGCCGTGCGGGCAGCGGACACGACGGAGGAGGAATCCCCGGCGGAGGGATTTTCGGCGGAAGAAGCGCCGGAGGAGGAACCGGCCGGCACGATTCCGCATTACCTGCCCTGGGCGCTGGGGTCGGCCTTGTTTGTCCATGTTGTCTCGTTTGTCTCCGTGGTGTATTTTGACCAGATGGTGGTCTATTGGTACATGCTCCTGGCCATGATCGCCTGCCTGCCGACAGGGAGGGAAGACGACCGGTGGAGTGCGGGCGTTGTCGACCGTGAAAGAATGGACGGGATGGAGTAACAGACATCCGGCAGGGACCGCGACGGGGGCAGGGTCTCTTCCGCCACATCGTACAGGAGGTGAGAAATGAAACCCGTGATGAAGTTCAGCCGGCTGTTCATCTGTCTCGCCGCGTGCGCGGGCGCTCTGATCATCCCGTGTCCCGACGTCTTTGCGGCCGCCTACTACGTCAGCACATCCGGCAGCGACATCGGCGACGGCAGCGCGACCTCTCCGTGGAAAACGATACAAAAATGCGCCAACTCGATCAACGGCGGCGACACCTGCGTCATTCGGGACGGGGCGTATCCCGAAACCATCTCCGCAACCCGATCCGGCACGGACGGCAAGCTGCTGGTCATCAAGGCCGAGAACGCGCGACAGGCGACCGTCCACGGAACCATGGCCCTTTCGGGCCGATACATCCGGATCGAGGGGTTCAAGATGGTCCCCCCCGCGGGGCAGAATCTGACCGTAGCGATTACCGGGGACTACAATCAGGTCGCGAACTGCGCTTTCGACACCCCGTCCGGCACCCCCGCGCGCAACAGCACGGCACTCCATGTCGGGGGCCGTTACAACCGGGTCGAGGGGAACTACGTGCAGGGAACCTGCTTCGGCATCACCCTGGTCGGCGAATACAACACGATCGAGCGCAACGAGGTGACACGCCTGAAACTCGTCGGGGAATGCGGCGATGTCGATTACATGCGGTTTTTCGGGAAGGGCCACGTGATCCGGAGCAACAGCTTCTATGGCATCCTCCGGAGCGAGGTGAACGGCGCCCATGTCGACTGCTTCCAGACCTTCGACAACAACGGGCCCGAGTACAGCGTGTCCAACGTGACGATCGAGAACAACTTCTGCAGCGACTGCGATCAGGGTGCAATGCTGGAAGCGAAAATCCATGGGTTGAGCGACGGGCTGATCTTCCGCAACAACGTGTTCAAGAATTGCTCGTCGTGGGGGCTCTGTGTCCACAACATCAAGAACGTCAGGGTCTACAACAACACCTTCGACATGACCGGGGGCATCCACGGCATGGGGTGCCGATTCGGAGCCAGTTGCGAGGTCAAAAACAACATTTTCTTCAACGGGACGACCGCGTACTGGTATGAAGAGGCGACCGTCATCGACGGCACAGGGGGCGCCCCGGGCAAGAACAACCTCCTGTACAGTGCGGATCGATACATCTCCGGGTTCGGCGGCGACGTGACGAACAAGGACCCCTTGTTTGTCGGCCGGAGCGGAAACCGGTACGCGCTCCAGCCCGGAAGCCCTGCCATCGACGCCGGGATCTCCATCGGCTCGTGGGCTTCGCCGAAGGACCGGAACGGCATCCTGCGGCCTCAGGGGCGCGCCTGGGACATCGGGGCCCACGAGTACAGCGCGACCTACGTGTCTCCACCCTCGAACGTGCACGTGCTCGGGCCCTAGCGATGCCGGGCCGCCGTCGCTGCGTGCGCGCTTCCGAATCCGGGCCGTTTCCCGCCCCGCGGGGTCACTGAGGCACATGGAACGGATCCAAGACATCCATCGCCCCTACCGGGCGTGCATTTTCGGCGCATCCCTGGACACGGGCAACATGGGGGTTTCGGCACTCGCCGCCTCGCTGATCAAGATCATCCGCGATATCCGCCCGGGCGCGACGATCTCGCTTCTCACCGGAAGCCGAACCTCGGAATCCAGAGAGCTGGAGCTGTCCGGGCGGAGGATCCCCATCCGCATCGTGAATTACAGGTTGTCCCCGAAAGCCCGGCTGAGGGAGCATCTTTTTTTCATCGTCCTGCTGGCGTTACTCCATCGGGTGATGCCTGCCGGCAGGATGCAGGACACCCTCTCGCGGCACTGCCCGTGGCTTGCGGCTCTGAAAGAGGCCGATTTTGTCGGAGATGTGAGGGGCGGAGACAGCTTCAGCGACATCTACGGGCTGCAACGAATCGTCATCGGTTCCCTGCCCCCCTTGACCGCGCTGCTCCTGCAAAAACCACTCGTCCTGCTGCCGCAGACCTACGGCCCCTACGTCTCGAGGGTCGCGCGGGGGATTGCCCGTTTTTTCTTTCGAAGGGCCGCTCCGATCCTTTCCCGGGACCGGGAGAGCATGGAACTGATCTCCGAGGTCCTCGGTGACGATCTGCGAAAACGGGACGTGCGGTTGTGTCCCGACGTGGCCTTTCTCCTCGATTCCCGCGTGCCCGAGGACATGGACATCCGTCCCCCTCTCCCCGCAAGGGATCCCGGGGAGCCGCTGATCGGATTCAACGTCAACGGCCTTTTGTACCACGGGGGATACACCCGCGACAACATGTTCGGGCTGAGTCTCGATTACCCCGCATTCGTCAAAACGCTGACGGATCGCCTGTTGAGCGATACGGGGGCCCGCATCCTCTTGATCCCTCATACCTTTGCGCCGGAGGGCCACGTGGAAAGCGACAATGATGCGTGCCGGGATTTGTTGAATCGCGTCGCGGGTTCCCGAAAAGACCGGGTTCATCTTGCATGCGGCACGTACGATCAGTCCGACGTCAAGGGCATCATCGGCCGATGCGACTTCTTCATCGGCTCCCGCATGCACGCCTGCATTGCCGCCCTGTCCCAGGGGGTCCCGGCTGCAGCCGTCGCCTACAGCAAGAAATTCCGGGGCGTCTTCGATTCCGTCGGAGTCGCCGATCTCGTGATCGACGCGCGCACCAGCGGTCTGGACACTGCGATCGACAGAACGTTGACGCTTTTCCATCAGCGGGGACAGGTCCGTTCGGCCCTGCAGGGCAAGGTCGAGGATATCGACCGGCGGGTGCGGGAGACTTTCCGGTCCATCCTGGACATTTCGAAGGCGTGACGACGCCTCCGACGGGCGACCGGGGAGGGCGGAACGATCGCCGGCACGCGAAAACGACTCCGGGATCCCGGCGGGGGGTTTCCATCCCGGCTTGCATTCCCGGGGTAGCGGTGGGAGACGAAGCATGAAATATGATCTCGCATATCGGATCAAAGAGGCTGTCGAGCTCGTCAAGGACAAGGGACTCCTCTTCGCGTGCCGCAATTACGTCTACTGGGGCGACGAAACCGTGCTTGTCGAGATGGACCTTTCCACGCTGGACGATCTCGGCAAGTATCGTCTGGACCCCGGTCTCGACATTGTCGGCATCAGCCGGGAACTGTTCGACCATGACGGCGTCACGTATCCGGAGAGAAGCGAATACTTCAGGGCGCTTGACTACCTGAAGCAGGGGTACCGGGGGTTTGCCCTGAAACGGGAAACCGAGGTCGTCGGGTATATTTGGTACACCCTGATCGATTCCTCGAACCGGGATCGGAATCATCCCGACGTGAACTTGTTCGGGATCACCGGGGCGGAAGGCTCGGCGTACATGTTCAGCATGTACCTGAAGCCGACCGTGCGGGGGAAGAATCTCGCTGTCTACCTGCAGCGCTACGCCCTTCATCATCTCAGGGCCGCGGGGATCGCAAAAGCATATGGAACCTACGGCAAGCAAAACCTCAGCGCGCTGTGGACCCACCGGATGTTACGGTGGAAGGAATCGAAGACATTCAGGGTCTACCAGCTCGTCATGATCAAGAAGGCCGTTGCGCGATGATGCCGTGCCGCTCCCGGATCGCCGCGCCCGGGAACGGTCTGCCGAGGAGACGGCGCGGGGCGTCACCGAAGAACCGGCCTGACGGGGGCCCGGGCGGGCGCCTCACGGCCCGCATCGCATGAAGCGGAACCGGGCAGGGAGATGGCGTTCTTCTCCCGCCTGGAAAGAACGATCATTCCAAGGGAAGGGGATTTCCAACATGATTGCAGATCGTATTCGAGAGTTCATTCTATCGGAATTGGTGCAGGACAAGAGTATCACGAGTCTCTCGGAAAGCGAGTCGCTCATTGAGTCGGGGATCATCGACTCGCTAGGCATTCAAAAGCTCCTCGCGTTTCTCGAAGAGAAACTGTCGATTCAGATCACGGATGACGATATCGTCCCGGAAAATTTCGAGACGATCGAAACCATCGTAAGCCTCATCAAAAGCAAGAACGCCGCCATCGAATGACGGCAGACGGCGGCCGATTCGTTCGGAGACGATATCCCGGGCAGCATGCGCCCGGGTCGGATGGGGGCGTTTCCGCCCCTGAGGGCATCGCGCGGAGCGCTTCCCAGCGCCGACGCGAGGCGGGCGTGGCACGTTCATCAGACGCCGTGTGACAAACCCTTACCGGGAAGGAGCCTTGCGATGAACAGAAACGATATCCCCATGGTGCACAATCGAAAATCTTCGCTGCCCGTTGTCTATGGCGACACCCCGACGCTGCTCGGCGTCGATCGGGTCGACGGCAGTCGCCCCCCCCGGGGGTATGATGTCCTGTTTTGCGGCGTACCCTGGGAGGGCTCTGTGACGTGGGGGTCCTACTCGGGGTGCGAGCTGGCGCCCCGGAGCATCCGGCATGCCTCTGCACGTTATGGCGGGTTTTTGCCGGAATACGGCATCGACATCTTCGATCATTTGAGACTCGGGGATGCGGGGGATATCAGCGTGAACCCGAACAGTCCGAAGCACACCATGGACATCATCTTCGAAGCCGCAGATCGGATCTGCCGATCCGGGAGTGTCCCGTTCATGTTCGGGGGGGATCATTCCTACACCCCGGAAGTGATCCGGGCCCTCGGAAACAGTGTGACCGGAAAGATCGGGGTGATTCACTTCGATGCGCATTTCGACAATTCGAAATCCTTCGGGGAGGACGAGTTCCCGCGATGCGGCCCGATTCACAGGATCGCAGGGCTCGAGAACGTGCGGCCCCAGAGCGTCGTTCACGTCGGGATCCGAGGACCGAGAAACTCCAGGTCCCAGTTCGAATACGCGAAAGAAATGGGCGCCACCATGTACGACATGGGATACATCCGAAAGCATGGGATTGAACGCGTGATCGGGCAAACCCTCGAAATCGCGCGGAGCGGAACGGAGCACGTCTACGTCACGATCTGCAGCGACTGCATCGATTACGCCTACAACACGGGCGGCCCCATCGATTTCGACGGCCTGACCCCCCATGAACTCTTTCACTCCCTGTATCACATCTGCCGGTCTGGAATTGCGGGGCTCGATTTCGTCGAGATCTATCCGACCGTGGACCCCCGTTCCTCCTCTTCCCATCTGGCGGTGTGGGCCATGATCCACGCCCTTGCAGGGATGGCCTCGCGAAAAGCCGGGAGCCCGTAAGCCCGCCGATTCGTGACGACCCCGGGCGCATGCCGTCACTCCCCCGTCCGGTTTCCGATCCGGGCAAGCGCATTGCAATTCCAGCAGGAGGGAATATGGATTTTACATTTACGGAGAGCCAGAAACTGTTCTATGATTCCGTGGTCAAATTCGCCAGGAAAGAATTGTCCGCGGATTCCGTGGAGCGGGAGAAAAGGGGCGAATTCTTCCGGGAGGGGTGGAACAAGTGCGCCGAATTCGGGCTGCTCGCGCTTCCCGCCCCAAAGGAATACGGCGGCATGGAAATGGACATTCTGTCCTGCGTCCTGACCATGGAAGGGCTCGGCTATGCCTGCAAGGACAGCGGGCTTCTTTTCGCGCTCAACTCGCACGTGTGGACCTGCGTCGTGCCCATCATGCATTTCGGAACGGAAGAACAGAAAAAGAAGTATCTGCCGCTCCTGTGCGGAGGCAAGATCATCGGGGGTCACGCCATGACGGAACCGAATGCGGGCTCCGACGCCTACAATATCCGCACGACGGCCGTGCGGCACGGCGACAAGTACATCCTGAACGGCACAAAGATCTTCATCTCCAATGCCCCCATCGCCGACCTGCTCATCGTCTTCGCGCGGAGCGGAGAGAAGAAGGGATTTGCCGGCATCACGGCCTTCATCGTCGAGAAGAGCAGTCCGGGGTTTTCCGTCGGGAAGCCGTTCGAGAAGATGGGACTGCGAACGGCGCCCACCGGGGAGGTCATCCTTGCCGATTGCGAAGTGCCTGCCGGGAACAGGCTGGGACGGGAGGGAGGCGGCAGCACCCTGTTCAACTCGGAGATGGAATGGGAGCGAAGCTGCCTGTTCGCGACACACCTGGGCGCCATGGAAGCACAGCTGGAAGCGTGCGTGAAATACGCGAAGCAGCGGGAGCAGTTCGGAAGTCCGATTGGAAAATTCCAGGCCGTGTCGAGCATGATTGCCGACATGAAAGTGCGGATCGAATTATCGAAGCTGATTCTGTACAAGGTGGCCTGGATGAAGAGCCAGGGCCGGCGCGCCCCGCTGGAATCCGCAATCGCGAAGCTTTACTTGAGCGAGAGTTTCGTGCAGTCGAGTCTCGACGCCATCCAGGTTCACGGGGGATACGGCTACATGGCGGAGTTCGAGATCGAAAAGTATCTCCGCGACGCAGTCGCCGGGAAAATCTACTCGGGCACATCCGAGATCCAGAGGAACACCATTGCAAGCTGGCTGGGACTCTGAGCCGGGGCTCAAGGACGAGGAATCATGATCGGCGAATACCTGCTCCACCACCTCCTGGTCGTCAGCGCCTCCCGACACCCGGAACGGCCGGCCGTGCAATGCATGGACCGGGTGTTGACCTATGCGGATCTGCAGAGCCAAAGCGACCGCCTGGCCGCCTTTTTATGCGACGACGGCGTTGCCGTCGGCGACCGGGTCGGCCTCATGCTGTCGAAGTCCATCGAGTCCATCGTCGCCCTGTTCGCCGTATTGAAGGCGGGGGCGGCCTACGTTCCGATTGATCCGAGCCTCCCCGTCCAGCGGGCAAAATACATCATCCAGAATTGCGATCTTCGACATCTCGTTGCCACCCATCAGCAGGCACGCCGCATCGCGCCGGACGGCCGGGATCTTCCCCTGCGCACGGTCGTCCTGACGAACCTGCCCAAAGACGGTGCGGACATCGATTCTCCTTTCACGTGCATCCGTTGGGACGATGTCATGAACCGCTCCCCGCACGGGTTTCTCGCCCCGAGCCTCTCCGATGCCAACCCCGCATACATTCTCCACACGTCGGGGTCGACCGGAACACCGAAAGGCGTCGTGCTGTCACATCTGAATGCCCTGACCTTCGTGGACATGGCGGGCGCATATTTCGAAATCGACGGAAGAGACCGCCTTGCCAATCACGCCCCGCTGCATTTCGACCTGTCCGTCTTCGACATCTTCGTCGCGATCCAGCGGGGGGCCTGCATCGTGATCGTGCCCGATCATCTGTCCGCGTTCCCGGTGCGGCTGGTGGACTACATCCGTGAAAAGCAGGTGACCGTCTGGAATTCCGTGTCCTCCGTTCTGATTCTTCTTGCGGACAAAGGGAAACTCGAGCGGGCCGCCCTCGACAGCATGCGCATCGTTCACTTCTCCGGCGATATCCTCCCCGTCAAATATCTGGGGATCCTCCAGGCCGCCATGCCCCGGGCGACGTTCTACAACGTCTACGGCCAGACGGAAGCGAACTCGTCGATGTGCTACAGAGTCGACAGCGCGCAGCTCGACGGCACGAAGCCCATCCCCATCGGAAAGCCGTTCCCGAACTTCGAGGTCTTCGCCATGGACGAGCACCATCGGGTTGTGACCGAACCGGGTCAGGAAGGAGAGTTGTATGTCAAGAGCTCCACGGTGGCCATCGGCTACTGGGGCGAGGAAGCGATGACCCGGGAAAAGTTCCCCGCCGATCCGCGTCGATCGCACATCCACTCCAGGGTGTACAGGACCGGCGACGTCGTGAAGATGGGGCCGGGCGGGGACTACTCGTTCGTCGGCCGCAAGGATCACATGATCAAGAGCAAGGGGTATCGGATCGAAATCCCCGAGATCGAGAACGCGATCCACAGTCATCCCTCCGTCCGGCAGGTCGCCGTCGTCGCGGTTCCCGATGAGGCGGCGGGCAACAGGATCATCGTCTACGTCAGCCCCGCGGCAGGGGGAGCGATCGACGTTGCCGACGTCTCGTCATTTTGCGGGAACATCCTGCCCAAGTACATGATCCCGGAAGAATTCATCGTCTCCGACGCTCTTCCCACGACGTCCACGGGCAAGGTCGATCGGAATGCGTTGCGGGAGCGCTACCTCCGCGGGGCATCGGACGAGCCCTAGCGCGGTCCGATCGACGGAATCGGCTGCGCGGCATCCGCGCGGGTCCGCCTGCAAGCCCGCAACCCCGGCGGGTTTCACCGCCGCAACGACCCCGGCGCCGGGAGAGCGAGCGCACGGGGGGGGAGCATCGTCCAGACCCGATGAGAACGATTCGCAGCATCCAAGATGTCGTCGACTGGGGGCTCTGCATCGGCTGCGGCGCGTGTTTCTACGCTTGCGCCAAGGGGGCCGTTCGGCTCACCGACGTCGCATCGCTGGGAATCAGACCCCGGTTCGACCGAGCGGCCTGCGTGAACTGCACCGAATGCCTGGACGTCTGTCCCGGCTACGTTCTCGATGCCTCCTTGAGGGCGACGGAGAGCGGGGATTCCTTCGATCATCACCCGCTGGTGGGGAGGTCACTGGAAATCTGGGAAGGGTGCGCGCGGGACGAGGAGCTGCGGCACCGGGCCTCGTCGGGAGGCGTGTTGTCCGCGCTGGCTTCGTACTGCCTCGAGCGGGAAGGCATGTCCCTCGTTCTCCATACGGGGATGCACCCGACAAGGCCCTGGGTGAACCAAACGGTGGTCAGCAGAAGCCGGCGCGACATCCTCGCGCACTGCGGGTCCCGTTATGCCCCCGCTTCTCCCTGCGACGGCCTTGCCTCGATCGAGCGCAGCGAGAGGCCCTGCGTGTTTATCGGGAAACCCTGCGACGCGGCAGCCGTTTCCCGGTTGCGCCGAAAGAGGCCCGGTCTCGACGAAAAACTCGGGCTGGTGCTCACGTTCTTCTGTGCCGGCACGCCCTGCACGCAGGGAACCCTGGACCTCCTGAGGCGGATGGAGATCCCGCAGGATGCGGTCCGTCACATCCGATACCGAGGAAACGGATGGCCGGGAACGTTCACGGTCCGGTACGGGGATGCCGGGCTCGAGAAAACCCTGACCTATGAGGAATCCTGGGGTGTGCTGGAGAAATACCGAAAATCGTTTCGGTGTCACCTGTGCCCGGACGGCTTGGGCGAATTGGCCGACCTCTCGAGCGGAGATGCGTGGCACCGATATCCCGTCGAGCGGGATCGGGGGCGGTCCCTCGTGATCGTCCGCACCCCGCGAGGGAGGGAAACCATTCGAAAGGCGGCAGAGGCCGGTTACCTGGCATTGGCCCCTTCCAGCGCCGCACAGGTCGTGGCCGCCCAGGGACTGGTGAAGAGACGTTCGGAGATCTTCGGCAGACAGCTGGCCATGAAGGCCCTTCTCGTTCCGACCCCACGCTTCAGCGGATTCGAGCTTGCCCGAAGCTGGCGCGGCGCTTCACCGTCCGTGCAACTGAGAAGCGTCCTGGGAACGGTCAAGCGTCTGCTTGCCCGCGGGTTGTGGCACAGGAACCCGATCGCCGCCGCCCACAGCGATCCCCGGCAGGGAAGACCGGCCCCCGAATGAATTTCAGAGTGACCCTCCGCTCCCTCCTGTCCTCCGATACGCTGCTCGGCCGCTCCGTGAAGAGCATCGGCGTCCTTGCGGCTGCCAGCGGGCTGGAGCACCTGTGTCGGCTGATCCGGAACATCATCCTGGTTCGGATCCTGGCGCCCGACGCATTCGGCATCATGGCGGCCGTCACGGCTTCGGTCGCCGTCATCGAGGCCTTCTCGGAAGTCGGGCTGAAACAGAACGTCATCCAGCACGAGAAAGGGGCGGATGACGACTTTCTCCGGATCATCTATTGGCTCGCCATCACGCGCAGCCTGTTCCTGTACGCAATCGCCTACCTGTGCGCACCGTTCATCGGTGAATTCTTCAACCGGCCGGAGTCCACGGAGGTTCTCCGTGTCGGGTTTCTGGTCATCCCGATCGAGGGGGCCGTCAGCCCGCGACTCACCCTGCTGGAAAAGGAGCTGAACTACAGGAAGTGGGCGATGATCGTGCAGGGTTCCGCCTTCACAGGAATCACGGTCGCCGTCGCCTCGGCTTTTTATTTCCAGAATGTGTGGGCGCTGGTCATCGGCTACGTGACGGAAAGCAGCATCCGATGCATCGCATCGCAGGTGATCTGTCCGCAGAGACTCTCGCTGAGCATCAACATGGATTACCTGCGGGAGGTCCTGGCGTTTTCCAGGAGGATCTTCGGCCTCCCCATCCTGATGCTCCTCTACGCCCAGGCGGACACCTTTGTGATCGGCAGGGTACTGTCCATGGAGCTCCTCGGGTTCTATGCACTCGCGAAGAGCCTTTCGGAGGTGCCGACCATGCTGATCGCAAAAATCGTGAACCCCGTCCTCCTGTCGGCCACCGCACGGCTGAAGAGCAGCGAGGAAGCCGTCCGAGGCGTCCTGATCTCCGTCATCGAGATCATCATGACCTTCGGGATGCCCGCCGTGGCGTTGATGATCGTGCTGTCGAAGAACATCCTGACCGTTCTGTACGGATCGCCGTTCGCGGTTGTCGCCCTTCCCTTCGGGATCCTTTCCCTGAACGCCCTCGCCTACATCGGTTCCTCCGTTGCCATGACCCTGTTCATCGCCATGGGCCGTCCGGATCTGCAGCGAATCGCCGCGTTTGTCCGGACGGCCCTGTTCCTGGCCCTCGTCTATCCGGCGACCGCCCTGTTCGGACTGACCGGCACCGCCACGGCGGCGCTGCTCGCCATGCTGTGCTGCCTGTCGATCCAGTTCCTCTATCTGCGCAAGGCCCTCCGTCTGAAATTGCGCGAATACGCACGGGCGTTCCTCCACGGCCTGAAGCTGTCTTTGGTCGTGATCCTGCCGGGGGTCTTTCTCAATCCCGTCTTCCAGGACGACAGAGTTGTCTTGACAATCGGCGTCTTTTTGTGCGTTATGAGCTGGATTCGAGGATACAACAAGCTGGCTCTCATCAAAACACTGACCGGCCGCTAGACACGGAAGGGATTCCCGGCCCCGGGCGCAAAGGAGAAAAGGGGTGCGGAAATGACCCTTGCAGGACGACCCGATCGTCATGCGCAGTGGAAGCGACGCGCCATTCACGCACGCGAAGGGAAGGCGACATGAAGCGCAGCTCGAAACGGCCATCGTTCGGAGTGTTCGTTCTTGCAACCGCGCTGGGTCTTTTGCTTCTGGGCTGTGGCGGCGGAGGCGGAGAGACCGCGTCGCCCGCCGCTCCCTCGCCGACGCCACCGCCGGCGCCCGCGCCGATCCCGACCGGCGATCTCATCATCGACCACCAGCACGCAAGGCTCTCCCGCTTGAACCAGATCCCCCCGCAGTGGATCACGGCGGCGAAGGATACCCTCGTCATCGCGTACGGCCACACGTCTCACGGGAGCCAGATCATCACCGGGATGGAGGGATTGAACGGCTTCTTGGCAACCACCCGTTACTCCTTCAGCTACGACGGCGCCGGCGGGGCACTCACCCTGCGGGACACCCCGTTCAGCGGCGCAAGCGACCTGGGAAACCCGAACCGGACGGCATGGGCCGAGGCGACCCGGACCTACCTCGATGCCCATCCCGAGGTGAACGTGGTCATGTGGTCCTGGTGCGGGCAGGTCTCGGATGCCAGCGAGGCCGACATCAACACGTACCTCAACCTCATGAACGGGCTCGAGATCGACTACCCGAATGTCCTCTTCGTCTACATGACGGGCCATCTCGACGGCACGGGCGCAAGCGGCAACCTGCACCAGAGAAACGAACAGATCCGGGCCTACTGCCGGGCGAACAACAAGATCCTCTACGACTTCGCGGACATCGAGAGCTACAATCCCGACGATGTCAACTTCCTGGTGCTGGGCGCCAATGACGGATGCGACTACTCGGGCGGGAACTGGGCCATGGAATGGCAGATCCTCCATATTCCCGATGTGGACTGGTACAACTGTTCGCCGGCGCACACGCAGCCCCTGAACGGGAACCTCAAGGCCTACGCCGCCTGGTGGCTCTGGGCCCGGCTGGCGGGATGGACCGGTCCGTGACGGTCCCCGGCACGTCGCCTGCAGCGCGCTGCCGCGGTGAGGGAACGGGCCCTGTTTTTGCATCCGACACACTCGAGGCTCCCGACATGCAAAACCCTGTAAAAACCTGCACGGTGTGCGTTCTGCCTGAGACATTCCCGGGGATTCGATTCGACGACACAGGGGCATGCCAACACTGCCGCTTCGCGAAGCCCGCGGATGCAATCCGGCAGGCCAAGGAGAGATACCGCAGGAAGTTCGAACATCTCATCGATGAGAAACGAAACTGCGCCTCCTACGACGCCATTGTGGCCTACAGCGGGGGGAAGGATAGCTCCTACACCCTGAAAATCCTCAAGGAAGACCTGGGGCTCAGGGTGCTGGCAATGACCTTCGACAACGGCTTCCTTTCGGAACGGGCCTTGAAGAACATCCGGCAGGTTGCCGACGCGCTCCACGTGGACCACGTGATGGTGTCCCCCTCGTTTCACACCCTTTCCAGAGCATTCACCCTCTCCACGACGTCGAAGCTCTATCCGGTGAAAGCCCTGGAACGGGCGACGTCCATCTGCAACACCTGCATGCACTTCGCAAAGGCCTGTTTCACCAGGGCGGCAATCGAAATGGGGGTGCCGTTCATCGCGTACGGGTGGTCTCCGGGCCAGGCCCCGGCCGCTTCCTCCGTGCTGGCCATGAATGTGTCCATGATCCGGCAGCAGCAGGAATACCTGAAGAACCTGTTTTACGGCGAACTGGGAGAGGGCCTGCGGGCCTTCCTGCTGAACGAGCGGCACTACCGGCTGCTCGACCGTGCCGCATCGGGACGGGCCGCCCCCCCCCTGTACAACATCCATCCCCTGGCGTTCTTCGACTATGACGAGGTGCGGGTGCGGGAGGAGATCCGGGCATTGGGATGGGTCAGCCCGAAAGACACGGACAGCAACTCCACCAATTGCCTGCTCAATTCCTTCGCCATTGCGATGCACGTGAACGAGTGGGGGTTCCATCCCTACGCCATGGAAATCGCCTCCCTCGTCCGGGACGGATACATGACGAGGCAGCAGGGGCTTGAGAAGCTGATGAAACAACCCGACGAGAAGACCATCTCCTTTGTTAAGGACAAGCTGGGAACGGGATAGCGCGAAGGGGCTCCGCGATTTTCCGTCCGAGACGCGGGCGACCGTCCCGGTTTCGGCGGGGGTGATGACGGAACGGAACAACGGGCAGGGGTCCCGGCAGGCTCGAGGGATCCATGACTCGATGGGCAGAACGATCGACCGGGCGGCGTGAACCCGAAGAAAGGAATCGAGAACGGGTGATGGACTACATCGGTGCAGTCAGGGAATTCATCGTTGAGAATTTTCTTTTTGGAGAGGACGCTGCGTGGCTCAAGGAGGAAACGTCGTTCCTGGACAGCGGGGTCATGGATTCGACAGGGATCCTGGAACTGATCGCATTTATCCAGGACCGTTTCGGGATTGTCGTAGAAGACGAAGAGGTCGTTCCCGAAAACTTCAGCAGCATGAAGGGTGTTGCCGCGTTTCTGGCAAGAAAGAACGGCCAGCCGGACGGGAAGAACGCGGAACTGCAGCAAGCCTGCTGACACATCCCGGCGCCGCGGGGCGCAGCGGGGCCCCGCGTTCCCCGGCATATCCGCTCGGACGGGCTGAGCCTCGGCGTCGCCCTGTCGAGCCCGCCTGCGCTCGGCCCCTTCTATGCCCGGCCGCTCACGATCCCGTCGCCGTCAGGAGGCTCGACCTTCCTGACCCTGACGGGACGCAGACACAGAAAGAAGCGCCCGCGCCGTTGCGCCGCTTCCATCCCCGGGATCAGGCCCGGATCGTTTCTTCCATCACCGCAGGATCACGGGTTGCCCCGACGAGGACGACAGGGATGAGATACCCCTCTCTAATGCACGAGTACTTCGAGAGCGCGGCAGCCCGCAACCCGGCGAAGGAGGCCCTCGTATGCCGGGACCGCCGCTGGACCTATCAGGCCCTCCGCCAACAGAGCGACTCCCTCGCCGGAGCCTTGACCGGCCTGGGCGTCCGAAAACAGGATCGCGTCGCCGTCTTCATGGACAATGAGGCGGAAGTCGTGATTTCGATGATCGGGATCATGAAGGCGGGGGCGATCTTCGTCAATCTCAACGGGATGTTGAAACCGAAGAAACTCTCGTACATCCTGCGGGACAGCGGTGCGAGCGCGCTGATCACCTCGGTCAGGAAGTCCGCACCCGTTTCCGAGGCCCTGGCGGATGCGGACGGCCCCCGGGTCCTTTTCTGGAAGGGGCCGAGCGCCTCGGTACCCGCCGGGCTTGCGCCGATCTCCCATCTCTGGGAAGACGTATGCTCCGGGCACTCCCCCGCCCTCGGCGGCAGAAGACACGAGGCGGAGGACAACGGCGAGGGGATCATCGATCAGGACCTGGCCGCCCTCATCTACACCTCCGGATCGACGGGAGAGCCGAAGGGGGTGATGTCGTCCCATCACAACATGGTATCCGCCGCGAAAAGCATCACCCGGTATCTGCAGAACCGGGAAAGCGACATCATCCTGAATGTCCTGCCCCTCTCGTTCGATTACGGCCTTTACCAGGTCCTCATGTCCTTCCTGTTCGGCGGAACGGTGGTCCTGGAAGAGTCGTTCATGTTCATCCACAGCACCCTCAAGCGGGTGGAAGAAGAGAGGGTCACGGGGTTCCCCCTCGTCCCCACGGTCCTCGCGATGATGCTCGGCAGGCAGGACCTGAAGAAGTACGATTTCAGCAGTCTCCGGTATGTGACCAACACGGGGGCCGCCCTGCCGGTGGAGCACATCCGCAGGTTCCGCAGCCTCTTTCCGGACGTGCGGCTCTATTCCATGTTCGGCCTGACGGAATGCAAGCGGGTCTGCTATCTTCCCCCGGAGGAAGTCGACAGGAGGCCCGCCTCCGTCGGAAAGGCCATGCCCAATTGCGAGGTGTGGATCGAGGATGATTCGGGCAGAGAGGTCGGACACGGGGAGATCGGGGAGCTGGTCATCCGGGGGTCGAATGTCATGCGGGGGTACTGGAACGCCCCGGAGCTTTCGGCGAAGGTCTTCAGGCCGGGCCGTTATCCCGGAGAGCTGGTCCTCCGCTCCGGCGACTATTTCAGGAAAGACGAAGAAGGCTATCTGTATTTCCACGGCAGGAAGGACGACATGATCAAGTGCAGGGGGGAGCGGGTCAGCGCCAAGGAGGTCGAGAACATTCTCCACGAGATCCAGGGCGTCCGGGAAGCGGCCGTCGCGGGAATCCCCGACGGGATCGAAGGACAGTCCATCAAAGCCTTTGTCGTCGTGAATCCGGCAGCAGGGCTCGGGGAGAAGCACATCCGAAAGTACTGTGCGGACCACCTGGAGCCATTTGCCGTTCCCAGGCACATTCAATTCGTCGATGAGCTCCCGAAGACGACGAATGGGAAAATCGACAAAAAAAGGCTGGTGGAAACATGACTGCCGCCGGGAAAAGCGCACCGGGCGCCGGCGTCAAGCTTGCCTTGACCGAGGGGGTTTGCAGGCCTGACGGGGATTCGGCGATTGGGTATGCCGCGGGGGATCAGCGGCAGTGGGCCGCCCCGGATCTGACGCACACGCGGCAGTCCGGAACGGGCCGGATCCTGTACAGCCTCTACGGCGCCACCCCGCGCAACCGGTTTCGGCGCGCCATCCTTTCCCTGGTGATCAAACTCGAAGAAGGCACCCTGCATTCAGGGACCCTGCGCAGGATATTCCGGGATTATCACAAAGTCAGCGTGGGGGCCTACACGTACGGGGGATGCTTCGTCCCGGGGGCTTTCGACAAGTACACGTCGATCGGCCGCTATGGCTCCGTGGCCAGCGGCGTGCGAGTCATGAACCGGAATCACCCCTTGGAGTTCAAAAGCACGCACGGCCTGTTTTTCAATCCCGAGCTGGGAGTGGCCGAAAGCGACCCGATCCGTTACGTGCCCCTGGAGATCGGGCACGATGTCTGGATCGGGCACGGTTCGATCATCCTGCCGGGCGTCAGGGCGATCGGCACGGGAGCGGTTGTGGGCGCAGGCTCCGTCGTCAACAAAGACATCCCGCCCTACGCCGTCGTGTTCGGATGCCCCGCCCGCATCATCCGATACCGGTTCGACAAGGGCACGATCCAGGAACTTCTTGCTTCACGGTGGTGGGAGAGGTCCCTGGAGGACATCAAATCGTCTCCGGGGGAGTTTCTGAAGCCTTACAAAGACTCTCATGCCCTCTGGGGCCCGCACGAGCGGCATAACAGCCTTCCCGCCGGTAACCCGGACCGATGATCGCGCCGCGACGCCTTCGATCGGCTCGCGCGCGCACGAACCTCTGTGGACCAACAGAGCCCTGTCGGCCCATGCCCCGGTGAAGAGATGCGTTCCATGGGACGGATCGACATGATGAATTCCCCCCCCCTCTGGTCTCTCGATTATCTCATGGGGCGGTGGCGGCCCGAGATCGGCGATCCCACATGCATGGGATGGCTCACCGTGGCGTCCTATTTCCTCTGTGCGCTCGTGGTGTGGTATCTGGCGGCCCTGTACAAAGAGAAGGATCCGAGGGCGTTCACCTTCTGGTTCTTGATCGGCGTGGCGATGGTTCTGCTCGGGATCAACAAGCAGCTGGACCTGCAGACCCTGTTGACCGAAATTGGGAGGCAGATTGCGCGAGCCCAGGGCTGGATGGATCAGCGGCGAACCATCCAGTTCTGGTTCATCGTGATGTTCGCCCTTGCGTCGGGAACCGTTTTTCTGTGGCTCACGCTGAAATTTCGCGATCTCTTCAAGCGTTTTCCGCTGGCCTTCAGCGGGCTCTTTTTCCTTCTCGGGTTTGTTGTCATCCGGGCGATCTCGTTCCATCACATCGAAGAAATGCTCGAGATCAGACTCGTGGGGATGAGAATGAACTGGATCATCGAGCTTGCGGGGATCTACATGATTCTGGCGGCGGGCTTCCAGGAGATCATCCGGGCCACGATACGGGAAAACTGATTCCGGGACATTCCGGTGGCAGGATCGGGCAGAGTCGCGGCGCACGCAACCCGGATGCGTCGGGGTCACAGGTCCCGGCGACGGCATCTGACCCGTTTTGCCTCCCCTGCCGGCCCCCACGCGGCTCTATCGGTTATTTTTTTCTGCTGATCGGCAGAAGAGATTTTTGAATGCCGTCAATGTTGGATTTCAGGGACATCCGTTTCCGGGCCGCCGCCTCCTGCGGCTCGTACTTGTCCTGCAGCCGGGCGATCTGCACGATCAGCTTCGCACGGTTTTCCATGTTCTTCTTCAGCATCTTGATGAGATCGACGATAACCCTGTCCTTTTCGTCGCTGTGCCCGTTCAGCGTCTGAAGAAGTCGCTGGATGGCCTTCAGGGTCTCATCCTGCGCGGCCAGTTTCGTTTCCAGGACGCCGATCCGGTCCCCCCATTCCTTTGCAAGGTCCCCGACCGGTGCCGTTCCCGATCCTTCGGAACGAACCGGCTCCCCTCGAAACGCCTCTCCTTCCTTCGACTCCCCGCCGAAATCCCTCGCCTGAGCAACCGCCTCGATTAAATCCCGGCCGATCGCCTTCACCTCATCCGCATAGCCGTACACCATGGCCGCGTCACACAGGGTATTGATGAGCCTCGGGATCCCCTGGGAGTATTTGTACAGGGCTTGGATGGCGTCGGGGTCGAAAATGTCCAGCTGATCGGCGCCGGCAACCCGGAGCCGGTGATGGATGTAATTTTCGACCTGCCCCTTGTCCAGACCGTCGAGATGGCAGTGGACCGTCACGCGCTGAACAAACTGCTCCAGGCTTTTCTTCTGGAGCTTCTCCTTCAACTGCGGCTGACCGACCAGGATCATCTGGATGAGGTGGTGCTTCTCGGACTCGAGGTTCGACAGCATGCGGATTTCTTCCAGGGACGTTTCCGGCAGGTTTTGAGCTTCATCGATGATCAGGATCACCCGCTCTTTTTTCGAGTACTGGTCGATGAGATAGGAGTAAAAACGCGTGAGCAGGACCGTCTTGTCCGAGGCATCGATCTCCAGCTCGTACTCCTGGCATATCATCTTGAGCAGTTCCTGGGGTTCGACGAAGGTGTTGTTGATGATGCCGACATGGACGGTCTCGGGGATTTTGCAGAGGAGGTAATTGATCAGGGTGGTTTTGCCGGAGCCGACCTCCCCGGTGACGACGACGAACCCCTTGCTCTCCTGGATGGCGTATTCCAGGTGCGCATACACGTTTTCGTGACCGGGGCTCATGTAGAAATAGTCCGGGTCGGGGTTGAGATTGAACGGTTTTTCCTTGAGACCGTAAAAGGATTCGTACATGTTCCGCGCTGCCCCTTTATTCCGGCAATTTGTTCAAGACGGTCCCGATGATGGGCTTGTTCTGCAACATTTGCATGACTTTCGCCAGATCCTCCTTCGTGGTTCTCTCCGCTTCCACGACAATGAGGATGCCGTCGACCAGATTTGCAAAAACGAGCGGGTCCGCCGACGTCAGTACGGCGGACGAATCGAAAATGATGAAGCGCTCGGGGTATCGTTCTTTCATTTCGGACAGGATCGCCTGCATCCTCGTGGATCCGAGCAGCTCCGCCGAATTCGTCCTGGGTGTCCCGGCGCGGAGCACGACAATCCGTTCCCAGCCCGGGTTGATCAGACCGTCCGTGATCGACGCCCGGTCGAGCAGGTAATCCGACAAACCCGGTCCGTCATCCAGCCCGAGGTATTTATGAATGGCCGGGCTCTTGATGTTCGCGTCGACGAGGAGCACGGTCTTGTTGAATTGATGGGAGAAGCTGATGGCGAGGTTGAGGGCGGTCAGCGACTTCCCCTCCCCGGGGTTGGCGCTTGTCACCAACAGGGTGTTCTTGCCCTCTTCGTGCATCCGGTTCAGGATCTGCGTGCGCAGGATTTTCAGCCGGTCCGCCTCATCCTCCGTGCAGACCGAGATGACCCTGTTTCGGCGCAACAGATCCGGATCGCACATCACAACCGTCGTCTCCGTGTATGCCGGCTTCAGCGGTTGGTGCGCCGGCTCGCGGCTTTCTTCCTTCTCTTCCTTCCTGACGAGGGGTACGTCCGCCGGCCGCGTCCTGGATACGTCCACGGGCTCCGGTTGCTTGTCCCGCGCTTCCTTGGCTTTTGCGAGGGCTTTCTTCAGTCTACTCATCTCATATCACTCCCTGAACCCCGTCGAACGGGCGGACGGGCACCCGTCCCCCTGCCTGACGATTGTTCTCGATCCCCGTTCCCTGCATCCTGTGCGTCACGGATGTCCCGTTCCCAACCCGCCGGCTACGATTTGCCGTTCCGCGAGAGGGGTTTGAGGATCATGGCCCTGAGCCGCTCCACGATCGCTGACGTCGCGCCCGCCCCGTTCCGTTCTTTCTCCCCTGCGCCCATCAACGGCATGACGGTCAGGACGGGCAGTTTCGTGATCCTCTGGAGCTGTTCGGCCGATTTGATCGAATGATCCAGATTCTCGGCGACAACCGACGCGAAGAGGCCGCAGAACAGCGACAGGAAGAAACCGGCAAGCAGGATTTTCCCCCTCTGCGATCTCTCGGGCTGCTGGGGAACGACAGGCGGGTCTATCAGGATGAAACGCTCTCCCAGTTGCGCCTCCTCGAGGTTCTTTACCACCCGTTTCTCCGAAAGTTTCATTCTGGCATCGTTGTACTGCCTCATGGCGTTGTCGTAATCGGTCGACAGCCGGGAATACTCCGTTCCCAGAAGGGGGGCGACCTGGTTTCTGCGCGTGAATTCGGCAATCTTTCGTTGAAGATCGTCGCGCTGCCTGATGTATTTTTTTAATTCCGACTCTCTCGCACTGGCCGCGTTTGCTCCGCTTTGCCCACCCGCGCCGCCGAGCTGGGCTTCCAGTTGCTGAATCTCTTTTCTGGTTTTGATCACGTCGGGATGCTTTTCCGAATACCGGGTGCGGAGTTGCATCAGCTGCGCCCTCAGCTGCGACAGCCGGTTCCAGGGGTCGTCCGCATTCTGGCCGGCGGAGCCTTGGGGGCGGAACGAGCCGACGGGGGATTCGGGGTTTCTTTCCCTGTCCTCGAGAACGCTGATCTTCGCGTTCACCTCGTCCAGCTGCCCGTTCAGGCGATAGATCTGCTCGAGATTGAAGGAGATCGACTCCGGCATCTCCCCCGCATGCCTCCTTTTGAATTCGTTGAGCTTGCCGCCCTGGAGGTCCGCCTGTTCTTTCAATTGATCCGCCCTCTGCTGCAGCACCGCTGTTGTTTGAGCGGCAATCTGCTCCTTGGCTTGCTCGTTTTTCTGGATGTAAAAGGAGGCCAGTTGACTCGCAACCTGCTGAACGACCTCGGGGTCCTTTCCCTCGAATGAAAGGGTAAAGGCCACCGTGTTGAGCCTCGCACGGGACGGCCTCTTGTCCAGGTCATCCGCCTTGATGGTGCGAACGGCGATGTTATCTCTCATTGTGCCGACGGCTCTTTCAATGTCCCCCTCGTTCTTGGGATTGCCGTACAGTCCGAATTTATTGATGATTTCAACGAGTTTTTCGCGGCTCAGGATCTGCTGCGTGATCGACTGCAGCCGCTCCTCGATATAGCCGCCCGAAACCCCCTTGAGGATCTCGTCCGGCATTTGACCCTCGATCAGGAACTTCGCGGACGAGACATAATTCCGCGGCGCAAGAAAAGACGCGAAGATGGTCGCTGCAAAGACAACGGCGAAAACAGAGAGAAACACCTTCTTTCTTTTGCGCACAAATCTCTTGACAAATCTTGCATCGATCTTTTCGGGTTGTTGACGCATAGGATTCAGGTTTCCATGAATGCTTCTTGATTATCGATCTATTCCTGTTCCGGTTTCAACGTCCGCGCTTCCACACAGAGTGCAACTATCGTGTCAAATTTCTTCATATATTTGACACATTCGGGGAAAAATCAAGGTGAAAATTATCGCTTCGATCAGCCGTCTCATGCGCAATCGCTTGATATTGTTTACCTATTGAAACGTTTTCATACTTTCTTCGTATTTTTCAAATCGTGAAACGCGCAGGCACGGGTGCCGTCCGCCTGTCGAGGCAATGCGGGCACGTGTTCCCGGCAGGGGATCTTGAGCGGGAAAAAACCGCGCTGTCTCCGGCGGGAGTATTTCCCGTATTTGGCACATGGTTTGCTGCTCACTCACCCTGTCAGTACATGACGACGGGTCGCCGCGCGCGCCTGAGGGGTCGGGCGGCGTTTCCGCCTCGCCCGGCGAAGCGGCACGGGTGGCCCGGAAAGGGGATTTTCGTGAGCGAGAACGGATTCGTCGATTACTACGAGCTGCTGCAGCTGAGCCCGAACGCCGACACGGACACCGTCGAGCGCGTCTTCCGGCATCTGGCCAAGAAGCTTCATCCCGACAACAGGGAGTCGGCGGACCCCGAGCAGTTCCGCCTGATCGTCGAGGCCCACGGGGTCCTCTCGGACCCCAAGGCGCGAGCCGGCTACGACGTCAAGTACCAGGACTACTGGAACCGCAAGTGGAAGATCGCCTCGGAGGCGAGCGACGGGAGCGCCTTCGGCGACGACCGGGAAACGCGCGAGAGCCTGCTGTCGCTGCTGTATGTCCAGCGGAGGCGCAACACGAAAAGCCCGGGCCTTGGCGACTACGAAATGGCCCGCCTCATCGGCAAGCCATACGAGATGGTGGAGTTCCATCTCTGGTATCTGAAGTCCAAGGGCTGGGTGGAACGCCTCGACACGGGGATGCTCGCGATCAGCGCCTCGGGAGTCGACCAGATCGAGGAGAACCGGCTCCGGCTGCGCAACGACCGCCTGCTCACGGCGGGCGGCGCCTCCCCCCAGGGCACGGACACGAAGGCCGCCGGTCGCCAGAAGGAGGACCTGCTCGTGTCTCCCGAGGGCACGGCGTTCAACCGCTGAACCCTCTCAGTCCGAGTAAAAAGAAAGCCCCCTCCCGTCCATTCGGGGTGGGGGCTTTTGCATGGAGGACTCTCTGTTCGGTCTATCCGGTCTATCCGGTCTGTCCGGTCTATTCCGTATTTTTGTTTTTTCTGTCCCTGGACCCTGGACCCTGCACCCTGTCAGTTTCCGGCCTTCCTCTTCGGGACACGGTCCCAGGCGTCCTTGTAGAGCCTGCCGATGCAGAGCAGAAGCGCCAGGAAGAACAGCCCCAGCATGAACGTCGGCGGCGTGTGGAGCATCTCGTCCAGCAGGTATCCCATGTACAGGGCCAACATCGAGGCAATCACGATCGCAAACCCCCAGGAGCCGATCACGAGAACATGCGAGAAATCGATCTGCCGCGGTCTTGCTTTCACTTGCGCTGCCATGATCTGTGCCTCCTTTTGTTTCTGGTTGTCCCTGTATCTTGGACCCGAGACCCTATACCCGATACCCTTCTTTTTTTACATCAGGTTCTTGATCGCCTCGGCCACCGGGCTCGTGCACAGCGCCACCAGCACCGCGTACATCGCGAAGCTGCCCACCGCCTCGCTGAGGTAGAGCTTCTCGTACTTCTGCTTGAGGCTCACGATCGTCATGCCGCCCACGATCAGGGCCCCCAGGTGGAAGTAGGGGAAGCTGCCCGCGCCCGCTGCGGCGTACTCGGCGAAGGCGAAACCGGCGGTGATCAGGATGACGACGGCGGAAAGGATCAGGGTGGAAAGCGTCTTTTTCATGGTGAGGTCCTCCTCGGTGTTTTTGTTTGTTGCCTTATCCTATAGAAAGGAGCGTGCCAGGAAAAGGAAACGGAAAAAGATAATCTATAAGTTCACGAATCCATGGAGAAAATATCGACGCGCGTCCGTTCCCGATCGGGCATTCAGGCCGCTGAAAAGGGCCCTGTTTTGAACGGAACGTTCAACGGCGGATGAACGAAACATCAAAAAGACAGGGTTCAGGGGACAGGGGACAGGGAAGAAGACAAAGGGTAAGAGGGTATGAAGGTGAGAAGGTTGGAGAAGCAGAGAGCATGAAGCCGGCTGCCGGTTGATCCAACGTTCTTACCCTCTCACCTTCTTACCTTCTCGGGTCGGAAGGGAGACCGGTATCCTGGCTGTCGGCTGTTGGCTACTTCGTAAGGTTGCGGGCCAGCGTGTTCACCACCCCCGGCGAAAACAGGGCAACCATCAGGACGTAGAGGACGTAGATCGAAGCGGCCGAGAAGAGGTCCAGCCCGTGGTAGCGCCTGAAGAGGGAGACGAGCGTGCCCCCCCCGAGGACCAGGGCGGTTGCCTGGGCCAGCAAAAAGAATCCAAACCCCGACAGGGGAACGGCGGCCGCGAGGAAGAGAAAGGCCGTCCCCGTCATGAGAAACAGAAGCATCCGGGTGTCATTTTGCCGTTTCATGGTTCCCCCTCGGCCGTTGACCGTTGCGGTCACGGCCGGTTCTTCCATACCACAGAAGAGCCCGTTATGTCTCGCGGTGTTCGGGCGCTCCGAGCGCGGTATGATCCATGCATGAAAACAGGGGTTTCGAACGAAAAAGGCGTTCCTGTTTTCAATGCCTTGTGGTAACGTGGGGCGGTCGCAAACCCCATCGGGCGGACCGATGCCCCGAGACAACCTAAAAAAGGAGATGTTGAGATGAAAAAAGTTTTGGCAGGCGCCCTTGCAGTCATCATGATCTTGTTCGTCCTGACCTCCGCCCACGTCCTGGCGGCGGAGAAGGCGAAGAAGGACGTGCTTGCGAAAGTCGGCAACAAGGAGATCACCCGGAGCGACATCGAGGCCTACATGGGCCTCTACCCGGAAAACCAGCAGGCCATGATCAAGGCCGACCCCCGGATGGAGGAGGTCCTCGTGAGGAACCTCGCCAGCATCATGGTCGTCTCCGACGTAGCCAGGAAAAAAGGCATCGACAAGAACCCCGCCGTCAAGAGGCAGATCGAGATCATGCGCAACGAGTACCTGGCGAGGACCTACGTGCAGAAGGAGATCATCGGCAAGATCAACCTCACCGAGAAGGACTTCCAGGCCTATTACGACACGCATAAGAAGGAGTTCGAGAACCCTGAAATGGTCAGGGCGCGCCACATCCTCGTGGCCGTCAAGCCCGACGCCACGCCGGAGCAGAAGGAAGCGGCCAAGAAAAAGGCCGAGGAGCTCCTCGCGAAGGCGAAGGCGGGCGAGGATTTCGCCAAGCTCGCCTCGGAGAACACCGACGACCCGGGCTCCAAGGCAAAGGGCGGCGACCTGGGCTTCTTCACGCAGGGCAGCATGGTGGGCAAGTTCGAGCAGGCCGCTTTCGCCCTGAAACCGGGCGAGTTGAGCGGTGTCGTCGAAACGGAGTTCGGCTACCACATCATCAAGCAGGAAGAGCGCAAGGCCGCCGAGCAGCAGCCGTACGAATCCGTGAAGGAGCAGGTCAAGGCCCGGGCCACCCAGTCCATCCAGCAGGAGCGCCTCAATGCCTTCCTCGAGAAGTCGATGAAGGACGCCAAGGTGACCTTCTACGGCCCGGAGCCCCCGAAGGAGCCGTAACGCGCGGGGAGGGGCGGGAAACCGGGAATGGATGACTGGACGAGACCCGCGCTCGATGCGGACCGGTGCACCGGCTGCGGGCTGTGCCTCGATGTCTGCCCTTCCGACGTTCTCGCCCTGGTCGACGGGACGATCACCCTGCGGCGGGACGGATGCTTCGGCTGCGATCACTGCGCCGCCGTCTGTCCCTCCGGGGCCATCACCCTCGATTCCGTCAGCACGGACAACATCGCGCTTGCCACGGTCGAAACGGGCGGCCGTTGGCTCCCCTTCGGGGAGTTCGA
The DNA here is from genome assembly GCA_964585095.1 of uncultured Syntrophaceae bacterium. Taxonomy (GTDB): domain Bacteria; phylum Desulfobacterota; class Syntrophia; order Syntrophales; family UBA2192; genus UBA2192. Next base: position 50,410 of record CAZPCN010000002.1, on the reverse strand, counting down.
CGCCGCCCTGCTCGTCCGGCTTCTTGCCTCGCGGCGTTCCTGCCGCTGTTTCACCGAAGAGCCCGTCGCAAGGGCCGCCCTCGAGGACCTCGCCCGGATCGGCGCCATGGCCCCCTCGGGGACCAACAGCCAGCGCTGGGCCTTCACGATTGTGCCCGACCGCCGGGCCATGCTCGCCTTCGGCCGGCTTGTCGCCCGCTTCTTCGAGCGCCTGAACCGTCTGGCCGAAAACCCCGCCGCCCGTCTCTTCTCGAAGCTCTTCCTGAAGGACCGGCTGGGGTTCTACTACCGGCGCTACCACGACCAGGTCCGGGACGCTCTCCGGGAGTTCGACGAGTCGGGGAGGGACAAGCTGTTCCACGGCGCCACGGCGGCGATCGTCATCGCGACGCGGCCCGGCGCCTCCTGCCCGCGGGAGGACGCGTTGCTGGCGGCGCAGAACATCGCGCTGGCCGCTTACGCCATGGGCATCGGGACCTGCCTGATCGGCTTTGCCGTCGAGGCCATGCGCCGCGACCCCTCCATCCAGCGCGCCCTGGGCGTCCCGGCCGACGAGGCCGTCCACGCCGTCATCGCCCTCGGCAGGCCGGCCGTCACCTACCTCCGCCCCGCCGGCCGCAAGCCGGTCCCGATCCGCTACGCGGACCTGCCCGGATCGCCCTGAGGGAAAAAGGGTTGTCCATTCCCTGCCAACCCTGACATAATGACTCCATGAATTACGTCGTTGAAGCAGCCCATCTTCGGAAGACCTTTGGCGCCTTCACGGCCGTCGACGGGATCACCTTCCGGGCGCGGCGCGGGGAGTGCTTCGGCATCCTGGGGCCCAACGGCGCCGGCAAGACCTCGACGATCCGGATGATCTACGGCTTCTCCCCCCTGTCGGGCGGCTCCCTGCACGTTCTCGGGGAGGATGTCACGCGCCTGCGCACGCTCCGCAAGGTCAAGTACCGGATCGGCGTCTGCCAGCAGGACAATAACCTCGACCCCGAGCTGTCGGTCCTGCAGAACCTCGAGGTCTACGCGTCCTACTTCGACATCGCCGCCCCGAAGGCCGCCGAGCGGTCCCTGGCGCTGCTGCGGTTCATCGCCCTCGAGAACCGCAGGGACACGCCCATTCCCGAGCTCTCGGGGGGCCTCATGCGGCGCCTGGTGCTCGCCCGGGCCCTGATCAACGAGCCCGACCTGCTGATCCTCGACGAGCCCACGACGGGCCTCGATCCCCAGTCGCGCCACCAGCTCTGGGAACGCCTCGAGGGGCTGCGGGCGCGCGGCATCTCCATCCTGCTGACGACGCACTACATGGAGGAGGCTTCGCGGCTCTGCGACCGGCTCATCATCATGGATCACGGCAGGATCCTCGTGGAGGGAAGGCCCCAGGAGCTCATCCGGGAGCACGCGGGGAAGGACATCATCGAGGTGGGCGAGCCCGGCGAGGAGCTGCGCGCCTTCGTGCGCGACCGCGGGCTGCGGCACGACGACCTGGGGCACCGCATCCTCATCTACTGCGACGAGCGGGACCGGCTCTACCACGAGGTGAGCGAGCACTACTGCCGCGACGGCTGCATCCTGCGGACGGCCACCCTGGAGGATGTCTTTCTGAAGCTCACGGGGAGGGAGCTGCGGGAATGAACCTCACGCCCGGCCTTCGCATCTCCCACCGCTATCTCCGCGTCTGGCGGCGCAACGTCCAGGTCTACCGCAAGACCTGGCGGGTGAGCTTCCTGCCCCCGCTGCTGGAGCCGCTGCTGTACATCCTCGCCTTCGGGTACGGCCTCAGCGCGCTCGTCGGGGACGTGGCCTGGCGGGGGGAAACGGTGCCCTACGTCGCCTTCATCGCCCCGGCGCTGCTGTGCATCGCGATGATGTACAATGCCTTCTTCGAGACGACGTACGGGTCCTTCGTCCGGATGTATTACCAGAAGACCTTCGACGCCATGCTCGCGACCCCGCTGTTTCTCGAGGACATCATCGCGGGCGAAATCGTCTGGGGCGCCACCAAGGCCGTCATCGCCACGGCGATCATGCAGGGCATCCTCACCCTCTTCGGCCTGATCCGCTACCCCGAGGGGCTGCTGATCCTCCCTCTCTCCTTTATCGCCGGCTTCGCCTTCGCGTCGATCGGCATGGTCTTCACGGCGGTGGTGAAGCACATCGACCTGTTCAACCTGCCGATCTTCCTCTTCGTGACGCCCATGTTCCTCTTCGGCGGGACCTTCTTCCCCCTCGAGACCCTGCCCGCATGGGCGCAGGTCGTCGCCTGGGGCCTCCCGCTCACGCATCTCGTGGAGCTCGCCCGCGCCGTCGGCTTCGGCCGTCTCGAGCCGTCCCTGCTGTGGCACCTGATGTATCTCGCCGTCTTCAGTGCCCTGTTCTTCCCGCTGGCGCTCATCAAGATGAGGAAGCGGCTCATCAAGTGAAGAGGGGGACGGCGGGCGTCCTTTTCATTTGACAGAAGGTTTCTAACTGCCTATACTTTCGACTCATTCTCCAAACAGGTGGGGTCCTTGGACGCGAGCAAAATCGCCATCATCGGGCCGGGGAGGCTCGGCACGGCGCTGGCCTACATCTACGGCCGCAACGGCAGACCCGTGACGATCTACTATCACGACGCCGAGGTGTGCCGCGCGATCAACGAGCAGCACCTCAACCCGAAGCACCTCACCAGCGACCTCGCGCGGCTCTACGGCGGTCAGGACAAGGTCCCGAGGCTCGCCCCTGAGGTGAGGGCGACCCACGACCTCGAGCAGGTCGTCCACGAGAACGACTTCATCTTCCTCGCCATCACGATGAACCGCCTCTCGCGGCTGTTGGACTACCTGCGCCCCATGATCGCCAAGAAACGCGGCAAGACCTGCATCATCTCGGCCATCAAGGGCCTCGTCTCCGACGAGAAGACCAAGGAGCTGATCACCCCCTCGCAGATGATCAACGGCGATCTGGTCCACATCCAGCACAAGTTCAAGGTCGTGGCGATGGGGGGGCCCTTTTTCGACGTGGACATCGCCATGGGCAAGCCCGTGGCCCTCACGATCGCCGGCCCGCGCAGCGTGGCCCAGACCGTCCGGAAGGAAATCCTGAAGTTCGACCGGCGGGAGATCACGTCCTACTACAACTTCGACATCGTGGGGATCGAGGCCTGCGGGGCCCTCAAGAACATCGTGGCCAACATCAAGGGGGTCACGGACAGCATGAGCCTGGGCAACTCCATCCCCGGGACCATCTTCGCCCGCTCGGGCGTGGAGATCCGTTCGCTCGCCAGGCTCCTGGGGGGAAGCTTCCAGGCATTCTACAGCCAGGCGGGCGTGGGCGACCTCTACGTCACGCTGTCCTCGGATGCCAGCAAGAACTACCGCTACGGCAAGCTCTACTACGAGCTGTTCGACGGCAACCCCATCGAGACGGACCGCAGGGTGCTCGGCCGCATCGACGGCACGCCCGAGGGGCCCAATACGATCCGCAACGTGTACCGCTACCTCGCGAAGAAGAACATGTACAGCCCCATCTTCTCCTGCGCCTACCACATCTTCAACGAGTCGGGCGACCGCAAGCAGATCGAGGATCGCCTCATCGAGTCGATCCAATTCGACAAGCGCTCCAAGGAGTACATCGGCCCGGTGTCGCGCGTCCTCTACCGGCTGTTTCCGAACTGGTGGTACAGGCGCAACAAGGGGTTACCCTCCATGCTCGACTTCTGACAGACGGTTGACAGGGAGCACATCCTTCCGACCGGAGAAGGGAAGAAGGTGAGAGGGTAAGAACGTTGGATCAGCCGGCAGCCAACTTCATGCTCTCCGCTTCTCCAACCTTCTCACCTTCAGACCCTCTTACCCTCTGCATCAGAGGGCACAACCATGTCCGATGGTGATCTTACCGGGCCGCCCCCCGCGTCGCGGATCAGGGCAGCAAAGAGGGGGATTTTGCTGTCTACTGTCTACTGTCTGCTGTTTACTGCTTGCCGGAGGCCTGGGGTTTTCCGTTCGCGGGGGTCTCCGGAGCCTGGGCGGTCGAGGCGGGGGGCTCCAGGGCCTTGAGCTTCTTGACGTACTGGCCCCGGTAGCTCAAGTTCTTGTAGTTGACCACATCGTCCATGAGCTGGGCGGCGGCGGGCCGGATGTCCACATTGTGTCGGTTGGTCCGGTCGCGGTTTGCCCGGTCCACGACGAGAACGGAGTAATAGGTGGCGAGGATCCGCGTCTTGGAGTCCCGACGCCACAGGCAGGCCTTTCCGGACAGGGTGGTCAGGAAGAAGGCGGCATATTCGTAGAGTTCCTTCTGCGTCATCCGGATCTCGGGGTTTCTGGCCTCGATCCCCTTGTTGAGCCAGTCGAAGAGCATCTCCGCCGTCGACTCCATCAGCTCCGTCTCGTGGGCGAGGATGTCGAGCAGCAGGCCGATGTTCTCCTTCCCGATGACCCGCAGGAAGTGCTCCTGGTTCAGCTTGAGCTTGTAGGGGTCTGCGGCCTCGCCGGTCACGATGGGCGGAGTTGCGGCCAGGTCGTTCAAGATCTTCACGAGCTGCCGGTAGGTCCCCTCGGGAAGCCGGTGGGCCTTGATGTACTCCCGCTCGTCGAGGTTGCGGCAGTATCGCATCACGTCCTGCTCGAGATCCTCGAAATCCTTCCACTCTTTCGGCGTCTTCTGCGTCCGCAACTTCTTGCGGTAGACCCTGTTGTTCTGGATGCCGGGGGCCGCACCGGGCGTGTGCTTGGCCACCACGGGCTGGGCAAACCCCTTCCGGACGATGCCCAGGTCCTCGAGCCCGCCACGATCGAGGTACACCCCGACGCTGAGCACCGCGACGATGCAGAGGATCGTGCCGATTCCGACGAGGATGGTGCGGTTGTCCAAGATGGATACTCCGACTGTGGGGTGAAAACCGCCCGGGGGAAACAAGTTCCCCCTTCGCTGCCGGATTGAGAAATGAGCAATTTCTGTGCCGCTGGCCTTCGAGCCGCGATTTCCAGGGATCCCTCTGTCCCAGCGACCGGAACGGGGCTGGAGTGTCTACCGGCAGAAGGTAAGAAGGTGAGAAGGTTGGAGGGGCTTTCAGCATATGATAGCCTGTCGGCTTATCCAAACTTCTTACCTTCTTACCCTCTCACCCTCTCGGCCAGTCGGCGCGCCCCGGAAATCACCCCATCAGCGGCTCGATGACCAGGTCCGGCACCGCCGTCTCGCGGGCCCGCACGAGCCGGTCCCGGCCCGCGTAGACGGCCACGGAGGAGGCGCCGAGGGCCGGGACGAGCACGTCCCGGACCGTCTCCAGAAGCACCTCCGGGGTCATGGCGAGGACCCGGTCCCGGAAGGCCTGCCGGTCTGCATCGGTGATCCCCGAGAAGTGGCGGGCCATGGCCAGGTACCCCTTCCCCGCGGGGTCCGAGGGACGGTCCAGGGATCCGAGGGTCCCGATGACGGTCTTCTCCAGTTCGTCGGCGTCGATCCCCGCATCCAGCAGGTGCCGGGCGGCTCCGTCGTAGACCTTCAGCGTCTCTTCCAGGTGGGGGTCGCGGTAGGACAGGAAGGAAAAAATCCTCCCCACGGGGTCATAGAGGGACATCCCCCCGTAAGCCCCGCCCTGGACCCGGATCCGGTTGTAGAGGTATCCCTTCGAGAGCTCCCTCGAGGCGACGGCGAGCGCCGCCGAGGAGGGGTCGAGGTAGCCCGGCGTGGCCGCCACCTGCGCCACGTAACAGACCTGGGCGGCGATGGACACCCCGAGCTGCGCCTGCACCGGCGGCACCGATGCCGTCGAGCCCCCCGGCGCCCCGCTGCCGAGGCGCCCGGTCAGCTTCCCGATCTCCCCGAGCACGCGCGAAATCCCCTCGGCATCGCCCGTGACGTTGACCAGGAACCGTTGCCGGCCGAACACGAGCGCCTTGAGACGCTCCAGGGTCTCGACGAGGCGATCGGCCGCGAAGCGTTCCGCCAGGCCGTTGAGCAGCCGCAGCTGGATGCGCCCGTTCCACTGCTCGTCGCGCAGCGACGGCAGGTTCAGCGTCGAGGCCGCCGTCCTCTGGGCGAAGAGGTGCCCCGAGGGGATGACGGCCGACTGCAGGCCGTTGCGCTTCTCCAGGACGAGATCTTCCATCCGCCTGCGGTCCGTCAGATCGCCCGCGGCGAGGATGTCGCCAAGGAGCCCCACGGCCTCGGGGATGTTGCGGTGCAGGGCGCGCATCCGGAATACCATCCTCTGCCAGCTCTCTTGCCCGTCGCGCCCGAACCCCGAGGCAAGCTGCACCCCGAGCGCCCCCATGGCCATGGAGATCCGGGTTGCCATCTCGTCGTACCGGCGGCCTGCGGCCCCCATCCCCCGCGCGAACTTTCCCAGCAGCGGCAGCCAGGGCTGCAGCTCCTCGGGAACGTGGGAGACGTCGAAGGCGCAATCGAGGTAGACGATGCCGTTTCCGAAGATCTCGTGCTTCAGGACGTCGATCCCGTCCGCGCGACCCGCCTCGGAGGGGATCCTCTCCACCCCGCGGGGGATGTGGTCGCGCCTCAGGCGCGGAAGCGTGGCGAGGGCCTCGGGCGAGTCGGGCTCGGTCTGCAGCGCCTTGAGGCGCGCGGCCTCGTCGCGGACCCTCTCCCGGTCCTGCTCCGACAGGATCGCCCTGCGTTCGGCCATCCTTTTCCGGAAGCGGGCCTCGCCCTCGTCCATGCAGCTGTGGCTCGGCTCCATGACGGAGGTCAGTCGGTGCGGGTTGTCCAGGAACCACCTCCGGACGGCGCCCTGGAACAGGTCCGGTTCGCGCTGCCATCTGCGGCGGATGCCCTCGACGAGGGGGTTGAACTTCAGCGGGACGAGGGGGTCCCCGTCGTAGAGCCAGGTGTGGAAGACGCGCCCCATGAGGGTGATCCCGTAGGGGTAGGCGCCCCGCACGATCTCCCGACCGTGGAATTCCACCTGGTGCAGGGCGGCCTCAATGAGGTCCCGGTCGAACCCCTTTTCGGCGATTGCTTCCAGGGTCTTGAGGATCAGCTCCTCGATGGCCTCCTTCCTGTCGGGGTCGGTGCCGCGGAGGCCCACGCCGAAGACGACCTGCCGCAAATCCGACTCGAGCCCCGTGACGGGCGAGAGGTCCTCGCCGAGGCCCGAGTCGACGAGCGCCTTGCGCAGCGGGCCCGCCGCCGTGCCGACGAGCGCGTGCGACACCACGCGAAGAAGCAGCACCTCTTCGGCCTCGGTGTTCTCTGCGGCCATCCAGGCCATGTTGACGACGGTTTTGCGCGCGGGGCTGTCGCCCTTCGCGATAGGGTAGCAGTCCCGCGTCGAGCGGGGCCCGTCCCACCGCGGCTGCAGCCCGATGGCCGAGTCGACCCGGACCCGGCCGAACCCCCCGAGCACGCCTTCCAGAAAGGCCAGGTGCTCCTCGGTCGGGATGCTGCCGTAGAGGAAGAAGTAGGCGTTCGAGGGCGAGTAGTAGAGCCGGTGGAACTCCCGGAGCTGCTCCCAGGTGAGCTGCGGGATCGCCTCGGGGTCGCCGCCGGAATCGTCTCCGTAGGGGTTGTCGGGAAAGAGGTGCTGCTGGAGAGCCTTGACCATCAGCCCCTCGGGCGACGAGTAGGCCCCCTTCATCTCGTTGTAGACGATCCCCGAGACGGTCAGGTCGCTCGCCGGGTCGTCGGGCCTGACGAACTCCAGGTGATGCCCTTCCTGCTGAAAGGTCTCCCGGAGGATCCGGGGCTTGAGGACCAGGTCGGCGTACACCCGGGCGAGGTTGAAGTAATCGGCGGGCACCTGGCTGGCCACGGGGTAGACGGTCTTGTCGGGGTAGGTGAAGGCGTTGATGAAGGTCTGCAGCGTGGCCCTCGACAGTTCGTTGAAGGCGTCCTTCACCGGGTAGGTCTCGGAACCCGCCAGGACCGAGTGCTCCAGGATGTGGGCGACGCCCGTCGAGTCCCAGGGGGGAGTGCGGAACCCTATGGCGAAGAGGTTCTCGCTGTCGCTGCCGTGAAGGTGCAGCACCTTCGCCCCCGTGGCGAGGTGCTCCATTTCGTACGCCGTGCAGCCGATGTCTCCGACGGCCTCCACCCTGCGCACGATGAAGCCTTTCAGGGTCTCGCCCGCCCGGAGTCTCGGGGCCGGGCACGTTGCCGACTTGTCCATGGTCACCTCGTCGCGGTTCGTCTTCGCCGCCGGCGTCCCCGGCTGAAAAAACGGTACTGGAAATGCGGGGAAGAGTCAAGGCGCAGTCTCCGGAGAGGGCCCCCGGGGCGGGCGGCGGAGCAAAACGCGGAAATTACGAAATTGTAATTGACAACCCCCCGGTTTGATGATAGGCACCATCGGCAAGCCATTGCCGATTCATTTTCATCCGGACCGCCATGACTCCCGACATCGAAAAAAAACTGCTGCTCATCCTCCGGATCCTCCGCGACTCCGGTCAGCCCATGGGGGCGCGCCTCATCGCGCGGCGCATGGCCGAACACGGGATCCCCCTGAGCGAGCGGATGGTCCGCTACCACCTGGGCCTGACCGACGAACGGGGCCTGACGGAGCTGGCGGGACAGCGCGACGGCAGGGCCATCACGAAACGGGGCATCGAGGAAATCGGCAGCGCCCGCGTCCGCGACAAGCTCAGCCTGGCCATCTCCCGGATCGAGACGCTCGCCTTCCGGACCACCTTCGACCCGAAACGCAAACGCGGGCTGGTGCCCGTGAACATCTCCCTGATTGCCCGCGAGAAGTTCCGGCGGGCCGTCGACGCCATGCTGCCCGCATTCGAGGCGGGGCTCTGCGTCAGCGGGCTCGTCGCCATGGCGAAGGCCGGCGAGAAGCTGGGCGAGACCGTCGTCCCGGAGGGCAAGGTCGGGCTCGCCACGGTGTGCAGCATCGTGGTCAACGGCGTCCTGCTCAAGAGCGGCATCCCCATGGACTCGAAGTTCGGGGGCATCGTGCAGATCTCCCGGCGCGAGCCCCTGCGTTTCGTCGAGCTCATCCACTACTCCGGTTCCTCCCTGGACCCCTCGGAGGCGTTCATCCGGGCGCGGATGACCTCCGTGCGGGACGTGATCGACGAGGGGGAGGGCCGAATCCTGGGAAACTTCCGAGAGATCCCCGCCCTGAGCAAGGACCTGGCGGATCGGATCGTGAGGGACATCCGGGCCGCGGGCATCGACGGCGTCCTCGCCATCGGCAAGGTCAGCGAGCCCGTCTGCGAGGTCCCCGTGGACCTCAACAAGGTGGGCATGATCCTCATGGGGGGGCTCAACCCCGTCTGCTGCGCCCAGGAGGCGGGGGTCGACGTCGAAAACCTCGCCATGTCCGCCGTCGTCGAGTTCGACGAGCTGCGGCCCTTCCGGGCCGCCGTGAAGGGAAGGACGGGCTGAAGGGGGAACCCGGGGAAGAACGGGGCCGGATCAGGAAACGTTTCATGACGAAAGGCTCATGAAATTCATAAAACCAAACTCTTGAAGGGGGTATATACCATGTCCGTGATCAAAGACGTCATCGCAAAGGTAAAACAGATCGATCCCAACGAGCCCGAGTTCCACCAGGCCGTGGAAGAGGTCATGGAGTCGCTGGAGCCCACGACCAAGCGGCATCCGGAATTCGTGAAAGCCAACATTTACGAGCGCATCGTGGAGCCGGAGCGGACCTTCATCTTCCGCGTGCCCTGGGAGGACGACAAGGGCAAGGTTCATGTCAACCGCGGGTTCCGCATCCAGTTCAACAACGCCATCGGCCCCTTCAAGGGCGGGCTGCGCTTCCACCCCTCCGTCAACCTCAGCATCCTGAAGTTCCTCGGCTTCGAGCAGATCTTCAAGAACTCCCTGACCACCCTGCCCATGGGCGGCGCCAAGGGCGGCTCCGATTTCGACCCCAAGGGCAAGTCGGACCGCGAGGTCATGCGGTTCTGCCAGTCCTTCATGCGCGAGCTCTTCCGCTACGTCGGCGCCGAGTGCGACGTGCCTGCGGGCGACATCGGCGTCGGCGGCCGCGAGGTGGGGTTCATGTTCGGCTACGACAAGAAGATCCGCAACGAGCACACGGGCGTCTTCACCGGGAAGGGGCTCTCCTTCGGCGGCAGCCTGATCCGCCCCGAGGCCACCGGCTACGGCTGCGTCTACTTCGCCGCCGAGATGCTGGCCACCCGCGGCATGGACTTCAAGAACAAGGTCGTGGCGATCAGCGGCTCCGGCAACGTGGCCCAGTACGCCGTGGAGAAGGTCAACCAGATGGGCGGCAAGGTGATCTCGCTGTGCGACTCGGGGGCCACCATCGTCGACGAGGAGGGCATCGACGCCAAGAAGCTCGACTTCGTCCTGGAGCTGAAAAACGTCAAGCGCGGCCGGATCAAGGAGTACGCGGACAAGTACAACAAGGTGCTGTGCGTGGAAGGCAAGAACATCTGGGAGGCCATCAAGGACCAGGGGATCAAGATCGACATCGCCCTGCCCTGCGCCACGCAGAACGAGATCGACGGGGCCTGCGCCCAGGCCATGGTGAAGAACGGCTGCATCTGCGTCTCCGAAGGGGCGAACATGCCCTCGAACCCGGACGCCGTGAAAATCTTCCAGGACAACAAGGTCCTCTACGGCCCGGGCAAGGCCGCCAACGCCGGCGGCGTCGCGACCTCCGGTCTCGAGATGAGCCAGAACAGCATGAAGCTATCGTGGACACGGGAGGAAGTGGACGCGCGCCTGCTCCTCATCATGAAGAGCATCCACAAGGCCTGCGTCGACACCGCCGAGGCGTACGGCAGGAAGGGCGACTACGTGGCGGGGGCCAACATCGCCGGCTTCACCAAGGTCGCAAACGCCATGCTGGCCTACGGCATCCTGTAAGAGGAGGCTTCACGGGGCCTTCGCCTCCGTGGGGAACCGCACGCGAAGAGCCCGGGCCGCACGGCCCGGGCTCTTTTGCTTCTGCACTGCCGGCAGGCGCCGGGAGGGGGGAACGGCTCAGCCCGTCCTCTTGCCGGTCTTGAACTTCGCGGGGTCGATGCCGAGCTTGCGGATCTTGTACTGGACGATCCGCTTCGTCGTCCCGAGAAGGCGGGCCGCCTGGCTCTGGTTGCCCCGGGACTCCTTCAGGGCTTCGATGATCATGGAGCGCTCCTGGGCCCCGATGACGGCGCCGAGCTTGCCCGCATCCCGGCCCTGTTCGTCCTGGCCCTTGAGCTGCAGCGACGGCGGCAGGTGCATCATCTCGATCGACGGCCCCTTGGCCAGCAGAACGGCCCGCTCGATGCAGTTTTCCAGCTCCCGCACGTTCCCGGGCCAGGAGTGCGACAGGAAGGCCTCGATAACGGCGTTGGTGATCCGCTTGACGGGCTTCTTCAGCTGCCTCGAGTACTTGAGGACGAAGTGGTCCGCCAGCAGGATGATGTCGTTGCCCCGGTCCCGCAGGGGCGGCAGGAAGATGGGGAACACGGTGAGCCGGTAGTACAGATCGGTCCGGAACTGCCCGGCCGCGACACAGTCCTCCAGGCGGCGGTTGGTGGCGGCGATCACGCGGGCGTTGGCCGTCACCAGCCGGGACGAGCCCAGGGGCTGGAACTGCTTTTCCTGCAGGACCCGCAGGAGCTTGGCCTGTGCCGCCGGGGAGAGCTCCCCGACCTCGTCGAGGAAGATCGTGCCGTTGTGGGCCTCCTCGAATCGGCCCCGGTGCTGCCGGAAGGCCCCGGTGAAGGCCCCCTTCTCGTGGCCGAAGAGCTCGCTCTCGATGAGGGTCTCGGGGATGGCCGCGCAGTTGACCATGACCAGGGGCCCCTTGCTGCGGGAGCTGTTGGAGTGGATCGCCTTGGCGACCAGTTCCTTGCCCGTCCCGGTCTCCCCCGTGATGAGGACCGTCGTCACCGAATCGGCCACGTGCCGGATGAGGGCGTAGACCTCCTGCATGACCTTGGACTGCCCGATGAGGTCGAGGCCGGCCCCGCCCGCGGGGCTGACCAGGCGGCGCAGGCGCCGGTTTTCGTCCTCCAGGGCGAGCACGTGAACGGCCTTGGCGATCAGCTCGGCCACGGCGGCGAGCATCGCGAGATCGCGGTCCATTTCCGTAACGTCCCCGGCCGGCTTGTCCGCCGACAGGATGCCCACCACCCGCGAGTCGTAGGTGATGGGAACGCACAAAAAGGACAGCTCATCGCGGTTTTTCAGGTGCCGGCGGGCCCCGGTTCGGTCCAGGAAGAGGGACTCCTGCCCCAGGCTCGGCACCGCGATGGGCTGCCCCGTCTGGGCCACCTTGCCGGTGATGCCCTCGCCGGAGCGGTAGGAAACGTCGACGCCCCCGAGGTCGACGCCGTGGGCGACCTCCAGCAGGGCCTCGCCGGTGTCCCGGTCCAGGATGGAGATCATCCCCCGCTGCATGCCGAGCCGGGCGCTCATCTCGCCAAGGACCTGCTCGAGCTGGTCCCGCAGGTCCCAGGGTTGCGCCAGGGCCTTGGCGATGGCATGCAAAGCGGCCAGTTCTTCGAAAGTGTGGTTGCTCATATGGAACAAAATTGAAACGTTTTTATGGTTTCCGTAAATTAGTACATTTTGGTCTTAAAAACAATGGAAAAAGCGTTCGAATCTGATATGATTTCCCCCAACTCAGCATCGCAGAGGTTGCCATGAAATCCTTCTCCCGCGTCAGCACCGGCATCCAGGGCCTTGACAGGGTCCTCGGCCAACTGCAGACGGGCGACAACGTGGTCCTTCAGGTCGATTCGGTCGAGGACTACCAGAGTTTTGTTGCGCCCTTCGTCAAAGAGGCCCTCGAAAACAACCGGCGGGTCGTCTACATGCGCTTCGCCCGCCACGCGCCCCTGCTCGAGGAGACCCGAAAGATCGCCGTCTACAAGCTCAACCCCGACGCGGGGTTCGAATCCTTCTCCACCCAGGTCCACAACATCATCCGCCAGGAGGGGCGCGACGTGTTCTACGTCTTCGACTCCCTCTCGGATCTGCTGCTCGCCTGGGCGACGGACCTGATGATCGGCAACTTCTTTGTCATCACGTGCCCGTACCTCTTCGAGCTCAATACGGTAGCCTACTTCGCCATCCTCCGGGGCCGCCACTCCTTCAAGACCGTCGCCCGCATCCGGGAGACCACCCAGGTCCTCCTGGACGTCTACAGCTTCGAGGGCAAGACCTGCGTCCATCCCCTGAAGTGCTGGCAGCGCTACTCCCCCACCATGTTTTTGCCCCACATCCGGGAAAACGAGACGTTCATCCCGATCATGAACAGCGTGGACGCCACGCGGCTATTCGCCGCCCTGGCCGACCGGAGCGCCGTCGACGCGGAGAGGCACCTCGACTACTGGGATCGCATCTTCCTGAAGGCCCGGGAGATTTCCGGCGACGACACGGCGGCCGAGGACAAGCGGGACCTGGTCGATCAGCTCTCGCGGGTCCTGATCGGCCGCGAGAAGCGCATCCTCTCCCTCGTGAAGGAGTACTTCACCCTGCAGGACATCCTGGAAATCAAGGACCGCCTGATCGGCACCGGGTTCATCGGCGGCAAGTCTGTGGGCATGCTCCTGGCGCGCAACATCCTGCGCAGGGACCGGGACTTCGACTGGCAGCAGAACCTGGAGCTGCACGACTCCTACTTCATCGGCTCCGACGTCTTCTACTCCTACATCGTGCAGAACGGCTGGTGGAAGACCCTCATGGCCCACAAGACCCGGGAGGGGTACTTCGAGAGCGCCCGGGAGCTCAAGTCCAAGATGCTCAGCGGGACCTTCCCGCAGGAGGTCAAGGAGCAGTTTCAGCTGATGCTGGAATATTTCGGGCAGTCGCCGATCATCGTCCGTTCCAGCAGCCTCCTGGAGGACGCCTTCGGCAACGCCTTCGCGGGCAAGTACGAGAGCTACTTCTGCGTCAACCAGGGCACGCCCGAGCGGCGCTACGAGCTCTTCGAGGAGTCGGTGCGCCGCATCTTCGCCAGCACGATGAACGAGGACGCCTTGACCTACCGGCTCCAGCGCGGCCTCGACCAGCATGACGAGCAGATGGCCCTGCTCGTCCAGCGCGTCTCCGGCACCTACCGCAAGCACTACTTCTTCCCCGAGATGGCCGGCGTGGGCCTTTCCTACAACCCCTTCGTCTGGAAACAGGGGATGGACCCCCGGGCCGGGATGCTGCGCATCGTCTTCGGCATGGGGACGCGCGCCGTCAACCGGGTGGAGAACGACTACCCCCGCATCGTGGCCCTCGACGCGCCCCTGGTGAAGTCGCACGGCGGGATCGCCGACGCCCGGCGCTTCTCGCAGCACGACGTGGACCTGCTGAACCTCGAGGACAACCGATTCCACTCCCTGTCCCTGATGCAGGTCATCAACGAAGGGGTCGACGCCCGCCTGGACCTGATCGGCGTCCGGGACGAGGAAACCGCGGAAAGGATGCGGGCTTCCGGCCGCCCCGCGGAGGACGTCTGGATCCTGACCTTCGACGAGCTGCTGTCCCGGACCGACTTCACGGCGGTCATGTCCCGGATGCTCAAGGAGCTCGAGAAGGTGTACCAGTACCCCATCGACATCGAGTTCACGGCAAACTTCAACGCCGAGGGCCGCCTCCAGGTCAATCTGCTGCAGTGCCGTCCCTTCCAGACAAAGGGGCAGAAGTCCCAGGTCGAGATCCCGGAGAAGATTCCCAAAAAAAAGGTCTTCATCCGGCAGGAGGGCAACTTTATGGGGGGCAGCGTCTCCCAGGCCCTGGCCCGCGTCATCTACATCGACCCGAAGGGGTACACGAAGCTGGCCCTCTCGGAGAAGTACGACGTCGCCCGCGTCGTGGGCCGCCTCAACAAGCTGATCGACCGGCGGGAGGACATGCCGACGGCGGTCTTCGGTCCCGGACGCTGGGGCACGACCACCCCGGCCATGGGGGTCCCCGTGACGTTTTCGGAGATCAGCAAGATCGCGGTCATCGCGGAAATCGCCTACCGCGACGGGAGCCTCATCCCGGATCTCTCCTTCGGGACGCACTTCTTCCAGGACCTGGTCGAGACGGACATCTTCTACATGGCCATCTACCCGGAAAAGGACGGGGTCTTCTTCAACGAAGGCTGGCTCGAGAGCCTGCCCAACCGGCTCCTCGACCTGCTGCCGAACGAGGGCCGTTACGAGAAGGTGGTCCGGGTCTACGATGTGAGGGAAAAGGACCTGAGGCTGGTGTCGGACGTGGTCAACCAGAAGCTGATCTGCTACGCCGCCTCGTGACGGAGCGGCCCCGCCCGAAAAGACCGCCGGGGAGGGCCTGCGTCACGAACCCGCGTCGACGCCCCGGGAGATGATGATGGCCTCGGCAATCTGGCGCATGGGGCGTCGCATGTTCATGCTCATCTGCCGGATCTTCCGGTAGGCCTCCTCGCCGCCCGTTCCGTTCTCGGTCGCCAGGATGTCCTTGGCCCGTTCGATGAGCTTGCGCGACTCGAGCTCCTCCTCGATGACCCGGCTGCGGACGAGCAGCTCCGTGTTCTCGATGGCGACGGCGGCCTGGTTGGCGATCGTGGTGACAACGGTGACCTCGGCCTCCGTGAAATCGTGGGGCCGCGAGGTGTAGCAGTTGATGACGCCGATGACGCGGCCCTTGACGGCCAGGGGGACGGACAGCAGCGAGACGAGCCCCTCCTTGCTCGCCATGTCGCGGTAGATGTAGTCCGGCTCTTCCCTCACGTCCCGCACGACGGCGGGGCGGTTTTCCGAGGCCACCTTCCCGACGATGCCCTTGCCGAGTTCCACGAGCCGCTTCTTGTTGTACTCCTTGCTCATGCTCTGGGTGGCCTTGACGTGGAGCTTGCCGTCGTCGTCGATGAGCATGAGCGAGCAGATCTTGGACTCCATGACCTCGGCGGTCACGGTGACGATCAGGCGCAGGATGTCCTCCAGGTACTTCTCGGACGTGATGGCCCGGCTGACCGCCAGCAGGGCGCCGATCGCGCCCTCCGCCGCGTTTCCCTTGCCCGGATCGGCCTGTTCTTTCTCTTTCTTCGTTGCTTTCTTCGGACTCATGGACCGTGACCCCGCACAGCCGCGGGCGTTGCCGCACGGCGCGCACTTGTTTTTTTGCTTCCTATAGCACGGACGGCGGAAATGCAACAGAAAAAGCGGACCCGCTCAGGGCTTCGCGGGTTTGCCCTTCGGCTGGAGGAGCAAGCAGGGCGCGTCGGAGCTGCGCAGCACGACGGCGCAGGGAAGCTCCCGGGACTTGAAGCCCATGGCCCGGCAGCCGTAGGGAAGGGCGGGCTCGTGGGTGATGAAGAAGTGCCGGCATTCGAAACAGTTGGCCTTCGGGGCCGCACCCGGATCGCTCGTCACCATTGCCGTTTCCCCCTCCCGGCCGGCTTCGGGATTCCCCGTTGAGAATTCGAAGAATTCATGGTAGTTGGCATCACGTGCGGTTCGACCCTCCGGCGTCAGGATTCGCAAGTTCCGTGCCGGGCACGAAAAGGCAGAGGGTAAGAGGGTGAGAACGTGAGAAGGTCGGCGAAGCGGAGAGCTTGAAACGGGCTGCGGGCTTTCCAACCTTCTTACCCTCTCACTTTCTTACCCTCTTGTATCCGGAAAGAAAGGACAGACTATGTCGTTCAACAACTTACTCGTCACCGGCGGCTGCGGCTTCATCGGCAGCAACTTCATCCGCCATCTGCTCGAAACGGCCGGCTTTGCCGGCCGGATCGTCAATGTCGACAAGCTGACCTACGCCGGCAACCCCGAAAACCTGAGCGATCTCGAAAAACGATTCCCCGGCCGCTACGTTTTCCTGCGGGAGGACATCTGCGGCCTGGAGCGCATGAACGCGATCTTCAGCGAGTACGGCGTCGACGCCGTCTGCCACTTCGCGGCCGAAAGCCACGTGGACCGCTCCATCAAACGGCCCGCCGAGTTCATCTTCACGAACATCGTGGGCACCTTCAACCTCCTCGAGGCGGCCCGCAACCACGCGGAGGGCTTCCGCCTCTTCCACCACGTGAGCACCGACGAGGTCTACGGCAGCCTCGGCAAGGAGGGCCTCTTCACCGAGACGACGCCCTACAAACCCAACAGCCCCTACAGTGCCTCGAAGGCTTCCTCGGACCACCTGGTACGGGCCTACTGCAAGACCTACGGTCTCCCCGTGACGATCTCCAACTGCTCCAACAACTACGGTCCCTGGCAGTTCCCGGAGAAGCTCATCCCGCTCATCACCCTCAACGCGCTGGAGGGCAAGCCCCTGCCCGTCTACGGCGACGGCAAGAACGTCCGCGACTGGCTCTACGTGGAAGACCACTGCGAGGCCATCTGGACGATCATGAACAATGGGCGCCGCGGCGAGACCTACAACATCGGGGGCAACTCCGAGGAGGAGAACATCGCCGTCGTCCACGGCATCTGCGACATCCTCGACGAGATCCGCCCCCGGGCGGGCGCGGGCCCGCGGCGCGAGCTGATCACCTTCGTCAAGGACCGCCCCGGCCACGACTGGCGCTACGCCATCGACTCGAGCAAGCTGCAGTCGCAGCTCGGCTGGGCCCCCCGCGAATCCTTCCGCACGGGCCTGCGCAAGACGGTCTGCTGGTACCTGGAGAACGGCGGGTGGGTCGAGCGCGTCCGAAGCGGCGAGTACCTCAAATGGATCGACGAGCACTATGGGTCCGGGGGGAAATAGGCCCCTTCCGTTTTTTGCATCCTGCCCGTTGAATTGTCCCGGGAATTGTTGTAATAGTATCGCTTGCGAACTCATCCGCAACGGTTTTCCAACCGGCCAGAAGGGGGAGATATTTTGGGGAAGGTACGGATCGCAATCGCCGGCGTAGGGAACTGCGCCTCTTCCCTCATCCAGGGGATCGAGTACTACCGTAAGAAATCACCGAAGGACCTCATCGGGCTGATGCACTGGGACGTCGGCGGCTACCGGCCTTCCGACATCGAGGTGGTCTGCGCCTTCGACATCGACCGCCGCAAGGTAGGCAGGGACGTCTCCGAGGCCATCTTCCAGCCGCCCAACTGCACCACCGTCTTCCAGCCGAAAATTCCGAGAACGGGGGCACGGGTTGCGATGGGGAAAATGCTCGACAGCGTCGCCCCCCACATGAGCCAGTACGACCCGCGGTTCGCCTTCGTCCCGGCATCGCAGAAGGAAGCGACGAAAAAAGACGTGGTCGGCGCGTTGAAGGATGCGGGGGCCGAGATCCTGCTCAACTACCTGCCGGCGGGCTCCGAGGAAGCGACCCGGTTCTACGCGGGCTGCGCGCTTGAGGCGGGGGTGGCCTTCATCAACAACATCCCCGTCTTCATCGCCAGCGACCCCGAATGGGCCCGGCGCTTCGAGAAGAAGGGGCTGCCCATCATCGGCGACGACGTGAAGAGCCAGCTCGGGGCCACGATCATCCACCGGGTGCTCACGCACCTCTTCAACCTGCGCGGGGTGAAGCTCGAGCGGACCTACCAGCTCAACACGGGCGGCAACACGGACTTCCTCAACATGCTGGACCGCAGCCGCCTGAAGTCCAAGCGCATCTCCAAGACCGAGGCCGTGCAGTCCCAGACGGGCAAACGGCTCGCGCCGGAGAACATCCACATCGGCCCCAGCGACTGGGTGGCCTGGCAAAAGGACAACAAGGTCTGTTTCCTCAGGATGGAAGGAAGCATCTTCGGGGACGTGCCCATGAACCTCGAGATGCGGCTCTCCGTCGAGGACTCGCCCAACTCGGGCGGCGTGGTGATCGACGCCATCCGCTGCTGCAAGATCGCCCTCGAGAAGGGGATCGGCGGCATCCTCTACGGCCCCTCGGCCTACTTCATGAAGCACCCGCCCCGTCAGTTCACCGACGAGGAGGCCTGCGAGATGACGGAGGCGTTCATCAAGGGCAAATAGCCCTTGGGTCTGTCCCGTCTTCGGTCCTGAAGAGGGGTATCGGGTATCGGGACTAGGGTATCGGGACGGAAAAAGATTTCTTTTTATAAAACAATTCTAACACCTTCAGCCCCTATACCCTATACCCGAAACCCTAGACCCCTGCGCCAGGCCCTATCCCCGAGACCCTATACCCTCATCTCTTAACGAGTCTCGCGTCCATGGGATCGGTATTCCTGAGAATCTCCTCCATCGCCTCGTGGATCCTCCCGTTGGTCGCCAGGACGTGAGGTGAGTACAGATCGAAGGGCCCGCCGAAGAGGTCCGTCACCCGTCCGCCCGCCTCGACGACCAGGAGGCATCCCGCCGCCGTGTCCCAGGGGTGCAGCTTCAGCTCCCAGAAACCGTCGAACCTCCCCGCCGCCACATAGGCAAGATCCAGAGCGGCGGCGCCCGCACGGCGGATGGCCTGCGCCCGGAGGGCCAGGGCGTTGAAGTAGTTGATGTTGTTGTCGGGGTTGACGCGGATGTCGTAAGGAAAGCCCGTGGAGAGAAGGCTCCGCGTCAGCTCGGCCGTCTTCGAGACGGCCAGGCGTTGACCGTTGAGGAACGCCCCCCCGGCCTTTTCGGCGACGAAGAGCTCGCCCAGCATGGGGTTGCAGATCGCCCCCGCGATCACCTCGCCGCCGTGCTGCAGGGCGATGGAGACGCAGAACACGGGGTAGTGATGGGCGTAGTTCGTCGTCCCGTCGAGCGGGTCGATGATCCAGGTATAATCCTTCCGCTCCGCCGCGCCCCTCGTCTCCTCGGCCAGGATCCCGTGACCCGGGAAGGCCTTCTCGATGCGCTCGATCAGCAGCGCCTCGCACCCCCGGTCGGCCTCCGTCACGAGGTCGATCTCTCCCTTGTAGGTGATGTCGTGTGCCGTATTGAACTTCCCCTTCAGGAAACTCCCGGCCTCCAGTGCCAGCTCCGCGGCAAAATCCCTGTACGATCCCATGATCACCATCCGTTTTTTCTCAAGCGGCCCACCTTATCGCAACGGGCCCTTCCTGTGAAGAAAAAAACCGACGCGCCCCGGAGGGCCGAGCGCCCCGGCACGGCGGGACATTTTCTGTTGCACGGCCCGCCTATTGGTGATAAACCTAGCCGAAACTCGCGGACCGGGGGGCTGAAGAGGCAACGCCGTGGAAAAAACGGATCGGAAGAACGAGTTTTTCGAAGAGCTGCAACGCACCCGCGAATCGAAGGGCCTCCGGATGGAGGACATCGCCCGCCGCTACCGGATCCGGCTTTCCTTCCTGGAGTCCATCGAGAGCGGCCGCTTCGAGGATCTGCCGGAGCCCGTCTACACCAAGACCTTCATCAAGACCTATGCGGGCATCCTGGGCGTGGATGCCGGGCCCATCCTGGCGCAATACGCGAAGCACATCGAGAAGACCCTGCCGCCCGCCCCGCCCGAGGAAAAGGCGGCCGCGGAATCGAAGGGACCCGACGCGGGGAAGGCCGTGCTGGCCTGGGCCGGGATGATGGGAAGCCGGGTGGGCTGGACCTTCCTGGCCCTGGCCGTGGTGATCGTCCTGGGCATCTACGCCTTCCAGGACAGGCCCGAGAAGCCCCTTCCGGCGAAGACGGCTGTGCGAGAAGAGGCCCGGCCGCCCGAAAAACCCGCCGAGGTGAAGCCGCCCGAGGAGCCGCCGGCCCAGCCCGCGCAGCAGCCCGAAGCGGCCATGCCACAGCCGCAGCAGCAGGCGGCCGCCCCCGAGCCGAAGAAGCCGGAATCCCCGCCTGCCCCGGCGGAAAAGAGGGAACCCGCACCGGCGCCGCCCGCAACGGGGGGAACCTTGAGCCTCATGATCGAGGCCACCGAGGCGGCATGGGTCCAGGTGAAAGCCGACAAGACGCCGGCCGTCCAGCGGCTCCTGCAGGCCGGCGAGAAGTTCAGCGCGGAAGCGAAGGAAAAAATCACCGTCGATCTCGGCAACGCCGGCGGCGTCCAGATCACCTTCCAGGGGCAGTCCCTGGGAAGCCCCGGCAAGCGCGGGGAGGTGGTGCACCTCGTGTACCCCGAGGGGAAGCGCGTGGAGAAAAAGAAGCCGGAAGAGCCGAAACCGGCCGCGGAATAACACAGCAGCCAGGCCCGGGCCTCAGGGACCGGGCGATGCGGCAGCAAGGAGACAGAGACCATGTTTGGATTGGGAATGCCGGAACTGATCATCATCCTCGTCATCATCCTCATCGTCTTCGGGGCGGGCAAACTCCCCGAGATCGGGGGCGCCATCGGCAAGGGGATCCGGAATTTCAAGAAGTCCTCCAAGGAAGGCGAAGAGGAGGCAGAGGCGAAGAAGATCGAAGAGAAAAAACAGGGCTGATTGCCCGCCGGGACAGGGGCGGCGCATCGCGCCAGGCGCTTCTCCGGGCGTCCATCGTGACGAACGGCCAAAAAAAGGCCCGGTCAATCGACCGGGCCTTTTGACGCCTGCGAACTCTTCCCGCCCTTAGAACGGCACGTCCTCGTCGGGGGCCTGGTCGCCGCCTCCGTAGGAGGGCATCCCGCTGTCGGCGGCGGCAACCTCGCGGCTGCCGCCGCTTCCCTTCGACTCGAGCATCTGCATGTTGGAGGCGACAATTTCCGTCATGTAGCGCTTCTGGCCCTCCTTGTCCTCCCACGACCGGGTCTGGAGTTTCCCCTCGATGAACACCAGGCGTCCCTTGGACAGGTAGCTCCCGCAGATCTCCGCGAGCTTGCGGAACGTGACGACCCGGTGCCACTCGGTCTTCTGAACCTTCTCCCCGCTCTTGTCCTTCCACGACTCGTCCGTGGCAATGCGAAGGGTCGTGACCATCGTCCCGTCCTGCGTGTAGCGCACTTCGGGGTCCGCCCCGAGCCTGCCGACGAGGATTACCTTGTTGACCATCCGTTCCCCCCTTCTTGCCGTTCAAGCGCGGCTTCCCGGAACTGTCCGGCCGCGGGTTCTCGGACACGGATTCCATGGACAGACGAAGTTAAGAAGTTAGGAAGATAGGAAGAGCGGAACAGGGAAAAGAGTCTTGTCGGAGTCTTTTCCTACCTTCCTAACCTCCTAACTTCTTAGCTTCCCGTGCTTCTGCCGGAATGCGCGCCACGACACGGCGGGTATTGTATTGGCCCATGACGTCCGTTTGCGGGTCACGAGCGGGGTCATCATATAGAAGACCGGCCCTCTTCGCAACTCAAATCGTCCGGCGTCTGCCGGGCACAACCCGAAACGGCTGTGCCCGGCCCCGGAGCGGGCAGATTCCCTGTTGACTTCGACCGGCATATCAAGTAGAAATATCAGGTTAAATTTAATAAATCATTACGGTTTTCGGGAAGCCTATGTTCCGGTCGGCCATCCTGGTCCTCCTGGGGACATCGATCACGGCCTTCGTTTCCTTCTTCGTCGTCGTCTCCTACCGCCTGTTTCCCCGCGGGGAGTTCACGACGCACCGCGTATCCGTGCTCTGGGCCAAGATCCTGCTCCGCATCTCGAGCGTCCGGGTGACCGTGGAAGGCCGGGAAAACATCCTGAGGGACGGGGCCCAGGTCTTCATGGCCAACCACCAGAGCGGCTTCGACATCCTGATCGTGCTGGCGAACATCGACACCTACTTCGCCTGGATCGCCAAGAAGGAGCTGTTCGCCATCCCCGTGTTCGGCCGTGCCCTGGCAAGGACGGGCTCCATCCCGATCGACCGGAAGAATTTCGTGCGGGCCATGCGCAGCATCCAAGACGCGTCGCGCCGCATTCGGGAAGGCAAGTCGGTCATGACGTTCCCCGAAGGGACAAGAAGCATGGACGGGCAGATCCACCCGTTCAAGAAAGGGGTCTTCCACCTGGCCCTGAAGGCCGGGGTCCCCATCGTGCCGGTCACGATCGTCGGCAGCGGAGAGATCATGCCCAGGAAGTCGCTCCGGGTCCACCCGGGGCGCGTCACCCTGGTCATCGACAAGCCCATCGACGTGAGCCCCTACACGGAAGAGACGCTGGACGATCTGCTCAACCGGGTCTACGACGTCATCGCATCGCACTACTACCTGCGGCGGCCGGAGATGGCCCGCGGAAAGGAGAAAGCGGCGTGAGCCTGCTGGAAGGGATCCTCCTCGGCATCGTGCAGGGGATGACGGAGCTGCTGCCCGTGAGCAGCTCGGCCCACCTCGTGTTCGCCCAGAGCCTCATCAGGGGATTCAAGCAGCCCGGGGTCCTCTTCGACGTGATGCTCCACGTGGGGACAACCGTGGCCGTCGCCCTGTTCTTCCGAAGGGAAATCGGGGAGATCCTCGTGGCGCTGCTGCCGAAAGCGTATCGCCGGTCGCTCTCGGGCCGCCTCGACACGGCGCTCAACGACGGGTGGGTCGGCACGCGCAGGCGATTCCTGCTGTACCTCGTCGTGGCCACGGCGATCACGGGCGCCATCGGTCTCGGGTTCAAGGACGTCATCCACGAGCTCTTCGAGTCGGTGGCGCTGGCCGCCTCGATGCTCCTCGTGACGGGAGTGCTCCTCTTCCTGTCCGACCGCGTGAAGAACCCGGTGCGGACCGAAGCCGAGATGAACCTCCTCGACGGCATCGTCATCGGCGTGATCCAGGGGATCGCCGTCCTTCCCGGCATCTCGCGCTCGGGCTCGACGATCACCTTCGGCCTCTTCCGGGGGATCGAGGGCGAGACGGCGGCGCGGTTCTCCTTTTTGCTGTCGATCCCGGCCATCGCGGGCGCTGCGGTTCTCGAGGCGAGGCATGCCGAGGCCATCCCGCAGGACCAGATCGCGGTATACGCCGCCGGCGCCCTTGCCGCGGCGGTGGTGGCGTACCTGACCCTGAAGTTCCTCTTTTTCGTGGTGAGGAAGCGCAACCTGCGGTTCTTCGCCTATTACTGCTGGATCGTGGGGGCGACGGTTCTCGCCCTGAACCTGCTATGAAGCGCCGGGAACCCATGGCCGAACGAAAGCCCCTGCAGGGGCGGGCGCGCGAGATCGCGGGGGTGGTCCTCTTCGCCCTGGCGGTTTTCCTGTTCCTCGCGGTCATCTCCTACTCCCCCTCGGACCCGTCGCTGTCGAACTACGAGACGTCGCGGGCGAAGATCTCCAACATCGGCGGGATCATCGGCTCCTACCTGGCCGACATCCTGATCCGGTTCCTGGGGCTCTCCGCCTACTGGCTGCCGCTGTTTCTGCTCATCACCTCGGTGAAGCTCTTCCTCGACTCCGGATTCCTCTTCCGGCCCGGCTGGATCGGGGGCTTCGTGGGGCTCATCGTGACCACGTCGGGCCTCTTCGCCCACGCCTACAAGCTCATCCCGCTGGTCGACACGCCCTTCGCGGCCGGCGGGTTCGCGGGCACTCTGCTCTCGGAGTACCTCAACGCCCTGTTCAACCCCGGCGGGACCTTCATCTTCCTGCTGCTGGGCCTCATCGTGTCGCTCATCGTCACGGTGGACCTCTCCGTCGTGACGGCCCTGCGCAAGGCCTACGGGGTCGCCCGGAGCACGGGCCGCGGCATCCGCTCCTACGCCGAGATCGGCCGCGAGAGGGTGACGGACTACCTGAAGGAGGAAGAGGGGGAAGAAAAACAAGAGGCCCCGAAAAAGGCCGAGAAGCGCCCCCCCCCCGTGATCCGCGAGGAGAAGGCCCCGGCACAGGAAAGGGCGAGGAAGAAGAAGGTCGAGCAGACGGCCTTCGAGTTCGCCCGGCCCAAGGGGGCCTACCTCCTGCCGCCGCTGACGCTGCTCGACGACGTGCCCCGACGGGACACGAAGCAGCGCCGGGAGAACCTGATCGCCAACGCGAAGCTCCTGGAGAAGAAGCTGGCCGACTTCGGCGTCGAGGGCAAGGTCTCGGAGGTCAAGCCCGGGCCCGTCATCACGATGTACGAGCTCGAGCCCGCGCCGGGCGTGAAGATCAACAAGATCGCCAACCTCTCCGACGACCTGGCCCTCGCACTCAAGGCCCCCAGCGTGCGCATCGTGGCGCCCATCCCCGGCAAGGCCGCCATCGGCATCGAGATCCCCAACCCCGAGCGCGACTCCGTCACTCTTCGAGACGCCGTGGACAACGAGGCCTTCGCCCAGGCCAAGCACCGGCTGCCCATCGCGATGGGAGAGGACATCACGGGGGCGGCCGTGATCGCCGACCTGATCCGGATGCCCCACCTGCTCATCGCGGGAACGACGGGCTCGGGCAAGAGCGTCTTCCTCAACGCGCTGATCTGCAGCCTGCTGTTCAAGGCGCCCCCCGACGAGGTGAAGTTCCTCATGATCGACCCCAAGCGCCTCGAACTGGCCGCCTACGAGGGGCTGCCGCACCTGCTGCACCCCGTCGTGGTGGACCCCAAGGAGGCCGCCGCGGTCCTGCGCTGGGCCGTCGAGGAGATGGAGAACCGCTACCGCGTCATCGGCGAGACGGGCGAAAAGAGCATCGACAAGTTCAACCGATTCGTGGAAAAGAAGCAGCAGGGACGCGAACGCATCCTCGAGGAGGCCCAGGCGCAGCTTCCCATGGGTGACGCGGACGAGGCCGAGCCGAAGCCCCTGCCCGGCAAGCTCCCCTACATCGTCATCGTGATCGACGAGCTGGCGGATCTCATGATGGTGGCCCAGCGCAACGTGGAGGAGTCGCTCACGAGGCTTGCCCAGATGGCCCGCGCCTCGGGCATCCACCTCATCCTCGCGACCCAGCGCCCCTCGGTGGACGTCATCACGGGGATCATCAAGGCGAACTTCCCCACGCGCGTCTCCTTCCAGGTCTCCTCGAAGGTGGACTCGCGGACGATCCTGGACCAGCTCGGCGCCGAGCGGCTCCTGGGCCAGGGCGACATGCTCTTCATGCCCCCGGGCACCTCGAAGCTCCAGCGCATCCACGGCGCCTTCGTCTCCGACCGGGAGATCTCGCGCATCGTGAGCTTCATCCGCAAGCAGGAAACCCCCGTCTACGACGAGTCGATCCAGAAGTTCAAGGTCGAGGCCCAGGAGGGGGAAAAGACGGAGGGCGACGTGGACGAGAAGTACGACGAGGCCGTGGAGCTGGTCACCGAGCTCGGGCAGGCCTCGGTCTCGCTCGTGCAGCGCTACCTCAAGGTGGGCTACAACCGCGCCGCCCGCATGATCGAGCGGATGGAGAAGGAGGGCGTCGTGGGCCCCTCCGACGGCGTGAAACCGCGAAAGGTCCTCGCCAGAAAGCTGCCACGGTAAGGTGAACGAAAAGAGCGTCTACATCCTGAGCCTCGGCTGCCCGAAGAATCTCGTGGACAGCGAGGTCATGTCCGCCCTCCTGTCGCGCTCCGGCTGGAGCGTCACCGACCGGCCCGACCGGGCCGACGCCATCGTCGTCAACACCTGCGCCTTCATCCTGCCCGCAAAGGAGGAGTCCGTCGAGGAAATCCTCCGCATGGCGGCCTGGAAGAAGAAGGGCCGCTGCCGCAGGCTCGTCGTCACGGGCTGCCTGCCGCAGCGCTACGGCGCCGAGCTGGCCCGAGAGCTTCCCGAGGTGGACCTCTTCATGGGCACGGGGGACTTCCCGGGGATCCTCGAGCACCTCGAGCGCCTGGGCGAAGGCCCCCGGCGCGCCCCCGCCGTGCGGGTGGGCAGGCCCCTGTACCTCATGGACGCCTCGGTGCCGCGGCGGGTCTCCACGGCCTTCTACAGCTACCTCAAGATCGCCGAGGGGTGCTCCAACCGGTGCGCCTACTGCGTCATCCCCGAAATCCGGGGCCCCTTCCGGAGCCGCCCCATGGACGACCTCGCCGCCGAGGCGGAGCGGCTCGCCGCCGCGGGGACGCGGGAGATCATCCTCATCGCCCAGGACACGACGGCCTGGGGTCGCGACCTCCGGGGACGCCCCACGCTCAACGGCCTGCTCAAGCGGCTCTGCGCGGTCGAGGGGCCGCGGTGGATCCGCATCCTCTACGCCTACCCGAAGAACATCACGGCGGAGTTGCTCGCCACGGTGGCCACCGAGGAGAAGGTGTGCCGTTACCTCGACATCCCGGTCCAGCACATCAGCGACCGGATCCTGAAGGCGATGAACCGCAAGGGCACCTCCGCCTTCATCCGGAAGAAGATCGCCGAGATCCGCGAGGCCGTCCCGGGCGTGGCCCTGCGCACCTCGCTCATCGTCGGGTTCCCCGGGGAAACGGAAGAGCAGTTCGAAGAACTGCTGGATTTCGTGCGCGCAACCCGGTTCGAGAGCCTGGGGGTCTTCCCCTACTCCCCGGAGGAGGGAACGGAGGCGGCGGGGATGGGGGGGCAGGTGGCGGAGGCGGAGAAGCTGAGGCGCCAGGGCCTTGTCATGGAGGCCCAGGCGGCGATCGCCGACGAGATCGGCCTGGCCCGCATCGGGACGGAGGAAGAGGTGCTCATCGAGGGAAAGACGGGACGGAAGGACTTTCCCTGGTGGGGCCGAACGCGTTTCCAGGCCCCGGAAATAGACGGGATCACCTACGTGCGCGACGCAGCGATCGCCCCGGGGGGGTTCGTCCGCTGCCGCATCACCGCGGCGGCGATCTACGACCTTTACGCGGAAAAGGCGGGTGACTGATTCTCGCCCGCCTCACATCAGCCCCATCTGTTTGCGTCTCTTCTTCTCGTCGCTGTCGAGGCAGCAGCGCTTGTACTTCTTGCCGCTCCCGCAGGGACAGGCGTCGTTGCGGCCCGTCTCTTCCTTCTTTGCCGTTTCCTTGTCCCGGCTGAACAGTTTTTCCAGGAATTTCATCGTCGTCCTTTCGCGTGTCGCACCCCGGGCCTCCGCCGGTGACACCCGGTCAGCCCGGATCCTGCGACGGCCCCGCCGCCACGACCTCGATGTCGAAGACGAGGGTTTTCCCTGCCAGGAAGTGGTTGAGGTCCATTTTGACCACCTCGTCGAGGATCTCGAAGACCTCCGCCGGGATCTTGTTGCCCTGGGGGTCGACCAGTTCGATCATCATCCCCTTCTCGAGTTCCATGCCCTCGGGAACCGTGTCCTTCGGGATGTCCACGATCAGTTCGACCTGGCGGGGGCCGTAGGCCATTTCCGGCGCGAGGGTGACGCTCTTTGCCTCCCCCACGGCCATGCCGAGCACCGCCTCGTCAAAGCCCCGGATGATCTGCCCGGTGCCGACGGTGAAGGTCAGGGGCCGCCTTCCCGACGAGGAGTCGAAGATCTCGCCGTTTTCGAGTTTCCCGGTGTAGTGGACGCTGACCGTGTCCCCGGACTGGATGAGCTTTTTCATCGCCGTTCCTCCTCGTTCGCCTGTTCGTCCCTGAACAAAAAACCACCGGCCTCTGCGGAGCCCGGTGGTCTGCCTGCACCACAAAAATCGTTTTTCATCCAGGTCGGGCCCTCAAAAACCCTTGAGGTTACCCTTTGGGCGTTGTATATAACGCGTCACATGAAAAGTAAAGCCCCCGTTTGCATGGCTTCGCGTTGCAGACGAAAAGCGAAGCCACGGGCGGGACCGACGGTGACCATGCGCTATCAACGCATCCAGATCGAGGAGCTGGTAAATGCCCTCACCCACGGCACGGGCGCCCTCCTGAGCGCCGCGGGGCTCGGCGTCCTGGTGGCGCTGGCCTGCCTGCACGGCACGGCGCTGCACATCGTGAGCTGCAGCATCTACGGGGCGACGCTCGTGCTGCTGTACACGGCTTCCACCCTCTACCACTCGGTCCGCTCGCCGAGGCTCAAGCACGTTTTCCGGATCGTGGACCGCTCGTGCATCTACCTGCTCATCGCAGGAACCTATACGCCCTTCACGCTGGTGACGCTGCGGGGGGGGTGGGGGTGGACGCTGTTCGGCCTGATCTGGGTCCTGGCCGCCGCGGGGATCGTCTTTCAGCTCTTTTTCGTCCACCGGTTCAAGATCCTGGCCACAATCGCCTACGTCCTCATGGGGTGGCTCGCCGTCTTCGCGGTGAAGCCGCTTCTCGACGTCCTGCCCGCCGGGGGATTTGCCTGGCTGCTGGCCGGGGGCGTTGTCTACACCCTGGGGGCCCTGTTCTACCTTTTCAAGAGGCTCCCCTACAACCACGCCATCTGGCACTTCTTCGTGCTCGGCGGGAGCACGTGCCACTACGTGGCCGTCCTGCTCTACGTCGTGCCGGCAGTATAAAGGATCGGGGCCCCGTCCCGTTCCGTCACCGTCAAGGATGCAGGTCCATGCAATCGAAACGCCTTCAGATCGAGGAGCTGGTCAACGGCCTCACCCACGGCACGGGCGCCCTCCTGAGCGCCGCGGGGCTCGGCGTCCTGGTGGCGCTGGCCTGCCTGCACGGCACGGCGCTGCACATCGTGAGCTGCAGCATCTACGGGGCGACGCTCGTGCTGCTGTACACGGCTTCCACCCTCTACCACTCGGTCCGCTCGCCGAGGCTCAAGCACGTTTTCCGGATCGTGGACCGCTCGTGCATCTACCTGCTCATCGCAGGAACCTATACGCCCTTCACGCTGGTGACGCTGCGGGGGGGGTGGGGGTGGACGCTGTTCGGCCTGATCTGGGTCCTGGCCGCCGCGGGGATCGTCTTTCAGCTCTTTTTCGTCCACCGGTTCAAGATCCTGGCCACAATCGCCTACGTCCTCATGGGGTGGCTCGCCGTCTTCGCGGTGAAGCCGCTTCTCGACGTCCTGCCCGCCGGGGGATTTGCCTGGCTGCTGGCCGGGGGCGTTGTCTACACCCTGGGGGCCCTGTTCTACCTTTTCAAGAGGCTCCCCTACAACCACGCCATCTGGCACTTCTTCGTGCTCGGCGGGAGCGCCTGCCACTACGTGTGCGTCCTGCTCTACGTCGTGCCCCCGGCAGCCGCCTGACCGGTTTCTCCCCACCCTCCCGTGCCCCTCATCTTCACCCGCTCACTCGGGACGCTCCGGGGTCGAAAGCAGGAAGTAGTCGTAAACGAGGCGCGCGACGTCGGCGATCGCCGTCTCCCGCGCCCCGGGGGGCGCCTCAGAGCCTTTCACGAAGACCGCAAGGGCGACGCAGCCCTTTCCGCCGGGCAGGGTGATGTATCCCACATCGTTGGCCGTGCCGGCCAGCGTCCCCGTCTTGTCGCCGACGATCGTCCCCGGGGGCAGCCTGCCCCGGATCCGCTTCGGCCCGGTCATCGTCCTCTCCATCATGGGAACCAGCACGGAGCGTACCGCCTCGCTCACGCCATCGGCCAGGCGGACCCTGACCAGGAGCGCTCGCATCCCGTTCGGGGTTGCCTGGTCCCGCGGGTCTGCGTCGTACTCGGGGTTTGCCCGGGATGCCCTCGCGCGGCGCTCCGCCGCCCGTTTGGGCGGCATCTTTCGGAACTGGTCCGCCAGGGATACCGTCGGCAAGACCGGTTCGGGGATTGACAGGACATCCCGCAGCAGCTCCCGGATGTACCGGGCGGGGCGGATGTCCTTCAGGCCGATGCCCTCGAGCCAGGCATCTACGGCCGGAGGCCCCCCGGCAACGCGGAAGAGGACGTCGGTGGAGGTGTTGTCGCTCCGGGTGATCATCGCCTCGAGAAGCTCTTCGATGGACCAGGACAGCCCGGGGCGCCAACGGATCGCCGCGAGGGGGCCTTCCGGGGCCATCTCCATCTGCCTCACCGGGATTTCCGTCGCAAGGCCGACCTGGCCCCTGTCCGCCATGTCGAGGATCCTGGCCGCAAGGGGCACCTTGACGGTGCTGGCCATGGGGAAAAACTCGTCTGCGCGGTATTCGACCCTCCGGCCGCTCTCCAGGTGCACGGCGGCGAGGCCCAACCTTCCCCGGGCGGCCTTTTCGATACGCCCGATCTCGGCCGCAACGGAGCCGGGCGCAATGCCCGCCGTCTCCTTTGCCCACGCGGGCCATGCCGCGAAAACGGCGCAGATCGTCAGCGCGAGGATCAGAATGCGTTTGCGTCTCATCGATGGCACTCCCTGTGACGATGCGTACCATACCATCCTGGGAAGGTCATGCCAACCCGCCAGTTTGCCTTTTCCGGCAGAGGAATGGCACCGCCAGGTGAGGGTCGAAGCCTTCGAGGAAGCCGGGCAGGCGCTCCTTGCGGCCGATGACGAGAAAGCCGCCGGGAGCAATGCTGTCCACGATGACCGGCAGGGCCGCCTCAACGATTTCCTTTCGGTAGTAGGTCAGCAGGTTGTTTCGCAGAAAGACGAGATGGAAGCCCCGCGCAGGCGGGCTGTCGGCGGTCAGGTCTTGGAGCTGCCACCGGATGCCCTGCCGCAGCTCGTCGGCAACCCGGACGATCCCCTTCCCTGCAGGCTGGAAGAACCGAGTCCTTGCCTCCCCGGGAACCGGCGCGACGGCCCTTGCGGGGTAGACCCCCTTGATCGCCCGTTCCAGGTAGGCCGGGTTGACGTCAGTGGCCCATACCTCCACGGGCGGCATGGCGGGCGTCTTTTCCGACAAAAGGGCCCGGAGAATGGCAATGCTGTACGCCTCCTGCCCCAGTGCGCAGCCAGCCGACCAGACCCGCAGCCCCGTCGGATACTCCGCGATGAGCAGAGGAATGACCTCCGCCTCCAGGGCCCGCCACAGCGGCTCGTCGCGGAAGAAGCGGCTGATGGAGACGTCCATGAGGCGCCGGGCTTCATCCTCCGCATCCCTGTCGGCATCGATCCGTGCAAGGTAGTCCTTCATCGCCGGGCATCGAAGCTCCTGCATGTG
Organism: uncultured Syntrophaceae bacterium; assembly: GCA_964585095.1. GTDB lineage: Bacteria > Desulfobacterota > Syntrophia > Syntrophales > UBA2192 > UBA2192. The sequence goes on along the minus strand of CAZPCN010000002.1, from coordinate 19,014 downwards.
CCGGACGATACGCTTCTGCACGCCCCGGCGCACCTTCCGGTACCCCTCGGCGCGGAGGTTGAAGCAATCGAGCAAACGGGCGAATTCCGTCGGGTCCATGGCATGTCCCCGTCAACGCAGCCGATCCGTCAGCGAGCGCCGGATCTCATCGGCGAGCCGATCGCGGTTCTTCACGGTCACCTCGTAGAGGGCCACGTCGTCGCGGGCCTTCACCTCGGCGATGAAGCCGCCGCCCCTGAGCGCGACCGTCCCCAGGACCGGGGCCTCCGAATCGAGCAGTCCCTTCACCCTCCCGCAGAAGGCCGGTGAGAAGCACTCCATCTTCCCGACCTCGTCGACCACGTACAGCCCCGCCCTGCCCGGCTCGAGAAGCGGGAGGACGAGCCCCTCGAACCCCGCCACGTCTACGCCGTAGCGCCCGACGCGGGCCCTTCCCCCGGCGCGGACGTGGGCCAGCAGCCCGCTCCGGCCGTCGAGGGTGCTGACGGCGAAGCCCACCCGCTCGCCCGACTCCCGGATCTCGGCGGTGAAGAACCCGGACACGGAAACCCGCGACGGGAGCGTGTCCAGGATCTTCCGGATCAGCGTCGTCTTCCCCGTCCCGGGCAGCCCGGTGACAAGCAGGTTCTTTTTCATGGGCGCCAGGCCCCCTTCCCCCCCCCGGGCGCGCAAAAGAGGGTTTCCATTTTCCCGAAAGGGACTATATTATATTCTTAGCACGCTGCAAAGAGGAGGGGAACGCGATGGAGATCAAAAGCAGCGCCTTCAGCAGCGGAGAGATGATCCCGGCGAAGTACACCTGCGACGGGGCCGACTTCTCGCCTCCCCTGGAGTGGACGGCGGGACCCGCGGGCACGAAGAGCTTCGCCCTGATCTGCGACGATCCCGACGCCCCCATGGGGACCTGGGTGCACTGGGTGATCTGCGACATCCCGGCAGCGGCGACGATGCTGGCCGAGGGGATCACCCGGGAGAAGGAGCTTCCCGGGGGAGGCACGCAGGGGGTGAACGACTTCCGGCGGATCGGCTACGGCGGGCCCTGCCCCCCCGGCGGGACGCACCGGTACTTCTTCAAGCTCTACGCCCTGGATGTCGTGCTGGGGCTCAAGCCGGGGATCACGAAGGATCAGCTCCTGAAGGCCATGAAGGGACACATCCTGGCCGAGGCGCAGCTGATGGGGACGTACAAAAGATAGGGGCAAGGATAAAGGAAAAAGGACAAAGGTTTTTGGTCCTGGGGTTAATCCTTTGACCTTTAACCTGCTGGGATGAGTGAGCCCACTTACCTGAAATTGCATCGCGACGGGGTGCTGCGGGAGCGCGCGCGGGAGGCCGTGGAGCGCATGCGTCAGTGCCGGCTCTGCCCCCGGGAGTGCGGAGTGAACCGCCTCGAGGACGAGCAGGGCTTCTGCCAGACGGGGCGCAGGGCCTTGGTTTCGAGCGCCGGCCCCCACTTCGGCGAGGAGTCGCCGCTTGTGGGCTCGCACGGCTCGGGCACGATCTTCTTCAGCTCCTGCAATCTCCTTTGCTCTTTCTGCCAGAACTATGATATCAGCCACCTGCGGGAGGGCGCCGAGGTCGATGCGGACCGCCTCGCCGGCGCCATGCTCCAGCTGGCCCAAGGCGGGTGCCACAATATCAACCTGGTCACCCCGAGCCACGTGGTCCCGCAGATCCTCGAGGCGCTGGTTGCGGCCGCCGAGAGCGGGCTGAGCGTGCCGCTGGTCTACAACACCGGCGGCTACGATTCCGTCGAGACGCTGAGGCTGCTCGACGGGGTCGTCGACATCTACATGCCCGATTTCAAGTTCTGGGACAACGCGTGGGCCGAGCGATTCTGCTATGCCGGCGACTACCGCGAGCGGGCCATGGAGGCCCTGCGGGAGATGCACCGGCAGGTAGGGGACCTCGCGATCGACGAAGCCGGTGTGGCCGTGCGGGGGCTTCTCGTGAGGCATCTCGTGATGCCCGGCGGCGTGGCGGGGACGCAAGGGGTCATGCAGTTCCTCGCCAGGGAGATCTCGAGGGACACCTACGTCAACGTCATGGACCAGTACCGGCCCTGCTGGGAGGCGCACAAGACCCCGGCGATCAACCGGCGGATCACCGTCGAGGAGTACGATCAGGCGCTCGAGGCCGCCCGGCAGGCGGGGCTGCACAGGCTGGACAACCGGGTGAGAACGCGACTCGCCAGATTTTAGCAGACTATTGAAGGAAGGGGATTTTCCCCCTCCTCCACTTCCTCCTCCCACCAGGGGAGGAGAACAAGGGAAGGGTTTTTCATATGCCGATTTTCGAGTATCGATGCGAGAAGTGCAGGAAAACCTTCGAGACCCTCGTCTTCGGGAACCAGGAAGTGTCCTGCCCGAAGTGCAAGGGCAAGAACGTGAAGAAGCTCATGTCGGCCTTCAGCCACTCGAGCGACGGCAAGTTTACGAGTTCCGCGGGGCCGGGCTGCGGGTCCTGCAGCGCCACCAGCTGCGGCCCCTCCTGAGGGGGCTGATGAAGCGGCCGAAGGTTTCGGCCGAAGAAGACAAGGAACGGGTGCTGCGCCCGGACGACCCGCGTGGCGAGCGCCGTTGCGGCGAGGGTTCGCGCCGGCGGGGATCGATCGTCAGGCGACAGGGGGAATGGGATGGAAGAGAAGAACTTTCTGCACACCTTCAAGCGATCCCGGACGGACCGCTGGCTGGGAGGGATATGCGGAGCCCTAGCCGCGCGCACGCCCGTCCCGTCGTGGGCGTGGCGGCTTCTGTTCGTGCTGCTCTTTCTGCTCTACGGGACGGGGTTCCTTCTCTACGTCCTGCTGTGGATCTTCGTGCCGCAGGAACCTAAAACGCCTGCTTGACGGTGATGCCCAGCGTATAGATGTCCCCGGCAGGTGCCCGGCTGTCGCAGAAGTTCAGAGGGTGAGAAGGTGAGAGGTTGAGAAAAGAAGGGGCAACTTCTTCCGCTTCTTGCTTCTTACCTTCTCACCCTCTTACCCTCTTACCTTCTTCTTTCAATCTCCCAGCGGGATCTCGTCCCTCTCCCCGTCGAGAACCTCGCGGACCTTCTTGAGCATGTCCTCCAGCCGGTACGGTTTCGCCATGAAGCCCGTGGCGCCCGCCTCGAGGATTCCCTGCACGGTCTGGGTCGCGGCGTACCCGCTGGCGATGAGGACCTTCACCGACGGGTTCATCTTCAGGAGTTCCTGCAGGCACCGCTCTCCGCCCATCCCGGGCATCCCCAGGTCGAGGATCACCAGATCGATTTCCCGTCCCCGAGTCGAGTAGGCCTCGACGGCCTCCTCGCCGCTGCGGGCCATGAGCACCGTGTAGCCGAACTGCTCGAGGGTGTTCTGGCCGATGTCGAGGATGTCGGGCTCGTCGTCGACGATCATGATCGTTTCCGCCCCGCGGTAGTCGGCCTTCTTCCGGACCTCCTTCTCCAGGGCCGCCCCGGCCCGCTCCTGCACCGGCAGGTAGATCCGGAAGGTCGTCCCCGCGGCCGGGCTGCTCTCGCAGAGGATGATCCCGCGGTGGCTCTGCACGATGCCATAGACGATGGCCAGCCCCAGCCCGATCCCCGACCCCACGCCCTTGGTCGTGTAGAAGGGCTCGAAGATCCGTTCCAGCGTATCCCGTTCCATGCCGTGGCCCGTGTCCGTGAAGGAGAGCTCCACGTAATCCCCCGGCGTCACGCCCACGTGGCTGCGGCAGAAGGCCTCGTCGAGCCGGACGTTGCGGGTCCCGATGACGATCTTGCCGCCGTTGGGCATGGCGTCCTTCGCGTTGATGCCCAGGTTGAACAGCACGTGCTCGAGCTGCACCGCGTCTCCGTCGACGGGGCGCAACCCGGCGGCAAGGCGAAGCTCCGAGGCGATGGACTCGGGAATCGTCCGGGCCAGCGTCTTCTGGGCCTGGCGGACCACTTCGTTGAGATCGAGGGGCTCGAGCCGGCTCTCCTCCCGGCGGCTGAAGATCAGCAGCTGCTTGGTGAGTGCCGCCGCCCGCTGGACGGAGCGCTCGATCTGCAGCAGCCAGCCCTGTTCCGTGCGGTCCCGGTCGCCGCGCATCATGAGCAGCTGGATGTAGCCCGAGATGCCCTGCAGGTGGTTGTTGAAGTCGTGGGCGATCCCGCCGGCGAGGGTCCCGACGGCCTCCATCTTCTTGGCGTACTGCAGCTGGGATTCGAGCTGCACCTGCCGCGTCACGTCCCGCAGGAGGCACAGCACTGCGGGGCGTTCCTCCCAGGCGATGGGGACGGCGCGCACCTCAGCCTGGAACCCGTCCCCCCCCTTGCGCAGCGCCCCGAAGGACAGCGTCCCCCGGAGGTTCTCGCCGGCGAGGATCCTGCGGTAGCGGGCGAGCACCCGCTCGCGGTCCTCGGGCCGGATGAGCTCCGCGAGGGGCACGGCGCCCAGCTCCTTGGCCGCGTAGCCCAGGAGGTCCGTCATCGAGGGGTTGGGGAATTTCACCAGATCGTCCTGGGCGATAAAGATCCCGTCGAGGATCTTCTCCACGAGCAGCCGGTAGCGCTCCTCCGAATCCTTCAGCGCCCTGGCGAGGGCCACAAACTCCTTCTCCATCTCCTCGAGGTACCGGACGCGCTCGCGAAGCGCCGCGATCTCCCTGACGTACTGCTCCTTCTCGGGCCCTGTCACCGGATCACTCCTCCCGTCCTTGCTTGCTGTCCCGGGCCGCCTGCTCCCGGATTCTCCGCCACTTCGTCAGGCGTTCGCGGATCGTCTTCTCGTACCCGCGGTCCGTGGGCGTGTAGTAGACCTGCCCCTGCAGCTTCTCGGGCAGGTGGTCCTGGGGCACGAAGGCCTCCTCGTAATCGTGGGCGTACTTGTAGCCCTTCGCGTAGCCCAGATCGCGCATGAGCCGCGTGGGCGCGTTCCGGATGTGCAGCGGCACGGGCAGGGTCCCCGTCTCGCCGATGGCGGACTTGACCCTCCCGTAGGCGCGGTAGATCGCGTTGCTCTTCGGGGCCGTGGCGAGGTAGACCGCCGCCTGCGCGAGAGACAGCTCGCCCTCGGGCAGCCCGATGAAGTGGAAAGCCTGCATGGCGGCCATGGCCACCGTGAGGGCCATGGGGTCGGCGTTGCCGATGTCCTCGGAGGCGAACCGGATCATGCGCCTCGCGATGTACAGGGGGTCCTCGCCCGCCTCGAGCATGCGCGCCAGCCAGTACAGGGCCGCGTCCGGGTCGCTGCCCCGGAGGCTCTTGTGCAGAGCCGAGATCAGGTTGTAGTGCTCCTCGCCCGCCTTGTCGTACTGCAGGGCCTTGCGCTGGAGGGCCGCCTCGGCCATGGCCAGGGTGATCGCCCGCTCCCCGGCGCCTTTTCCGGCCACGAGCGACGCCGCCGCCTCGAGGTTGTTCAGGGCCGACCGCGCGTCGCCGTCGGCGGCGCGGACCATGTGCTCGAGGGCCTCGGGCTCGACGTCGATGGATAGACCGCCCAGGCCCCGCACGGGGTCCGCGAGCGCCCGCCTCAGGATTTCGGCCAGCTCCTCCTCGGTGAAGGGTCTCAGGACCATGACGCGGGTGCGGGACAGAAGCGGGGAGATGACCTCGAAGGAGGGGTTTTCCGTGGTGGCGCCGATCAGCGTGATCAGGCCGCTCTCCACGTGGGGCAAAAAGGCATCCTGCTGGGCCTTGTTGAACCGGTGGATCTCGTCGACAAAGAGGATCGTCCTGCGGCCGGTCGTCTCGAGCTCCACCCGGGCCTCGTCGATGACGGCCCGGATCTCCTTGACGCCGGAGAGAACCGCCGAGAAGGTGGCGAAGTGGGATTTCGTCTCGCCGGCGATGAGGCGCGCCAGGGTCGTCTTCCCGGATCCGGGCGGACCCCAGAAGATCATGGAGAAGAGGCGGTCCTCCTCGATGGCCTTGCGCAGCAGTCCCCCCCTGTCCAGGATGTGGGACTGGCCCACATACTCCTCCAGGGTCTCCGGCCGCATGCGGTCCGCCAGGGGGCGGGCGCTTCTCATGCGCTCGTCGGGGTCGCCCGCGGGTTCCACGGGAACCTTTTGTCCGCTCTTCCGCACTGTCGATGTACCGTTTTCGCAGGATCACGCCGTGCGGTCGCTCACCGGCGCGCATGCGCGGTGAACGGCCGCCACAAACCCGCGTGGAACGGCCCCGCGGGCGGCGAAACAATAGCACGGTTTGCAACGAAACACAATCTCACCGGGCCCGCGCGGGCGCCACGGCGGAAAGAAAATCCCCCTGCCCTCCCCCTCGGTGCAGAAATAAAAATCCCCCTCTTTCCCCCTTTTGCAAAGGGGGAGGAAAGGGGGATTTGTCTTAGTGGCTCTTTCTATCCGGAGAAAGGTCTTTTCATCCTGCTCTTTGACGAAACAGACCAAATAGACCAGACAGACCAGATAGACGGGCGCTTAGCGCCCGATACACTTCGGGTGATTCTCGATCGCCTTGAGGGCCCGCTGGATCTCCCCGTTGGGCAGTTCGTGGGGCTCGAGCTTCCCCGAGAGGTAGTTGTCGTAGGATGCGAGGTCGATGATCCCGTGGCCGCTGTAGCAGAAGAGGATGGTCTTCTCCTTGCCCTCTTCCTTGGCGCGCCTCGCTTCGTCCACGACGGCGGCGATGGCGTGATTCGTCTCGGGGGCGGGGATGAACCCCTCCGTCCGGGCCCAGAGGACGCCCGCCTCGAAGGTCTCGATCTGGTTGTACGCCCGCGGCTCGACGAGCTTCTGCTGGACCACGTGGCTCACGATGGGCGCCATGCCATGGTAGCGGAGCCCTCCCGCGTGGATCGACTCGGGGATGAAGTCGTGGCCGAGGGTGTGCATGGGCAGCAGCGGGGTCATCTTGGCCACGTCGCCGAAGTCATAGGCGAAGGGCCCCTTGGTGAGGGTCGGGCAGGACGCCGGCTCGGAGGCGATGATGCTGACCTGCTTGCCGTTGATCTTGTCGCGCACGAAGGGCAGGCTCACGCCGCCGAAGTTGCTCCCGCCGCCGGCGCAGCCGATGACCACGTCGGGGTAGCGGCCGATCTTCTCGAACTGCTTCTTCGCCTCGAGGCCGATGATCGTCTGGTGCATCAGCACGTGGTTCAGCACGCTGCCCAGGGAGTAGCGGCAGTCCTTGGTGGAAACGGCGTACTCGACGGCCTCGCTGATGGCGATGCCGAGGCTGCCGGGGCAGTCGGGGTCCTGGGCGAGGATGTTGCGCCCCGCCTGGGTCGTTTCGCTGGGGCTGGGGGTGCAGTGGGCGCCCCAGGTCGACATCATCATGCGCCGGTAGGGCTTCTGGTTGTAGCTCACGCGCACCATGAAGACCTGGCACTCGAGGCCGAACATCTGGCAGGCCATGGCCAGGGCGCTTCCCCACTGCCCCGCGCCCGTCTCCGTGGAGAGCTTCTTGATCCCGAAGACCTTGTTGTAATAGGCCTGCGGAATGGCCGTGTTGGGCTTGTGGGAGCCGGGGGGGCTGACGCTCTCGTCCTTGTAGTAGATCTTCACGGGGGCATTGAGGGCCTTCTCGAAGTTGAGGGCGCGCCTGAGCGGCGTGGGGCGGTACTGGAGGTACTTGCCCAGGACCTCGTCGGGGATCGTGATCAGGGGCTTGTCGCTCACCTCCTGCTCGATGATGTTCATGGGGAAGATGGGCGCCAGGTCCTGAGGTCCCACGGGCTGTCCCGTGCCGGGGTGCAGGGGCGGAAGCATGGGCGTCGGCATGTCAGGTAAAATGTTGTACCATTGCCTCGGGATCTCCGCGTCGTTCAGCATGATCTTCCGCTCTTCCATTTCCGTTACCTCCTTCAGTTTCGTTTATTTCGTTCGATCGTTCATTTCGTTTATTTTCCTGTGAAGCCCCCTTCCAGTCAGAGGGTAAGAGGGTAAGAAGGTGAGAAGGTCGGAGTAGCAGTGAGCCGGAATATGGCTTTCGACTCATCCAACATTCTTACCCTCTCACTTTCTCCCCTTCTGTCGTCGGGGAATGCGCCCCCGGTAAAAGCCAGCTACAAAACAAAAAAGCCATGGGAACCATCCCATGGCCTTGCACGCTCATCGAGCCATGGGTGATTCTCCTCACCCACGGCCCCTTATGTCAATAAGAGGGCCCCGCGGGCAGGGTCCTGTCGCCCCGCCACCACCAGCCGAAGGTGTTGATTGCAAATAACGTATTCATGCGCGATACCTGCAAGGCCATTACCACAGGCTTTTTCCGCTGTCAAGCCATTAACGCAGGGCGGGCCCGTCCCGTGAAACCCCGTCGGGGCGGCGCTTGCGGGCTCCTCGCGGGGCCCGGCGCGGGGCCGCTCGCCGGGCCGAAGGGCCCAAATATGCTTATTTCATTGAAAAAACACTGATTTTCTGCTATGAGGTTAACCTGTCAACGAGATATGGCTCAAACCTATGCTCCTGTCCATCAACGAGAAGAACCCGCAGATCCGGCTGATCCGCAAGGCGGTCGAGGTGCTGCGAAACGGGGGGATCATCATCTATCCCACGGACACGGTTTACGGAATCGGCTGCGACCTCTACAATAAGCGGATGATCGAGAAGATCCACGAGATCAAGCGCCGCAGCCAGAAGCAGCCCTTCAGCTTCATCTGTGCCGACCTCAGGGACATCAGTCAGTACGCCATCGTCTCCAACTACGCCTACAAGACCATGAAAAGGCTGCTGCCGGGGCCCTACACGTTCATCCTCCCCGCGTCGCGTCTCGTCCCGAAGATCCTTATGACGAAACGGCAGACGACGGGCATCCGGGTCCCCGCGAATGAAATATGTCTGTCCCTCGTGCGCGAGCTGGGCCACCCCATCATCAGCACCAGCGCATCGACGGACAAGGACGAAATCCTGAGCGACCCGGAGGAGATCCGGAAGCGCTACGGGCACGCCGTGGAACTCATTCTCGACGGGGGCATTCTCGCATCAGAGAAGTCCAGCGTCATCAGCCTCGTGGACGACGTCCCCGAGGTGATACGCGCCGGAAAAGGCGACGTGAGCGAGTTTACGTGATGCCCGGTCAACCCGGTGGGGGACAGAGAGGAAAACCGTACATGAAGAAGATCATGCTCATCAACGCCGTGGACGAGGAACTGAGCCGGATGGCCGTCCTCGAGAGCGGCAAGCTCGTGGAGTACAACATCCAGATGTCGGCCCGCGAGCCGATCACAGGGAACATCTACAAGGGCGTCGTGCTGAAGGTCGAACGGGGCCTCCAGGCGGCCTTCGTGGACTACGGGGCCAAGAAACACGGCTTTCTGCCCCTGCACGACGTGAGCCCCGAGTACTTCCGCAGCGACGAGGGCGAGGAGGAAGGGCACCGGCACCGCCGGCCGCACCTGAGAAACGGCCAGGAGATCCTCGTCCAGGTCGCCCGCGACGAGAAGGACCACAAGGGCGCCATGCTGACGACCTACATCTCCCTTCCCGGCCGCTACGTCGTCCTGATGCCGAACCGGCAGAGCACGGGCATCTCCCGCAAGATCGACGACGACGAGTCGCGCAAGAACCTCATGGAGCTCATGGAGCAGATCTCGGCCGAGGACCGGGTGGGGTTCATCGTCCGCACGGCCGGCATGAACCGCACCAAGCAGGAGCTCTCGCGCGATTACTACGTGCTGCTCAAGATCTGGCGCGACATCGAGAAGAAGGCCAAAGAGGTCCACGCCCCGGCGCTCATCCACCAGGAGGGCGACTTCGGCGTGCGCTCGCTCCGGGACTACTTCACGACGGAGATCTCGGAAATCCTGGTGGACGACATGGAGACCTTCCGGAAAATGCGCGCCTACATCAGCACGGTGGCGCCGCGCAACGTGAAGATGATCAAGCTCTACCAGGACAAGACCCCGCTGTTCGACCGCTACCACCTCGAGCCCCAGATCGACGCCATCTACAAGGAGCGGGCCGAGCTCAAGAGCGGCGGCTACCTCATCATCAACCCCACGGAGGCGATGATCACGATCGACGTCAACTCGGGAAGGGCCTCGGACCGGCACAACGTGGAGGAGACGGCCTACCGGGCGAACCTGGAGGCGGCCGAGGAGATCGCCCGGCAGCTGAGGCTGCGCGACCTCGGGGGCCTCATCGTCATCGACTTCATCGACATGAAGGACCGCAAGCACATCGCCGAGATCGAGAAGACCTTCAAGAAGGCGCTCAGCCTCGACCGCGCCCGGACCCAGATCTCGCGCATCTCCAAGTTCGGGATGATGGAGCTGTCCCGACAGCGAAAGAAGTCCAACATCCAGGAGATCAGCCACGTGACCTGCCCGCACTGCAAGGGCGCCGGCATGCGGCCCTCGCTGGAGTACGCGGCCCTGAGCACCTTCCGCAAGATCCGGCTCAACGTCCTGAAGGGCACCTACGCGTCGGTCCGCATCACGTTGCCCCACGAGATCGCCAACTACCTCCTGAACCAGAAGCGCAGCGACATCGTGGAGCTCGAAAACGTCCACAGTGTCTCGATCCACATCTCCGGCAACCCCGACATGCTCTGGGAGGAGGCAAAGTTCGAGTTCGTCGAGCGCGAGCACATCCCGCTGCCCGCCGCGGAGGCCGAGGAGGGCAAGGGAGAGGAGGCAAAGACCGATGGCGCGCCCGGCGAGGCGGGACGGGGGACGCGCAAGAAGCGCTCGCGGCGCGGGCGGCGCAGGCCCGGCGACCGCAGGGACGAACCCGCCCAGGAGGCGGGGCAGGCGCCTGCGGAGCCGCAGGCAACCCCCGAACCGAGACCGGAGGAGCCCTCGCGCCCGGAATCTCAGGACGACAAGAAACCCGGCGGCGGGATCATCACGAGGATCTACGACATCTTCAAGTTCTAGGGTCTCCGGTATCGGGAAATAAGAAACGGGAATGAAAACCCCCTGACAGCATGGCTGCAGGGGGTTTGTTTTTTTCTTTCTTTTACCCTAGACCCTATCCCCGATACCCGATACCCTATTTTCCCTTCCCCAGCTCCTTCGAGCGCAGGGTGGCCGCCTCGACGGCGTGCATGAGCGACGAGCGCAGGCCGTACATCTCGAGGGCGTGAATGCCGGCAATCGTCGTCCCGCCCGGCGAGGTCACCATGTCGCGCAGCTCCCCGGGATGCTTCAGGCTGTCGAGGTAGAGTTTGGCCGCCCCCAGCAGCGTCTGGGCCGCGAGCTTCGTGGCCACGTCGCGGGGCAGCCCCATGAGGACGCCGCCGTCGGAGAGCGCGTCGATCATGATGAACCCGTAGGCCGGGCCGCTCCCGGAGAGCCCCGTCACGGCGTCCATGAGCTCTTCCTTGACGACCACCGTCAGGCCGAGGGAGTCGAAGATCTCCCGGGCCGCCGCCAGGTCGGCCCCGGAGGCCGTCTCGCCCGCCGCCAGCGCCGCCGCCCCCTCGCCGACGAGGGCCGGCGTGTTGGGCATGACGCGCACGATGGGCACGCCCTTCTTCAGGTGTTCGGCGATGAAGCGGATGGGGATGCCCGCGGCGATGGAGATGACGAGCTTCCTGCGGTCGATAACGGGCGCCAGGTCCTTGAGCACGTCGCCCATCCCCTGGGGCTTGACGGCCAAAACGACGATGTCCGCGTCCCGGGCGGCCTTGCGGTTGTCGTCGGTGGTTGAGACGGCGTACTTGCCCTTCATGTAGGCAAGGCGGTCGGGAACGATGTCGGTCACGGTCACGCTGCCGGGCTGGGCCAGGCCCGCGGTCAAGATGCCCGCGGCAATGACCTCACCCATCTTCCCCCCGCCGACGACAACAATCTTCTTTCCCTTCATGGTGTTAGCTCCCTCCTATTTTTTCCGCCCAGCCGGGTCCCGATGGCCCCCCGTCTGGCATGAATCTTGTTACTACCTCGTCATGGCACCGGACTGCCCGCCCGGGTGCAGGCGGGGGCCGGGATGGCCCCGCGGAGGCCACCTCCGGGAAATCCCGCTCCGGTCGCGGGTTTCCGCCAGAATATAAGCCTTGACATTTACGAACTCAACTTTTATTTTCGAACTCCTGCTTTTTTAGAAGGGTACGCGATGTTCCTTGTAGCCAATTTGATAGAGGCTTTTGCCAAGATCCTTGACGTAGCGCTGAGCCTCTATACCTGGGTGATCATCATCCGCGCCCTTCTGTCCTGGGTGAATCCCGACCCCTACAACCCCATTGTCCAGTTCCTGTACCGGGCAACGGAGCCGGTCCTGCGGCCGGTGCGGCGGTGGCTCCCCCTGAGGAATCTCGGCATCGACCTGTCGCCCGTCATCGTCATCGCGGCGATCATGTTCCTGCAATATTTCCTGGTCCCGAGCCTGATTCAGATGGCGTTCAAGCTCCGGTCCTGATGGATGGCGTTTGTGAAGATTTCCCCGAAAGACGTCCGGCAGCGGCAATTCAAGAAAGGCTTCACGGGCTACGACCCCGAGGAGGTCGGGGCCTACATGAAGGCCGTCGCCGCCGAGCTGGAGCGCCAGATCGAGCAGAACGCCCGCCTCTCCGAGCTGATCGCCGACCTGGAGAAGAAGCTCACCGTCCTGAAGGTCAAGAAGATCTTCGGCGGAAAGGAAAAGGGCGAGGATCTCCCACCCGAGATCAAGAAGGATGTCGAGCAGATCCTCGCCGAGGCAAAGGCCAAGTCCGAGGAGATGGTCAGCGCGGCGAAGACCGAGTCCGACGCGCTGCGGTCCAAGATCAAGGAAGACACCGCGAAGGAATTCGAGAAGCAGTACGGGCAGATGCTCGAGGAGGCCCGCGCCCACCAGCTCAAGACGCAGCTTCTGCAGCTCCAGGCCGAGGAGAACTACAACAACACCGTCGCCCAGGCGAAGGCAAAGGCCGAGGAGCTCGTCAAGGAAGCCGCCACGAGGCGAGACGAGATCGCGGCCCGGATCCGCGACGAGTACCGCGCCGAGGCCGAGAAGCTCATGGCCGAGACGCGCGCCCGGGCCGAGAAGATGCTGGAGAAGGCCCGCAGCGAGGCTGGCGCCATGGGACAGGCGCTGGGCCTGGAGGGGGCCGAGGAACAGGCCCGGGAGATCGTCGAGCAGGCCAAGGCCCGCGCGAAGGAGATCGTCGGCGCGGCGGGCCAGGAGGCGGAGACCCTCGCTGTCCGGCAGGTGGAAGCCGCCAGGAAGGAAATCGAGCGCGCGAAGGCCGACGCCGAGGCACTCCTGAAAAAGGCCCGGGACGAGGCCGCCGCCATCAGGGAAAAGCAGCAGGCGGAGCTGGTTCGGGAGATCGAGCCGAAGGCGAAGGCCCTCCTCAGCGAGGCACAGGCCCAGGCCGAGAAGCTCCTCAGGGACGCCGAGGCAAAGGCAAGGGACGTCGAACCGAAGGCGGCGGAGCTGCTCGCCGGCGCGAAGGCCCAGGCCGAGAAGATCGTCCGCGATGCCGAGGCAAAGGCAAAGGATGTCGAGCCGAAAGCAGCGGAGCTGCTCGCCGGCGCGAAGGCCCAGGTTGAGAAGCTCCTCAAGGACGCCGAGAGATCGGCCGAGGATCTCAAGAGGCGGCAGGAAGAGGTCCTGGTCAAGGAACTCAAGCAGAAGCGCCAGGAGACCATGGCCCAGGCGCAGGCCGAGGCGGATGCGATCCTCAGGAAGGCCCATGAAGAAGCCGCCGCGCTGAAGACGAAGCTGCAGAGCGAAGTCGCCCGAGAGGCCGATCCGCTGACCAAGGAGCTGATCGCCGACGCCCAGAAGCGGGCCGAGAAGATCGTCCGGGACGCCGAGGCGCAGGCGGCCGAGCTCATGGCCCGGCAGCAGGAGATCGTCGAGAAGACCTTCGAGGAGAAGCGCAAGGAGCTCTTCGCCCAGGCCAAGGCCGACGCCGACCGGGCCGTCGTCGACGCCCGCAAGGAAGCCGAGGCGATCAGGGCGAGGATGAAGACCGAGGCCGCCGACGCCGCACACAAGGAATACAAGGCGATCCTGGAAAAAGCGGGGGCCGACGCCGAGGCGCTTCTCAAGGAAGCCGGCGGGCTCGTCGCGGCCCAGGGAAAGGCCCAGGAGGCGGAAAAGAAATCGGCCGAGACCCTCGCCGAGGCGAAGCAAAAGGCCGACGACATCATCAACAACGCCATGATCGAGGCCGAGGCCCACCGGGCCAAGCTGCAGGAGGATCTGGCGAAGGAAGCGGAAAGGAAGACGAAGGAAATGCTCTCCCAGGCGCAGGCACAGACCGAGCAGATCCTCTCGACAGCGAAGGCCGAAGCGGACAAGCAGTCCAAAAAGTGGAAGGAAGAGGCCCTCAAAGACGCCGAGAAGCAGGGCAAGGACCTCGTCGCCGAGGCGAAAGCCCAGGCCGAGAAAATTTTGAAGGACGCCGCAGCCCAGGCTCAATCCCAGAAGGGCAAGCTCGAGGAGGAGAACCGCAAGGCCCTCGACGCCCTGCTGGCCGACGCGAAGGGCCGCGCCGACAGGATCGTCAAGGACGCCGAGGCGCAGGCCGCCGCGCTCAAGGCCAGGCTCGCCGAGGAGGGCAAGAAGGAGCAGGAGCGCCTGCTTGCCGAGGCGAAGGTCAGGGCCGACGAGTACCTGAAGAGGGCCCAGGCGGACACCGACCAGACCAAGGCAAAAAATGCCGCCGAGGGGCAGGCCGCGGGGCAGAACCTCCAGGCCCTGCGCAACGAGGTCGAGCTGCTCACCGAGGAGATCGAGAAACTCAAGAACCTCAAGGCCTGGCACGAGAAGGACTTCTTCTCCTTCCTCACCTTCAACCTCGAGCTGCTCGAGACCTGGAAGAAGGGCCTCGACATCCCCATCCCCCTGAACACGGGCCGCTCCGAGGCGGACCACCTCCGCGGCGAGATCAAGAAGCTCTCCAACATCAAGAACCAGCTCGAGAAGTACTTCGAGTCCTTCATGGACTTCAACGAGAAGCTGCTCGAAGCGATGAAGAAGGGGAGCGCCGACTGGGACGGCGTGAAATAGAGAAGGGGTATCGGGTCACGGGGTTCGGGTATAGGGTGACGTTCGTTTGATATTCTTTCAAACCGATGCGAAGCGGTGCCTCTCTGTCCACATCCTGAGATCACATCACAGACGTTGACCATGCTGACCATCAAGGAAACAACCGAAGGCGTGCAGTTTGCCGTCCGCGTGGTGCCCGGGGCCTCGAAGAACGAGGCGGCGGGCGTCCAGGACGACGCCCTGAAGGTGCGCCTCACGGCCCCCGCCGTCGAGGGCAAGGCCAACCGGGCCTGCATCGAGTTTTTGGCCGGCCTGCTAGGGGTGCGGCGTTCGGCCCTGTCCATCGCTTCGGGCGAGAAGTCCCGCAGGAAGACCGTCACCCTCGAGGGGATGACCCGCGGGGAACTGGAGGCTCGACTCCAGGGCCTCCTGGGGAGCTGACGCGAAAACCGGAGAAACTGAACCGGGCCCTCATCTGTGCTTGACGCGGGTGAGGGTCCTTCTATAATGGGTCCCCGATGGAATCCACCCAGCCCACCCATGAAACCGAGAACCACCGCGTCGCGAAAGCCGCGGGCGTGGTGGGCCTCGCCACGATGCTCTCCCGCGTCTTCGGCTTCATCCGCGACGTCATCGTGGCCCGCTACTTCGGGGCGGGGCTCGCCACGGACGCCTTCTTCGTCGCCTTCCGCATCCCGAACCTGCTGCGGCGCCTCTTCGCCGAGGGCTCGCTCACCATCGCCTTCGTGCCCGTCTTCACGGAGTACCTCAAGGCCAAATCCCGCGAGGACGCCTTCGAGCTGGCCCGCGTGGCTTTCACGCTCCTGTCGGCCATCCTCGTCGTCGTCTCCATCGCCGGCGTGCTGCTCTCGCCCGCCATCGTCACCCTCATGGCCCCGGGGTTCCGGGCCGCGCCGGACAAGTACGCCCTGACGGTGCTGCTCACGCGCATCATGTTCCCCTACATCTTCTTCATCGCGCTGGTGGCCCTGTGCATGGGCGTCCTCAACTCGCTTCGCCATTTCGCCACCCCGGCCCTGTCGCCCGTCATCCTGAACCTCTGCATGATCGCGGCGGCGCTCACCCTGCGGGACCTCTTCGTCGAGCCCATCGTGGCCCTCGCCGTGGGCGTCATGGTCGGGGGGTTGCTGCAGCTCGCGGTGCAGCTGCCCGTGCTCTTCAGGCTGGGGGTGTCGCTCCGGCCCAATTTCCATTTCGGCCACGAGGGGGTCCGCCGCATCGGGGCGCTCATGCTGCCTGCCGCCTTCGGCGCCGCCGTCTACCAGATCAACATTTTCATCAGCACCCTGCTGGCCTCGTTCCTGCCCGAGGGCAGCGTCTCCTTCCTCTACTACGCCGACCGCATCGTCGAGCTTCCCCTGGGGATCTTCGGCATCGCCATCGGCACGGCGGCCCTGCCGAGCTTCTCCGACCAGGTGGCCCGCGGGCAGTACGACGAGATGAAGCGGACGATCTCCTTCTCGCTGCGGCTCATGCTCTTCATCACGATTCCCGCCATGATCGGCATCGTCGCCCTGCAGGAGCCCATCATCTCCGTGCTCTTCCAGCGCGGGGAGTTCGAAGCCCGCTCGTCCGTGCTCACCGCGCAGGCCCTCTTCTGGTACGCCGTGGGCCTCTGGGCCTTCTCCACCATCCGCGTCGTCGTGGCGGCCTTCTACGCCCTGCAGGACACGAAGACGCCCGTGCGCATCGCCGTGGTGGCCCTCGTCGTCAACACCGTCTGCAGCGCCGCCCTGATGTTCCCCATGAAGCACAACGGCCTGGCCTTCGCCACCTCCATCGCCTCGGCCGTCAACGTCCTCACCCTGGGCTGGCTGCTGAGAAAGCGCATCGGCGAGTTTCTCGACGCCGCCTTCTGGGCCTCCGTGGCCCGCGTCGCCGCAGCATCGGCCGTCATGGGGGCCGCCGTCGTCCTGACGACCCACGCCCTGGGCTGGGACGTGGCGGCGCCCTTCCCGCACCGCCTGACGGTTCTCACGGCGGGGATCGCCGTGGGCATTGCCGTCTTCACGGCCTCGGCCTTAGCCCTGCGCTGTCCCGAGACGGCCACGGTCCTCTCCATACTCCGCCGCAAGCTCGGACGCCGCTAGCCCCCACGCCGCTTGCCTTCCGGGATAAATTGGTTGACCTTAACGTGGCGAAGTGATAAGGGAAATTGACTTCTGAACTGCCTTGTGCACCTTTCAGGCTTGTTTCCTCGAGGGGATGCTCTTCCTTCCAGTCCCCCTCTCCCTCGACGGGAGAGGGCCGGGGTGAGGGTGACAATCTCCTGCCTCTTCGGCCCCGAGGAAAGGACCGAAGGTGGATTTTTCGAACTTTTCACCAGCCTCTCAATGAGAGCAAGGAAGGGTAATCCAATATGCTGGACGTCAAATTCCTACGCGAGAACACCGAACTGGTCCGCCGCAAGATGCTCGAGCGCGGGCAGGAGATCGACTTTGCGCCCTTCATCAACGCCGAGAAGCGCCGCCGGGACATCCTCCAGGAGGTCGAGGCGCTGCGGGGCGAGCGCAACAAGGCCTCCAAGGACATCGGGGCCCTGAAGAAGGAGAAGAAGGACGCCTCGGAGCTCGTCTCGAAGATGGCGAGCATCTCCGACCGCATCAAGGCCCTCGACGCAGAGCTGGCCCAGGTGGAGGCCGACGTCCAGAACTTCGTCATGGTCGTCCCCAACGTCCAGCACGACTCCGTCGAGTACGGAAACAGCTCCGAGGACAACCCGATCGTGCGCCACTGGGGCGAGAAGCCCGCCTTCGACTTCGAGCCCAAGCCCCACTGGGACATCGGCGAGAACCTCAAGATCCTCGACTTCGCCTGCGGTGCGAAGATCACGGGCGCCCGCTTCACCCTCTACCGGGGCTGGGGCGCCAAGCTCGAGAGGGCCCTCTTCAACTACATGCTCGACCTGCACACCTTCCAGCACGCCTACACGGAGGTGCTCACTCCCTTCATGGTCAACAGGGAGAGCATGACCGGCACGGGGCAGCTCCCGAAGTTCGAGCAGGACCTCTTCAAGATCCAGGGGATGGACTACTACCTCATCCCCACGGCCGAGGTGCCCGTCACCAACATCCACCGCGACGAGATCCTGAGCGAGAAGGACCTGCCGATCTACTACGTGGCCTACTCGCCCTGCTTCCGCAGCGAGGCGGGCTCCTACGGTAAGGACACCCGCGGCCTCATCCGCCAGCACCAGTTCAACAAGGTGGAACTCGTGAAGTTCTCGGCCCCCGAGACCTCCTACGACGAGCTCGAGAAGCTCACCCTGGACGCCGAGGACATCCTCAAGACCCTGGGCCTGCACTTCCGAACGGTGAGCCTCTGCACGGCCGACCTGGGCTTCTCCTCGGCCAAGACCTACGACCTCGAGGTGTGGCTGCCCGGCCAGAACGTCTACCGCGAGATCTCCTCGTGCAGCAACTTCGGCGACTTCCAGGCCCGGCGGGCCTCGATCCGCTTCAGAAGGGAAGGCTCGGGCAAGGTGGAGTTCGTCCACACCCTCAACGGCTCGGGCCTCGCCGTAGGGCGCACGGTTGTCGCCATCCTGGAGAACTACCAGCAGAAGGACGGCAGCGTCGTCATTCCCGAGCCCCTGCGGCCCTACATGAAAGGGATTGACAGAATACCCGCCGGCGGGTAATATGCCGTTTTCCAAAACGGGTATCCTGCCGGCCGGGCCCGGCCGGTTCGCATGAAACGGGCAAAGCCGGAGGGATGGCCGAGTGGTCTAAGGCGGCGGTCTTGAAAACCGTTAACCGAAAGGTTCGCGGGTTCGAATCCTGCTCCCTCCGCCAGAATAGAACATACACCCTGCCCTTCGAGGCAGTTGCTCCTCTCCCTCGACGGGAGAGGTTGGGTGAGGGTGAAAATAACACTCTCTTCTCCCCCCTTTAACAAAGGGGGGCAAGGGGGGATTTAACACAGGCCGATCGAGCGCGGAGAGATGCCAGAGAGGCCGAATGGGTTCGCCTGCTAAGCGAATGTACGCCCTTTAAAGGTGTACCGGGGGTTCGAATCCCCCTCTCTCCGCCATTTTTTACAACCGAATAAAGCGCGCCCTTAGCTCAGTTGGATAGAGCGTTGGACTACGAATCCAAAGGTCCTAGGTTCGAGCCCTAGAGGGCGCGCCATGAAAACAAGAAGGGGTTGCGAGATTTTCATT
>CAZPCN010000001.1:0-124951 GCA_964585095.1 uncultured Syntrophaceae bacterium | reverse complement strand
TGCAGTAGGAGTCGCCCGTGTGGACCCCCATGGCGTCCACGTTCTCGATGAAGCACACGGTGATCATCTGGTTCTTGGCGTCGCGGACCACCTCCAGTTCCAGTTCCTCCCATCCCATGACGGACTCCTCGACGAGGATCTGGCCCACGAGGCTTGCGGCAAGGCCCCGGGCCGCCACAACGCGGAGCTCCTCGGGATTGTACACGTGGCCGCCGCCCGTGCCGCCCATGGTGTAGGCCGGGCGGATCACGATGGGGTAGCCCAGCCTGGCGGCGATCGCTTCGGCCTCCTCGACGGTGTAGGCGATCTCGCTTTTCGGCATCTCGATGCCGAGCCGGTTCATCGTCTCCTTGAAGGCCATGCGGTCCTCGCCGCGCTCGATGGCGTCGACCTGGACGCCGATGACCTTCACGCCGTATTTCTCGAGGATTCCCTTCTTGTGCAGCTCCGAGGTCAGGTTGAGGCCCGTCTGGCCGCCGAGATTCGGCAGGATGGCGTCGGGCCGTTCGTTCTCGATGATCTCGATCATGCTCTGGATGTTCAGGGGCTCGATGTAGGTGATGTCGGCCATGCCGGGGTCCGTCATGATCGTGGCGGGATTCGAGTTCACGAGCACGATTTCGTAACCGAGCTTTCGCAAGGCCTTGCAGGCCTGAGTGCCCGAGTAGTCGAATTCGCAGGCCTGGCCGATGACAATGGGCCCGGAGCCGATGATCATGACCTTCTTGATGTCGCTTCGTTTCGGCATGGTGGCATCCCCTCGTAATGGCGTATGAAAAGGCAGCGGCTGCTGCCGTAAGTTCCCTTGAATACTGAGTATTCAGGCGCAGGCACTATATGGGAGACGACCGGGTTAGTCAAGGCAAAACTCAGCCCTTCCGCAAAATTCGAAGACGAAAAAGAAATCGTAGGGTTACAAAGAGGATGCGGCGGGTCAGCAGCCGACGCAGAGATAGGGCCGGAGCTTCTCGAGCCGCTTCCCCTTGATCCCCCGGATTTCGGCGAGATCGTCGAGGCTGCGGAACGGCCCTGCGAGGCTGCGCCGTTCCTGGATTCTCTCCGCCGTGACCCTCCCGATCCCCGGGACGAGCGTGAGTTCTTCCGGAGAGGAGACGTTGACGTCGATGGGGATGCCGAGTGCAACCCGCTTCGCGGCGCTCATCGGCCGGCTCACGACCTCCTTGCCCTCCCGCAGCACGCTGACCGTCGTGGCCTTCGCGAACGGACCGGGGCAGCACACGGACGCATCCGCACGGACCCCGGCCGCATCGAGGAAACCGGCGAGGGGGGTCCCCTTCGGGACGAAGTACACGCCGTTGCGCCCCGTATCGCCCGCCAGCTCTACGGCGACGCTGCCGTTCCCTTTCGAAGAGTACGGGACGTCGCGGGACGCGGGAGCGAACAGGACGATACCGGGGGATTGGAGCAGGACGACGAGGGCCGTGAGCGCCAGCAGGGCAACGCTGCCGAGTGCGGGGTCCCGGGCGAGCTTCATGGGCGCCACTCCCGTTGAAAAGGCCGGGCCGATCCTGGATGAGGACCCGGGCCCGGCCCGTTGTGCGGTGATAAACGGCTCTACCTCCGGTCGAGGCCGAACGTCTCGTGGAGGATCATGACGGCCAGTTCGGTGTACTTCGACTCGATGACGCAGGAGATCTTGATCTCCGAGGTGCTGATCATGAGGATGTTGATGCCCTCCTTGGCCAGGGCGGCGAACATCCGGGAGGCAACCCCGGCGTGGCTCCGCATTCCGACTCCGACGATGGAGACCTTGGAGATGTTCTGGTCGTACTGGACGCCCTGCGCCCCGATCTCCTGGACCACGGGGCCGATCAGCCGCTCGACCTCCTTCATGTCCTTTTTCGACACGGTGAAGGAGAGGTCCGTGAAGGCTTCGATGCTGGCGTTCTGGATGATCATGTCGACGGGAATGTTGCGGTCCGACAACGTCGTGAAGAGCCGGGCCGCGATCCCGGGCCGGTCCGGGACGTGAACGACGGTGACCTTGGCCTGATCCCTGTCATAGGTGACTCCCGACACAACGACTGCTTCCATTTCCTCATCCTCCTTGGTGACCAGAGTGCCTTCATCGTATGTGAACGACGACTTCACGTAGACGGGGACATCGTACTTTTTCGCCAGTTCGACCGAACGGGGGTGCAGCACCTTGGCCCCCGCGCTCGCCATCTCGAGCATCTCGTCGTAGGACACCTTGCTGAGCTTGCGCGCCGCCTGGCAGAGGTTCGGGTCCGTGGTGTAGACCCCGTCGACATCGGTGTAGATCTCGCAGACGTCCGCCTTCAGGGCGGCCGCAAGCGCCACCGCGCTCGTGTCGGAGCCTCCGCGTCCCAGGGTCGTGATGTGGTTCTCCGAGTCGACGCCCTGGAAACCGGCCACGACGATCACGTGGCCCTTCTTGAGATCCTTCTCGATCTCGCGGGTGTCGATCTTGACGATCCGGGCCTTCGTGTGCGCCCTGTCGGTGTGGATCTTGACCTGGTGGGCAAGGAAGGACCGGGCCTTGTGCCCCATCCGGTTCAGGGTGAGAGCCAGCAGCGTCACCGTGACCTGTTCCCCCGTCGCGATGAGGGCGTCGTACTCGCGATCGTCGGGCCTGTTTTCCGAGGCCTGGTTCGCCATGCCGATGAGCCGGTCGGTCTCGCCCGCCATGGCCGAAAGGACGACGACCAGTTGGTTCCCACCCTCCTTGGCGCGGACGACCCGCTCGGCCACGTTCCGGATCTTCTCGAGGTTGGCGACGGACGTCCCGCCGTATTTCTGTACGATCAGCGCCATGAAATGCTTCCTCCGGATTTCAGACGTTCCTCCAGTTTCCCCATTGTCTCCGGGGGCCCTTCGAGAACGAGCTCCCGGGTGTTCTCGTCGACGTACGCCATGCGGACGACGATCGTCTTTTCGGGGAGGATCTCCCGGACCTTTTCGGCCCACTCGATGACGACGACCCCCCCGCCGTAGAAGTACTCCTCGTAACCCATGTCCTCGAGATCCCCGGGGCCCGAGAGCCTGTAAACATCGAGATGCACGAGCGGGATCCTCGCGGGGTACTCGTTGACCAGGGTGAAGGTGGGGCTCACGACGGGCACGTTTTCCGCCACCCCGAGGCCTTTCGCCATCCCCTGGGTGAGACAGGTTTTGCCGGAGCCGAGTTCCCCGATGAGCGCCACGATGTCCCCGCCGCCGAGTGCGGTTCCGATCCGGCGCCCGATCTCCACGGTCTGCTCCCGACTATCAGAAATCAGTTTCAAAATCAATTCCTCTCTGACGGATTGCCCAGGGGACGCCCCTCAGGTCTCGAACACCACAAACGCCACGGCGTACTGAGTCGTGTGGGATACGCTGACGTGGACCCGGCGGACCTTCCGCCTCTCCAGTTCGGCCCGGATCCTTTCCGAGACCTCGATCCGGGGCTTCCCGGAGCGGTCGTTGACCAGCTCGATCTCGTGCCACGGGATGCCCCGGGCCGACCCCATGCACTTGACGAAGGCTTCCTTGGCCGCGAACCGGGCCGCGAAGCGGATCGCCTCGTCCCGGTGTTTCCGGCAATATTCGGCCTCCCGCCGGGAGAAGGTCCGCTCGACGAATCGGTTCCCCCAGCGCCCGATGGCTTTCCGGATTCGCTCCACGTCGGCGATGTCCACCCCGACGGCGTCGATCATCGCTTCCCCCTGAGAGCGTCGGCCATGGCGGCCACCCGCTTCATCACGCCCACGTCGTGCACGCGGACGATGTCGGCCCCGTTCAGGATGGCCGCCGTCACCGCCGCGGCGGTCCCTTCGAGGCGCTCCTGCGGCTTTGCCACCCCGGTGATCTTCCCCGTGAAGTGCTTTCGGGAAACGCCGACGCAGACCGGCCGGCCCAGGGCCCTGAACTCCCCGAGATGGCGAAGCAGGCGGAGGTTGTCCTCCACGCTCTTGCCGAACCCGATGCCCGGGTCCACGACGATTCGGTCCCGGGATACCCCCGCCGCCGAAGCCTGCTCGATCCGGTTCGAAAGGAATCGGAGGATTTCGCCCAGGAGCGAGCGGTATGTCAAATCCCCCTTCTGCATCGTCCGCGGGGTCCCCCGCATGTGCATGAGGATGACGGGAACGCGAGCCTCGGCCGTCACGCGGGCCATCTTGCGATCGCCCCGGAGCGCCGTGATGTCGTTGACGATCTCGGCCCCGGCGTCGACGGCCCGGCGGGCGACCTCGGACTTGACCGTGTCGACGGAAACGGGGACGTCCGTCTCCCGCGTGATCCGGCGGATCAGGGGGATCACCCGTCGGAGCTCCTCGTTCACGGGAACGGGATTCGCGCCCGGCCGAGAGGACTCCCCTCCCACGTCCAGGATGTCCGCCCCCTCGCCGATCAGCCTCACGGCCTGTCGAAGCCCCGCCTCGGCGCCCGCGATCGCCCCGCCGTCGGAAAAAGAGTCCGGCGTCATGTTGATCACCCCCATGACGAGGGTCCTGCCGGCGATCCGGATGGTGCGCCTCGGCGTCTCGAGCACAAACCGCCTGCGCCCGTCCCGTTCGAGGAGCTCGCGGAGATCCGCCGCGACGTCCTTCAACCCGAAGGGCTGCAGTCTGAGCTTCTCGGCGAACCGCAGGATCTGCTTGACGGTGCCCATGAGGAGGACGTCCGTCCTGCGGACGCTGCAGTCGACGCAGCCCCGGGAGACGGCCGCGTCGCCTCCCTGCGAGAGCATCTCCTGCTTGATGATGTTGGCCACCTTGGGGGTCAGGCCCTCGACGAGCACGTTGAGGTGGCGCATCTTCGGGGCCATGGACGCGATGCCGTAGGGCTCGACGCCGATCGCCTTCAGGTGATCGGCGGCCTCGGATTCCGACTGGACGTGCAGCAGGCGGATAGGGTTCTTCACGGGCTGCCTTCAAAAAAGGGTGCGTTTCCTGGGAAACGCACCCGGTTGTTCCGGTGTCCCGGCTCTTGCCCGGGCGGTGGGGCCCACCGGGGCGCAGGCGCCAATCAGCGTGCGGGCTCGGAGGCAGCCGGCTCCTGCTCCGGGAGAACGCGGCCGCTGATGATGGCGTCGAGGTCCTCCGCGTTCAGCACCTCCCTCCTGATCAGCTCGTCGGCGAGGTTGTGCAGGATCTGCAGGTTGTCGGACAGGGCGTTTTTCGCCGTCGCGTATCCGTCGGACACGATCCGGGCGATCTCGGCGTCGATTTTCTTGGCCGTCTCTTCGCTGTAGTCCTTGTGCATGGCGAGTTCGCGTCCGAGGAAGATCTGCTCCTCCTTCTTCCCGAAGCTCATGGGGCCCATGGGGCTCATGCCCCAGTCGCAGACCATGTGCCTCGCCAGGTCGGTGGCCCGCTCGATGTCGTTGCCGGCCCCCGTGGTGAAATCGTCCAGGACGAGTTCTTCGGCGGCCCGCCCCCCCAGCAGGATCGCGATGCTGTTGAGCAGGTAACGCTTCGGGTAGGTGTGCTTCTCGTCCATGGGGAGCTGCTGCGTGAGGCCCAGCGCCCGGCCTCTCGGGATGATCGTGATCTTGTGGATCGGGTCGGTCCCCGGCAGCATCTTGGCCACCAGGGCGTGCCCCGCCTCGTGGTAGGCCGTGATCTTCTTCTCCTTTTCGCTGATCACCATGCTCTTGCGCTCGGCCCCCATCATGACCTTGTCCTTCGCGTACTCGAAGTCCATCATGGAAACCTTTTCCTTGCCCAGCCGGGCCGCGTGGAGGGCCGCCTCGTTGACGAGGTTCTCGATGTCGGCGCCGGAGAACCCCGGGGTTCCCCGCGCGATCACCGCACCCTGGACGTCCTCGGCGACGATGGTCTTGCGCATGTGCACCTCGAGGATCTTCTCCCTGCCCTTCACGTCGGGCAGCGGGACGACGACCTGGCGGTCGAAGCGTCCCGGCCGCAGCAGGGCCGGGTCGAGAACGTCGGGACGGTTCGTGGCGGAAACGAGGATGACCCCCTCGTTGGACTCGAAGCCGTCCATCTCGACGAGCAGGGCGTTCAGGGTCTGCTCGCGCTCGTCATGGCCGCCCCCGAGGCCTGCGCCCCTGTGGCGCCCGACGGCGTCGATCTCGTCGATGAAGATGATGCAGGGGGCGTTCTTCTTGCCCTGGGTGAAGAGGTCGCGGACACGGGAAGCCCCGACGCCGACGAACATCTCGACGAAGTCCGACCCGCTGATCGTGAAGAACGGCACGTCCGCTTCGCCGGCGATGGCCCTGGCCAGGAGGGTCTTGCCGGTACCGGGGGGGCCGACGAGCAGCACGCCCTTGGGGATGCGGCCGCCCAGGCGGGTGAATTTCTTCGGGTCCCGCAGGAAGTCGATGATTTCCTGCAGTTCGGCCTTGGCCTCGTCGATCCCCGCCACGTCGTTGAAGGTCACCTTCTTGGATCGGTCCGTCATGAGCCGGGCGCGGCTTTTGCCGAAGGACATGGCTTTTCCGCCCCCGGACTGCATCTGCCGCATGAAGAAGATCCAGATGGCGATCAGCAGGATCGTCGGGAACCAGGAAATCAAAACGGTCATGTACCAGGGCGAGTCCTCGACGGGCTTGGCGGCGATCCGCACCCCCTTTTCCTTGAGCAGGGGCACCACCCCCGCTTCCTTGGGGGCGTAAGTCTTGAAGCTCTTTCCGTTGACGAATTTGCCCGAGATGTTCTCGCCCTGGATGCTCACCTCGACGACCTGGCCCTTTTCGACGGCCGCGATGAAGTCGCTGAAGATGACGCTGTCCTGGGCATTCTTGGGCTGGTTGAACAGGTTGTACAGCAGTACGAAGATGAGGCTGATGATCAGCCACAGTGCGATATTTTTCTGTAAAGGATTCAATCCTCGCTTTCCTCCATGATGGGGTCCGTCAACGCGCCGTTCGGCGCATCGGCCCTTGGGTCTAGACCTTGATCATTAACCCAGCAGCGTGAAAATTTCAAATGATTTCTGCCTTCAGGACACGCCTCGTTCCCCCGTCGACACGGGCACGTTCCGAGAGACGCAGACCCGGCACCCAGAGGATGGAGACGTCGTCCGCAAGCAGCGGGAACCGGTTTCTCCGTTCCCTCGGGATCTTCTCGTCGATGAACAGCCGGCTGAGCTTCCGGCTTCCCGTCATGCCCAGGGGCTGGATTCGGTCTCCCGGGATGGTGCTGCGGACCACCAGGGGGCCGCAAACCCGCTCGAGATCCAGGTATGCCGTCCGGGCCGTCGCTGCCGGCGAGGAAGGGGGCCGTCGCAGCTCCCGGAACCGCATGCGCAACCCGAGGGGCTCGATGCGGATTGTCCCCGGTACGGGGACGGCGACGCGAAAGGCCCCCGGGAGTCCCTCCCCGGTTCGATCGCCGCGGGGGCGGCGAGCCGGCGTGCCTCCGCGGACGAACTCGAGACGGCCGTAGCTTCTGCGAACGAGAAGCCTGCCGGGAAGATCCAGCGATCCGCCGGGTCTAGCCCCGCACGCCAGATCCAGAACGGCCTGCACGTGCTCGAAGCCGACGGCGCAATCCGGTCCCGCGAGATCCCGCACGATCACCAGGACGACCCTGCGCCGCAGCGCAGGGTGCAGCGCAGCGAGCCCTGCCACGGGGATGGATGCCCCCGAAGAACCACGCGGCCAGGGTCCGAGGGCCCTCCGGGCCTCTTCGATCATGTACCCGTCCTCCTGGCGGACCACCTCGGAAAGCCGGCACAGCGAGTCCACGATAGCCGGGTTGAAGTGCTTCTCCAACTCCGGGAGAAGGCTCCGGCGGATGCGGTTCCTCAGGAACCGCTCGTCGGCGTTGGAGCTGTCCGTGACGAAGGGAAGACCCTCCTTGCGGCAGTACTCGACGATCTCGCGGGGGGCGCAGTCGATGAGGGGGCGGATGAGACGGCCCCCGTCCCGCACGGGAGGGATGCCGGCAAGGCCGCCGACGCCCGATCCCCGGATGACGTTCATGAGGACCGTTTCCGCCTGGTCGCCCCGCTGGTGGCCCAGCGCGATGCGGTTTGCGCCCGCTTGCCGGCTCGCCGACTCGAAAAAGGCGTACCGTTCGCGGCGCAGGAAGTCCTCGACGGAGAGCCCCGCAGGCCGCCGTGCCGTTCCCAGCGACCCGGTCAGGAGCGGGATCCCGCGGGTTTGGCAGAGGTTGCGGACAAACGCCTCGTCCCGGTCCGACTCGCCCGCCCTTGTGACGTGGTTGAAATGGGCCGCCGTCAGCGTCACGCCGAAGGAGGGGCCCAGGCGCTGGAGCACCGCCAGCAGGGCCACCGAGTCCGCGCCTCCCGAAACCCCGGCCAGGACGTGGTCCCCACGCTGGAGCATGCAGCAGGCCCGTATGGTCTTTCGCACCCGGTTCAGCATCTCCGCGCTCCCGTCAGCAGGCGATCTCCGTCAGGTCGATCATCCTCTCGATGGTGAAATCCGGTTCCAGGCGCAGCAGCTCCTCCCGCCTCCCGAGGCCGTTGAGAAACGCGCAGGCGCGCGCCCCCGCACGGCGGGCCAGCAGGATGTCGTTCACGCCGTCGCCGACGACGAGGGTCCCTGCGGGATCCGCGGCGTACCGCTCGAACAGGGGCAGCAGAAGCCGGGGGTCGGGCTTCATGAACTCCCTCGAATCCCCCCCGATGATTTCCAGGAAGGACGCGTCGATCTTCAACCCCCTGCACAGGGCAAGCGTGAAATCCGTATTCTTGTTGGTGATGAGGACCTTCGGCTTGTCGACGAAGTGTCGGAGGACGTCCTGCACGCCGGGGTACAGGGCCGTCCGGTCGAGCAGGTGCCGGGCGTAGAATTCCCCGAAGCGAGGCAGGGCTTCGTCGAGCCGCTCCCGGTGCGGCTCCCCCAGGGAACGCTCGAGGAGCTTCCGCACGCCGTCGCCGACGAATCCCAGGATCTCGGCATCGGGCCGCTCGGGGAGTCCCATGGATCGAAGGGTCCGATTCACGGAAAAGGCGAGATCCGCCCCCGTATCGGCCAGCGTCCCGTCGAGATCGAAGACCAGGAGCTTCACGAACATCCTGCCGGAAAACCGATTCATGGGCCCCACTATAGGGAAATGCCGGCCTGTTGACAAGCAAATTAGAGACGCGGGAAGCGATGCTTGACAGGGTGCCGCCGGCGTGCTAACAGGGGGCAACCGCTTGGATCCGATTGCAGGACTGGGACGGGGAATGGACAGTGAACAGGCACGGATGACGTGTGCAAAGCCTTCCCTTCGCAATCGGGAGGGCTTTTTTGTTTGCCGGGGGAAAGGACGCGTCATGGCTGCACGGGAACGCTTCGCCATCCTCGGTCCCGGGAAGGCCGGTACGGCCGTCGGGCATCTGTTGAGGAAGGCCGGTCACGAGATCACGGCCGTCGCCGGGCGCCGTCTGGAAGCGGCCCGGATTGCCGTTTCCTACACGGGGGGGACGGCGACGACGGATTTCGCGCTGGCCGCACGCGGTGCCGACTGCGTCCTCATCACGACGAGCGACGACACCATCGAGACCGTGTGCTCGGCCGTGTCGGCTGCAGGGGGCTTCCGGTCCGGTTCGAAGGTGGTGCACACCAGCGGCGTCGGAGGCCTCGACATCCTCGAAACGGCGAGCCGGCGGGGGGCCCGGGTCGGCTGCATCCACCCGATCCAGACGTTCGCCGACGTGGAGAGCGCCATTGCGAAGATCCCGGGCAGCACGTTCGGCGTCACGGCCGACGAGGACATCCTGTCCTGGGCCGACGGGATCGTCGGGGATCTCGGGGGCCGTCCCTTCCACGTCTCGGCCGAGGACAAACCCCTCTACCACGCCGCGGCCTGCATGGCCTCGAACTACCTCGTGACGCTGATGTATCTCGTCGAGGAAGTCTACGGGCGCATGGGATTGTCCCGCGACGAGGCCCGCCGGGCCTTCTGGCCGCTCGTCAAGGGCACGATCGCCAACGTGGAAACCAGGGGGACCATTCCCTCGCTGACCGGGCCGATTGCCCGGGGCGACGGGGGGAGTGTGCGTAAACACCTCCAGGGCTTCCGGAAACGATTCCCGGAGCTGACGAAGCTCTATCGCGAGCTGGGCCTTTTCACGGCGGAGGTTGCCAGCCGGAAAGGGACCGTGACGCAGGACAAACTGGCCGACATACGAGCCATGCTGAAGGGAGGCAGAAGAAGATGAGCACGCAGGTCAAGATCACGCGGGTCACCACGGCGACGGTGCGGGACATGAAGAAAAAGGGAGAGAGGCTCTCCATGCTGACCGCCTACGATTACCCGACGGCGGCGGCCATGGACGAGGCCGGGATCGACGTCATCCTCGTGGGGGATTCCCTGGGCATGGTGGTCCTCGGCTACGACAGCACGCTGCCCGTGACCATGGAGGACATGATCCACCACACCAAGGCGGTCACCCGGGCGGCCAAGCGCGCCATGGTGATCGGGGACATGCCGTTCATGTCCTACCAGGCCTCCGTCGAGGAGGCCGTGCGCAATGCCGGGCGTTTCATGCAGGAAGCCGGGGCTCACGGGGTCAAACTCGAAGGGGGCCGCGAGGTCGCCGAGGTGACGCGCCGGATCGCCCGGGCGGGCATCCCCGTGATGGCCCACATCGGGCTGACGCCCCAGTCCGTGCACCAGCTCGGGGGCTACAGGGTGCAGGGCAAGGACGATCCCTCTGCGGTGCGGCTGCTCGAGGATGCCAGGATCCTCGAGGATGCGGGCGCCTTCTCCATCGTCTTGGAGTGCGTGCCGGCGGCGCTGGCGCAGAAGATCACGTCGTCGCTCTCGATCTCCACGATCGGCATCGGCGGCGGGGTGCACTGCGACGGGCAGGTCCTCGTCGTGCACGACATGCTCGGCCTTTTCGAGCGCTTCACCCCCAAGTTCGTCAAGAAGTATGCGATGCTCAACGCACAGATCAGGGAGGCGGTGGCGCAGTATGTCGAGGAGGTGAAGAAGGGGACGTTCCCCGGCCCCGAACACTCCTTCTAGTGAGGCTGGTGAAAACCGGCCCTCTACGTTGTTGCCCTTGCTCCTCGTCGCTCACGTACCGACGAAGTACGCTCGCTCCTCGGAACATCGGGCGCCTAGCATCTGGCCGCTTTTGACCAGCCTGCAGGATGCCTCTTGTGAATTTCATGCTGCGAGACAGAATGCCCCCTTTCTCCGTGTTTGTTGCAGAGAAAGGGGGTTCTTTTGTCAGGATTACACGGAC
This sequence comes from uncultured Syntrophaceae bacterium, assembly GCA_964585095.1. GTDB lineage: Bacteria > Desulfobacterota > Syntrophia > Syntrophales > UBA2192 > UBA2192. The sequence goes on along the minus strand of CAZPCN010000001.1, from coordinate 113,809 downwards.
TGTTGACCAAATTTTGTTTCTCTTCAGAAGCAAAAAAATCCGGCTTAAGTGCCCTTGGGCAACAGCCGGCAGAGGTCATACTTTCTCTTCGAGCCTTCCGGCCCGGAAGGCGTCGAGGGCGAATTGCACCGTCCCCGAAGCGCCCAGGAAGATCCGGACGCCCGCCCCTTTGAGGGCGGCCGAGGCCTTGCGCCCGATGTTCCCGGTGATCACCGCATCCACGTTTTTCCCGGCTACTTGGTTCCCGGCAGCCGTGCCCCTCGTGATTCAATGCATGCCGGCCGCGTTCTCCTCGGCCTCGTGTTCTCGGCGGACGTCGTCGTAGATGATGTAATAACGGCACCGGCTGAAGCGGGGATCCACCAGGTCGATCAACCCGGGTCCCGTCGACGAGATGCAGATCTTCATGTCCTGTCTCCCTTTCCATCGTGTTGCATTCGACCCGGCGATCACCCGTTCTGCGGATCGTTCGCCGCGTTCTTTCCCCCCTCTGCGCCCTCCCCTGCTCCCCGGCAGTTCCCGGGCGGATCGTCCAGCTTTTCGTTGAGCGCCCGGAGTCGATCGGACATCACCCGGAGGAAAGAGACCACAATGCGGGGGTTCTCCCTCAGGATCGTGTCGAGGTTGGACTCCGAGATGACCACGAGCCGCGTGTCCGGGGCCGCCGCCACGGCCGCCGCCGTTCTCGGCGCCTGGATCAGCATGGCCATTTCCCCGAAATAGTCGCCCGCGGACATTTCCCGCAGCAGCTGTCCCCTCCGGAGAATCCGGACCGACCCGGACAGGACGTAGTACATGTCCCGGCCCCGGCTGTCTTCCTCGAAGATCGTTTCCCCCGGCTCGAAGGAGCGGACGAAGCGCGAGGGAACCGGGGGGGTGCCCTTCCCGCCCCTCGTCCCGCGATCCAGGAGACGCGAGAGCAGCAGGGCCTCCCGCCGGCGGGTGTTGGCCAGCAGTTCCGTACCGAACAGGACCACGGCAAAGGTGTAGTAGATCCAGACGACCAGCACGAAAACCGCCTTGAGGGACCCGAAGGCGACCCCGTACTCCGGGTTGTACTGCAGGAAGGCCGTGAAGAGCGGGCGGACGATCGACCACAGCACGGCCGTGCACAGGGCGCTCATCAGCAGGTTCCACCACTCGAGACGCACGGGGGAGAAGACCAGGAAGAAGAGCGCGAGAAACAGGGTCCCCGTGAGCAGGGGGAGCGCCCTGTCCAGTCCTCCTCTCCATGCCCCGCCGGGCACCGACGCGTCCCCCAGCACCGTTGCGTAGAGGATCTGGCCCGCGGCGAGGCCCAGAAACAGGAGCAGGAAGAACAGGACGGCGAGAAAGTCGACGAGCTTGTCGCGGAAAAAGCCGGCCGTTCGTTCCGTCTTGAACACGCCGATGAAACCGCTCCGGATCGCGCTGACCAGGGGCACGAGGGACCACAGCAGCGGCACGATCCCGATCAGCCCGAGAGCCCTCTGCTCCGCGATGGAGAACACCTCGCGCAGGATGACCTCGTAGTACTGGGGGACGATCTGGATGATGATCGACTCGAGGGCCCGGCTCACCTGGCGGGAGGAGACGAAGACCTGGCTGAGAACGACGAGGATCGCCAGGCACAGGGGGATCAGGGCGAATACGCCGTAGAAGGCCAGTGTGGCGGCCGTGTGGAGATCGCGGTTCCGCATGAACGACAGCAAGGAGAACCGCAGGACGACCGCGGGGGTGATCCACCGGTCCCCGTGCGTCGCGATGCGGCTTGTCGTGTCGGAACCCACGTCGTCGCCTCCGGGAGAGCTGCGAACCGCTTCGAGAAGCGGGTCATGATTATAGAATCGCGCCCGCGGAAAAGCAACGCCGGAGTCGGCCTCCGTTCGAGCGGGCGCCGTTGACAGGCGCCGGGCTTTGGTGTTAAGGGTGAAGCCGGCAGGGGGTGTGACACCGCCCCGGCACAGCAGCGAAAGCCGATGAGGCAGGCAGGAGGACGACGGGAACGATAGAATGGTGAAGACCTTTTTTCTCAACCTTTCCCTCAACAAGAAACTCGTCCTCATGATGCTCGTGATGACCGCGGTCCTGCTGGTCACCCTGATCACCATCTACTGGCAGTCCGAAAAGAACCTCATGGCCCAGATCGAAAGCCAGACGGCCGAACTGGCCCAGGCGGTGCAGGTGGGCGTCGAGGAGGTGACCGGCGGCGCCTCGAGCGAGACGCGCCTCGAAAAGTACCTCTCGTCGCTGAAGACGAAGGGAATCAAGGAAATCTCCATCATCAGCAACGCCGACGAGATCATCGCAAGCACCAACCCCAACAAGATCGGCACGCCGGTGAGCCAGAAGAAGAAGGAACTCATCATCAAGGCCGAGCTCGGGGAACCGGCCGTCGACCAGGAGGGCAAGGCCTACAACGTCATCATCCCCGTCATCGCCGGACAGGCCCACTACGGCTACATCCACCTCCAGATCAACGTGGAGAACCTCCAGGAGACGATGCGCCGCAACACGACCAAGCGCATCATTGCCGCCCTGTCGGTCTTCGCCATCGGCATCCTCCTGTCCACGTTCCTGTCCATGTGGTACACGGAACCCATCCACAACGTAGTAGCCGCGGCCCGCAAGGTCGCGGCGGGCGATCTCAACCAGAACCTCCCGGTGGACCGCAAGGACGAGATCGGGGACCTGACCCAGAGTTTCAACTTCATGATCCAGCGGCTCCGGGAGCAGCGCAGGCTCGAGGAGCGCCTCCGCGAGGCGGAGCATCTCTCCGCCATCGGACAGCTTTCCCGGGGCATCGCGCACGAGATCCGCAACCCGCTGAACTTCATCAGCCTCTCCATCGACCACATCAAGACGAAGTACCGCCCCGCCGACGGCGCCGAAGGGTTCGAAAAGCTGGTGGAAAGCATGAAAGAGGAGATTCACCGCCTCGACCGCCTCGTCCGTGACTTCCTGGATTACGGCAAGCCGCTCAAGCTCGATCGCCAGCCCTGCAGCACCCGCGAGCTGCTGGCCGATGTCGTCGAGATCGTCAGGGCCAAGGCGGCATCGGACCGGATCCGGATCGTCGAGGCGTACGAGGCCCTGCCGGAGCTGAGGCTGGACACGGAGCTCATGAAGAGCTGCCTGTTCAACCTGGTGACGAACGCCTTCCAGGCCATGCCGGCCGGCGGCACCCTCACGCTCGCGTCGGAAGAACGTGACGGCCGTTTGATGCTGCGTATCGCGGACACCGGAACCGGCGTGTCGAGGGAAAACCTCGCCCGCATCTTCGAGCCCTTCTTCACGACCAAGAGTCAGGGCCTCGGACTGGGACTGGCCATGACAAAGCGGGTCATCGAAGAGCACGGGGGGAAGATCGAATTCGCAAGCGTCGAGGGACAGGGAAGCGAGGTGACGATCAGCCTCCCCCTTGCCGGTTCCGAAGCGGGACGTGCCGGCGCAATCACGGGAGAGGAGCAGCCATGGCGGTCATCCTGATCGTGGACGACGAGACACTGCAGCGCGAGATCCTCACGACCATCCTGGCCGACGAGGGATACGAGACCTATTCGGCCGCATCGGGCGAAGAGGCCCTGAAGCTGGTGAAGGCCTACGAGCCGGACATCGTGCTCACCGACCTCAAGATGGGGAAGATGGACGGGATCGAACTGCTCGAGAAGCTCAAGGGCCTCAAGCTGCCCCCGACGGTGATTCTCATGACTGCCTTCGGGACCGTCGATTCAGCCGTCGACGCCATGAAGAAAGGCGCCTTCGACTACCTGACGAAACCCCTCGACAAGGAAGTCGTGCTCCTCGCCGTTCGCCGGGCCCTCGAGCGCAAGGAACTGCTGCAGCGCAACCTCGAGCTCCGGAAAGCCCTGAACGACATGTTCAGCATCCAGGGAATCATCGGGCACTCCAAGGCAATCAAGGATATCGTCCACATCGTCCGCAAGGTGGCCGACAGCCCCGCGACGGTCCTGATCCTGGGGGAGAGCGGCACGGGGAAAGAGCTGATCGCCAAGGCGATCCACTACAACAGCGGGCGCCGGGAGAAGTCCTTCATGGCCATCAACTGCGCCGCCATCCCCGAGACCCTTCTCGAAAGCGAGCTGTTCGGCTACGAGCCCGGCGCGTTCACGGGCGCCACGCAGCGGAAGAAGGGCCTGTTCGAAGCCGCAAGCGGCGGGACGATCTTTCTCGACGAGGTCGGCGACCTTCCCCTGATGACACAGTCCAAGATCCTGCGGGTCCTGCAGGAGCGCGAGATCATGCGCGTCGGGGGGCGCGAGCCGATCAAGGTGGACGTGCGGATCGTATCGGCCACCAACAAGGACCTCCTCGAGGAAATGAAGCACGGGCGATTCCGCGAAGACCTGTTCTACCGTCTCAAGGTCGTCACGATCCACATGCCGCCCTTGAGGGACCGAAAGGAGGACATCCCCGACCTGGCCGCTTTCTTTCTGCAGAAGTTCAACCACAACTTCGGCAAGAACGTCGTCAAGATCGACGAGGGAGCGATGAAGGCCGTCATTCAATACGGCTGGCCCGGAAACGTGCGCGAACTGCAGTCCGTCCTCGAAAAGGCGGTCCTCATGTGCGAGTCCGACACGATCGGACTTGCCGACATCCGCGGGGAGTTGCGGTCCGTTTCCCGTCCCGTCATGGGAATCGAGATCCCCGACGACGGGATCGACCTCGAGGAGCTCGAGAAGGAGCTCCTCGTGAAGGCCATGGCCAAGTCGAGTCAGGTGCTCGCAAGGGCCGCGCGACTGCTCGATATGAACTACGACGCCTTCTGGTACAGCTGGAAGAAGTACGAGCTCGACCTGCCCGAGAGGCGCAGCGGCATCAAGTGCATATTGCAGCAGGACATCCCCGATGTGGGGATCAGCTACGTGGAGCTCGAAAAGGATCTTCTGCAGAAGGCCATGGAAAAGGCGAACAACGTGGGCGCCCGCGCCGCGAAGCTCCTGAATATGAGCTATCGGGCCTTCGCCTATCGCTGGGACAAGTACGGCCTGAATCACCCCAGCCCGATGTGACCCGATCCCCGGGGAAGGTCTGAGCGAAATGGATAGAATTATCTACACGATTTTACGGTTTAATCTGCGATATCGGCACGACTTTTTCCTCCTCGCGCAAACGTCTTCTTCGAAAATACGTAAGCGGCCTTCCCATATTTGTAATCTTTTTCTTGAAAAAGTCCGTCATTTCCAGAATCGGTAATACACTTCCCGGAATTGTAAAGATCGGCGCTCTTTCACATCCCATCATTTCTCTATATCTATGTATTCATTCGCTATTTTCTGTGATCATGTTCTGGCACGCTCCTTGTAAACTGGCTCTGTCAAAACAAAACGGAAGGAGGTGACAACATAATGAAGAAGGTTCTCGCAATCCTGTTTGCCATGATGTTCGTGGTGGCGACGACGGGTCTGTGCTTCGCCCAGGCTGCCCCGGCCGCAAAGCCGGCGGAGAAGGCTGCTCCGGCTCCCGAGAAGAAGGCTGACGACAAGAAGGCCGAGCCGAAGAAGGACGCCAAGAAGGCCGAGAAGAAGAAGGCAGAGCCCAAGAAGAAGGAGGCCAAGAAGGCCGAGAAGAAGGAGGCCAAGAAGGAAGAGCCCAAGAAGGCCGAGCCCAAGAAGGCCGAGGAGAAGAAGGCCCCCGAGAAGAAGTAAGCAACTGGCTTCATCAATCAAGTCAGTTTCGAAAGAGGGGTACCGGTAAGCCGGTGCCCCTCTTTTTTTATCCATGCTCAGGGAAATCGTGCGTGCGAGATCAAGCGAGAACCCTCAAATTCCTGCCCCTGTCATGACGGTCAGAAGCGTCAACGGGAAAAGGTAAGATCCTTTCCTATGGCGACGGCTTTTTCTTCCTAAATTTGTGACCCCATTCCAAAATTAGAATGTTCTTTTCGAATATGGTAAAGCGCGTTCTGCGCCGTTGTGTTCCTTCCCCGTAAATATCTGAATATATTAATTATATTTAAAGTCTGCCCCTGGCATGTTCCTTGATATGATACCCTGCAAGTCCAGAGGAAAGGAGGTGACAACACAATGAAGAAGGTTCTCGCAATCCTGTTTGCCATGATGTTCGTGGTGGCGACGACGGGTCTGTGCTTCGCCCAGGCCGCTCCGGCCGCAAAGCCGGCTCAGGAGAAGGCGGCGGCGCCTGCGGACAAGGCTGCCGATAAGAAGGCCGAGCCCAAGAAAGACGCAAAGCCCGAGAAGAAGGCCGAGAAGAAGGCCCCCAAGAAGGCTGAGAAGAAGGCCGAGAAGAAGGAGGCCAAGAAGGAAGAGCCCAAGAAGGCCGAGAAGAAGGCCGAGGAAAAGAAGGCCCCCGAGAAGAAGTAAGCTTCCCGATCCACCACCTCACGACAGGCTTACCGGAGGGGCATCGAGCGATCGATGCCCCTCGGGTGGCTTCAATGCGAGTGCAGCCGGTTCCATTTTTTTCGTGATCAACGTTACCGAAAACCCTGCAGCGAGAGAGACCCGTGACCGTCCGCCTGCTGATTCTTTCCATCCTCCTGTCGATCGGCCTGCTCTGCGTAGCGTGCGGCCAACCTGCGGAAAAAGCCGCCGTAAAGGCTGCCGCGTCGGAGAAGAAGAAAACTGTCGAGCCGAAGAAAACGATTCGTGTAAAACACCTCGCAGGCGAAGTACTCTCCGTCGATCCCAGGGCGAAGACCATCACCGTGAGAGTCCGCAATGAGGACGTCGAGCTGCAGTTCGACGACAGTACGGTCGTCAAGATCGATCTGGACGCCGTGAAACCCCAGGAGATCCCCCCGGGGGTGAGGGCGACGGTCAAGTACGTAGAGCGCAAAGGCCACTACGTCGCAAAAGGGGTCTTCATTTCAACGGAAACGGCGGAGAAGCGAGAAGCCCCTCCGCAGTCCTCCTTCCGATGTTCGGCCTGACGAGGCGCGCCTCGTTTCGTCCCCCGCGCCTCTTCCGTCTTCTTCGGCCTCTCCCCCGCTTTCAACGATTTGCATCCGTCACCCCCGTTCGATATAATGACTGTGCGATGAAGCCAACTCCCGTCACGAAGGAGGCGACATGAGAGGCGCACATTCTGCGAAACGAACACGCGGTGCCGAACGATTCGCCCTCGCGCTCAGCCTGGTCTTCCTGATCGGCGCCTGCGCCGCTGCGCCGGTGACGGAGCGCAGGGGACTGCGCCTCGTTCCGGATTCCGAGCTCACCTCCATGAGCTTCCAGGAGTACAGCAAGGTCCTGAAAAGCTCGAAGCTCTCCACGGACGTGACGAAGGTCGCACTGGTGCGCCGCGTCGGGCAGCGGATCGCGGCGGCATCCGAGGAGTTGCTGGAGGAGACCGGGCGCGGGAGCGACATCCGGAACTACAAGTGGGAGTTCAATCTGATCGAAGACGAAAAGACGGTCAACGCCTGGTGCATGCCGGGAGGCAAGGTAGCCGTTTACACGGGGCTTCTGCCCATCGCGCAGGACGAAAACGGTCTTGCCGTCGTCATGGGACATGAAGTGGCCCACGCCATCGCAAAGCACGGAAACGAGAGGATGAGCCAGGGCCTTCTCGCCCAGTTCGGGGCAGTCGGGCTTTCGCTGGCATTGGCACGGAGCCCCGGGATCACCTCGGACATATTCATGCAGGCCTACGGAGTGGGAACCCAGGTGGGGTTCCTGCTCCCCTACAGCCGTCTCCACGAGTCCGAGGCCGACCGCATCGGTCTCGTGCTGATGGCCAAGGCCGGCTACGACCCGCGAAGTGCAATTGCCCTGTGGCAGAGGATGAACGCCCGGGGAGGATCGAGGCCGCCGGAGTTGCTGTCCACCCACCCGGCCCCGGAGTCGAGAATCCGCGACATCGAGTCGCTGATTCCCGAGGCGATGCAGTACTACAAGGGCAATCGCTGAGAGTCACTATCCGCCAACGAATAAGGGCCGAGGTCGTCTCGGCCTTTTTTATTCCGCATTGAAAGATGGAATCGAATGATCGGCCCATTGATTGTGAGCCATGGACCCCTCGCTCCTGAGAAACGGCTCGAATCGATCGGAGAAAATCCCCCTCGATCCCCCTTTTGCATAGGGGGAAGCTCTTCAGCACCCTCCTTTGGAAAAGGAGGGCTGGGGAGGATTTTGCAGAGCCTTTTTCTTCCATCGATAACCCCGAACTCTTTCGGGGTCGGTTGCTCGTAATGCCCTTGGGCCTGTTCGTTTGGAATCTGCTGAAAGAATATTTATAAACAACATGATATAAATGTATCGTATGCAACATATGAATCACTATGACCGCGTGCAACTCATGAAACAAATATGGCATGTAAAATAATCCGACACATTCAGAAATGATTTAACATATCTATATTATACATAAATACTACTTGTCGTGGTTTTGCAGGTCCTGCCGTAAAGGTGTCTTACATATCAACAGTTGTTCCTATATACTTAATATAATGACATAATCTGCGATTTTAGTACCAAGGTATTGTAAGATTACTTTACGTATTCGGGTAATGTTCCTTGCTTCAAGAATATGAAATGTCAATATATACGATACATTACGCAATTGGCATGGGTGATGCAAATTCTGTTGATAACATCAGTTTCATCCGTTGCAGGTATCAATTCTTCTGGAGGTTTACGATGAAAAAACTTGTCTTGGTCTCAGCAGTGTTCCTCCTCATGGCCGGGACAGCCATGGCTGAGTACATCAATCTGGCGCCTGTTTACGGAACGGCAACCACAAACAATTCGTGGGAGGGTAACCTTGCGGGCCATGCCATTGACGGTAACGTCGATACGTTGTGGGTGTCGGGATCATGGGAGAATGTGACAACGTGTCAGTGGCTGATCGTTGATTTGAACGGCACGTATGCCGTGGACAGAATCGTGCTGCATGATTCACCTCTCGCTCATGGCAGCTCCGCATCGGAAACATTCTATCTGTACGGCAGCGCAAATGGGGAGAGTTGGAACCTGATCCGGAGCGGCTCCCTGGTTGACATAGATGGCGCGAATTCCCTCGAGATCGCTTTCGCGCTCACCGATATGAGATACATCGCCTTCGATGTCACAGAAGGACCGAACTGGGCCCATATCAACGAGATCATGATTTACGGAGACGACGGCCGCACCCCGACCCGCCAGATCGCGGAGACTTCTTCGGTTCCCGAACCGGGCACCCTTCTGCTTCTCGGTCTGGGTCTCTTCGGGATTGCAGGTGCGCGGAGGTTCAAGAAGTAGATGATCCGGCCCTTTGAAAAACGGAAAGGCATGGCGATCCGCCGTGCCTTTTTTTTGAGGGATGGAGGATCGGCCGTGATTCTTCAGTACGGCCTGGAGCATGGTCCACCCGCGACTGCACGTTCTTCTGGAGATGCCGGCTTAGTGTTGACGCACTTCGCAATACGAGCGAGGGCATGAAAAAGGGGTCGGCTTCACAGCCGACCCCTTGATTATTCTGGTAGCGGGGGATGGATTCGAACCACCGACCTTTGGGTTATGAGCCCAACGAGCTACCTGACTGCTCCACCCCGCGTCGTGAATAGGTATGATAATGTTCCGCTCGCAAGATGTCAAGCCCTTTTTCAGAAAAACCTTGACGCGCGGGCGTTTCCGGCCGTCCTAGAAAACGAACACCGCCGCGGCGAGCACCGTGGTCCACCCCCCCTTGCGCGGCACGATGACGGACTGCGTCACATTGCGCGTCCGGACGATCTTGCCGCTGATCTTGAAGATCTCCTTGTTTTCGTCCCAGCTCTTGTCCACGTCGAAGTCGATGCCCAGGGTCGAGGCCAGCATGGCGGCCGCCAGGTCCTCGGCGTAATCGCCGGCCTGTTTCTCCGTCTGGCCGAAGGCGTGATGTTCGCTGATGTAGCCGTACTGGGAGGTGTCCGCCGGGATGGCGCAGCCGACGGAGGCCGCGAGAAGGCGGTAAGGCTCGTTGCTGGAGCATCGGCTCATGACGCAGTAGGTGATCTCTCCCGGGTTCTTTTCCTTGAGTCCCTTGGCCTTGGAGATCATCTTGCAGCCCGGGGGAAAGATGCTCGACACGTAGACCAGGTTGAATTTCTCGATGCCTGCATTCCGCAAGGCCAGCTCGAACGAGTGCAGCTCTTCTTTGTGATTTCCCACGCCTTTGGTGAAAAAGATCTTCTTCGGTACCCAGATATTCACGGCCCTTCTCCTTTATCTGGATTTTTGCGTCACGTACCCCATCATCCGGTAGGCCAGCCTCGCCGCCAGGAAGTCGGGGGCCACCATGCCGGGGATGGGTGCGAGTTCGACGAGGTCGAACCCGATCACGTTCTTTTTCCTGCACACCTCGCGGAGCAGGTCGAGCACGTCATGCCACAGCATCCCGCCCGGTTCGGGCGTGCCCGTGGCGGGCATGACGGCGGGGTCGAAGGCGTCGAGATCGACGGTGATGTAGACGTCTCTCGTGAGGTGCCGGATCAGCTTCCCGACCCACGCCCGGTCCCGGCGGATTGCGGCAGCCGAACAGGAGGGCAGCTTTCGCCTACGAAGAAAATCGGCCTCCTCGACGCTCATGCTCCGGATCCCGGCCTGGACGACGGGACACAGCTCGATCATCCGTCTGCCGATGCAGGCGTGGCTGTAAGGCGTCCCCTGGTACGACATGCGCATGTCCGCGTGGGCGTCCAGGTGAAGCACCGAAAGCTTCGGGTATCGCTTCCGGGCCGCCCTAACCGCACCCAGCGTGATGCTGTGCTCGCCGCCGAGCATGACGGGGATCTTACCGAGTTGGAAGACCCCGGTGACGGCTTCCTCGATCCGCCCGAGCATTCCCTCCGGCCCCGAGGCGACGGCCTCCAGCGGTTCCATCGTGTGGATACCGGCCCTGTAGGTTTCCGCCTCGATCTCCTCGTCGTAGAGCTCCATGTTGCAGGAGGCCTCGAGGATGGCGGCAGGCCCCTTGCGCGCCCCCCCCTGGTAGGTCGTCGTCAGGTCGTAGGGGACGGGGACCACCACAAACGCCGCGCCCTCGAGGGCTTCATATTTCTCTTCGATTCCGCCGAAATTCATGGGTTCGTTATCCGCTAAATCAAAGTGTGTTTGCTAGCACATTCCACTCAGGCTGTCCACATTTTTCAGCTGCCCGCGGACGTCGGCCGCTGCGCTCAGCAGGGCCCGGCCGATTCCGTTCCCCAGAAGCGAAGTTCGAACCGCTCGTCCTCCCAAAGCAGGTAGGACCGGTGCTCCAGCCAGTCGCCCAGCAGGGCGAAATGCCTCTGCCTGCCGTCGACCGTGAAGGTCCTGTGCACGGGAAGGTGGCAGTGCCCGAGGACGACCGCATCGACGCCCTCGGAAAATTTTGCGAGGGCGAAGTCTTCCATCTTCGCGGCCAGCCCCCCCTGCGGTTTCGCGAGATAGGCTTTGCTGGCATCGGAGCTTCGCCGGGCCAGTTTCCAGAGCAGCGCCAGCGGCAGCCGTTTCTGCAGGGCATAGAACGAGGGGCTTCTCAACAGCGCCCGCAGGAACCGGTAGCCCCGGTCGCCCTCGTCCACCAGATCGCCGTGGGCGATGTAGACGGAACGGCCGCCCAGCGTGATGCGGGCCTCTCCCGTGTACACCTCGATCCCGTGGTACCCTGTGAAATAGTCGGCCAGGAAGAAATCGTGGTTCCCTTCGAAGAGATGAACCTGCACCCCCCTTCGCTGCAGCGACGTCAGCGCGTCGATGACGGGCAGAAACCCGGGATAAACGACGCCGTCCCTGGAAAACCAGAAATCGAACAGGTCGCCCACGACGAAAAGGTGATCCAGGTCGCACCCGATGCTCCGGAGAAACGCGGGGATGCAGGCGCCGGCCTCCTCGGCCGAGCCTCTCGCGTGCACGTCGGAGAAAAAAACGGACCTCATCCCCTCTTCCGCGTTCTCCGGGCTGCGGTGCCCGACGAGGTCTTCTTCCGGACGATTTCCTCCGAGTTTCGGAACATGCGGGCCGCTTCGGCTTCCGTGAGCCCCGCGCCGCGGGCCACGCGCCTGGCGAACTCGAGGGACACGAGGTCACCGGGCGCGTGCGTGTCCGTGTCGAGCACCAGGGGGGCGCCGTGCATGCGGGAAAGAGACGCCACATGGCCGTTTCCGAGGCTGTGACCCTTCCGGGTGGTGATCTCGAGAAAGATGCCCGCCTTGGCCGCAATCTTCACCGAGTCCTCGTCGATGAGTCCCGGGTGAGCCAGGATGTCGATGTCGGACTGGACGGCGGCAAGGTTCGTTCCCTCCATGACGGGTTCCACCAGGGTCTCGCCGTGCACGACGATGATGCGGGCCCCGGCTTTTCGCGCCTCTTTGGCCAGCGCGGGGATGTACCGGGGCGGCACGTGGGTGATCTCGATCCCCGGCAGGACCAGGATCCCATAGGCCTCGGAGATCTTCCCGCAGACCTGGGAAACCCGGCTGAGGATGAAATCGAAATTGGAGTGGTCCGCGTGGTCCGTGATGGCCATGGCGCGGTATCCCGCCACGGCGGCCCTCCGGGCCAGTTCCGACGGGATCAGCTCCCCGTCGCTGAAGAGCGAGTGCGTGTGCAGATCGATCATGGCGTGCCTCCTTCCGGGCCCGCAGCCCGTTTCGGCGACCCGAGCCGGGCAGAAAGTAATCGTTGATTTACAGGATTTGATTGGATTAATAAAGAAAAAACTGATACTTAAAGAGGTGGGACGGCACACGGGCATGTTCAGCATCCTGAACCGATACATCTTCCGGGAAATCCTCTACCCCTTCCTCATGACCCTCTTTGTCTTCACCTTTGTGCTGATCATGGGCCGCATCTTGAGCCTCGTCGACCTCATGATCAACAAGGGGGTATCCTTCGCGGATATCCTGAAGCTGATTCTCTACCTGATGCCCGCCCTCATGCTGTTCACGATCCCCCTGGCCCTCATCATCGCGATCCTGATCGGGATCGGGAGGCTTTCCCGGGACAACGAGTTCACCGTCCTGAAGGCCTGCGGGCTGAGCCTCCACCGGATCGCCGCCCCCGTCATGGCGGCGGCCCTGATCGCCTTCGGGCTGTCGGCGCTGACCAGTTTCTTCCTCATCCCCAGGGGCAATCTCGAGGCGAAGAACCTCCTGTTCTCGATCGTCAAGCAGAAAGCCAGCGTGGGGATCAAGGAGAAGGTCTTCAACGACGACTTTAGGGGCATCGTCATCTACGCGGACCGGATCCCCGTCAGCGGGGACGCCATGGAGGGGGTGCTGCTCTACGACGACCGGACCATCGACGAGCCGAGCACGATCATCGCATCGCGGGGAACGCTGATCTCGAACCCGCAGTCCCTCACGGTGACGCTCCGGCTCGAAGGCGGCAGCATCCATACCGTCGACGGCCAGTTCAAGAACTACAAGAAGGTCGACTTCAGCACCTACGACGTGCGCCTCGATTTCAAGGGGTCGGCGGCCGACGAGCGCCGCGTCAAGTTCAGCAAGCTCGACGAGATGACCCTCTGGGACCTCCGCCGAAGGATCGACGAACCCGATCCCCAGGGCCCGACGATGCGCGAGATGATGATCGAATTCAACCAGAGGCTGGCAAGCCCCTTCACCTGCCTGATCTTTGCCTTCCTGGGCATCCCGCTGGGGATCCAGTCGAGCCGGTCGGGCAAGATGCGGGGCTTCACCGTAGGCCTGGCGCTCGTCATGGTCTACTACGTGTTCCTGCTCTACGGGAAGGCGCTGGGCGAAACGGGGAAGCTGCCCGTTGTCGTCGGGGTGTGGGCCCCCAACGTGCTGTTCATGGCCGCGGGCCTCTACGTCTACTTCGCGCGGGCTCGTGAGCGCGAGATCGCCCCGAAATGGCTGCCGATCCGGAAAGGCGACGGGTGAGCCGATGACCGTGCTCGACCGCTACCTCTCGCGCGAGTTCATACTGACCTTCGGCTTCGTGCTGCTTGCCTTCCTATGCCTCTACATGGTGGTTGACTTCTTCGAACGCATCCGGATGTTCCTGAGCAACAACGCGACCCTGGGGCAGATCGTCTCTTACCACCTCTACACGGTTCCCTCCATCGTGGCCATGATGATGCCCGCTTGCGTCCTGCTGTCCGCGCTCATCACCTTCGGCCTGCTTTCGCGGAACCACGAGATCGTGGCCATGAAGGCCAACGGGATCAGCCTCTACCGGATCGCCCTGCCCGTGCTGGCCTTTTCGCTCGTCGCCTGCGCCCTGAATTTCCTGCTCAACGAGTTCGTCACCCCCGCGGCCAACTGGCGGGCGGAGTACATCAAGTACGCCGAGGTGCAGAAGAAGAAGGAGTGGGGGGCCTTCAAGGAAAACGCGATCTGGTACAAGAGCCGGAACGCGATCTACAATTTCAAGCTCGTCATCCCCTCGGAGAACCGGATCCGGGGCGTCACGATCCACTACCTCGACCCCGGGTTCAGCCTGGCCTCCCGCATCGATGCCGGGGAGGCCCGGTGGACCGGGGAGCGCTGGGAGCTCCGTGACGTTCTCCGGACGACCTTCTCGGGCAGGGACTTCCCGTCCATCGAGCGCCTGCCGACGCTCGCCGTCGAGATCGGCGAGAAGCCCGAGGACCTCCAGGTCGTGCAGAAAAGCGCCGACCAGATGGGGTTCCGCGAGCTGAGGAACTACATCCGCAAGCTCCGCCAGGAGGGCTACGATGCCACGCGATACGAGACGGACCTCCAGGGGAAAATCGCCTTCGTCTTCGTGAGCCTGATCCTGGCGCTGATCGGGGTGGCCTTCCCGATGCGCTCCGAGCGCAGCGGCGGCATCGCCCAGGGCATCGGGATCGGCGTGATCATCGGCTTTTCCTACTGGATCGTCTTCGCCTTCACGCTGTCCCTCGGCCGCTCGGGCACCCTGCCCCCCGCCGTCGCGGCCTGGGCGACCAACGTCATCCTGGGTATCGTGGCCGTCGTCATGTTCCGAAGGGTCAACACGTAGGGCCGCAGGCCTTGCAAACAGGGTATCGGGGATCGGGTCTAGGGTCTAGGGGTAGAACAAGACAGGCGCCCGACAAGGTATAAAAAAAGGATCGGCGCGATCACGTGCCGATCCTTTGTCTTTCCTATACCCGATACCCTGGACCCGATCCCCGGTTACGTGCCCATTTCCCAGGAACTCAGGTATTTCCTCTGCTCCGCCGTCAGCGTGTCGATCCGGACGCCCATGGCCGCCAGCTTGAGCCGCGCGATTTCCCTGTCGATATCCTGGGGAACCGCGTAGACCTGCTTCTTGAGCGATTTGACGTTCTTCGCCATGTATTCCGCCGAGAGGGCCTGGTTGGCGAAGCTCATGTCCATGACGCTCGAGGGGTGACCCTCGGCCGCCGCGAGGTTGATGAGACGGCCCTCGCCGAGCACGTAGACCCTGCGCCCGTTCGTGAGGCTGTGTTCCTCTACGAACTCCCGGATCTTTCTGGTCTTTTTCGTGATTTTCGCAAGACCGTCGAGGTCGAGCTCCACATTGAAGTGCCCCGAGTTGGACACGATGGCCCCGTCCTTCATCTTGAGGAAGTGCTCCCTGCGGATCACGTTGATGTCGCCCGTGAGCGTGCAGAAGAAGTCCCCGATCGCGGCCGCCTCGTCGATGGGCATGACGCGATATCCGTCCATGACGGCCTCCAGGGCCTTCAGGGGATCCACTTCCGTCACGACGACGTTCGCCCCGAGTCCGTGGGCCCTCATGGCGAGCCCCCGGGAGCACCACCCGTACCCGCAGACGACGAAGACCGAGCCCGCCACGAGCCGGTTTGTCGATCGGACGATCCCGTCGATCGTGCTCTGGCCCGTGCCATATCGATTGTCGAACATGTACTTCGTCTGCGCGTCGTTGACGGCGATGATCGGGAACCGCAGCACGCCCTTGGCGGCCATGGCCCGCAGCCGGATGACCCCCGTCGTCGTTTCCTCGGTCCCCCCGACGATACCCCGGATGAGGTCCTTGCGCTCCGAGTGGATCATCGAGACGAGGTCGGCGCCGTCGTCCATGGTCAGGTGCGGCTTCATGTCGAGGACGGCGTGGATGTGACGGTAGTAGGTCTCGGTGTCTTCGCCCTTGATCGCGTAGACGGGGATCGAGTGGAATTTCACGAGGTAGGCGGCCACGTAGTCCTGCGTGCTCAGCGGGTTGGACGCGCAGAGGCGCACCTCGGCCCCTCCCGCCTTGAGCGTTTCCATGAGGCTTGCCGTCTCCGTGGTGACGTGCAGGCATGCGCCGAGCCGCAGCCCCTTCAGGGGCTTTTCCTTCGCGAATCGCTTCCGGATAAGGGCGAGAACGGGCATGCTCTGGTAGGCCCATTCCACGGCCAGCCTGCCCTGCTCCGCCAGTTTCATGTCCTTGACGTCGTAATCCATGCGGTCCCTTTCTCTCTTCCCGGAGCCTCGGACGGCTACGGGTTCGTTTTCTCCGACGACGCGGTCCGGTCAGGCCTTGATCTTCTCGCGAAGCTCCTTCACCTTGTCCGTCTTCTCCCAGGCGTACTTGTCCATGAAGAAGGTCCTGGGAAGTTTCCGGTAGACGCCGCCGTCGAGCAGGCTGAACTGCTTGATCATGCCGGCCGGCGTGAAGTCGAAAACCTTCGTGACGACCTGCTCCAGCTTGCGGTCCGACACCTTCCCGGTGCCGAACGTGTTCACGTAGATCGAGAAGGGCCTTGCCACCCCGATGGCGTAGGAGAGCTGGATGGAGCACTTCTCGGCAAGGCCCGCGGCGACGACGTTCTTGGCCGCGTAGCGGGCGCCGAAGGCCGCCGAGCAGTCCACCTTCTCGGGGGACTTGTTCATCACGGACCCGCCCCCGAGCTGGGCGCCCGGGAAGCCCCCGTAGAACTGCACGACGAGCTTGCGGCCCGTGACCCCGGAGTCGGCGGCGCTGCAGGAGTGGATGGCCTGCCACTCGCCCGTGGGGTTGAAGAGGAATTCCGTCTTTTTGTCGATCCAGTCGCCCAGCACGTCGAAGCACATCTTTTTCGCGACGGTCTCGACGTCCTTCTTCTTGCCCTTGCCGACGTGACGGTAGTCGACGGCGTTGGACATGAGGACCTTCACCACGCGCAGCGGCCTGCCCGTCTTGTCGTCGTACTCCACGCTGACCTGGCCCTTGCCGTCCGGCGCGAAGTAGGGGTGCTTCGTCTCCTCGAAGACCCGCATCATGCGGTTGCACAGCACGTAGGGAAGCGGCAGCAGCTCCGGGGTGTCCGAGCAGGCGTACCCGTACATGATCCCCTGGTCCCCCGCCCCGATCTCCTTGAACTTCCCGAGGTCGGCCCGGGTGCCGATGTTGATATCCGGCGACTGGGGAATGATGGCGTTGAGGATGCCCATGGAGCCTCCGTCCAGGCCGAGGCAGAAGTCGTTGTACCCGATCCCGAGGACCGTGTCGCGGACGATCTTCTCCACGTCCACGTAGCAGCGGGTGGAAACCTCGCCGCCTACGACGCAGAATCCCTTGCCGAGGAACACCTCGAGGCCGCAGTGCGGCATGTTATAAACGGTCAGGCCGAGCTTCTTCTCCTCGTCGAGGATCGTGGCGATGATATTGGCGGCGATGGCGTCGGCCACGACATCCGGATGTCCGATCTTGATGCTTTCCGATGTAATCTGCATGCGCCCTCCATGGGTTGGGGTTTGTTTTCAACTTCCATGCCGGTCCCGCCGACTGCGGGCGATCAAACGGGGTAGTTGTAACAGAGTTTCAGCCGTTTCTCAACTGCTTATTGTTCTCCGGCGGCGAGATCATCCCGCCCGAGATGATGAGCTTGAAGGCCTCCTCGACGGACATCTCGAGGTCCGTGACGCGGTCCTCCGCGACGATCATGTAGTAGCCCGACGTGGGGTTCGGGGTCGTGGGAACGAAAATGCTGATGCTGCGCTCGCCGGTCTTTCGCCGGAGCTCGCCGGAGACGGACCCGGTCACGAAGGCCACCGTGTAGAGCCCCTGCCGGGGGAACTCGACGAGGACCACCCTCTTGAAGCTCTGCCCCTCCTTGCTCACCATGGTCTGCACGATCTGCTTGATCGCCTGGTAGATGCCCCGGACGAGGGGGATCCTCTCGACGAGGGTCTCGGCGAACCGGAAGAACCGGGAACCGGCATAGCTGGTCGTGACCAGGCCGGCCAGGAAGATCAGCAGGACCGTCGCGATCGCGCCCAGCCCCGGGATGCGCACCCCCAACAGGGTTTCCGGGTGGATGGCCGCCGGGATCACACGGAGCAGGCCGTCCATGAGGTCGATCAGGAAGAACAGGATGTAGATCGTCAGCCCGATGGGGACCGTGACGGCGAGGCCGGCGAGAAAAATGTTCTTGAGCCTGTGTTTCATGGATCGTGAGCTCCCGATAAAAAAAGGGCAAAGGTTCGACACCCTTTGCCCGGTTTCGCTGCGGAATCGCAGGCGGCGCTACTTCTTGTTGACCCGGTTCTTCGCGTCCACGTGGACGCACTTGGGGCTCCAGCCCTTCGACTCGGCGTCCTCGACCATGACATAGCTCGCGATGATGACGAGATCCCCCTTGGACACCTTCCGCGCAGCGGCCCCGTTGAGGCAGATGACGCCCGAGCCCTTCTTGCCCTTGATGACGTAGGTCGAAAAGCGCTCGCCGTTCGAGACGTTGTAGATCGCCACCTTCTCGAAGGGGACGAGATCGGCCCTCTGCATGAGGCCCTCGTCGATCGTGATGCTCCCCTCGTAGTTGAGGTTGGCGTCCGTTACCGTAGCGCGGTGGATCTTGGATTTGAGCACGATGCGCTGCATGGTTTCTCTCCCCCCTTGTTGCCGGTGTTTCCCGTCACCGTGATGTTAGACGTTCAAGGGCTCCCCGAATACCGAGTTGTCGATGAGGCGCGCCGCCCCCACGCGGACGGCCAGTGCCATGACGCTCTCCCCGTCCAGGCGGGCCACGTCCTTCATCGTCGTCGTGTCGCAGATCTTGACGTAATCGATGGTCGCGTGGGAATGCCCGGCGATGAAGCGGCTGACGGCGCCGATGATGGCGGACGCGTCCCGCTCGCCCCCGGCGTACATCCCCTGGGCCATTTTCAGGCCCCTGCTCAGGCTCAGGGCCGATTCGCGCTCCTCGGGCTTGAGGTATGTGTTCCGGGAGCTCATGGCAAGCCCGTCGGACTCCCGGACCGTGTCGAGGCCGACGATCTCGAGGTCCATGTTCAGGTCCTCGACCATCCTCTTGATGACGACGAGCTGCTGAAAATCCTTCTTCCCGAAGACCGCTGCGTGGGGCTTCACGAGATTGAAGAGCTTGGCGCAGACGGTGGCCACGCCCCGGAAGTGCCCGGGCCTCGAGAGACCGCAGAGATTCTGCGTGACGCCTTCGAGATCCACGTAGGTCTGATAGTGCCGGGGGTACATCTCTTCGTTGGACGGGAAGTAGATCACGTCCACCCCCACGCCCTGGCAGAGCTTGTAGTCCATGTCGAAGTCCCGCGGGTACTTGGCGAGATCCTCCTTGGGACCGAACTGGGTGGGGTTGACGTAGATGCTCGTCACAAGGCAGTCCCCGTGCTTCTTCCCCTCCTCCATGAGCCTCAGGTGCCCCCGGTGGAGAAACCCCATGGTCGGGACGAAGGCAATCCGCGAGCCCTTCTGTCTCTGGACGTCTGCGAATCGCTGCATCTCTTTCGCTTTTTCGATGACGATCATGGTCTGCCCCAGGAATAAAAAAAGCCTCACCGTGCTGGACGGGAGGCTGTTGGAAGCAGCGCACTTCTAGAGCGGTAACCCTCCGTCCCAGTCCCTCAGGGGGATCCAAGCGGTGCGGCCCCCTAATAACAGAAGACCGGCGGGCTGTCAAGGGTTTTGTCCGCGGCCGATCCGGTTGCTCAGGGAGGCGAATTCATGGACGGTGAGCGTCTCGGCGCGCCGCGTCCCGTCGATCCCGAGCGCCTCCAGGATGGCGGGGACCGCCTCCGGCCGGACGGGCAGAACGGACTGCCGGAGGTTGTTCAGGAGCGTCTTGCGGCGCTTGGCGAAGCAGCTTCGCACGACGTTTCGGAACAGGGCCTGGTCCTCCACGGCGCACAGGGGCTCCCGGCGCATGTCCAGCCGGAGCACGCGGGAATCCACGTCGGGACGCGGGACGAAACAGGACGCGGGGACCCGCGTCTCCAGCCGGGCCTCCGTGTAGAGGGCCACGGTGACGGACAGAGGGCCGTAGTCCTTCGTTCCCGGCGGAGCGGCCAGCCTCTCGGCCACCTCGCGCTGGAGCATCAGGACGGCCCGGTCGATGGACTCGCGGTAGTCCAGAAGCCGAAGGACGATCGGACTCGAAAGGTTGTAGGGGACGTTGCCGACGACCCGGATCCTACCCTCCCCGCCTTCGGGCCGGGCGGACGCAAAGTCGTACTCCAGGACGTCCCCGTGTACGATCTCGACGTTTTGCAGCCCCCCGAGTTCCTCCCGGAGCACGTCGACGAGCCGGCGGTCCACCTCGAGGGCGATCACGCGGCGGGCCCGGGCCGCAAGGATCGCCGTGAGGGCGCCGATTCCCGAGCCGATCTCGACAACGGTGTCCGTGTCGCGCACCTCCGCAATCCGGACGATTTTCTCCAGGATGTTGGGGTCGCACAGGAAATTCTGGCCGAGCCGCTTCAGCGGCCGGACGCCGTGCTTACGGAGAAGGCTCAACGGGCTCTGCATGGCGCGTTCTCATTCGGACGACGGCATGACGGGTGAGGAAGTAGGATGGGACCGCGAACGCGACGGCGAGCAGCAGCCCCCCGACCAGCAACGGGTACAGGATGTGCAGCCCGATTTCCAGGATCGCCCGGAGGTCGTAGCTGGCAACGGTAAACGGGTTTGCGGACATGCCCAGCACGGCGACGCCCAGCTCGTACTCGGCGAAGTAGAGGACGGGGATCGTCAGCGGGTTGGAGATGATCGTCGCCCCCAGGATGGCCGCCGTGATGTTCTGCCGGAACAGCAGGCAGATGACCATGACCAGGGCCGTGTGAAACGGGATCGTCGGGGTCACTCCGATGAAGACCCCCAGGGTCATCGCGCGGGCAATTTCCTCCGGCGCACCGCTCAGGCTCAGAAAGCGGTTGTAGAAATCGCGGATCCTGTCCTTTATCGCCATGGGCTTACAGGGTGTCCACCGGCCACCGGGACAGCGCGTTGAGATCGAAGGGGTCCCTGCGGCCGCGGGCCAGCGCGTGATGGCCTACGACGGCGATCATGGCCGCGTTGTCCGTGCAGAAGACGGGCGGCGGGATGATCACCCGCATCCCCTTCTTCCGGGCATCCTCCTGGAACCGGGCCCTGAGCCGGCTGTTTGCCGCCACGCCGCCCACGACGGCCACCTGACCGATGGCCTGCATCTCGGCGGCCCGCAACGTCTTCTCCACGAGGACATCCACGATGGCCTCCTGGTAGCTGGCCACGATGTCGGGGATCTCTTCCGCGGCCGGGGGGCGTTCCCGCTTCTTCGTGTAGGTCAGCAGCGCGGTCTTCACCCCGCTGAAGCTGAACTCCAGACTGTCCTTCATGGACCGCGGGAAGCTGAGAGCCTCCGGGTTGCCCGACTTGGCCAGGCGGTCGATGACGACGCCGCCGGGGTATCCGATGTCCAACAGCTTGGCCGCCTTGTCGAAGGCCTCGCCGGCGGCGTCGTCGCGGGTCTGCCCGACGAGACGCATCCGGTCGAAGTCCTGGACGACGTAGATGTTCGTGTGGCCGCCGGACACGACGAGGGCGATAAAAGGAAATGAGGGCTTCTCGTCCGCAAGAAACGCCGAGGCGACGTGACCCTCGAGGTGGTTGACGCCGACGAAGGGAATGTTCCGCGCCAGGGCCAGGGCCTTGGCCATGGAGAGGCCCACCAGCAGGGATCCCACCAGGCCGGGGCCGCGGGTCACCGCGATCCCCCCGATCGACTCAAGCGTGACGTCCGCTTTTTCGAGCGCTTCCAGGATGACGGGGACGATGACCTCCACGTGCTTCCGGGACGCGATCTCGGGCACCACGCCGCCGTACTTCTCGTGGATGCGGATCTGCGAGGCAATGACGTTCGAGAGCAGTTTCTGTCCGTCCTGCAGCACGGCCGCGGCCGTCTCATCGCAGGAGGACTCGATTCCCAGTATCAGCATGGCAGAGGGTTCTAGCACATTTTCCCTTTTATTTGAAGCATGAAACGCGTATAAGGAGGACACGAAAGGCATGGGGGACGATGGAGATCAGGACGGATTTTCTGGTCATCGGCAGCGGGCTGGCGGGCCTGAGCTTCGCGATCAAGGCCTCCCGGTTCGGTTCCGTGGCGGTCATCACGAAAAAGAACGCCATGGAGTCCACGACCAATTACGCCCAGGGCGGGATCGCGGCCGTGACGGACTCCGACGACAGCTTCGACCTGCACATCGAAGACACGCTTCGGGCCGGGGCGGGGCTCTGCAGGGAGGACGTGGTCCGGTTCGTCGTCAGCGAGGCCCCCGGGCGCATCGCGGAGCTGATCGACTGGGGCGTGGAATTCTCGCGCAAGTCGGGGGCCCCGTCCGCCTACGACCTCGGCAAGGAAGGGGGGCACTCCCGGCGCAGGGTTCTCCACGCGGCCGACTCCACGGGCCGGGAGATCGAGCGGGCCCTCCTCGACAAGGCGCAGTCCCTCGGCAACGTGCGGATCTACGAGAATTTCCTGGCCATCGACCTCATTCGCGAATCGAAAGTCCGGGGCCGTGCGTCCCTTCCCCGCGAAGAGCGCGACCGCTGCCTCGGCGCCTACGTCTTCGACATCGACAACGACCGGATCGACACCTTTCGGGCGCGTTTCACGGTCCTTGCCTCGGGCGGGGCCGGCAAGGTCTACCTCATCACCACCAACCCCGACATCGCCACGGGCGACGGCATCGCCATGGCGTGGCGCGCGGGCGCGCTTGTCGCCAACATGGAGTTCATCCAGTTCCACCCGACCTGCCTCTACCACCCCGAGGCGAAATCCTTTCTCATCAGCGAAGCCGTGCGGGGCGAGGGCGCCGTGCTGAAACTCAAGAACGGCACGCCCTTCATGGAGAAGTATCACCCCCTCAAGAGCCTCGCGCCCCGGGACGTCGTGGCGAGGGCCATCGACATCGAGCTGAAGAAGTCCGGCGACGACTGCGTGCTGCTCGACATGACCCACCGCAACCGAGACTACCTGATGGAGCGCTTCCCCACCATCTTCAACCGCTGCCTGCAGTACGGGATCGACATGTCGAGAGACCCGATTCCCGTCGTCCCCGCCGCTCATTACCTCTGCGGCGGGGTCGTGGTGAACGGGCACGGGGAGACGAGCATCGACCGGCTCTTCGCCGCCGGCGAGGTGGCCTGCACGGGGCTCCACGGGGCCAACCGCCTGGCCAGCAACTCCCTGCTGGAGTGCGTCGTGTTTGCCCACCGGGTGTGCGAGCGGATCCGGGAGCTCCTGCCCGGTTCGGCCGAGGAGGAACTGCCGATTCCCGACTGGCAGTCCGGAAGCGCCACCGAGAGCGACGAGTCCATCGTGATCGAACACAACTGGGACGAGATCCGCCGCTGCATGTGGAATTACGTGGGGATCGTGAGGTCCAACAAGCGGCTCGAGAGAGCCAAGAAGAGAATGGATCTCATCGCCCAGGAGATCCACGACTACTACTGGAGTTTCAAGATCACCCGGGACCTTCTGGAGCTGCGCAACCTCTCCGTCGTGGCGAACCTCATCGTGACCTGCGCCATGATGCGCAAGGAGAGCCGGGGCCTGCATTACAACCTGGATTATCCCGATCGGGACGACCGGTACTGGCAGCGCGACACGATCGTGAGGCGTTGAGAAGAAGAATGTGAGAGGGTGAGAAGGTGAGAAGGTTGGAAAGGAAGCCGCCTGCGGTAACTGCAGGGTTTTCCAGGTTTCTTACCCTCTTACCTTCTTACCCTCTCACCTTCTTCCCTTTTTCCCCCCGAAGGTTCTCTCGAAGATGTAGTCCACGTTTTCCAAGAAGCTCTCCAGGCGGAAGATCCCTTCGATTTCCTTGCGCCCCATGACGGACTGGACTCGTGGGTCGGCCAGGAGCAGGTCCTGGAACTCGAGCCCCTCCTGCCAGGCCCGCATGGCGTTGTCCTGGACGACGGCATAGGCCTGCTCCCGGGTCATCTTCTTCTCGATGAGCTTCAGGAGGACCTGCTGCGAGAAGATGACCCCGCGGGTGAGGCGGATGTTCTCCATCATGCGTTCGGGGTAGACGACGAGGTTCTCCACGAGCCCCGAGAATCGCTGCAGCATGAAATCCAGCAGGATCGTCGCGTCGGGCGCGATCACCCGCTCCACGGAGGAGTGGCTGATGTCTCGCTCGTGCCAGAGGGCGATGTTCTCCATGGACGCCAGGGCGTAGCCCCTCATCAGCCGTGCCAGCCCCGACAGATTCTCCGAGAGGACGGGGTTTCGCTTGTGGGGCATGGCCGAGGAGCCCTTCTGCCCCGGAGAGAAGTACTCCTCCGCCTCGCGCACTTCCGTGCGCTGGAGGTGGCGGATCTCGGTGGAAAATTTCTCGAGCGACGAGGCGATCAGGGCGAGCGTCGCGAAGAACTCGGCGTGACGGTCGCGCTGTACGATCTGGGTCGCCACGGGTTCGGGCGCGAGGCCCAGTTTCCGGCAGACGTGCTCCTCGACGCCGGGGTCGACGAAGGCGAACGTCCCCACGGCCCCCGAGATCTTCCCGCAGGCCACGGCATCCCGGGCCCGTACCAGGCGCTCCCGGTTGCGCTGCATCTCCTGGTGCCACATGGCCATCTTCAGGCCGAAGGTCACCGGTTCCGCGTGAATCCCGTGGGTCCGCCCGATCATGAGCGTCTTCCTGTGACGAAGGGCCTTCTTTTTCAGGACCCCCAGGAGGCGGTCGATGTCTGCCAGGAGAATGCCCGAGGCCTCCTTCAGCAGGACGGCCAGCGACGTGTCGAGGATGTCCGACGACGTGAGCCCCATGTGGATGTACCGGGACTCGGGTCCCACGTGCTCGGCCACGCTGGTCAGGAAGGCGATCACGTCGTGCTTGACGGTCCGCTCGATCTCGTCGATGCGCTCCACGTCGAACCCGGCCTTCGCCCGGATTGTCCGGAGCGCCCCGCGGGGGATCTCCCCCTTGGCGGCAAGGGCCTCGCAGACGAGAAGTTCGATGTCGAGCCACTTCCGGAAGCGGTTCTGGGGGCTCCAGATGGCCTCCATTTCTTTGCGAGCGTATCTCGGGATCATGGTTCCTCGGCGATGGAATTCGTTCGGCAGACGTGGGGGATCCTACCACGCCGCACCGGGCCGAATCCAGATTTTTCTCCTGTTCAGGGCCTCGGCGATGCCCCCTCGCACAGATCGTTCAGCGCCCGGATCGCGTCCCCCTCGTCCCGGAAACGGAGGACCGCCCAACCGCGCTGCCGGGCCCGTTCGACGTGGCCGGCGTTGTCGTCGGTGAACAGCACCTGACGTCCCTGCCGGTGCAGCAGCTTCAGGACGTCGTCGAAGTGGGTCGGGTCATTCTTGCTCTTGCCCATGTGGTAGCTGTTGAAGACGTAGTCGAAGCGCCCGTAGAGCCCGTGCAGCCCGTCGAGCTCGTCGAGCCAGTTCGTCTGGTCGCTCAGGATACCCACGGTGAATCCCCCGCCCCTGAGCCGCCCGACGACGTCAAGGATGCGCGGCCTGAGGGTGAAGCGCCCGAGGATCTCTCCGCGCAGGCTCTCGGCGGCGCCGCGGACCCCCGTCTCCGCACGCAGGGCCTCCCACCATCTTTGCTCGCGCGCCCGTCCCGTGACGTAGCCGGTCGTCACGACCAGTTCGTGCCCCTTGCGGACGACGTCCTCCTCGTCTAGGCCGCTCAGCCTGCCGATGGCGGCCAGGCCGTCCCGAAACCCTTCATCGGCGAGCACGCCCCCGAAGTCGAAGAGCACGGTGTCGATGGCGCGGGGTTCCCGATCCGATTCCATCTCATCCCTTTCCACCGGCAGCCGGCAGCAAAGAAAAAGCCCGGCTCGGAGCCGGGCTTTGGCGTTTTCTGGTGGCGGCGCAGGGACTTGAACCCCGGACACTGCGGATATGAGCCGCATGCTCTAACCGACTGAGCTACGCCGCCTCAAAAAAGAAGGACGTATCTACCCTACTTTTCTTCAATTGTCAAGAAGTCCCGCGCCGCTACTTTCCCTGTGGCTGCGCCGGGGGCTGCGGCTGCTGGACCAGTTTGTAGGCCACCAGGCAGCTGTTCGTCTTGATCGTGGGCCCCACGGACAGCACGAGGGCCAGCACGATCTCGTCCTGGCCGTCGTTGTCGATGTCCTTGAGCTGGTAGTCGGCCACGTACCCGTTGATCTTCTTCGTCCGCCACACCTCGGCGAGCCCCAGGCCGTCCCACTCGAGGTTGTACACCTCCGCCGACGTAAAGAGCTGCATGTTCTTCATGACCCGCCCGAATGCGGAGATGTTCTTGACCACGATCACCTCCTTCTTCCCGTCCTTGTTGAGATCGTAGGTCTGGATCCGGGGTTTCATGAAGATCAGATCCGGGGCGTCCACCATGCTGCGCGTTCCGGTGGCGTAGGCCGGGGAAAACGAGCTGTTGCTCCCGCCGTACTGCTCGTCGCTGCGCCAGATCAGCTCGCTGGCTCCCTTGAAGGTCTGCAGGTGGATGAGGAGCTTGCTCGTCTTCTCGTAGATCCGGAGGTAGTCGTTCTCGTCGAAGGTGATGATCCGCTCGACCCCCGTGCCGTCCACGGAGTCCAGAGTCAGCCCGTAGACCGACAGCCCCGCGGGAATCATCAATTTCTCGCCCAGCCTGTACTTGCCGTCTTCCCAGACGACGAGATGAATGGGGTCGATGAAGGGGTTCCCCTGCTTGCTCGTTCCGGTGGTCAGGATCTGCCCGAGCAGCCTCGGCGTGCCCGTCGTGTTGATCACCCGCATCATGAACGAGAGGTTCTTGGCGATGACCTCGTAGTTGCCGTTACGGTACTCGAGGACGAAGGAGTCGATCGTCTGGCGGTTGATGCTCGTCACGAAGATCTCGGGGGTCCCGTTGCCGTTCACATCGGCAATGTCCACCCCGAGGTAGCTCTCGTACTGTCCGCCCTGGATTTTTTTGAGTATTTTGAAATCCTGGTCTTTCTTCTGGTATATGGTGACGCTCGTCGCGTCGGCGACGACGATTTCGTTGAGGCCGTCGCCGTTGACGTCTCCGATATCGAGGCTGCGGAACTCGGAGGCGTACTTCGGGCTCATCCAGAACCCCCTCCTGTCCGGGGTGACGCCCGTCGTGATGAATTCGGGGTTGATGATGCCCGTGTAGGTCGTCTTGCCCGAGCGCATCCCCGAAACGATGTCCGCCTCCTGGCTCCTGCCTGCCGCGGTGGCTGTCCCCGCCCCTGCAGCGGCTGCGGCAGCCGGTGCAGCAGGCGCCGATGCAGCCGGTGCCGCCGTCACGGCGGACGCCGCTTCGCCCGTGACATGGGACCGGATCCGCTGGGAGAAGTCGCTGATCTTCGGAATGACTTCGTTCATGCCGCGGGTTTGCTCGTAGAGTGTCACCGGGGACTGGCTGGAAGCCACGTCCAGCATCTTCCCGTCCAGGCTCAGGCTGTCGCCGATCTTGGTGATGCTCCCCCAGACTACGTAGTCCGCGTTGAGGCGCTTCCCGAGTGCCGACACGTCGGCCTGGGTCAGTTCCTTGCCCGCCTGCTTGCTCAGGGCCTCGAGCACGTTCGACTTGCCCACGACATTCGTCTTTCCGCCGACGGTCACGCGGGAGATGAGCATGTCCCAGATCCCGTCGCGGATGTAGTTGATGTTCTCGCTGCTGTTCACGGTGAAGGGCAGGATGGCGATCCTCTTCGTCTGCTGCGCCTCGGGGACGGAGGTGCAAACGGTCGCCATCCAGAGAAAGATGCCCAGGGCTATCCCGATCTTCTTCTTCATCCTTTTTCTCCTCGCCGGCCAGTTCGCCGGCCCTGATTCTTTAGCATCGAACCTGGCGCGATTCAAGGCCCTTTTGTGCAAACGGGCCATGCCGGTCACGGTTGACCGAACCGCCGCTTCAGGCCCTCCCTGATCGCCGTCGCCTTCTCGAACAGGGCCGGGTAGCGTCTCCGCAGGGCCGCCACCAGCCTCCGCACCGCGGGCACTTCCGGTGCCAGGACGGTCAGGGCGACGAGGATGAACAGAATCCCCTGCAGGAACGGGAGCGCCAGGCCGGCGATGCCGAGCAGCAGCAGGGGCCAGCCGACGGCGTGCCTCCAGTACTGCCTCGCCGGTCTTCTCTTCCCGCCCATGGTCCGCCCGTCCGGTTTGATGTCGGCGCAGATTATACCACACTTGAAAAAGATATTTTAATGGACCTTCTTTTTTGTTATCCCCTTTTCATGGAACAGAACGATCTTTCTTCTGCCGCCCTGCGGACGATTCTCAGGGCCGTATGCGTGCCGGGGAGCTTTTGCTGAGCCATGACGCAGACGATCCCGACGGGCACCGTCCCGCTGAGCCCCTTCACGCCGTCGCTGCCGCTGCGGAACCCCCACCTGCAGACGATCCTGGCCAGCCTCAAGATCCGCGCCCGGGGGGAAAACCCGCTGCGCACGCGTTCCGAGCAGACCCTCGTCGACGGGGGCCGGGGGATCCGGCTCGTCGGGTACCGAACGGCCCATCCCCCGGGTGCGTCCCGCGGTCTTGCCATCCTGCTCCACGGCTGGGAGGGCAGTTCGGAGTCCACGTACATGCTGACGACGGGCCGGCGGCTCTTCCTCGGCGGCTGCGACGTGTTCCGCCTCAACCTGCGGGACCACGGCGGGAGCCATCCCCTCAACCGGGGCATTTTCCACAGCGCGCGGATCGAAGAGGTCTTCACGGCCGTCCTGAACATCGTTGCCGGGTCCGGCGACCGGCCCTGCCACCTGATCGGCTTCTCGCTGGGCGGCAATTTCGGTCTCCGGATCGCCCTTCGCCTCCGGCCGGGACAGGCCGACGGGCTTCGGAACATCGTCGCCGTAAGCCCCGTCCTGGACCCGCTGAAAGCCACCCATGCCATCGACGGCGGCCTCTTCGTCTACCGGGACTACTTCGTGAAAAAGTGGAAGCGCTCGCTTGCCGCAAAGCAGCGCGCGTTCCCTGGGCTGTACGATTTCGACGACGTGATGGGGCTCACGAGCTGCATGGCGATCACCGAGCGCGTCATCCCGCGCTACACGCCCTACCGGGACGTGCACGGGTACTTCCAAACCTACCGGCTCGCCGGGGCGGATTTTTCCGGCCTGTCCGTCCCCGTGACGATTCTTGCCGCCGAGGACGATCCGGTCATCCCCGTCGACGATTTCCGGGCCCTCCGGGGGAACGAGCGGCTCCGGGTGCGGATCGAACGATACGGGGGCCACTGCGGCTTTTTGCAGGACCTCCGCCTCCGGGTCTGGTTCGAAGAACTCCTGGAACGGGTGATCGGCGACGGTTCGCCGTGTCGATGACCCCCGGCCGCCCCTGGAAAGCCTTGCCGACGGACCCGAAATGGGTATAATGAATGAATTCGTGGAGCCTTTCATGCCGTCCATTGACCTTTCGAATCCAGGCGGGGTTATCGAGCGCATCATTGATCGCCTGGGCGCCGTCCCCATCGACTACGAGGAACGGGTCGACTTCATCCGAAGCCGGAACGGCACCGCGGACCGCTGGCTCGCCGCCGGCGTGGTCCTTTTGCTGCACCACCACGGGGGCGCCGGTCCCGAAGGCGGGTTCATGCTGCAGCTCATCAAGCGCTCCTCCCTCGTCCCCCAGCCCGGAGACCTCAGCTGCCCCGGGGGCATGCTCGACCCCGTAACGGACCGCCTGCTGAAGTCCCTGGTTGCGTCGGGACTCACGCCGATCATGCGGGGCCGGGCCCTGGCGCTGTCGAGGGCCCGGGGGGCTAAGACCGCGGGCCACATCGCCCTGTTTTTGACCAACGCGCTGCGGGAGGCCTGGGAAGAGGTCCGGATCAGTCCGCTCAACGTACGCTTTCTCGGCGCCCTGCCCTCCCGGGAGCTCTACGTGTTCTCCCGCGTCATCTTCCCCGTCGTGGGACTCGTGAAGAGGGAGTGGACCTTCCGCCCCAACCGGGAGGTGGAGCGGGTCATCGAGATCCCGCTCGCGGCCCTGTTCGAACCGGAGCGCTACGGCACCCTGACCGTCGAGATCGAATCGAAGCTCCCCTTCCGCCACGAGGTGGAGCCCGTGCGGAACTTCCCCTGCTTCCTCTACACGCCGCCCGGGGGCCGCGAGGAGGTGCTCTGGGGGGCCACCATGTCCATCGTCATGAACTTCCTGGACATCGTCTTCGGGTTCACCCTGCCCGCGGGGAACTCGAATCGCGTGATCCGCAAATCCCTGCGGCCGGACTACGCGACGGGCAACCACAAGACGTCCTCCCCCTGAGGCAAGGAAGGCGCCATGAGGGATTGCATGCTGAAACTCAACGCCGTCGTCTTCGATTTCGACGGGACGCTTGCGCACCTGAACATCGACTTCCGGGAGATGCGCAGGGACGTCTTTGACCTCGCCGCCTCCTACGGGATCGCGGAGGACGGCATGGAGAGGCTCTTCGTGCTCGAGCTGATCGCGGAGACGAGCCGCAGGATCGGACGGGAGAAACCCGGACAGGAAGGCGTCTTTTCCGGCCTCGCCCTGCGGCGCGTGGCCGACCGGGAGCTGGCGGGAGCGGCGCACAGCTCGCTGTTCCCCGGAATCCGGGAGATGCTCGCGGACCTGAGGCGCCGCGGGATCAAGACGGGCATCCTCACCCGCAACTGCCTCGAGGCGGTGACGGCGATTTTTCCCGACGTCTGCGACTACAGCGATGCCGTCGTGACGCGGGACGACACGGAGCGGGTGAAGCCCCACCCCGATCACATCCGGGCCGTGCTGAAAATCATGAACGCGGGACCGTCCGCCTGCGCGATGGTGGGGGATCACCCCATGGACATCCGGGTGGGAAAAGAGGTGGGGGCGCTGGCCGTCGGGGTGCTGACGGGCTACTCCGCCGCCTCCGATCTGCAGGAGGCCGGCGCCGACCTGATCCTGGAGCGGGCCGCCGAGATCACGGGGTACCTGGAATAGGGGTTCGTGGACCGGGGGACGCGGGCCGGGGCGCAGGGAAAGACCCGGGCCTCGAGCCGTTCTCCTCGTTCCCGCGGCCTGCAGGCCGCCTAGTGGTAAACCTTCCTTGCAGAGGCCGGCGCGACGTGCAGGTAGATCCCGTTGACACGCCGGGAGAGCCGCTGGGCCTCCTGCCACAGCTCTTCCGCCGTCCGGCTCATCTTGTCGAGCTCTTGCGTCATCTTCGCCATGCTCTCCCGCGTCGCCCGCGAGTACTCCTTGAGCTGGGCCTCCCGGGCGCGGCACTCCTCGATGAGCTCCCGGTGCCGTTCCAGTTCCTCCGCCGTCAGTTCTTTTTCCCGGATCAGGTCGTCGATGGTTTTGACCGGTTTCACGAACCCCTCCTTGCGCAGTGCGCCCGCAACGGGCTCTTTCGGCTGAAATCCTACCGCCCGGGCGCGGAAATGGCAATACGACGGGGAGGTGATTTTTCGCGGCCCGCCCCTCAGAAGGAATCATGAGCGCCCGTACCGAAATTTTCGTAGTTGCCCCGGGACCGTTCCCGCGGCCCGGGAGCGCCGCCCTGCCCAACTTTTACGCAACGGGCCCGGGAATTGTGGTATAAGACCGGGGTGAAAATGCAATCGGCAAAAGGAGCCGGCATGTTCAGAGTGACCGTCACGAAGAGCTTTTCCGCGGCCCACGCCCTGAAGATCGGGGGCAAGTGCGAGGACCTGCACGGCCACAACTTCCGGGTCGACGTCACGGTGGAAGGCAGGGAGCTCAGCCCCGAGGGGCTCCTGATCGATTTCCGCGACCTCAAGCGATGGACCGTCGAGGTGCTCGACGAGCTGGACCACAAGTTTCTCAACGAGCTGCCCCCCTTCGCGGGGGATTGTGCGACGTCGGAGCGCGTTGCGCGCTACCTCTTCGAGCGGATCGCGGACCGGATGGAGGGGCACCGCGCGCGCATCGCGGAGGTGACGGTCTGGGAGTCCGACAACGCCCGCGCGAGCTACACGGGGGAGAGCCGATGATCGACGTCCAGAGCCGCCGGGACCGCCGGAAGATCGACATCAAGAAGGTCGGCGTCAAGGGCATCCAGTACCCCGTCATCGTGCAGGACCGGGCCAACGGCATCCAGCACGTCAACGCCACCGTCAACATGTACGTCAACCTGCCCCACCAGTTCAAGGGCACCCACATGAGCCGGTTCATCGAGATCCTCAACGAGGTCCGGGGGCAGATCAACATCCGCAGCTTCGAGAAGATCCTCCTCAAGATGCGCGAGAAGCTCAACGCCAAGTCGGCGCACATGGAGATCGAATTCCCCTACTTCATCGAGAAGCGGGCCCCCGTTTCCGGGGCGAAGAGCCTGATGGACTACCGGTGCTGGTTCACGGGCGAGAACGACGGGGAAAAGACGGATTTTCTCGTGGGCGTGTCGGTTCCCGTCACGACGGTCTGCCCCTGCTCGAAGGAGATGAGCACCCTCGGGGCCCACAACCAGCGCAGCATCGTGACGGTGCGGGTCCGCTTCCGAAAGTTCTTCTGGATCGAGGACGTGATCAGCCTCGTGGAAGGGTCGGCAAGCGGCGAGGTCTACTCCCTGCTCAAGCGCGTCGACGAGAAGCACGTGACGGAGGCGGCCCACGCCAATCCCATGTTCGTCGAGGACGTGGTCCGCTCCGTGGCGGTGAAGCTCAACCGCGACTCGAACTTCACCTGGTACAGCGTGGAGGCCGAGAACATCGAGAGCATTCACAACCACAGCGCCTACGCCTGCGTGGAGAAAGAGCCGGCCTAGACGCTCTCCTCCATGGGCAGGATGAAGCCCTTGACGCCGGAGCGCGGGTGTGACTTCCGGATCTCGAGGATGGCCTCCTTGATGCGGGACACCTCGTCGTCGCTGGCGGCGATGAACAGGGCGTTGTTCTTGCCCGGCCAGCATTGCGTGCCCAGCTTCGGCACCGTGTCCGTTCCCTCCCCTCGAACCTCCCGCATCTTCGTGTAGGCCCGGACACCGCCCTTCTTGAAGGCGTCGATGACGTCCTCGTCGGCGGCGTCGCAGTAGACGATCAGAAACATCTTCATAGCCCCCTCCTTCTGCGCTGTATTGGACGTCGGATGGATCGTCCGGTTTACCCGGCTGGCTCGCCGCGGCGGGTCAGTCCGGGCCCTGACGCGAAGCGGGCGGTTTCCCGTCACGCCCCCTCGAGAGCCGCGCCGCGATCCACGCGCCGAGCGACCGGGCCGAGCCGGGAACGGTCTTCGCTTTCCTCCACAGCGCCGACGGGGCCCGACGGATCTTCCCCAGCAGGCCGGGGATCTGGCTCCCCCGTATGCGCCAGTAGTCCCGCGTTGCCAGCTTCCGGTATTCGCCCCGTTTCAGCCACTCCTGCCCGTCGTCGAAGAGATCGTAGGCCGCCGGGACGACGGCAAGGGTCAGGAACAGCGACGTGAGCAGGCCGCCGATGACGGACACGCCCATGGGGGAGCGGGTCTCGGCCCCTTCCCCGACGCCGAAGGCGACGGGGAGCATGCCGAAAATCATGGCGACGGTCGTCATGAGGATGGGCCGCAGCCTGACGGGACCCGCCTCCAGGATGGCTTCGCGGCGCGCCACGCCCCGGGCCCGAAGCGTGTTGGTGTAGTCCACGAGCAGGATGGCGTTCTTCTTCACGAGACCCATGAGCAGGATGAGCCCGATGTAGCTGAACACGTTGAGGGTTTTCCCCGTCAGCAGGAGGGCTCCGAAGGCGCCGATGAAGGACAGGGGAAGGGAAAGCAGCACCGTGAAGGGGTGGATGAAGCTCTCGAACTGCGCCGCCAGGACCATGTAGGCCATGACGACGCCCAGCAGGATCGCAAACAGCAGGTACTGGAAGGACTCCTGCATCACGTTGGCCTGGCCCTTGTAGCTGGCCGTGAAATCCGACGGCAGCACGCTGGCCGTGATGCCGTCGAGTTCTGCCATGGCCTGTCCCATGGGCTTTTTCTCGAGGTTGGCGAAAACGGTCACCGCGCGCTGCCGGTCCACCCGGTTGATCACGCTGGGCCCTCCCCCCTCCTGGATCTGTACGACGTTGGAGAGCTCCACCAGGCGTCCATCCCGGGATCGTACGTAGATCCGCCCGATGTCGGCCGGATTGGTACGGTCCTGCGGTTCGAGGCGCGCCCGGACGTCATAGCGCCTGCCCCGCGC
Source organism: uncultured Syntrophaceae bacterium (assembly GCA_964585095.1). Taxonomy (GTDB): domain Bacteria; phylum Desulfobacterota; class Syntrophia; order Syntrophales; family UBA2192; genus UBA2192. The sequence continues at coordinate 79,611 of CAZPCN010000001.1, read as the reverse complement.
CTCGTCCTTGTACTTGGTCACGTCCACTTCCCCGCCGATCAGGAAGTTGACCGCCTCGGCGATCGTCGCGATGTTGACCCCCAGGTCCGCCGCCTTGTCCCGGTCGATGTAGACCTTGACCTCCGGCTTGCCCGTCTCCAGGGAGGTGTCCACGTCGACGATGCCGGGCAGCTTCGCGAAATCCCGCGTGATCTGTCTTGCGTACTTCTGCAGGGCGTCCAGGTCGGTCCCCCGGATGGAGTACTGGATGGGCACGTTTCGCTGCCCGCCCCCGATCAGGGAAATGTTTTCGGCGCTGGCCTTCAGGCCCGGGATCCGGGACAGCTCCTTGCGGATCACCGCCTGGATGTCCTGCTGACTTCGTTTCCGTTCCTTCTTCGACGTCAGGGTGATCATGAAGACGGCCTTGTTGACCTCCCGGAACCGGCCGCCTCCCTGGGAATAGTACAGCCGCGTGATCTCGGGGATCTCCTTCACGACGGCCTCGGCCTTCCGAAAGAGCTGATCCGTGGAATCGACGGAATAATCGATGGGCGCCTCGAGGCGGACGATGAACTGGCTCTGGTCCTCGGGCGGCACGAATTCCTTGCCGATGAACCGGGTCATCATCAGGCTCAACACGAAAATGACCGTGGCGAGGGTGAGCACGGCGAGTCGCCGGTCCAGACACCACGCGAGGAAACGGCGATAGAGCTTCTCCATCTCGTCGTATTGCTTCTCCAGCCAGTCCCCCATGCTCTGAATCCGCTCGACGACCCGGCGCAGGGGCTGCGATCGGGGACCGGCCGCAACCTGCCCGTGGGGCTTGAGATACCGGGAGGACATCATGGGCGTCAGGGTAAAGGAGATGAGGAGGGACACGAGGACGGCAAAGACCACGGTGAGGGCGAACTGCCAGAAGAAGCGCCCGATGATGCCCTTCATGAAGGCCACGGGCAGGAAGATGGCCACGATGGCCATGGTGGTCGCCATGACCGCGAGTCCGATCTCGGCCGTGGCGAAGGATGCCGCCTCCCGGGGCTGCATCCCCTGTTCGATATTGCGGTAGATGTTTTCGATGACGATGATGGCGTCGTCGATGAGCAGCCCGATGGACAGGGTAAGGCCCAGCATGGTCATGTTGTTGAAGGTGAACCCGAAGGCGTAGATCAGGGTGAACGTGGCGATGACGGAGATCGGGAGAGCCAGGGCGCTGATGAGCGTCGTTCTGACGTTCTTCAAAAAAAGGAAGACGGCAAAGACGGCCAGCAGGCCGCCGATGAGCAGGTGGTGCTGCACCTCGTTGATGGAGGTCTTGATGAAACGGGACTGGTCGAAGGAGATGCTGAGGTTCATCCCCGGCGGCAGGGTCTTCTGGACCTTCGCCAGTTCCTTCTTGACGAGGTCGACCACTTCGACGGTATTCGTCCCCGACTGCTTCTGGATGCCGAGCCCGACGGCGGTTTCCCCATTGAGACGGGCGATGGAGCGCCTCTCCTCGAGGCCGTCCTCGGCGCGCCCGATGTCCCGGATGCGCACGGGGGACCCCTTGGAGTAGGCCACGATGAGATCGTTGAAATCGGAAACGCGGGGGAACTCCCCCTTGACCTTGATGGAGTACTCCTTGGATAGGCTCTCGATCCGCCCTCCCGGGATCTCCACGTTCTCCCTCGCCAGGGCCTGCGCGACGTCGCTGGACGTGATCTGGTAGGCCTTGAGCTTGTCCAGGTTCAGCCAGATGCGCACCTGCCGGAGCCTCAGGCCCGTGACGTTGACGGCCCCCACCCCCGAAACCTTCTGCAGCTTCTCCTGGAGGACCTCGTCGGCGTAGGTGGACAGCTCGCCGATCGAGCGGCTGCCCGACAGGCTCAGCCACAGGACCGGGGTGGCGTCGGGGTCCACCTTCTGGATGATGGGCTCGTCGATGTCGGTGGGGAGCTTGGCGCGGATGATGGAGATCTTCTCCCGCACGTCCTGCACGGCGAGGTCGATGTCTTTTTCCAGTTCGAACTCGACGGTCACGACGGACGTCCCCTCGACGCTCTGGGAGCTGATCGTCTTGACGCCGTTGATCGTGTTGATCGACTCCTCGATCTTGTCCGTCACGTCGATGTCCATGATCTCGGGACTTGCCCCGATCAGGCGTGTCGTGATGTTGACGATGGGGAAATCCACCTTGGGGTAGAGATCGACGCCGATCGACGGGTAGCTCACGAAGCCCAGGACCACCAGGGCCATGAGGAACATCGTCGCCGTAACGGGCCTCCGGATCGAGGTGTCAGCGAGCCACATGCACCTTCACTCCTTCCGCAAGGTTCTGCTGGCCCACGACGACGAGGGTCTCGCCTCCTTTCAATCCCTCGACGACCTCCATCGTGTCGTCGTACTTGTTCCCCACCTTGACGATCCGTTCCTTCGCGCGGTCCGCCTCGACGACGAACACCTTCACGTTCTTGCCCTCGTACAGCATGGAGGTCACGGGGATGACGACGGTGTCCCTCGCCTCGGTCGTGTAGAGCATGACCTTTGCGAACAGTCCCGGCTTGAGCAGCTTTTCGGGGTTGGCGGCCCTCGCCTCGACCGTGAGGCTTCGCGTGCGCTCGTCGATCGTGGGGTAGAGGATCGTGACCCGCCCCTTGAACTCGCGGTCGGGGTAGGCATCGACCTTGAACTGGACGTCCTGGTTGACCTTGAGCCTTCCGATGTCCTTCTCCGAGACGGTGAAGAGCAGTTTCAGCGGGTCGATCTGGACCAGCGTGTACAGGGGCGTGCCGTTGCGGACGTACTCGCCCTGGGAGATTTTCTTTTCGCTGATGAAGCCCGCCATGGGGGCCAGGATGCGCGTCTTGGCGTATCGCTCCTTCGCGATGGCCAGGGCCGCCTTGGATCGCTCGACCTCCGCATCGGCGACGGCCAGACGGGTGGCCACGTCGTCGAACTGCTGCTTCGTGACCAGCTCCTCCCTGTAGAGGGTCTCCTTGCGGCCATGCTCCGCCCTGGCATTGACGAGCGTCGCCTCGGCCTGCTTCAGGGCGAACTCGACCCGCCGGAGCTCGCTGGCATAGTCCCGGTCCTCCACCGTGGCCAGAAGCGACCCCTTCGACACGAAGGCGCCCTCCTCGACGTTCGTGGTGCGCAGGATCCCCTCGATCTCGCTCGACACGACGACCTGCTCGAAGGCCTTCAGCGAGCCGATGGTCTCGATGAAGGGCCTCAGGGATTTTGTCTCCACCGTCAGGACCTGGACGTTGACCGTTTTTTCATCGGCCACCCTGGTCTCCTGTTTCCCGCATGCGACGAGGAGAAGGGACGGAAGAAGCAGCCACGCGGCCCACGCCGCCCGGAGTCGAGGGTTGCGCGGGAAGAGGGGTAAGAGTCGACTGGACATGCGGTTCGATTCCTCCGGTTTCTCTAGGGTTTCACGGGTTCGGCCGCCGCGCCGGTCACGTAGCTCATCAGGGGCGTCCCCGTGACCCGCTGCAGGCGCAGGATGAAGAACTGGTAGTTGTAGGTCGCGTCGGCCATGAGCTTCTGGGCCGAGATGAGCAGGTTGTTGGCGTCGATGACGTCGAGGCTGCTCGCGAGGCCGAACTCGAACTGCTTCGCCACGGCCCGGATGTTGTCCTCGGCATAGGCCAGCTGGTCCTGGGCGGACTTGAAGATCCCCTTCTGGGCGATGAGGTCGAGCCAGGTGTTCTCCACCTCCACGTTGACGGACTTCACGAAGTCGCGGTATTGGAACTCGGCCTGCCGGTATTTCGATTCCGACTCCCGCACTTCCGCCCGTCTCAGGCCGCCTTCGAAGAAGGGGAAATTGAGCGTCACTGCCCCGTAGGCGCTCTCCCGGTTGTAGGAAGCCGTCTCGGGGCTCTGCTCCGTGTTGGTGTATACGCCGGCCACGTTCACCGTGGGCCAGTAGGCTCCCCGGCTGACGTCGATCTGCTTCTCCGCGATGCGGACCTGCGTCTCCGCGCTCTTGACGTCCGGGCGCATCTTCAGCGCCCTGCCCTTCAGGGCCTCGAGCTCCGCCGTCTCCCGCTCCGTGACGGGCACCTCGCGGATTCGGAAATCCCGTTCGATCCCGACGAGTCGGGCCAGGAACACCCTCGCGCTCTCGTAGGCGTTCCGGGCCTTGATCTGCTCCGAGAGCGCCCCCGACAGCTCGCCCTCCGCCCGCAGGACGGTGGTCTTCGTGATTTCGCCGGCCTTCAGGCGCGTCCGGGCGGCCTCGCGGTACTTGGTCAGCCGCTCCACGTTCGAGTCGGCGATCTCCAGCGCCTTTCGGGCCTTCATGAACTCGAAGTAGGCCAGCGATACGGACAGGAGGAATTCCTCCTGGAAACTCCGGAAATCGTAGCGGCTCTTCTCCACGCTGTCCTTCGAGAGCGAGTAGGAAGTGAACTCCCTTCCGCTGAGCGAGAGGTTCTCGTCGATCCGAGCCCCCCAGCTGCTCTGCCTGTCCGGCTGGGTGAGGGAACCCGTGGCGTTTCTCTTTTCGTCGGTGTAGTTCGTGTACGTCCCAAAGGCCGTCGCCTTCGGCAGCAGCGCCGAGAGGGCCTTGTACTTGCCGGAATCGGCGATCTCCACGTTCTCGCCGGATATGCGGATCTTCTCCGATTTCTGCATCCCGATGCGGTACAGGTCCTCCAGCGTGTATTCCGCCGCCGCATGCGGCGCGCCCCCGAGAAGGAGCATCAGGCCGACCGTGACCGCCCGTGCGCACAAGCCTTTCATTCCGCCTCCTGATGAAGGTTTTTTTCTTTTTCGGGCCCCTGGAGTCCGGCCCCGATGGCCGCCGCGGGGGCAGCGCCCCGGAAGAACAGCTCGAGGACGTCGTCCACCTTTTCCGACAGCGACTTCCCGCGGGGGTTCATGATCCAGGCGAACTTGAAGTAGGCGACGATCCCGATGAGGGCGTCGGCCAGGGACCGCGTGCCGAGCCCGCGGAGGTCGCGCCGCAGGATCCCCTCGCGAAGGACCCCCTCGACCCGGTCCACGTGCTTCCGGTGCTCGTCGAGGATCTTCTCCCTGAGCGTTCGAAGCCCTTCCGACCGCAGGCCGCTTTCATGCCCTACGAGCAGCCTGTAAAAGTCGATGTGGTGTTCCACGTAGGCAAAATGAGCGGCCACAAGGGCCCGGATCCGTCCCCCGGTGGACTCCTCCCGGTCGACGGCGCCCATGATCCCGTCGTACATCAGGCGGACCTTCTCCATGACAAGGATGGAGTAGAGCTGCTCCTTGCCGCTGAAGAAGCGGTAGAGCCCCCCGATCGAGAAACCCGAGGCCTCGGCGATCTCGGCCATGGTCGTCTCGTGGAACCCCCTGGCGGCGAAGAGTTTCTCCGCCGTCTCGAGGATCTGGTCGCGGCGGAAGCGGAACTCCCGCTCCTTTCTCTGTTTCTTCCCGATGCTGTCGATGGTCATGGCGAACGCCCGTTCATGATGGTGAATCGGCGTTCGATCATGAGGGAGGGTGCGTTGAATTGTCAAGGGATTTCTGTCTTCGGAGGGGTGCAGCCGATCCGCTGCGGGACCTCATATGGTCACGACAAAACCGATCTGGTCCCTCAGCATGGGTAGCATCAGATTCAGCGCGCGACGGCCGGCCTCGATGACCTCGTCGGCGCGGTTGAACTCGAGCGGCCCGATGTGCGAGACGTGTGGCAGGATCATGACGTCGGGGGGATCCCCCGCCAGGCGCTGGCGGCCGATCCGGTCGCCCATCAGGTTGATGGACGCCAGGATTACTTCCAGCAGCGACGGCTCCCGGAACGTCCCGTCGGCGGTGATCTGTCCCAAAGCGAGGGATTTGCCCTGCTTCATCGTCGCGTTGATGTAATCGGTGAGATAGGCCATGAGGTGGTCCCGGAGGCCCTTGTTCTCCTCCTCGCCGTCCTTCCGGCCCGTGATCGCCGATTTGCCCCGCTTGATCCGTTCCGTCACGTAGAGCGTCAGCCCCGCGAACAGGAGGTCCCGCACGCGGAGTCCCGGCTCGTCCTCCTCCGGCTCCGACTTCGGCGGCGTGCCGAAGACCGGCTCGGCCGTCAGCTCGTACTGGATCTTGACGTCCGTGTTGGGGTTGACGGCGATGACGGTGTTGGCCCCCATGGATCGGCACAGGGACACGGGGATGGGGTTGATGAGCCCCCCGTCCACCAGCAGCCGGCCTTCCCTGAAGCAGGGCGTGAACATGCCGGGCATGGAGATGCTGGCCCGAATGGCCTCGATGAGGGAGCCCTGGCGAAGCCAGACCTCCTGCCCGGAGGTCAGGTCCGTCGCCACGGCGGCGAAGGGAATGGGAAGATCCTCGATGTTCGGGTCCCCGATCCGCTGCCGCAGGTAATCGGCGATCTTGTCGCTGCTGATGATGCCCGACTTCGGCACGGGCACTTCCATGAACCCCAGGATGTCGGACCAGGCAAGCTCGCGGATGAGCTTCTCCGCCTCGTCGAGCTTGCCCGCCGCAAAGGCCCCTCCCACGAGCGCGCCGATGGAGGACCCGCAGACGATGTCGATCGCGATGTTCGCCTCCTGCAGGCCTCGGATGACCCCGATGTGCGACCACCCCTTCGCCGAGCCGCTTCCCAGGGCAAGACCGATTTTCCGCAGTTTGTCCGGCATGGTGTTTTCTCCGTGGACCGAGGGACGAGGCGTGTCCGGCGCTCTGCGTTTCGCGGGCAGGCCGCTCTCGGACCGGGGGACGCCTGTTGCACCCTTTGTAGCGAAATCCTGCTCATAATTCAAGAACTATGACGTTCCGGCCCCGCAGCCGGGTACGGTTTCGCCGCTTTGACAAAATCCCCGCGGCCGGATAGGATTTCCCCCATGTCGACGGCGACCCGTTTGTTTCAGGCGCCTTCGCCTTCCCCACCCCCACCAACGGCCTGAAGGACATCGCGATGCACCTCGGGTTTCGCTGGCGCCACGAGGACGTCAACGCCCTGGACTCGATCGCCTGGTACCTGCGTTACCAGTCGGCACCGGAGATCTGGGGGGAGAAGATACAGGGGATCGTGCAGTATAACGAGGACGACTGCCGGGCCACGAAGTTCATCAAGGACTGGCTCGTCGCGCAGGCGGCCCCTGAGGAAGAGGGTGAGAGGGAGAGAGGGTAAGACGGTTGGAGAAGTGGTCCTGTAATCGGCGCCCCGTCGATGCATCGCTGCGGCGTTTTCGCTTTGCCACGGACCGCCGGATGTGGTAGGTTTCAGCCTGCGGCAGGACCGGTGTTGCGAAGACCGCCGTCCGGTTGCGAGATCCGTAACGGGGTACAGTCCGCGTGGAACGATCGTTTGCACGGGTTCTGCTCGTCCCGCTGGCCGTGGCCATCGGGATTTTTCTCATCGTGCACTACAACCTGCACTCGTTCTTCATGGACCGGGAGAGGCTTTCCGAGCTGCTGGCCTCCTACGGCGCCACCTCCGTGTTCCTCTTCATCTCTTTGCAGGTCGCACAGGTCGTCATCTCGCCCCTGCCCGGCGACGTGACGGGGCTCATCGGGGGGTATCTCTACGGTCCGGTCCTGGGGGTGATCTACTCCACGATCGGGCTCAGCATCGGCTCCTGGGTCGCCTTTGCCCTGGCTCGGATGCTCGGGCTCCCCTTCGTCGAGAGGATCATACGGCCCGCCACGATCCGGAAATACGACTACTTCCTGGAGCACAAGGGGCTGGCGATCGCCTTCGTCTTCTTCCTGATCCCCGGGTTCCCGAAGGACACGCTGTGCTACATCCTCGGGCTGTCGCACATGAAGACCCGGAATTTCCTCGTCGTCTCCACGGCGGGACGTCTCCTGGGCACGGTGATCCTGTCGCTGCAGGGAAGCTCCCTGCGCGAGAACCAGGACGTGTTCTTCTTCGTGCTGCTGGGGGTGACGGTCCTGATCATCCTGGGGGGGTATTTCCACGTGGGGTGGTGGCTGCGGTCCGTGATCCGCGAGCGGAAGCGGTCACGCCCTGCCCTTCCCCCACCGCCCGCGCCGGAAGGGGTGACGAAACCCGCGGAGGGCCGCCCCGACGGCAAGCAGGGCTGAAACGCCCGCCGCGATCCGTTGAATCGGCGCGACGAGATTCTCCTGCACGTCCCGCTCGAGGTCCCGGATCCGGCCTGCCGCGTTCTCGAATTCCCTGCCCGTTTCCGCCGCCCGCTCGGAGAGCGTCCGCAACGAGGCGGACAGGGCGTTCGCGCCGCGTCCGATCTCGTCGAGGTTCTGCCGGATGGCGGGGACGTGCCGGTCGAGCGTTGCCGCGAGTTCCGCGGCGTTTCGGCCGGCTCTGCGGATCTCCGCGACCGTCACCGCGGCCAGCACGGCAAATATGAGAAGCGACGCGCCGGCGAACCCGGCGCTGATCTCCCAGGGCATGGGCCTGCCTCTCGTGCGGAGGCCCCGGTTCGCCCGGGGCCTGCGGGATTCAGGATTTGACCTTGGCGGCCATCTCGTCGGCCTTCTTCCGGGCCGTCTCCTCGATATCGTGCAGGCGGTGGATCAGCGTGTCCGTCGTGCGCCTCGCCTTGTCGTACAGGACGTCGTACTCGTCCTGGACTTTCTCGGCGAAGTCCTTCGCCTTCTCCGACAACTCCGCCCGGGTCTCCTCCCCGCTCCTGGGCGCGATCAGGATCCCCACGGCCACCCCGATCAGCCCTCCGATCAGCGCGCCGGTCAGGATGCCCTTTGCAAAATCGTCTTTCTCGCTCATGCAGTCCTCCGTTCGTTCATTCGGTCGTTTCATGATGGCCAATCGCCGGCTCCGCGCCCGCATTCCCGCCCCGCGTCCCGTCAGGTCCGGACGGACTCCAGCGCGGTGCGCACCCTCTTGACGAGGCCGGCGAACACCTTGAGACCCTGCGACATCTGGCCCCGGGCCCGGTCCTTGATCCCCTCGTCGAGGTGCGCCAGGCTGCCGCGAACCCGCTCGACCCCGCCGGACAGCTCATCCACGCGGTTCCGGACGAGGTCCACCGACTTGCCCACCGTCGCGGTGAGCCGGTCGACGTTTTCGAGAATCGACGGCAGCGACCGGTTGATCGTCTCCTCCAGCGTCGCCCGCACGGCGTGCACGCTCTGCCGGACGTTCTCGGTGATGAAATCCACGTTCTTCAGAATCTGCGGTAGATTCTGGTTGAGCGTCGTGATTGTCGTGTCCAGGTTGCGGACCGTGCTCCGCAGCTGCAGCAACAGCGGGATCGTGAACCCCACGAGGACCACCACGGCCAGGCACAGGATAAACAGACTCGTTTCCCAGCTCATCGGCTCTCACTCCTCCCGCCGGATCAGGCAGCCGGCCCGCCCTCGATTTCCCGTGCCTTCTTCTCCGCCCTGGCCTCCACTTCCTTGAGCTTCTTGAGCAGGTTCTCGTAGGCGGACTTGCTCTTCTCGAATGCGACGTCGTACTCGTCCTTGAGCTTGCCGGCGATGTCCTTCGCCTTGTCCGACAGTTCGTCCCGCGTTTCCCTTCCGCTTTTCGGCGCATAGAGCAACCCGACGATGACACCGACGAGGCCGCCGATGAGAAGACCCTTCACCCAGTCGCCGCACCTGTTGTCCGACATGATGGCACCTCCTTTACAGAAATGGGTTTTGCTGGCAGTATGGGGCGTGTTATTTTTGAATTATAGAAGCAACCCCGAGCCGAGTCAACGCCGAAAACGGAACGGGACGGTCGCCGCGCTCCGTGCGGGAGTCCGGAACCGCGGGACGGCGACGGGCGGGACAGGACATTCCATGGCAAAGCAGAAGACCTCCAGGCGGCAGAAGGACATCTCGAGACTGCTCCGGGAACGAAGGCAGACGGGCAGGACGAAACCGGAACGTCCTCGGAAGAAGAAATAGCAAAGGGAGGGATGCGCGATGAAACGGTGGATCTGGATCGCCCTGCTTGCGGCGATGCCCTTTTTCTGGAGCGGCTGCGCCTACGTCAACCTCTCGCTCCTGTCGGAGCCCGGTCCCCTGCGCGAGAAGGTGGTGGACGGCGAGGGCGACGACAGGATCCTGCTGCTCGATGTCACGGGGGTCATCTCGGAAGAGAAGAAGCGTTCCATGGGGCTGCGGCAGGAGACCTCCATGGTCGACGATTTCCGGGAAGCCCTGAGGAAGGCGGGCAAGGACAGGAAGATCGCGGGCCTCGTCGTCCGGATCAACTCCCCCGGGGGTACCGTGACGGCGAGCGACATCCTGCGCCATGAGATCCTCGAGTACAAGAGGAAGACGGGGGTGCGGGTGGTCGCCTGCATGATGGACGTGGCCGCTTCGGGAGGCTACTACGTCGCCACGGCGGCCGACGAGATCGTGGCCCACCCTACGACGATCACCGGCAGCATCGGCGTGATCGCCATGAAGTTCAACGTCCAGGGCTTGCTCGGGAAGATCGGCGTGGAAGCCGAGGCCGTCAAGTCCGGTGACAAGAAAGATCTCCTCTCCCCGTTCCGCCCGGCCACGGAGGAGGAAACGAAGATCGTCCAGGCCGTCATCGACCAGCTCCACGGCCGCTTCGTCGACGTCATCGTGGAAGGCCGCAAGCCCCTTTCCCGCGATGTCGTCCTGAAGCTCGCCGACGGTCGCATCTACACGGCCTCTCAGGCGCTCGAACGCAGGCTCATCGACCGCGTGGCGTATCTCGACGGCGCCATCGAGGGGCTGAAGAGCGCCCTCAACCTGAAAAACGCCTCCGTCATCGTCTACCACCGGCCGGGGAGCTACAAAGGGTCGATCTATTCCGAGGCGGGGGGCAACACGACCGTCGTCAACCTCCTGCCGCAGGACCTGGAGAGCCTGCTGCCGCAGGGGATGCGGTTCATGTACCTCTGGGCACCGTGAAAATAAAGAGAAGTTAAGAAGGTAAGAAGGTGGGAAGGTAAGAAAAATACGGAAGCCTCTCACCCTCTCACCCTCTCACCTTCTGTGTATCCCGGAAGCGACTCGGGAATCCGGTAGATGTAGATCGGGTCGTTGTGGAGCTTCGAGGCAGCGCGGAGCGTGGCCTGGGGCTTCCAGCCCGGGATGGGGAAATTGAAGGAGATGACCCGCGCTCCTTCCGCGAGCTCGGCGGCCAGCTTCGCCCCGAGCCTGCGCATCACGTCCGGGAAGAGATAGCACGAGACGACGTCCGTCCCCGCGAGATCGGCGCTCCAGAAATTCCGGTAGCGGATCTCGATGCCCGCGCGACCGAGCGTGAGGATCATCGCCTTGAGATAGGCGATCGGGTTGACCTCGAAGCCCAGGCAGGCGACCCCGTAGCGTTTTCTCGCCGCGCGAAGGACTCGGCCGTCGCCGCAGCCGATGTCCACCAGCCGCTGCCCCGGGCTCATGGGCACCGCCTCCAGCGCCGTCCGGATCTTCACGCGCCCCGTGGAGGTGTACATCGCCCCCTGCGTCACCGGGTGGACGGCGACGATGGCCAGGGCGTGCAGGAGCTTCACGACGACCGCAGTCCCCAGGACCGCAAAGATGATGACGAGCCACGCCGGCATCGGGTTCCTCCCGGTCCCTGCATACCCCATCCCCTCGGCCCTGTCAAAGGCCGGCTTTCCGTGGACACCCCCCGCGGCCTGTGGTATGAAACGGCAACGAGATCGACGGGAGGTCGTGCCATGAAAGACGCGAAGCGGATCGGGTGCCCCAAGCTCGACGGGCCCGAGGTCAGCCAGACGCTCTTCTACCCCCGGTCATCCTGGAAGGAGCCCGTGTCCCAGGAGGGCGTGCGTGACGTCCTCATCCCCGTCGAGGACGGCGTGTCCGTCGGGGCCCGGTTCCACACCGTCAACAAGCAGGGGCCTTCGGTCCTGTTCTTCCACGGCAACGGGGAGATCGTCGAGGACTACGAGGACATCGCCTTCCTGTACCTCCGGATGGGCCTCAATTTCCTTCCCGTGGACTACAGGGGCTACGGGCACTCGACGGGGCAGCCCTCGGTGAGCGCCATGCTGCGCGACGCCCACGCCGTGTTCGAGTACACCCGCAAATGGCTGCAGCTCAACGGCTGCACGGGGCCTCTCATCGTCATGGGGCGCTCCCTGGGAAGCGCGTCGGCCCTGGAGCTGGCAGAGAGCTGCGCGGAGTCGATCGACGGTCTCATCATCGAAAGCGGCTTCGCCCACTCCCAGACCATCCTGAACCTCGTCGGCATCGAGATGAAGCGTGCCGGCATCGACGAGCGGGAGGCATTCCGCCACCTCGAAAAAATCGGACGTTACGGCAAGCCTACCCTGATCATTCACGCCGAATTCGATCACATCCTCCCCTTCTCGGACGGCGAAGACCTCTACCGGGCCTCGGGGGCGCATGACAAGCGTCTGCTCAAGATCCCCGGCGCCGACCACAACAGCATCTTCATGGTCGGCCTGCAGGAGTATTTGAAAGCCGTCGGGGAGTTCGCCGCCCGGCTCCGCTGACCCGTCCTCCGCCCTTGCCGCGGGATCCGGCCACCCCTTGCATGGGACTTGCATATTCCCAATCGGTGACGGCCTGTTACAATCGATCAACAGAATCAACGACGGTTTGACAGGGCCCTCCGGGGCCGGCCGAAGACCTCTCCTGGGGAAAAAAGATGAAGAAATCCATGGATCTGGCAGGCGAACTGAATGTCCTCGGCATGCTCGACAAGGCTAGGGAGATCTACGCGGAACTCGGGGACGCTCCGGCTGTCTCCTACGTCCGTTCCAATTACAGGCTCTTGTCAAAAATTTACCACCCCGACCTGAACCCGAACAACAAGGAAAAAGCCGAGAAGATGCAGCAGAAGATCAATGAGGTCGCCCAGGTCATCAACTCCATGCCCGACCGGGAACTCATCGAGGTCATCAAGAACGGCGCCCAGAAGAAACCCCGCGACAAGTGGAAGGTCCTCGTCGTCGAGGACGAGTTCGGCTACCAGGACACGCTCCGGAACATTTTCACCATGGAGGGGTTCGACGTCCGCGTGGCCATCGACGGGGACACGGGCTACGAGGTCTACAAGAACTTCAAGCCCGACATGATCCTCACCGACGTGCTGATGCCCAACGTGAACGGCATCGAACTGGTCCGTCGCGTCCGCAGCGAGAACCCCACCATCAAGGTCATCTACATGAGCGGCTTCTTCGGGGTCAAGAGGCTGAAGAAGGAACTGGACGACGAGGTGGCCCTGCACCACTACCCCACCCTGTCGAAACCCTTCAAGGTGAGCCACCTGCTGGATCTCGTGAAGGAGTACCTCGGGCTGAACTAAAGAGAATTGTATCTTAAAAAAACCCTGCTTCGAAGCGGGGTTTTTCATGATCTCTCAGGCTTTGCTTTCATTCATGAAGCGCTGGATCCGGTCGATGTAGACCCGCGTTTCCCGGGGAAGCTGATCCGGCCGTCTCTCCACGTTCCCCATCCCCCAGTTGTAGGCGGCTAGCGCCGTCGGCACGTCGCCCCGGTACCGCTCGATGAGTCCCTTGAGATACCGGGTCCCGCCCATGATGTTCTCCCGGGGGTCGTAGGCATCCCGGACGCCCAGTTCCTTCGCCGTCTGCGGCATGAGCTGCATGAGGCCCATGGCCCCCTTGGGGGAGGTGCTCTCGTTTCGGAAATTGCTCTCGGCGCGGATGACGGCGCGTATGAGTTCCGGTTCCACCCCGTATGCCTTCGAGGCCTGCCGGATGATGGGTTCGTACGCTTGCGCCCGGTCCGTCTTCTTTCGGATTTTCACGACGGAAGAAATTTCCTGCTCCGGCCCTGCGGCGTTTCCGGCTGCAACCGCCGCGGTCGTCCCGATCGGTTTCTCAGCACTTTTCTCTTCTGTCTTATCGACTGCAGCTCGGGGAGTTGCGGCCACCAAGCCGGGCCCGCTCCACTGCAGTAGGGCAAACCTCTGATAGAGGGACCGATCCCCGTCGCCGCCCCGCATGAAGCCCAGCAGGTGCTCGTCCAACATCATCTGAAGTTTAATGATATCGATGATTTGCCGAATTCTCACGTCATCGGTGGCCCCGTCGGGCGCCTTGCCGGGAACGACGCCGCCCTGTGCGGACAGCCTCGACTCGAGGATCTGCCGGAACGCGGCGGACCCGCTTCCGGCGCCCTGCATGGCTGGGCCGCCCTCCATCGAGGGACTGCCTGTCAACTTTCTCAGCAGCCTGTCGGCTCCGTCGGGAATCTTCATCTCGGTCTCCTGCCCGAAATGAATCAATTTCCATGCCATCCGGCACAGGCTCTGCATCCTGTGCAGATCGATCCGCCGCCTCCCTCCCGAGAATTCGCTTCAGCAAAGGGCGGGAGTTTCCGATGAAATACAACGGTGACAGTTCAGCGGGGAAAGGCGCGGTTGTGCTGAAAAGGATACTGGGAACGATGCTCGAACGGTACAGAGACCTCTTTTACGCGGAAGCCGACACGATGAGGGGCTTCATGGCCCTGCTGATGAAACCGAGAAACACGGGCATCCCCTGGACGCGCGAGGAGATCGTGCACCTCAAGGGGTATATCCGCCACCTGGCACACTACGTGCCCTTTCTCGTGATCTTCCTGCTGCCCTTCGGCTCGCTGCTGCTGCCCGCCATGGCCGAAGTCCTCGACCGCCGGCGCACAGCAAGAAGAGGGTAAGAAGGTGAGAACGTGAGAGGGTAAGATTTTTCCTATTTCTTACCTTCTTACCCTCTTACCTTCTCACCATCTATTTGGTCAGGGCCCCTCCCATCTGCATCATCAACCACACGTAAAAATTCACCGGCGTTCCTTCGATCCTCGATTTCGCCCCCGTGCCCCAGTCGGAAAGGACCATGTCGACCTGCGGGCTCTCGGCCAGGACGACCCCGATGGGCGCCACCTCCTCGCTGACCAGGGCGGCCGTCACATCGCCCGCGGCGTCCATGGCCTCCACGTCCCAGGCCCTGACGCTCCGGCCGGCGACGGGGATCACCCTCCGGTCGATCCGTGTTGCGACAGGCGTGCCCTTGAAGTTGCCCACGTCCTTTTCCTCGCCCTTGTAGAAGCTCTCGGGTACGGTGAAGGGCTCGTATCCTCGCACCTGGACGATCACCTCGTAGATCTCGCCCGGCCCTTTCTTCGTCTCCTCCACCAGGAAGCGGGTGACCACCGGGGGGTCCTTTTCGGGCGTGACCCCGATCTCCATCCAGGAGCAGGGTTTTCCGTCCCGGTCGATGCGCTCCAGGGTGGCCACGGTCATCCGGTAGTATTCCTTTTTCGCGCGGTCGTGGATCAGGTAATCGGACCAGGCCCCGGGGGTGAACCGGAACGCGTCCCCCACGATCATCAGGGGCCGCTGCCCCTCGACATCGGCGCCGTGCGCCGTCGCCACGGTCACGGCGGCAACCGCCGCGACGGCCAGGGCGACGAGCACCCCGATCCTGCTGCCCTTCCTCATGGTCGGCCCCCTATTTCTTTTTCTGCGTTTCCGGCTCGAACTGCGGCTTCCAGGCCTGCACGCGGGACGCGGCCAGCCGCCCCGCGTCGCTGTCCGGGGCCGCCTGGAGCTGGAGCTTGTACTGCTCGTAGGCCGCCCGCTTGTCGTTGACGTTTTCGTAGCACTGCCCCAGGATGCCGTGGATCGTCTTGTTCTTCGGGTTCGCATCGGCAACGACGCGCAGCGGGTCGATGGCCGCCCGCCAGTTCGAGCTCCGGTAATAGCTCATCCCGAGCAGCCGCTGGGCGGTCACGTCGCCGGGGAAGATCTGCACGGCCTTCTTCATGTGCTCGATCGCCGCCGGGTAGTTCTTCGCGCCGTAGCTCATCATGCCGAGCCCCCGCAGGGCGGGCTGATAGTTCGCCTGCAGAGACAGGGCGCCCCGGAAGTAGCGCTCGGCGTCGGGGCCCTTGTTCTGCTTGAGGTAGATGTACCCCGCCAGGGTGTAGAAGGGGGGCTGGTAGCGGTCCTCCGCGATCGCGCGGCTCACGTAGTTGTTCGCCTCGGCCAGGTGGTTTTTCTCGAAGGCCCGGACGGCCCTGTCGTAGTATTCCGTGTAGACCCGGTGCGTCTTCCGGAGATTCGCCGTCCCGGACTGGTAGCCCGCCCGGTTCGACCCGTCGCCCGCGAGCGCGGCCCGCGGGGTGGACTGGATCATCTGCTGGATCTCGTCGATCCGGACGGACGTCCGGGGGTGCGTCGACAGCATTTCCTCGAAGAAGCTTCTCTCGGCCGGCTCCTGACCCAGGGAGCGGGCGTATTCCTTGTAGACCTTCTCGAGGTTCCGGTGGGCGCTCACGGCGTTGTTCGGGTTGTAGCCCAGGCGGCTCATGTACTCCACGCCCAGACGGTCCGCCTCCAGTTCGTCGTCGCGGCTGTACTTCAACAGCAGCAGTTGCCCCCCGACGGCCCCCAGCCCCAGCACAGCCTCGCCGTAGTCCTTGTCCCCGATGGAGACGGCGGCGATGCCCAGGGCGAGACCCAGGAGCATGTTCTGCGTCATGTGCCGGGCGGAGTGCTTCGCCGAAACGTGCCCGATCTCGTGCCCCATGATGTAGGCGAACTCCCCCTCGTTCTCCATCCCGGCGATCAGGCCGCGGGTCATGACCACGTGCCCCGGGATCGCCCAGGCATTGGGCACGGAGCTGTTCTGCACCGTGAAGGACAGGGGCAGGTTCGGCCGGTGCGAGACCCTGTGCAGCCGCATGACGACGCCCTCGAGGTAGCGCTTGAGCTGCGGGTCCTGGTACTCCCCGCCTCCCCCTTCCGCGCTCCAGAGCGCGTCCCGGTAGACCGACTTGCCGATCTTGATCTCCTCGTCCTCGGAGACGAGCATGATCTCGTCCTTCCCCGTCACGGGGTTGGTCGCACAGCCGGCCACGACCCCGCAGAGCAAAAACAGCAGCAGATAACGGAGCACCCGGGCGGGCTCATTCGTCCAGGCATGGCATTTTCTAAGGCATGACGTCATCAGCGTTCACCTTTCCAACCTTCTCCCCTTCTTACCCTCTCACCCTCTTCTTCACCGAAGTCCCGTCATCACGAAGAGCCTTCCCTGCAGGGAGTCGTCGTAGAGCAGGGCCGGCACGACGCTCGTCGAGCCGGGGTTGCCCTTCCAGGTCCTCGTCTCCAGGACCCGCCCGTCGCGCGAGACCTCGAAGATCGCCTCCCCACCCGCGCCCGGGCTTACGGGCCGGATCCGGATCTCGCCGGCCCGCACCGTCGTTGCCGCCTCGGGCGCTTCTCCGCGCACCGCGAGGGTGATGTCCCGGGCCGAGCGGTTCCGCACCGTGGCGTAGAGGCGGGCCGGTCCCGGCGCCGCGCCGCCCGCGGCAACCTGCCGCCCTTCCGGTTTGTACTGCGAGGGCTGGAAGCCGGCCCTCTGCTCCAGCGGGCCGATGTAGGACTCGAGTCCCGTGTCGGGCCAGTACACGAGGCTCTGCCGGTAACGGATCACGGCGTCCCGGATCTGCCCCTTCTGCTGGAGAGCATAGGCCTCATCCCTGATTCCCGTTGCGACGGCTCGCCGCAGGGCGAGCTTCTGCCGTTCCGTCTCCTCCGCGATGGCAGGGCGCCCCGTCGCGGGATCGGCGGTTGTGCGCTCGGCCGCACCGGCGGTCGAGCAAACCGCGGCACACAGGATTGCGAAAAGAAAAATCCGTCTGATCATGGCAAGCGCTCCCGTCGGGGTCGTCCAAAAAAATACCCTGCCCGGCTCGAGGCCGGACAGGGCACTGGTTTTCAGGATTTCGTCTCAGACACCGTCACGTCCCGGTTTCCCGATCGTGCCGGCCCGCACGCGGGTCCGGCCACCTCGGCCTAGTTGATGAACACCTTGTACTTCTCGAGGGTCTTCCTCCAGTCGGGGTGTTTCCTCATGTTGGCGAGATCGGGGTCCTTCCGGAGGGAGTCGTAGTCGTTGAACCCGCTGGCCAGGGCTGCGTCGAGCTCGACGAAGGCCAGGTCGACGTTGCCCATCAGGGAGTGGCACGAGGCCATGTTGTAACGCACGGCCGGGTCGCCCGGCTTCAGTTCCTTCGCCTTCTTGAGATCGTCCAGGGCGAGGTTGTACTTCTTCTGCATCATGTAGGCCACGGAGCGGTTCGAGTAGGCCGTGGCGTAGCCGGGGTCCTTCTTGATCGCGTTGGAGAACTCGTTGATCGCGTTGTTGATGTTCTCGTTGAAGACGGCCGGCGAGTTCGCGTTCTTGGCCGTGCTGACGTAGGCCATGCCCTGCTTGAGGTGCTGCGTCACTTCCAGGGACGGCTGGGCGGGTGCCGCCGGCGCCGGGGCTGCCGGAGCGGGAGCCTGCGCCGCGGGAGGCGGAGGCGGGGGCGGAGGCGGTGAGGACTGCTGCCCGCACCCGGCGAGGGCGAGGGCAACCAGCCCGACAAGGGCCAGGGACGCGGTGATCGTTTTCTTCATGAATGCTCCTCCTTTCAGATCCGTTTCGTCTATCGCTTCACTTTCATGTTCCAGTTCTCGTTGGTGGCCATGGCCTGGGGGGTCTGGGTGATCTCGGCCCCCTTCTCCTGCTGCACGCGCTGCAGGGTGCGGGGCTTGGAGTAGTCGAAGGCGTCCTTCACCGAACCGTCGTGGCGTTTCATCCCGTCCACGAAGTAGTAGGTGAAGACGCTGTTGCGCAGCTGGTCCGACTCCCAGGACTTCTCGCCCGCGCTGCTGGCGCTGATGAGCACTTTCCCGTAGGACTCCTGGGAGCCCAGGCTCTTCTCCGTGGCCGTGCCCTTCCGCGGTTGGTCCTCCAGGACGATGTCCTTGGCCCCGAAGAGCCGCTTGCCCTGGGCCGTGGAGACGCCGTAGCCCTCGTCCGCGTCGCCCACGCCGAGCGACTTCCCGCCGGGCGGCAGGAAGCCGGGAATGGCGCGGTAGGCGCCGTTGGAGTAGCACGTGTCGAGGATCATCACGAGGCGCCGGGCCTTGAGATTCTCCACGAAGTCCTTCAGCGCGCTCTCGGCCACCGAGGTGTGCCAGACGCGCTCGCGGGGCTTGACCTCCGTGTCGTAGGTCACGATGTAGACGCCCCCGAACTTGTCCGGAGGGGTCCCGTGGCTGCTCATGTAGACCACGACCAGGTCGTCCTCCTTCGCGGCGTTGCGGATGCCGTTGAGGTAGCGGACGACGTTGGACGACGTGGCGTTCTGGTCCGCCAGAAAATAAGTGTTGTTCTTCGTGAACCCCGCCTGCTCGAGGAGGAACCGGTAGAACAGGTTCGCGTCCCTCACGGCATACTGCAGGGGGGTGATTCCGCTCTTGAACTTCCCGACGCCGACGACGAGCCCGTAGCGGTTGCGGATGGGCCCCACGGGGCCGTCTCCCCGCACTCCCGGCTGCAGCACCGCGGCGCGGCTGAACAGCGAGCCGAGCTTCTTCTCCCACTCCTTGACCTTGATGTTCTCCGGCGTGACGGGCGAGACCCACTTCACGCCGACGACGGTCTGGGCCAGGGAGAAGGCCCGGTCCACCTGGAATTCGTCTTCGTATTCCCCCTTGAGTTCCAGCCGCCCGTAGGGGTCGAGCACGACGCGCCCGTTGGGAACGCCGTTCTGTGCAAAGAGTTGGTTGATCTGCTGGATGTGCGCGTCCGTCACGGCGGACTGCGCCATGACGGCGCCCGGTGCGAGCGCCGCCATGGCCGCCGCCAGAACGATCAGGGTGATGGCGACCCGTTTTGTCATGATGGTCTCCCTGTGAGATCTCGCGTCAGCGGTTCTCGCACCAGGCGATGTGGACCGGCAGCGACGCCGTCCCCTTCTTCACGGTGAGGTCGCGCTCGACGACGTCTTCCTTGCCCGCCGAGGCCACCTTGAAGCCGATCCGGTACTTTCCCTCTGGAACGTCCTTGGGGATGTCGAACTTGCCGTCGGCCTTCCGGAGGCCGGGCGCCGCCGTGATTTCCTGGTCCACGCCGCCGAGGTTCGTCCACTCGTTCTTCGAGGGGTCGAAGAACTTCACGTAGCGCGTCTCGGTCACCTTCATCTCCTTGGAGCCCTGGGGAGCCATGACGTAGTAGGAACCGCCCAGGTTGACCGTGCTGCCGGGGGTGATCGTCCCCGGGGTCACGTTGAAGCCCTGGATCTTGGTCACGTTGCCCTGCGAGGGGTTGTAGCCCACCTGCTGGGCCGTCTGCTGGTAGCCCGCCACCGGGGTGCTCTGGAGGGTCGAGTAGAGGCTCAGGCAGTGGCCCCAGGCCACGAGGAAGCCGAACCCGCCGCCCACCAGGGCGCCGATGCCCGCGGCCTTCCAGTCGCCGCCGATCAGGGCCCCGGCCAGGGCGCCCGCCGCGGCGCCTCCCGCCGTGTACATGGCGACGCATTTGTTGCGGGCATCGATCCGCTCTTCCTCCGTCCGGATCTGCGACGGGTCGGGGAGGACCGACGCGCAGGAGGACAGCAGGAAGACGCAGACCATCAGAAGGCTGAGCGTTTTGATGCGAAAGACGTTCATGAAGAGCCCTCCCCTACTTGTGCGTCAGCTTGAGGTCCAGGGTGAGGATACCCCCCTCGTCGATCGCCGAGGCCGGCACGACACCGTAGTTGCTGCCGTCACGGACGTCGCTTTCCAGCATGATGTCCTTGGTCCCCTTGGCCGTGGGCTTCCAACCCGCCTTGGGGGAGATCACGGCATAGCCCGTCTTGTTGTGGTCTTCCATCACGATGTCCTTGGAGCCCTGCATGCTGCTGGCAATGGCCATCGGCGGGGGCGGGGGCAGGCTGCTGCCGGCGTCCGCCACGGGGCCGGGAGGCGGCGGAGGCATGCTCGGGGGGGCCGAGCCGCCCGGGTCGGACGCGGGCGGGGGCATCACCGGGGGGGCCGCCGGGGGAGCCATGGGGGGAGCGCTGGCGACGGTGGTCGTCTGCCCGCCCACGATCGGGTTCTGGTTGTTGGACAGCATGATCATGACCTTCTCGGTGCCGGGCGCGCCGGCAAACCGCAGGGAGGTCGCCTTGGGGATCTCGTAGAGCTGCTTGCCTTCCACGTACTCGTTGAAGAGGACGTGCGTGTTGCCCGTGGGCCCGATGTTCATGATGGTGAGGTAGCCCGGCCGGTTCGTGCGTACGAGCAGCTTGATGCGCTCGCCGGACTTGAAGGTCCGCGTCCGCGGGACGATCGAGAAATCGCCGTTGGGTTTCATGAGCGCGATCTTGTAGGAAACGCCCACGTACTTTTCGGCCTTCGGCGCGGACGCCGTGGCCGGTGCCGGCCCGCCGGAGGACATCCGGACGGCTGCGCCGTCGCCGCTGTCGAAAATCGCCTTGGCCCCCTTGGGGGATTTCTGGGCGTCCGCAGCCATGGGAATGAGGACCATGGTGCAGACGAACGTCAGGACCGCGAGAAACGCCCAATGCTTTCTCATCATGCTGAAACCTCCCTGTGATGCTGTGTCTTCCTCTTTTTATGCTGCAGAAACGCAGACTCGGCACCCGCCGGGCCTGCGGCATCTCAACCCTTCCCCACCGCAGCCGGCGACTCTCGAAAAGCTGCGGGGAGTATAAAAAAACGCTTTGTCCCTGTCAATGTGAATCCCGATGGCAGAACACGCGGGACGCGACCCCCGAAATCGCCATAAAACCGGCCGCACCCGGCGGTTGCTTGACGCTCCCCCGCATGGTTTTGACGGCGCACGGCTGACGGTCTCAATCCCCGCATCCTCCCGTATGCCTTCGCGCAGAGGCCGCCGCGAGGGCCCACTGCCCGGAGCGCCGGGGCATGGGATGGGTCCCGTATCGGACATGCAAGGACCGTGAAAGTTTGCCCCTCTTTTCAGAAACGTCCCGCCCTGTCCTCGTCACTGCCGGTTGCACTGGTCCTGGCAGCGCTGCCAGGCGTCGTTGCAGCGGTTGACGCAGCGGTTCTGCTCGACCAGATCGCGCAGCTGGCCGCACCGGTTTCCGCAGGACTGCTGGGTCTGCAGGCAGCCGTTGTAGCATGCCTGGGGATTGCTGTACTTGACGCACACGTCCTTCCACTGCGTACAGACGTCCTCGTACTGAGCGCAGGTCTCCTGGTAGCGGGAGCAGGTGTCCTCCCACCTCGCGCACACCGTCTGGGTCGACACGCACTGCCCGGTTTTCGTGTTGCGCGCGAGGCACTGCTGCTTCTGCTCGGCGCAGCGGCGCGTCGTCTGGGCGCAGACCTTCTTTGTCTGGACACATTTGCGCTGCTTCTGGACGCATTGCTTCTGGGTTTGCACGCACGTGGCGGCGCCTGCCGGACCGGGCACGACGACGACAAGGGCACAGAAAAGGACGGCAAACCCCACTCCCATCAACCACCGCATTGGAAAGACCTCCCGATAAGGTTTATGGTTCAGCATCGGTCGGGATCGAGGGAAACTTAACCCCTGTCCCGCCCGGAAAATCCGCCGTCCTCCCTTGCAAATTTCGCGCTAAAGGCATCCATTTCAGCCCCTCTTTTCCGGTTGGCCGATTCCTTGCTTCCCTATCTGTCCCGGCATTCGCTGATGGAATTTCGATTCCCCACAAGGAGGATACATCATGCCGCACAGGACCAGGATCGCGCTCATTGTCGTTTCCCTGCTCATCGCATCGCTCGCCGCCTGCGGAGGCGGGCAAAGCGGCCCCAGCATGAAGGAAGGCCTCTGGGAGATTTCGATCAAGATGGACATGCCGGGCATGCCCGTGCAGATGCCGCCGCAGACCTACAGGCAGTGCCTCACCCAGAAGGACATGGTTCCCAAAACACAGGAGCAACCGGGTCAGACCCACTGCAAGGAAGTCAAGCGCGAGGTCAAGGGGGACACGGTCTCCTGGGTCGTCGAGTGCAAGGCGGAGGAGGGCACGGTCATCAACACCGGGACGATGACCTACAAGGGCGACATCCTCGAGGGCGACGTCAAGGTCCGCATGCCCGATGGCAGCAAGGGCGCCATGGAGATGACCCAGCACTTGAACGGCAAGTGGGTGGGACCGTGCAAGTGATGTAGAACGTCATCATGACAGCGGCAGCTCAAGTACGACCGCTCCCCGACCATGATGTCCAGTAACGGGCAACCGCCCCGACATAGTCGAAACGCGGTCCGCTTCGAAGCGGCAGGATACCGGGCTCGGGAAGACAAGACTCGTTTGCATGACCGTGCAGAAAAGTCTTGACTAATTTGTATAAATATACAACATGGCCACATGCAGCGAATCATCGACAAGTACCTGTTCGACCCGGAGTTGACTGCGGGAAAGATGATTTTTCTGACCGGTCCGAGACAGGTCGGAAAGACGACATTCGCGCTGAACTGGCTCGACAGGGAGGCCGGTTCCCGGGTGACGTACTTCAACTGGGATGACCCCTCAGTAATGGGTCAGTACAGGAGAAACCCGCTTTTCTTTCGAAACGTAATCGATGACGCATACGACGGAAAACCCGTACCCGTGGTTTTTGACGAGATTCACAAGCAGAAGGGGTGGAAGAATCTTCTCAAGGGGATCTACGACACCAGCAAAGAACGGATGGCCCTGCTCGTTACGGGCAGCGCAAGGCTCGGCCTGTACGGTAAGTCGGGAGACTCGCTTGTCGGGCGCTACGTTTCATTTCAGATGTTTCCGGTCGGCCTTCCAGAGATCGCGGATGAATTTTCCTTCGTAATTGAAGATTACAAACAGATAACGGACGGACGGACTCTCCTGGACCGCGGCAGGAAGATAAAGGCCGATCGTTACACGGATGCCCTCGAAAGGCTCCTCCGGTACGGGGGATTTCCCGAACCCCTCCTTCGAGCCTCGCCGAGGTTTCTGAATCGCTGGCAGCAGGACTACAGGACCCTGCTGACCCGGGAAGATGTGCGCGACTTGTCTCGTATATCGGATATTCGCGGGCTCGAGCACCTCGTGACCCTGCTGCCTTCGAAGGTCGGGTCTCTTTTAAGCGTCAATTCCCTGAGCGAGGACCTGAGCTATAACCACAGGACCATCGCAAACTGGATTGAAATGCTCAAAGAAATTTATCTCGTTTTTACGATACGGCCCTGGCAGCAAAACGTGACCCGCGCCATCAAGAAGGAACCGAAACTTTATTTCCATGACTGGTCGAGTCTCGAAGATCCGGGAGCGCGGTTCGAAAACATGACTGCCGTTACGCTGCTGAGAATGGCAGCTCGATTCACAGAGAGGGGCCAGGGAAGATTCGAGATCGCCTACGTCCGCGACAAGGAGAAACGAGAGGTCGATTTTCTGTTGGTGAAGGAGAACGTCCCGCTCGCCCTCTTCGAAGCAAAGACGGGAACTGCGGCAGACATGGGGGCTGGACGGCGATTCGCCGCGATGCTGGGAGTGCCTTTCTACGGAATTGTCGGCAAAGGGATGAAACCGGAGGCCTTTCCGGGAAATTGTTACAGCATTCCGGCCGCCATGTTCTATATGCTGGCCGGTTGAGTGACGGCGAACGGGCCTAGCCGGGATGTCAACATCGACTTGCCCCGGCGCAGGTCCCTTTATCGACTGTCAGTGGACATCCGGTTTGATTGCCTCCTGGGGCACACTTTGTCTTGACGGAGAAGGGAAAAAAGTCTTTTATGGATGCGGCCGGCGGTCGGAGGGCTGCGCCTGATCCAGGGCGCATCGATCTCGCCTTCGGTCCGGGGAATGGCTTGGTGCCTGGGGCGGGAATCGAACCCGCACAGTACGAGGTACCGAGGGATTTTAAGTCCCTTGCGTCTACCAGTTCCGCCACCCAGGCCGTGCGATAAGTTTCGGCATTTATAGTATTTTCGCGTCGCGCTGTCAAGGAGCGAGGCGGCGGGAAACAGCACATGCAGGAAGTCGACATCCTCATCGAAGGCGGCACCGTCCTGACCCTTGACGACGCCGACAGGATCATCCGCTCGGGCTCCGTGGCGATTCGGGGCGACCGGATCGTTGAAGTCGGACCCCGGGCGGACATCGGAAGCCAATACCGCGGCCGCAGGGTCATCGACGCGGCAGGACACGTTGTCATGCCCGGGCTCGTCAACGCCCACACCCACGCCGCCATGACCTGCTTCAGGGGCATCGCCGACGATCTCGAGCTGATGGAGTGGCTCAATAAGTACATCTTCCCCGCCGAGGCGAAGAACGTGGACCCCGAGCTTGCCTACTGGGGCAGCCTGCTGGCCTGCGCCGAGATGATCCGCTCGGGCACGACGTGCTTCTGCGACATGTACATCTTCGAGGACGAGACGGCCAGGGCGGCCAGTCTCGCCGGGATGCGCTGCCTGCTGGGCGAGGTGCTCTTCGACTTCCCCTCCCCCAATTTCAAGACGCCCGACGAGGGGCTTGCCTACACGGAGTCCCTCATCAAGAAGTGGGCGGGCCACGACCTCGTGCGCATCACCGTGGAGCCTCACGCCCTCTACACCTGCTCGCCGGAACTGTTGAAGAAGTCCAAGTCGCTGGCCGACCGCCACGGGGTTCCCCTGTCGCTACACCTGCTGGAAACAAAATCGGAGCGCGAGGGCCTGACGGAGAAGCTGGGCTCAAGCCCCGTGCGGTTCCTGCGGGACACGGGCCTGCTCGACGAGAACCTGCTGGCCTTCCACTGCGTCTGGCTCGACGAGGCGGACATCGAGATGATGGCCCGCGCCGGGGCGAAGGCCGTCCACAACCCGGAGAGCAACATGAAGCTCGCCTCGGGCATCGCCCCCGTGCCGGCCCTGCAGTCCGCCGGGGTCACGGTGGCCCTCGGCACGGACGGCTGCGCCAGCAACAACAACCTCGACATGCTCCAGGAGATGGACACGGCCGCCAAGCTCCACAAGGTCTCGCGGCTCGACCCCACGGCGATGAGCGCGAAAACCGTGCTGCGGATGGCGACGGTGGACGGGGCCCGGGCCCTCGGCCTGGGGGCCGATGCGGGAAGGCTCGCGCCGGGCATGAAGGCCGACGTGATCACGCTCGATTTCAACCGGCCCCACCTGACGCCCCTCTATCACGAGGAGTCGCACCTGGTCTACTGTGCGACAGGCTCCGACGTGGACAACGTCGTGATCAACGGGCGCCTCGTCATGGACAACCGAAAGATCCTCACCTTCGACGAGGGGGAGGCCATGGACCGCGTCAACGCCATCGCCCGGCGCATCCGGGCAAGCCTCGGGATGTGAGGGGAAACACGATGCCGGCGGCACAACCGATCGACCTTCTCGTCTCCGGGGGGACGCTTCTCACCCTGGCGGGCCCCGCCGTCACGATCGACGACGCGGTGGTGGGCATCTCGGGCGGCACGATCCTCTTTGCCTGCGCCCGCCGCGACGCCCCCGCGGTCATCCCCGGGGAGACTCTCGATGCCGCGGGCTGCCTCGTCATGCCCGGCCTCGTCAACACCCACACCCACCTGCCCATGACCTGTTTCCGGGGGCTGGCCGACGATCTGCCGCTCATGGAGTGGCTCCACGAGCACATGTTCCCCGCCGAAGCGAAGCACGTCAACCGCGAGATGATCTACAGGGGCGCCCTGCTGGCGATGGCCGAGATGATCCTCTCGGGGACGACGACCTGCTGCGACAGCTACTTCTACGAGAGCAATGTCGTCCGGGCCGCCGTCGAGTCGGGCATGCGCATCGTGGCGGGTCAGGGGTTCATCGACTTCAAGCCGCCCGATGCGGAGGAGCTGCGCAAAAAGGCGGCGGCGGCGGAGAGCTTCATCGCGAAGTGGCGCCCCCTGTCGCCCATGGTCACCCCTTCCCTGTTCTGCCACTCGGCCTACACCTGCGACCCGGAGACGCTCCGGACGGTGAAGCGCGTCGCC
Source organism: uncultured Syntrophaceae bacterium (assembly GCA_964585095.1). Classification (GTDB taxonomy): domain Bacteria; phylum Desulfobacterota; class Syntrophia; order Syntrophales; family UBA2192; genus UBA2192. The sequence goes on along the minus strand of CAZPCN010000001.1, from coordinate 53,003 downwards.
GACGGGACCGGCGTTCCCTTCATGATGCACCTGTCGGAGACGAAGGAAGAGGTGGACATCGTCCTGTCTCGCTACGGGGCACGGCCCGTTCATCACCTCCGCTCGCTCGGGATCCTCGGGGGGCAGTGCGCGATCGTGCACGGGGTCTGGCTGGAAGACGACGAGATGGACATCCTGGCTCAAAGCGGCACAGGGGTGTGCCACTGCCCCGAGAGCAACATGAAGCTCGCCTCGGGGATTGCCCCGATCCCGGGATTGCTTGCCCGCTGTGTGGCCGTGGGCCTCGGCACGGACGGCTGCGCAAGCAACAACGACCTGGACATGCTCCTGGAGCTCGACACGATGGCGAAGCTGCACAAGGTGGCGACGATGAACCCGACCGCCATGGACGCCGAGACGGCGCTGCGGATCGCCACGATCGGGGGCGCCCGGTTGCTGGGGCTCCAGGACCTCGTCGGGACGATCGAACCGGGCAAGCGGGCCGACCTCATCGTGATCGACCTGCGCCGGCCGCACCTCACCCCCCTGTACCACCCCTGCTCCCAGATCGTGTATGCCTGCCGCGGCAGCGACGTGAGGGATTCGATCATTGACGGGAAGGTCGTCATGAGAAACCGCGAGCTGCTCACGCTCGACGTGCAGAAGGTCATGGACGAGGTGCGCGAGATCGCCGAGCGGGTGAAGAACGATTGACGGCGCGGGGGGCTGCCGTCTCAGCGGCTTGCCCGCCGGTTCCCGTCACGCCTTCGGATGCTCAAAAGTTTCTCGCAGCTGAAACACACCTGCCCCTGCCCGTCCTTCAGATCGACGGCGAACGGCCTCTCCGTTCTTCCATCTTGCGCCACGGCGGCGCGTATCGCATCCAGCTCCTCCGCACCGATCCGGAAGGTCGCGCGAAGGGTGGTGCGCCCGGGCTGCCGGAATCGGATGGTCGCCGCCTTGTCCCAGACCTCGTAGCCCGGTCCGAGAAGCTTGATCAGCATGATCATGAAGACCGGGTCCACGGCGCCGTACATGCTCCCCCCGAAGATCGTCCCGACGTAATTGCGCGTGCGCCAGTTGAGCGGAAGCCGGATGCGGACTTCGCGCCAGTCCGACGCGATGTACTCCAGCCGCGCCCCGGTCGCGCGATAGACCGGGAACCAGTTGAACCCCCAGCGCTTCAGACGAGTTTCCCAGGATTCGGCCATTTGTCGTTCCACCCCGATCAGCGGTTGTTTCTTAGTCAAGGCGGGGGATTGTAGCATACCGGGCTTGTAAAGGTAAGCATACAGGGGCCTGAGGAAATCGGTGCGCTCGTTTTGCGGTCCTGTCAGCCGCCCCATCTCAGAATCGGCAAGCTGGCTTTCGCGTTTTCAGTTGCAGCAGCTTTCCCAGCAACCGTTTTCCTGCCATGCGTATCACCTGCTGCAGGAATTCAATAAACAGTCGACAAATCAAGAATGTGGCATGTTGTTTGCCTCTCATTCTTTACCAATGTGTGTGGTATTTTCATTGTAACCAATTCCACGCCTTGAGGGTTACGGCCTGACGAAAATCACAAATCAGTGGAGTTGATCATGAATGAAAAAGGATGGGTTCAGAGGTATGGGGCCCAATGGCTTTTGCTGTTAGGCCTCTTGGTCTTTTCTATCGGGGCAGGCAGCAGCTCCTATGCTGCCGATTCTTCAGGCAGTCATGTTACCGACATCATAACCGGTGCGTCGCCAACAGAAAAATGTTCTCTAAAACCGGAAACAGGCCCGTGTAAGGGATTATTCAAAAAATATTACTATGATACCGACAGCAAGGCTTGCAAGCCGTTTATTTGGGGAGGATGTGGCGGAGTAGTCCCTTTCGATAATGCAGAAGATTGCAAACAGACTTGTACTGCCGCTTCCGTAAACGCAGGAGCACTATCCGATGAAGCAAAACGGCACTTTGACCGTGGAATGGCTGCGGTAGAGATGGGAAACCATGAAGGGGCCATCAACGAATTTGAAAAAGCAAGGTCTCTCGTTACCAATTGGGCGAACCTATATTATCATCTCGGCCTAACACAGGAAAAAGTCGGGAAATACGGCGATGCGATTACTAACTTAAAACAATACCTTCGTCTAGCACCGAAAGCGGGAAATGCGGCCGAGGTAAAAAGTGTCATTAATAAATTGGAATACAAGAAGGAAAAGGCAGAAAAAGAAACAAAATTAAAAAATATTCTCAAAGGAGAATGGATTGCAAATCACAGCCCGAGACGCGGATTCACGGAGTGGCCTGTACAGTTTATCATAGAAGAAGATTCGATTTATTTATATGCACCAACAACAATGGATTATCAGCAAATGTCATTTAACCACTACACCAAAATTCCTATCAAGCAAGATAACAATAATAATATATATTTTGAGGTTGTCTGGGAGCAATTGCTCCCTGGCGCTAAACACACGTCAAAAGAGGAGATAAAGTTTACCCTTACTCTTGCGGATTCAAGAACGTTGAAAGGCACCATAACATATACGCCCAAAGAAAGTTGGTCATATCCTCAGCATACGCAAAAAATTGTATTTCGCAAAAAATAGTCTCATATCTCGTGAATTATTGAGATTATTAAAAGAAAGGTTGTAAAATGAAAAAAGAGATTTTCGTTGTCATGTTCATTTCGTTTTGGGCAATGCTCTTTGTCTACTGTGCCGAAGCATGGGCGGATTGCGGATCAGATTGTGCCCGGAAATGCTCTCGCCATGGTTCAGGAAAGGATTATGCGGCCTGTATGGAACATTGTTTGAAAGCATGCATGGATAAAGATCCGCCGGCAGTTCCCCCTGTTCCCGAACCAAAACCTGTTCCGCCATCGGAAAAAAAATCCGAAAACGTCAAAGGGATTATTCTCGCCCAGAATGAGAACTACGTAGCCTGTTATAAGGATGTCGACAGGAAACCTGTTCTTTTCCGATGGTGCCCGACAGGTAAACCGTGGACACCGACGAATGAGACCAGGAATTTTTGTTATGTGACATCAGAAGAATGTGCCAAAAAAGAAATGCCTCAGTCCTGGTGCATTAAATGCACAAATAAGAAAGAATAAGTTGATGGAAAGAGTAAATTAGCCACTACACGAGAGGTAAGTCTACTTCCCAACCTATGCCCCTGCAACGGGCGCAAGCAGGGAAAGGATCCCGAGAACGACGAACAGCGCCGCCGCCACCCAGCGCATCGCCTTCATGTTGACTCGCTGCGCCAGGGCCTCGCCCATCCAGACGGCGGGGATGTTCGCGAACATCATGCCCAGCGTCGTTCCCATGACGACCGCGACCAGCGAATCGTAGCGGGCGGCAAGCGCGATGGTGGCAAGCTGCGTCTTGTCGCCCATCTCCACCAGAAAGAAGGCGACGAGCGTGGTCATGAAGACGCCGGAATCCCGGAGGTTGCGGTTTTCCTCCAGCTTGTCCGGGATCAGCGCCCAGGCGCCGAAGGCAAAGAAGGAGACGGCGATGATCCACTTGAGCGTTTGAGGGGAAACGAGGCCGGCCAGCCACGCGCCGACGTACCCCGCGGCAAAATGGTTGGCCAGGGTGGCAAAGAAGATCCCGAGGATGATCGGTCCCCTGCGTTTCAGTTTCGCCGCAAGCACAAACGACAGCAACTGGGTCTTGTCGCCCATCTCGGCCAGCGTCACGATCAGCGTCGAAAGAAATAAAGCTTCCACGTTTTTTGCCTCCCTGGGAAGAAGTTCAACCCCTCGTTCCGAGCGGCCCCGGGAATCGCCAGGGAGGCCGTTCAAAAAAAAAGCGAGACCTCAGCATGACGATTCGTCACACTAAAGGTCTCGCTAATCGGCATTCGCCAACGGCAAGGCCAGGCGGTCTCCCGCCAGCATGTTGACCTTGCCTCTCTAACTACTCCCCTTTAGAACGCGTTTCTTTTAATACGCCCCGTACCGGATGTCAATCTCAAAATGCCGCGTGATCCCGGAATGGGAAGAAGTCACCTTCCGAGGATTTCGTCCACTTCGTCCTGCGCGAGGAACTGCGCCACATAGCGTTCCCCCGTTAGCGCCTCGATGTGGGAGGCGAAGGCCCTCAGGTGATTCCCGGAGCCCCGCTCGAGATTGCCGTAGACCCTTCGCAGATCTGTTCTGTTCGTGTCGTCGATCGCGATCCGGAGATCCTTGATGTCGATCTCTTCGATGAGAGCGCCCGCTTTCATGGCATCCAGGAGAGACCGTTGACCCTGACTCGCCAGCTGCCGGTACAGCTCCTGAAGCTTCGGGTCGCTGAACACCCCGATTTGCGGCGATGCCGGGTCGGGGATGCCGTATTTCACGAGGAGCATCAACACCGCATTCATGTGTCTTTGCTCGGATTCCGTGATGTTGGCGAATACCGGGGTGCCCCATGTCTCGTACAGAACGCTGTAGATATCGCGGGCGAGTTTTTCTTCTTCGCGAACAAAGACCAATTGCGCCTGCTCCGCGGGCGTGAGACCTGCGGCCGATACCGGGGCAACCGACACGAAGAACGCCGCAGTCAGCATCCCCGATATCACCATAAGACTGCGAATTGTCTTTTTCATTGCAAGACCTCCTGATTGAAGTACCCGTTACGCGCCGTCCACAAGCGGCGCCTTTTCGAATTCCCATGAGCAAGCGGGATGCCAGGACCCGTGATTACGGCGGGCAGTTTGATATCGCTGCGGTTTTTCCCGGGAGCCATTTCCCTCGTTGTTTCTGAGGCATGCAGGATCTGCATCGGGAGCGCAAAAGCTGCGACGGCGGCCCAATCCGTTTCTCTACTCTGTCGGGCTCTCCTTGACAACCGCCCTGAGTTGTCCCTATATGGTCCGTGAGGGCGTGAAAATGTTCGAGCAGGCGGTCGCGTGGAACCCATGAAATATCTACTCCCTTTCCGGGCGGGTCTGTTCCTGCTGCTGGCATTTTTCACCGCCGCCCTGATCTATGTGACGCATCAGAATGCGGTCATCGCCCGCTCCCTTGCCTCGAAATCCCTGGAAAGCACCGCCCTGGGGCTTTCCTCTGCCGCTGAAAACGCGCTCCGGCGGTTCGGCAGCGACCGGGAGCAGGTGCGGGAGATTCTCTCGGACCGCGTTGTGGCATACGCGTTCATTGCCGACCGGGACGGCACGATCCTCTTTCACACCAACCCGGCACGGGTCGGTGCGACCCTGATCCGCCAAGAGATGGGGGACTGGCATCCCGGTTCGGATTCGGGCAGACCGATCCTCCTCGGCACAGGGGTCCCCGCCTGGGAATTCGATTTCCCCCTTCACCGCCCCGACGGCACGGAAGAAATGCTGCGGTTGATCCTCAACACGACGCAGGCCGATCTCGTCTCGTCCTGGACCGTCCGGATGGGGTGGATCGTCGCCTCCGTCCTGGTCCTCCTCTGGGCCGTGGGGCTACTCTTCGAGAGGGCGGTGACGCGTTATGTCAGGCTGCAGGCTCTCCAGGAGGAGAAGGAACGGCTCACGCTCGTAGGCCGGATGACCGCCGTGCTGGCCCACGAGATCCGGAACGCCATCACGGGCGTCAAGGGCTATGTGCAGTGGGCCGATGAAAAGACGGACGCGGCACAGCCTGCGAAGACAGCCCTGAAGGCCGTACTGCAGGGGACGGGCCGGATCGAGACGCTCGTCAACGAACTGCTGCAGTTCTCGAAGGAGGAGGAATACCGGCTGGAACCCGTCGCCCTCGCGCCGATCGCCCGCGAAGCCGTGCGGGACGGCCTGGCGTCGTGGAAAGGGAGTGCGGAGGTCCTCGTCGAGGAAGGCACCCTCGTGCGTGCCGACCGGGACAAGCTCTACCGCACAATCGCGAACGGCATCCGCAATGCGGCGGAGGCCGCCGGCCGGGACGGAACGATACGGGTGTCGGCAACCGGCGGCGGCCGCCGGGTCGAGTTGCGCATCGAGGATACGGGGCCGGGCCTCTCCGCTGAGGCCGCTTCCCGCGTCTTCACACCCTTTTTCACGACGAAGGCCGACGGCACGGGGCTGGGCCTTGCCTATGCCCGCAAGGTGATCGACGGCATGGGGGGGACGATCGACTTGAAAAACAGGAACGACACGCGGGGGGCCGTCCTGGAGATCCGGCTTCCCGCAGCCTGAGGTGTGCGCATGAGGAAATCCATTCTCGTTGTCGATGACGATCCCCTGATCCGGTCTTTTCTTTCGACGGTCCTGAAGGAGGAGGGGCACCGCGTCGAGGAGGCGGATTCGGGAATAAGCGGCCTCGAAAAATTCCGGGCCGCGGAGTTCGATCTCGTCATCACGGACCTTCGGATGCCGGACTTCTCGGGACTGGACCTGATCCGCGAAGGCCGGAAGCTGCGCCCCGAGTCGCGATGGATCATCATCACGGCCTACGGATCGATCGGCAATGCCGTCGAGGCGATGAAGGTCGGCGCCGCGGACTACCTGACAAAACCCTTCGGCAGCCCGGCGGAACTGCGCCACGTGGTCCGGCGCGTGCTCAAGGAGGCGGACCAGGAGCGAAAGCTCTCCCTCCTCGCGGAAGAACTCGGCAGGCAGTACCCGTCATCGGAACTGATCTTCCTGGGGAAATCGATGGCGCCCGTCAGGCGGCTCGTCGAGGAAGTGGCCCCCACGACCGCGACCGTCCTGGTGGCGGGACCGAGCGGGACGGGAAAGGAGCTTGTCGCAAGGCTGATCCACCAGTGGAGCCCTCGCCGGGACGGCCCCTTTGTGAGCGTGCACTGCGGAGCGCTGGCCGAGACCTTGCTGGAGAGCGAGCTCTTCGGGCACGAGCGGGGTGCGTTCACGGGCGCCACGGCGATGCGCAAGGGCCGGTTCGAGCTGGCCGACGGCGGCACGCTGTTTCTCGACGAGATCGGCGACGTATCCCCCGCGATCCAGGTCAAGCTGCTCCGTGTCCTCCAGGAAAAAGAATTCGAGCGGGTCGGCGGAACCCGAACGCTGACCATCGATGTGCGGATCGTCTCGGCAACCCATCGGGATCTGCGCGCGGCCGTCGCCGAGGGCCGTTTCAGGGAAGACCTGTACTACCGATTGAGTGTGTTCCCCGTCGAACTGCCGCCGCTGAAGGAGCGAAGCGATGCGATTCTTCCGCTGGCGGAGCACTTCGCCGCAAAGTTCGGGGCCTCTTTCGGAAAGCCGGTCCCGGTGCTCACCGAGGATGCGAAGGGCGCACTCCTTGCCTACGGGTGGCCCGGAAACATCCGCGAGCTGCAGAACGTGATCGAGCGGGCCGTCATCCTTTCGGCGGGTACCATCGAGGCCTCGCTGCTCAACCTCGAGCCCGAACCAGGCCGGCAGGATGCGGGCGGTGGACTCCTGAAGTCCAGCGAGCGGGAACTGATCCGGAAGACCCTGGAAGAAACGGGCGGTAACAGGCGGAAGGCGGCCGAGGTTCTGGGTATATCCCTGCGGACGCTGCAATACAGGATCAAGGAGTTCGGCCTGTAACAGGCCCGTGCAAGCCTTGCACCGCGAGCGCAGCTTTTGCGCGGCGCCCGGGTCGACCGGCAACTGTCGGATTGCGAATATCGCCATGTATTCAAGCGGTTGAGAACAATCCGCTTGATGGCATCCGCCTTGCTCATGCAGTCTTCACCATTACGCGGAAAGGAGCAAGACCGATGAAGTTCAAATCGTTCCTGATGATTCTGGCCTCCGCATCCCTGATCGCAACGGCCCTCCCGGGTGACTCGGATGCGCGGGGCGGCGGGAAGTCCGGAGGGCAAGGCGGTCAGGGCCTGGGCCAGCAGACGCAATCCATGGAGCAGAAGCAGGTGCGCGAGCAGCATCGCAACCAGCAGGGCAAACAGACACAATCCAAATCCGCACAGAAGAAGGGCAACGCCTATGGCCCCGGCGACGGAACGGGCAACAAGGGTGACAGACCGCTGGACGGGACAGGCTACGGCGCCCCCGCCAAGCGGTAATCGGCACGCTGCATCGTGGGGCAGGATGGCTTGTGCCGTCCTGCCTCTCCTGGGGTTTCTGTTTCTCTTCGCCTTCCCGGCAGCGGCGGCGGATGAGCGCGGCGTCGTGCTGCCCGAGAGCGGCATCCACTACCCGGATGGATTCGACATCAACACGGTGGGCGTTATTCGAGGACAGGCATCCGATGTCACGATCCCCGAGAAAGGGCCCGTTCGATTCCGCGTCGCGTCGGGGCGGGACACGTACACGGTCCTGGCGTCCCCGCCCTGGTACTGGAATGACCTGAACGGGAACGGGGTGGACGGGACGACCGTGCAGGTCCGCGGTTCGAAGACTCTGGGCAAGGACGGGAACTTGTACCTGATCGCCCAGGAGGTCCTGATTCTTGGTTCGAACAGAGTTCTCGTCTTCCGCAGCGAGGATGGGTCCCCGTCCTGGCGGGACAGCGGAATGAACGGTTCGCGAAAGGGCGGGTTCGGTTCCCCCATGCGGGGTGAGGGTGCGGGCCGCGGCGTGGGGACAGGAGGTCGAGGAAGAAGATGATGCGCATTGCCCGGAATGTCGGGAAATACATCTCGATTGCAATGCTGACGACGGCCGTGCTCCTTGCGTTCGTCCCGCAGGTTTCGGGGTTCGACTGGGATCTCGGCGCCCGGCTCGGCTACGAATCCAACGTGAACCGATCGCTGGACGACGCAAAGGCGGATACGGCCTTCACGGTCTACGGGTCATACGACCGCTTGCCGTCGGGGGAGTCGAGGGTGGATTGGACCCTCAGGGTTACGCTCTCGGGGTCGGCCTACGCAAGCGACAGCGACCTCAACCAGCTCAGCGGTTTTGTCGCCCCCGGGATTTCCGTTTTCCTGAGCCCGGTGTGGAGTCTGAACGTTGCGCCCTTCCTGAAAGTCAAGGCGGTCAGCGATTCGGAACAGTCGGCCCTCGCCTATGGTGCCCGCGCGTCGCTGTCGCAGCGATGGAACCCCCGTTTCTACACGGGGCAATATTACGTCTACACGAACAGCAGCGCCAATGAGGAGATCTATTCCTACTACGAGAATGCCGTCGGCATTCTGGCCGGCGTGAACTGGACCCCGGCGTTCTTCACGGAAATCGGCTACGAGTACGCCCACGGGGATTCGTTTGTCACTTCGGCGTCTACGATCACGGCGGCGTCGATGCCCGCGCGCGGACGGGGTTATCGATATGGGTACTCGCCCGCTTTCGACGCACTCGTCGTCAAGGACACCGTTGACCGGCATTCCTTCAGCGTCAATGTCGGCTACGACGTCACGAAAGCGATCTACGCGGTCTCGGGGTACACGTACACCAGTGAAAGCGGGGATCTCGGTTCGCTGGACAACCACGCGGTCTTTGCCGGGTTGGGGTACCGTTTCTAGGCCTTTTGCTCTCGTCCCGTGATCGAGGCCCAGGCCGTCCGCCCGAGCCCCTCCGATCTCACCAGTCGATGCCCTTCGACTTCAGGTACGACTGCATCTCCCGAAGCCCCAGCCGAGCCGCCCTCTTCATGTCCTCCAGGGCCTGGTCCCGCTCCCCCTGCGACCCGCAGAGGGACGCCCGGTTGCAGTAGGCCCTCACGTATTGCGGGTCGACGGTGACGGCGCTGGAGTAGTCCTGAAGGGCCTTCGAAAACCGGCCCGCCTTCTCCTGGGCGACGGCCCGGTTGAAGTAGATCTCCGGGCACCGCGGGGCATGATCCAGGGCTCTCGTGTAGTCGCTGACGGCGCGCCCGTAGTTCTTCACGGCGAAATAGGCGTTTCCCCGCCTGAACCCGGCGACGGCCTCGTCGGGGATCATGCCGCCGGCCTGCTCGATGCGGGCGTCCGCCTCGAGCCCGAAGGTCGGGGGGTTGACCTGGATCTCGGCAATGCTCTCCGGCGACGGGTCGCGCAGGGACCAGCCGTTTCCCGTTTCGCGCTTTGGCGCTGCGGGGTTCGAGGTCAGTCCCAGGATTTCAGCGAGTCGATCTTTCATAGTCAAGATACCCGTCTGAGCCCATCAGTCATTTGGGGGCATCGAAGGAAAAAACAGAGCGTTTAAAATCCTCCCCGGTCCCCCCCTTTTCAAAGAAGGGATCTTGATGGGAAGAGAGGGATTTTCTACCTTCGAATCGAGCTGTTCCGCAGGAGAGGAGATAAAAAGAGGCACGCGGCGCCTCCCGCGCGGGCGGCAGTTGCGCAGGGATACACCACGAGGACAGAAACCGCGGAGCGATGAACCTCCCCCGGTCAACTGTCTGATAAGATTGGTATTATTTCGAATTCCCCGATGCGGCCTTCCCCTCCGTCGGCCGCATCGGAGTTAAATCATAACCTCATTGGATCGATCCGTAAAGTAAAAAATAGGAACCGGGATTGCCTCCCCGCTCATTTTGCTGTACAGGAGTTCCATCGTCGCACTATGACGCAGGAGGGGCCATGGCGATCGTCACGTTCCGATCCGAATCGATCCTCAAGGAAGGTCTTTCCGTGGAGAACCGCGCGGGCAAGTTCACGGTCCTCATGGACGAGCCCGAGACGCTGCGGGGGACCGACACGGGGATGAACCCCGTCGAGATGCTGCTGTGCTGCCTGGGGGCCTGCCAGTGCATCGTGGCGCGCCTCTTCGCCAGGGCCCGGAAGATCCAGGTCCAGGATTTCCGCGTCGAGCTGGAGGGCGATCTCGATCCGGACGGGTTTCTCAGGGGCAAGGACGGCGTGAGGGCGGGGCTTCACGAGATCCGCTATACCGTTCGCATCCGGACGGACGCGGACGAGGAAAAAGTCCGGGAATTCGTCGAGTTCGTGAAAAGCCGCTGTCCCGTCAACGACTCCCTGCTCGGGCACGTCCCCATTGTGCAGCAGGGGATCGTCATCGAGAAGTGAAGCCTCCCTTTTCCTTCGGCGGGTCGCGAAAGGCCGCGTTGGGGTTCACATAGGGGTCCCACGCGCACTTCGGGCAGTAGTAGGCGGGCCACACGCACCCGCAGCCCGAGCCGATCAATTCGAACTGCACGCAGGTTTCACACACCCCCGCCCCGCACCCGAGGCAGGGGGCGAACACAACCTTGAGGCGACATGTCTCGCAGGTCTTCGTCTGCAGTTCCATGCGGGATACCTTTCCCGCCGCTGCGGCGCAGCCGCCCGACGGCCCATGCAGGGATCCCCGCGCACCGCACGGGGGTCTTCTCCCCCTGCGCGGCGGGCCCGTCCTACCGGGCTCAGTGGGCCTTGGCCCTCTTCGCGGCGCCGGGCTTCTTTTCACCCACGCTCTTCGACCAGTCGCGGAACGCGATCAGGATCGTGTCCACGGCGCCCTCGATCCCCACCTTCTCCGTGTTGATCACCAGGTCGTAGTTCAGCGGGTCCATCGCGTCGGCTTGGAAGTACTTCCGCACGAAGGCGATCCGGTCCGCGTCGCGCTTCTCGATGTACTTCTGGGCATCGCCGTGCGTAAGGCCGCGGATCCTCATCATGCTCTCGATGCGGTACTCGAGCGGCGCGATGACCTTGATGCGGAGGGTCGTCTGCGGCGGCAGGATGTAGCCCGCGCCGCGCCCTACGATGATGGCGTTGCCGTGCTTGCCGATGGTGCCGATGACCCGCGTGAGGTGCTTCAGGTAGTCGCTCGGCCAGAGGTGCCGGGAGACGAACATGGAGTTGACCCAGCTCTCCATGGTGGTCATTGCCTTTTCGTCGAGGGTTTCGACGACCTTGGTGCTCATCTTGGAGCTCTCCGCCACGTGCTGGATGATCTGACCGGCCATGAGGTCCATCTTGGTCTTCTGGGCGAGGATCCGCGCGATTTCGCTGCCTCCGGCGCCGGCCTGCCGGGAGATCGTGATGGTGAACACGTTCTCCGTGGCCTTCTCGCGCTGCCATTTGTCCAGCTGCTCCTGGACGATCCGCGCCTCAACCTCGCTGTCCCTGATCTGCACGTCCCGCGTGTAGTCAGGACAGTTCACGTTGCAGAGCGTGTCCGTGGCCACCTGGAAGCGCTTCTGGCAGTGCTCGCGCCATGCGCAGATGGAACATACTTTTCTGTCCAGACTCATGGTTTCTCACCCCCTTCGTCTCGATAGAGGCGTCCTGGTTGCCGTTTCAGCCTGTTGCCTTTTGCCTGCCGCTTTCAGCCTTTGCTCCGGCCTGTTTCGTTCCCCCCAGGGCCTCGAACCCGCACACGATGTCGAGAAGCTCTTCCGTGATCGTGCTCTGGCGCTGGCGGTGGAATTGCCCGAAGAGCTCCTCGAGCCGTTCCTCGATGTTCTTCTCGGCGCTCTGCATGGCCGCCAGGCGGCTTGCATTCTCGCTCGCCAGCGAATCGGCGAAGGCCCGGTAGAGCGAGACGAACAGGTATTCCCGGATGAGGGACCGGAACATCGTCTCCCAGTCCTGGGTGAACATGGGGAGGGTCCGCGACTCCCACTTTCGTTTTTCGAGGCTCTTGAGCCACTCCTTGTCTACGGGCAGGAGCTTGAGGGTCTTCGGGCGGTAGGTCGCCCCGGAGACGTACTCGTTGTAGTACAGGTACATGGTTTCGATCTGCTTCCTGAAGCGCCAGTCCTCGAGCACCGTGGTGATGTCCTGTACCATGGCGGTGATGCCGGCGGTCGAGCCGGGTGTGCCGAGGATTTCCATGACCTTCTGCCCCGAGTCCTCGAGGATGTCGGCCGCCCGCAGGCCCACGGCGATGACGACGCGGTTCTCTTTCGCTATCCCCAGCGCGTTCATCTCCTTGAGGGCATGGGTGGTGATGAGGTTGTTGAACTGCCCGCAGAGACCCTGGTCGGTGCCGAAGACGATGGCACCCATCCGCTTTGCCGACGCCGAACGCATCGGCGCAAAGCTTCCCCGGCTTCGCTTGAGAACGACCTGGAGCCCCATCTCGACGGTCCGGTTGTATTCCGACAGGGACTCGACGGCTTTCTGATACTGCCGGATGCTCACGGCCGCCAGGGCCTTCATGGTCTTCACGACGCCGAGGAGGTCCTGGGCGCTCTGGATGTTGCGCTTCAACGACTCAATCGTTTGCATGGCTCGTCTCTTCCTTCATGGATTCCGTAGCCGCGCCGGCCGTGTCGAGGAGCGTCTTGCGGTCCTCTAGGGTCAGTTTCTCCCCCGACTCGATCCGCCCGCAGAGATCGGCGGCCTGCGCAACCGTCTTCTCCCGCAGGGACGCCTCGGCCTCGCCGATCCTGCCGATCGGGATCGGATCCAGGCTTCCTCCCGTGATGGCCAGAAGCGCCGCAATCTGCTCGGCCACCCGGATGGGCTTGTACTGGGGCTGTTTCAGGATTTCGCGGACTCGCCATCCGCGCTCCAGGACCCGGCGCGTCGCCTCGTCGAGTCGCGTGCCGAAGCGGGAAAAGGTCTCCAGTTCCTCGAACTGGGAGTAGGAGATGCGCAGATCGCCGGCCACGGCGCGGTAGGCGGGCAGCTGGGCCTTTCCGCCCACGCGGGAAACCGACTTTCCGACGTCGACGGGGGGCAGGATGCCCTTCTGAAAGAGCCGCGGCGACAGGTAGATCTGCCCGTCCGTAATCGAGATGAGGTTCGTCGGGATGTAGGCCGAGATGTCCTGGGCCTCGGTCTCGACGATGGGCAGCGCCGTCAACGACCCCCCGCCGTGTTCCTTGCGCAGGTGGGTGGAGCGCTCGAGGAGACGGGAGTGGATGTAGAAGATGTCCCCCGGGAAGGCCTCGCGTCCCGGCGGGCGCCTCAGCAGCAGGGAGATCTCCCGGTAGGCCCGCGCATGGTAGGTCAGGTCGTCGTAGACGACCAGGACGTCGCGCCCCCTGGACATGAAGTACTCGCCCATGGAGGTCGCCGCGTAGGGCGCGATGAACTGCAGGCCCGGGGGGTCTTCGCCCACGGCGGCCACGACGATGGTGTACTTCATGGCGTTGTGCTGCCGGAGGTCGGCGATGACCTTGGCCACGTCGGAGGACTTCTTTCCGATGGCGCAGTAGATGCAGATGACGTTCTTGTCCCACTGGTTGATGATGGCGTCCACCGCAATGGCCGTCTTCCCCGTCTGCCGGTCCCCGACGATGAGTTCGCGCTGTCCCCGGCCGATGGGGATGAGGGCGTCGATGACCTTGATGCCCGTCTGCAGGGGCACGGTGACGGGGTCTCTCGCCATGACGGGGGGCGCCTCGCGCTCGACGGCCAGCCGTTTGGTGGCCCGGACCTCCCCCTGATTGTCCAGCGGCCTCCCGATGGCATCGACGACGCGTCCGATGAGGGCCTCCCCGACGGGCACGTCCAGAACCCGCCCGGTGCGTCTCACTTCGGAACCCGAGTTGAGGTGCTCGCTCGCTCCCAGGAGGATCACGCCGATCTCTTCGGGGTCGATGTTGAACACGAGTCCCTGCACGTTCTTGGGAAAGAGCACAATCTCTTCCGATCGGATGTTGGGAAGGCCGCTGACCCGCACAATGCCGTGACCGACATAGTTGACGAGCCCCACCTCCCGCTGCGTGAGCTCCGGATGCTGGTCGGCGAGAACCGCGTCCATCGTTTTGAACGTGTCGTCGAGAAAATCCTTCAGCTCTTCCTTTTCTCCTGGCATGGTCATGTCAGTCCCCCTCGTGATGGGTGCCTATCTTTTTTCCTGCGCCTCTTCGTACAGGGCGTGGTAGAACTTCTCCTCCAGGGAATCCAGGTAATCCTTGATGCTCCAGGCGATCTTGTGGCCGTCCGTCTTGAGCTCGTAGCCCGTCATGACATTGTCCGATTTCTCGAAGACCACCTGGGTTTCGCCGTGAATGCAGCGGTGGATGACGTCGTCGAGTTTCTTCCGTTCGACGTCCGGAATGTCGAAGGCGCTCTGGACGGTGATCGCCCCGCCTTCCGCCAGGGAGGCCCTGAACTTTCCGCGCTCCTCTTCATCCATCGTCTGGATCCGTTCCATGAGGATCTCCACGATCCGCTGTTCGAGCTCCACGTCGGCCAGATCCCTGAGCACCTGGCGCGTGATGGAGTAGATCTGCGTCCCGGCGAGCCGCCGGAGATCCGCGAGGAAGGCGTCACGCTCCGATTTCAGCGTCTCGACCCACCGGGCCTGGAGCATATCGACCTCTTCCCGGGCCTTGTCCATCAGCTCCTTGCGGTGGGCTTCGGCGTCGTCGCGCGCCCGGTTCATCGATTCTTCGACGTGGGCGTCCAGGTCCCGGAGCCGCTTTTCGTACCGCTCCGCCGATTCCCTCGCCGCCTCGCGGGCCTTTTCGGCGTCGGCGAAGGTGGCGCTGATTCTCGCTTCCCGAGCGTCCATGGCCCCGATGATCCTCCCGTAAAGGAACTTCTTCAACAGGAAGAGCAGCAACAGGAGGTTGACGATCTGGCAGAGGAAAACAAACCAGTCGATGTGCATGGATCATCCTCCAGCTTTTTTGATCACGTAGGCCCAGAACGGGTTGGCGAAGACCAGGATCATCGAAATCACGAAGCAGTAAATGGCGATGGACTCGATCATGGCCAGACCCACGAACAGGGTCCGCGTCAGCGAGTTCCGTTCGTCAGGCTGCTGCGCGATCGAGTTCAGCGCGCCCTGTACGGCCCGTCCCTGTCCGAGACCGGGCCCGATCGCCCCGATCCCCATGCAAATGCCTGCCGTAATGATAGACGCCATTGCAACGATGCTCACGCTGTCCATACCGCTCCTCCTCACTTTCTTCTAGATTTTAACGGGTTCCGTTTCCTTTTTGGGCTTGTGCTCCGTTTCCTCGTGGGTCTGCGTCGCCGAGGCGATGTACACCATGGCGAGAATGGCGAAGATGTAGGCCTGGATCAGGCCGATCAGGAGCCCCAGCACCTGCATCACCACCGGGAAGAACAGCGGGGTGACGGCGAGCAGGATGGCGATGACCTTCTCGTGGCTCATGAGGTTGCCGAAGAGCCGGACGGCCAGGGCCAGGGTCCGGGAAAATTCCCCCATGACGTGGAAGGGGAAAAAGATGAACGTGGGCCGGAAGTACTCCTTCAGGTATTCCAGGATCCCGTTTTTCGCGATGCCGTACATGGGGACGGCGATGAACACCATGACCGCCAGGGCCGACGTCGTCGTCAGCGACGACGTGGGAGCCACGTACCCCGGGATGAAGGTGAAGACGTTGGAGAACAGGATGAAGAGAAACAGCGTCGCGATGAAGGGAAAGTAGGTGTCGGAGCCTTCGTGGGCGATTTCGCGGATCTCCGAGCGGATGGTGCCCACGATCACCTCCAGCAGGTTCTGCCAGCGGCTCAGGGTACGCTCCGAGGAGAGATTCCCGGTGATCGCGATGGACCCGACGACGAGCAGCCCCATGATGAGCCACGTGTAGGCCAGGGTGGCGTTGATGGTCACGAATCCCCAGGCAAAGAGGATGACCTGATCCGGGCTGATCTGGTCAATGGCCACGACTTCCATAGGGCATGCCTCCCATGAGTGAATGGTTCGTCTTCCCGAGCCGGCGCAGGAGAATCTCCCGCATCAGCAGAAACCCGACCATGGCTGCCGCCAGGCGCTGCCACTCGCCCTGCATGACGAAATAGAAACCCGACAGGGCCAGTGCCATGCGCAGGGCAAAACTCAATGCCATTCTTCGAACGGGCTTCTCCGCGTCGGGCAGTTTCCGCACGGTCTCCCAGAGCCCTGCGAAGTAGACACCGCCGAGCGCGATCCCGATGAAAAATGAAAAAAGTATCTCTTCCATGGTCGTCCTCTATTTCCGGTCCGCGGGGCCCGGGGCTCGGAAGTTCGCTCTTCCATCACCCCGGACCCTCACGGACATAGGGGGCAAATCGGCCTTCAATCCTTCATGATGTCCTGCTGGGCCCTTTTCACCCAGTACCAGGCATTCATGCATCCCAGGGCCACACCCATGATGAGCATCATGAGCGTCCACGAAAACCGGCTTGGCCACGTCCGGTCAACCCACAGCCCGATGGCCGTAAAGATCAGCGTCGGGATGGCGACGGACCACCCCACCACGCCGAACATCCCTAGGCCGAACCAAATGGTGTGGTCCTGCTGGGTTTTTCCCTTGACGCGCCGGGCTTCCTTCGAACCGACCTTCCGGGTGAAGGCTTCGGCGATCTTGAGCCGCCTCTCGCGGGGGGTCAGCTGTTCGTCACTCATGTTCCCTCATCTCCATGAATCGGCGGAGAAGGTCAATTTCCAGCTTCGCCGCTGCCGACCGGGCCTTCTTTTCCCGCTCGTCAATCTCCTCGAATTGCCTCACCACGATGTCCCTGAGATGGCCCAGTTCATCGCTCTTTGCGGCGTTGCGGATCGATACGAGGATATCGGGTCCCTTTTTCACGAGGGTGCCCACATCGATGGCGAGGTAATGCTCCCCTTCGCCGGTCTGGTATGCGAAGACGCCCGGCACGAGCGACGCAGTAAAATCCACGTGGTGCGGAAGCAGGCAGAAATACCCGTTTTCGGCCTCGGCGACCACCTTCGAGACCTCCTCGACGAGAAACACCTCCGCCGGCAGCAGGATTTTAAGCTTCATCTTTCTTCGCCTCGTCCACGCTCCCGATCATGTAGAGCGCGCTTTCGGGGTACTCGGCAAACTCGTCGTTGAGGATCCGTTCGCAACCCTCGAGCGTCTGATCGCGGCTGACCATGCGGCCCGGTTTGCCGATGAACTGCTCCGTCGTGAAGAAGGGCTGCGTGAAGAAGCGCTCCAGGCGCCTCGCCCGGAAGACGGTGCGCTGATCGTCGCGGGAGAGTTCATTGATGCCCAGCATGGCGATGATGTCCTTCAACTCGTCGTAGATGGTGAGGGTTCTCCGTACCTCCTGGGCGATCCGGTAGTGCCGCTCGCCGGCAATGGTCGGCATCAGCATCTTGGAGCCCGACTGCAGGAGGTCCACGGCCGGGTAGAACCCTTCGCTCGCCCGCTTTCTCGAGAGCACGATGGAGGCGGTCAGGTGGCTGAAGGTGTGCGAGGCGGACGGGTCGGTGAAATCGTCTGCCGGGACGTACACGGCCTGGATCGACGTGATGGCGCCCGTCGTGGTGTTGCAGATGCGCTCCTCGAGCTCCGCCAGCTCCGAGGCGAGCGTCGGCTGATACCCCAGGCGCGAGGGAAGGAGCCCCATGAGGCCCGAAACTTCCTGACCCGCCTGGATGAAGCGGAAGATGTTGTCCATCAGCAGAAGCACGTCCTGCCGCTCGTCGTCCCGGAAATACTCGGCCATGGTGAGGGCGGAATGTCCGACGCGGAAGCGGGCCCCGGGCGGCTCGTTCATCTGCCCGAAGACCATGACGGTGTTCTTGAGAACCCCCGCGTCGCTCATTTCGCGGTAGAGCTCCTCACCCTCACGGCACCGCTCCCCGATCCCGCAGAAGATGCTGATCCCCTCGTGTCCGCTGACGACGTTGTGAATCAGCTCGGTGAGAAGCACCGTCTTGCCCACGCCGGCTCCCCCGAAGAGCCCTGCTTTCCCGCCGCGCTCCAGGGGCGAGAGGACGTCGATGGCCTTGATGCCCGTTTCGAAGATCTCCGAACTCGTCGACTGCTGCGTGATGGGGACCGGCTGGCTGTGGATGGGACGGTATTCCGTCGCCTCCACTTGAGGGAGGTTGTCGATGTTCTCCCCGAAGACGCTGAAGACCCGCCCGAGCAGAACTTTCCCCACGGGCACGCAGAAAGGCTGCTCCGTGTCGAGTACCGACGAGCCCCTGGAGAGCCCCTGGGTTGGCGTCAGGGCAATGCCGCGCACGACATTCGCGTCGAGGTGAGCGGCCACTTCGATGCGGACCCTGTCGTCGTCGCCGGCGCGAAGGACATGGCGGATGGCCGGCAGCCTGTCCTGAAACCGCACATCGACGACGCTTCCTCTTACGGATATGACGGTGCCACGATGTTCCACGTTCTTCCCCCTCGTTGTCGTTCTCGATCGGACGTTCTGCCCGATGTCATCGCACCTGCTTCCCGTGCCCGCCGGAGACGATGGTCTGACGGGAAGGACCCGGCTTGCCGTCCCGGCGGATGCGTTCCTCCGTTTCCCGCTTCATGAGCTCTTCGTAGCGCTCGGTGATCACGTACGTGGCGTAGTCGAACATCAGGATCGTCCTCGTCAGGCTCTCGGCGGCCTGTTGATGCTCTACGGTGGATACGAACAGGGTCTGGAACTCCGCGAAGAGCCAGATGTGCCGCCGCATCAGGATGAGGGCGTAGATCGCCTCGTGCAGCGGGATCCCCTCGGAGTACCGTTCGTCGGCGTATTTCGTGAAGAATTTCTGCGCGGCGTCGAAAGGCTTGTCCGCGCTGAAGAGGGACCGGAAGCTCCGGTAGAACGCGACGGCGTGGGAAAGGGCCTTCTCGTCGGAGAAGCGGTGGTAGGAGGGGGTCTTCGGGTTCACCCGGACGTCGCCCAGCCACTGCGCGGCGATCCGGTCCGCATGCTTCTCCGTGACCTCGATGAGCTTCGTCGCGTATCCCTTCATGATTCCCCCGCCTCCCGGCGGCTCCTTCCGTTCTGCGGGACGTCTGCCCGGCCTGTCCGGCTCTCCGCTAGGTCTCGACGGGCGCCCCCGCCTGGGACGGCGTCCTGTAGAGGACCTCGATCTTCGAGAATCCCTCGGCCAGCAGCGCCACCACGGAGGAGACGACGACGAACATGATGGCGCGGATCAGGTCGTCCGTAAGCGCAACCCCCTTCATGAAGATCAGGTGGCTCACGATCAGGATCAGCCCCAGCAGGACGGACACGCCGATCCCCTTCTTCTTCCACCAGATGCCCGCCAGCACGATGGGGATGTAGAACAGGTGCGTGAAGATCACCCCGCTGGCCATCACCGCGTGGTAGTAGTAGGTCAGGAAACCGCAGGCCACGAGCAGGCAGGCCATGATGCCGACCTTGCTGCCCGTGAAGGTCTCCTCCATGCCGAGGGCGCGGAGGGCCGAGAGCTGCTTGTCGATCTCCCCTTTCATAAGCTCCTGGTAGCGGTCCGTGATGACGTAGGTGGCGTAGTCGAACAGAAGGATGGTGCGGTTGAGGCTCTCGACGGCCTGCTGCTGCTCGACGGCGGAGATGAAGAGGGCCTGGAACTCGGCGTAGAGCCAGATGTGGCGCCGCATGAGGGTCAGGGCGTAGATCGCCTCGTGCAGGGGGACCCCGATATGGTAGCTCTCGTCCGCGTATTTCGCGTATACCCGCCGGGCTTCCTCGAAGGGGTTCTTTGCGGCGAAGACGCCCCGGAATTTCGTGTAGAAGTCGACGGCCTGCGGGATGGCCCGGTCTTCTGCGATGTTGTGGTAGGAAGGAGTCTTGGGGTTTTTCCTCACATCGGCGAACCATTGCCGGGCGATCTTCTCGGCGTTGGCTTCCGTGACATCGATCAGCTTCGTCGCTACGGCCTGCATGGCGTCCTCCTTCCCCCTGAAGCGTCTCGTCCTGGTTGCCGTCCCTCCGTTTTTCGTCTTCCCGGCGTCCACCCGTCCCCGGGCGATGCCGGTTCGGGGCTTCCGTCTTTGAGTTCACTGTAGCGGGGGGCGCGCCGATGTACAATATGAATAGATCAGTAGGTTAATATGAGGTATTTCCTCATACACAATCCTGCGGCGCTTTTCCCCGCCGGCGCCATGCAGCGCCGACGGGCAGGTCCTTTCAGGGGATTCGCCCGCTACATGGAGGCGAGGTGGGAGATGAGGTTGGCCTTCTTGTTTCGCAGGCCCAGTTTCTTGCGGATGTTGTTGCGGTGGAACTCGACGGCGGCCACGGACATGCCGAGCAGGGCGGCGATTTCCTTCGTCGTCCGGCCTTCCTTGATGAGGGAGGCCACGCGGATTTCCTTGGGGGTCAGGTTCAGGTGTCTCGAGTGGAGGTTCTTGAGGAACGGCGAGATGATGTTGTCCAGGTTGGTCTCCAGCACCCGGACGTGGGCCATCTGCGCCTCGTTGAGCTTCGTCTTCTTGAGCTTTTCCAGGTAGGGAGCCAGCAGCTCCTTGACGTTGTTGAGGATCATCTCCTCGACCTCCCGGCGGTCCTGTTCCCGCTGATCGAGGAGGACCTTCATGGCCGTGTTGACCTCCTGGAGGCTGTGGGTTTTTCTCTTCAGTTCCCTCTCCCTCCTGCGAAGCTTCAGTTCCGCCTCCTTGCGCTCCACGATCTCGCGCTTCAGGGACTCGGAGAACTGCAGCAGGTCCACGGTGCGCTCCTCGACCCGCTGCTCCAGCTCGTCGTGGGCCTTCTGCAGGGCGATCTCGCTCCGTTTTCGCTCCGTGATGTCCTCCAGGGTCTCCAGGGCGCCGATGACCTCTCCGCGGGAGTTGCGGATCACCGTCGCCGTGAACCGCACCCACGTTCCGTTGGCCAGCGACGGGAAGAAGTCCGTGGCCTCGAAGGCGTCCTTCAGGAGCTTCGACTTGCTGTACTTGCCCCGGTACCAGCGCGCGATCTCCCGGATGTCGCCGTCGACGAGGAGATCGGCCATGGTGGGCCGCTCCCCGCCGTAGAAGGCCCTCCACTGCTGGTTCGTCCCGATGACCTCCTTCGCGGGGATCCGGCTCAGTTCCTCGAGGGCCCGGTTCCAGAACAGGACGCGGTGGTCACGGCCGATCACGAGGGTGGGGATCGTCGATCCCTGCAGGATGCTGTGCAGGCGCTGCTCGCTTTCCTGGAGGGACGCTTCGGCCGCCTTCTGCTCCGTTATGTCCTCGAGGTTTTCCACGGCGCCCACGAGCTCCCCCTGCGAATTGCGGATGGCCGCCGCCGTGAAGCGCAGCCACCGCCCGCCCTCCCCCAGGTCGGGGAAGTAGTCCGTGGCTTCGAAGGCCTCCTTCAGCAGCTTCGACGGGGCCCCCTTGCCCGCGTACCAGCGCTTGACCTCGTGGAGCTTCTTGTCGATGATGAGATCGGCCATGCAGGGGCGCTTCTGCGCATAGAACGCCCGCCAGTGCTGGTCCGTCCCGACGATGTCGTCGGCGCGGATGCGGCTGAGCTCCTCGAGGGCCCGGTTCCAGAAGATGACCTGGTGGTCGCGGTCGATGACGAAGGCCGCGATGGGGGAGCCCTCCAGGATCTGGTACAGCCTCTGCTGGCTCTCGCGGAGGGCCTCCTCCGCCAGTTTCTGCTCCGTGATGTCCTCGAGGGTTTCCACGGCGCCGGCGATATCGCCCCGGTCGTTCCGGATCAGGGTCGCCGTGAACCGGAGCCATCTCCCGCCCTCCCCCAGGGCGGCGAAGAAATCCACAGCCTCGAAGGCTTCGGGGATCAGCGAGGATTCGCGGAACTTGCCGGCGTACCACCGGGGGATCGCGTTCAGGGCGCCGTCCACGAGCAGGTCCGCCATGCAGGGCCTTGGCTTGCCGTAGAACGCCCTCCAGTGCTCGTTCGTCCCGATGACCGACGCGGCGGGGATCTTGCTGATCTCCTCCAGGGCCCGGTTCCAGTGCAGGACGCAGTGATCTCGGTCGATGACGAAGGCCGGTATGAAGGACCCGTCGACGATGCCCTGCAGGATGCTTTCGTCCGTCAGGAGCGGTTTGCAGGCCGGCGCACTGCCGTCGGTTTTCCCCTTCATCGCCGTCTTCCTTCCTTTCTGACCTCGTTGGCCATGCGGACCAGTTCCCAGTAGGGCGGCCTGTAGCCCTGCCGCTTCTCGAAGGCCGATGCCCTCTCGAGCACCCCTGCTCTCATCTTCTCGTGAAGGGAGGAAAGCTCCAGGTTGCGTAGCGCCGCCGTGGCATCCATCCCCTCGGGAACGGGTCCGATACCGCCGAACAGGTTCAGAACGACGCTGTAGCCCTTCGCCAGCCTCACCGCCGCCAATTTCCACCACGGGGCGGGGATCCCGTCCCCCTCGTCGGCTCCCTCCAGCATGGCCTCGACGACGGCGTTGTCCACGTGGTCCTGCCAGAGGGTCTCGGGGTCGCGCCACTCGGCCACCACCGCAAGCTGCGGGTCGTACTCGAGATCGGCGGGCGCCTGGGTCTCGAAATGGGTCACGCCGAAGTAGGACAGCCAGCGCACGACCCCGGGGGCGGACATGCGGGTCGTCCCCTTCCAGAGCTCGATGCCGCATTCGCGATAGGCCCAGGACGCCACCTCCGAGCAGAACCATTTCGACGGCTCCCGGAAGTTCATTTCGAAATCGTAGGGGATGTGGCGTCTCTTGACCTCTTCAACCGC
This sequence comes from uncultured Syntrophaceae bacterium, assembly GCA_964585095.1. GTDB lineage: Bacteria > Desulfobacterota > Syntrophia > Syntrophales > UBA2192 > UBA2192. The sequence continues at coordinate 29,961 of CAZPCN010000001.1, read as the reverse complement.
CTTCGCTGCCGCCTTGTGAGGAAGCATGGGGTCGGCCTTCATCTGAGGCAGATCCGGACGCAGGCGCAGGACCAGGATGCGAAGCTTCTTGTCCTTGATGTACTGCTCGACCGTCGAGACGACGACCCCCATCTCGATGTGGGACTCCACGATGCCCGGCTCCCCGGTTTTCTCGTCCACGTGGAAAAGGGCCACGTGGGAGAAATTCCCCGGGTAGTCGTTGCCGCGGGCGATCAGGGCCGACGTGGGGGCGCCTCCCCGGGACACGAGGATGTCGCCGCTGCGGAGCGTCCCGTTCTGGAACGCGTACGAGGGTGTCGCCGAGGGCACGTCGTCGGCCTTGATGAGCGCCGGGAAGGACCCTGCCGGCGCCTGGAGCATGACCTCCTCGAGGGCTGCCCTTCCTCCGTACATCAGGCGGTACAGGCGGTCCCGTGCGGTCGCATCGTTCATGTCCCACCCCTGGGACTGGCGTTTCAGGAGGCTTCGCGTTTGCGTGACGAGATGGACGTAATCCGAGAGCCTTTCCGGGCAGGCGGCCACCCCGGTTCCCAGGCCGAAGGTGAGGGTTTCCAGCCGCGCGAGGACCGTCGCGTCCGGCCTGACGGCGGGGACATCCAGGGCGGAGAGGTACCGCCCCGACTGCCTGAAGCCTTCACCGATGCGATTCTCGAGACCCCGACAGCCGATCTCCCGTGCCTCCTGGAAGGACTTCTCCAGGGCTTTCCACTTCTCGTCCTGCTTCCAGGTGAAGGGCTTGCCGGTTGCCCCCGCGGGCACGGGCGGCTCGGTGGCGGGATAGGATAGAAGGGCGAACGCGATGACAGCGGCCGCGAGAATCCCCTTCGCGAGGTTCCTTGTGCTCATGGCGCCTCCTCGGACGGTCAGGAACGATGCAAACCGGGCGGGTGCGTGCAGCATAGCCGATTTTCGGGGCTCGCTCAACTCCTTCCTCGCAATCGGAAGCACACATTTTTTGTCTTCCAGGGCAACGACGTATTGCCAGCAAACCCATTTTTTGTTATGAAATGATTAAATTCCCATGGGTATCAGCCGGGGTTCCCCCCGGGAATGTTTCCACTCACAGTGCAGGGATGCGCCTTCCGCGCAGGCGCCGGGTTTGACGTTGCCTCGAGGGGGTCCGCAATGACGGCAATTCGACGACCACTCACGACAGCCCTGGCGGCCGCCGTCCTGTCCCTGCTTCTTTGCGCCCTGCCCTGCCCCGCTCAGACAACACCGAAAAAAGAGATCCCCTCGCCGTACAAGGTTCCCGACCGGCCGAAAGTGGGTCTCGTCCTCTCCGGGGGCGGGGCGCGGGGAGTGGCCCACATCGGCGTCCTCAAGGTCCTGGAGGAAATGCGCATACCCGTGGACTTCATCGCCGGGACCAGCATGGGGTCTCTCGTGGGCGGCTTCTACGCCTCGGGTCTCACGCCCGACGAGATGGAAAAGCGCGTCGCGGCCATCGACTGGGCGGCCGTCTTCAAGGATGACCCTGCCCGCAAGGACATCCCCTGGCGTCAGAAGCGGGACGACTTCACGGAGCTCTTCGGACTCGAGCTGGGTTTCCGCGACGGGAAGCTTCTGCTCCCGCTCGGGACGGTGGCCGGGTACAAGTTCGAGTTTCTCATAACAGAGTTCATCGGCCTCGAGGCGGGCAGGAACGAGCGGAGCTTCGACAGCCTGCCGATCCCCTACCGCGCCGTGGCGATGGACCTGGAAAGCGGCGAGGCGAAGGTCTTCGATCACGGGTATCTCGTCAAGGCCATGCGGGCCAGCATGTCGATTCCCGCCGCGTTTTCCCCCGTCGAGATCGGCGGGCGCCTCTACGTCGACGGCGGCATGGTGCGGAATCTCCCCGTCGACGTGGTCCGGAAGGCGGGTTGCGAGATCGTCATCGCCGTCAACCTCGGCACGCCTCCCCTTCGCCGCGACCAGATCACCTCCGGCGGCGCCGTGGCCCTCCAGGCGATCAATCTGATGACGGAACAAAACGTGAAGGCCTCCCTGGGCGAACTGACGGACAGGGACATCCTGATCGACCTCATCCCGGGTCTGGGCGACTTCAGCTCCGGCGATTTCAGCGGCGCGATGAAGACGATCCCCATTGGCATCGAGGCAGCCCGGAAGATGGAGGACAGGCTCCGGGTCTTGAGCGTGGGGAAGGCCGATTACCGCACCTGGCAGGAGAGCCGGGCGGCCCGGAAGCCCTCCGAGGTCGAGGTGACCGACATCCAGGTGGCCGACACGATGAAGCGGATCAACCCCGAGATCATCGAGGCCGAGATCAAGCAGAAGCCCACGGTGATCGAGTCCCGCCTGGAGGAGCGCCGCGGCGAACTGACGGAGCTTCAGGCGCTGCATCGAAACCTGGAAACCGTTTACGGCCGTGGGGACTTCGAACGCCTGGATTACCGCCTCAAAGACAGCGCGAACCGCAGGGTCCTCGAGGTCGAAGGCGTCGAGAAGACCTGGGGCCCGAACTATCTGCGCTTCGGCATCGGCTACTCCTCGGACTTCACCGAGGAGCAGCGCCTCTTCACCTCCCTCATGCACCGCATGACCTGGATCAACAGCCTCGGGGCGGAGTGGCGAAACGACATCGCGGTGGGGTACACGAGCGGGTTCCACAGCGAGTTCTACCAGCCCTTCACGCGCCGCGTCGGCGTCTTCGCGGCGCCCTGGTTCGACTTGCAGCAGAACCACATCAGCTATTACCTGGGCGACGAGTGGCTCGGGGAGTACAAGGTCAACACGATCCGCGGCGGTCTCGATCTCGGCCTCCAGGGGAGGCTCGGGGAAGTTCGGTTCGGTTTCTTCCAGGGCACGCTGAAGACGGACGCCCGCTTCGGCGTCCTCACCGCCGGCGGCGGTCGCCTGGTGCCCGAGTACGACCTCCGGCAGGGGGGGTGGATGGGCAGCGTCGTTCTCGACCAGCTCGACCAGGTTTCATTCCCCCGCCAGGGATTCCTGGCCGGGGCGAAGGGTTTCATGACGGACCCGGCCTACGGGGGCGACGACGACTACAACAAGGTGGAGCTGACCTTCCTGAAGCCATTCAATGTCGACCGGCACACGCTCACCCTCGGCCTGGCCTGGGGCGAGAGCCCCGACAGCAGGCTCCCCACTTACGACTTCTTCAAGCTCGGCGGCTTCCAGCGATTCTCGGGCTACCTCCTGGATCAGCTCGTCGGCGACTCTTACTACCTGGGCCGACTCGTGTACTCCTGGCGGTTCACCGACCTCCCCCAGGCCCTGGGCAGAGGCGTCTATCTCGGCGGCACCTTCGAGGCCGGCGAGGTCCGCAACCGGTTCGACCCTACAACGGCGGGCGGTTCGCTGTACTGCGGAAGCGTCTTTTTTGCGGCGGACACGATCGTGGGCCCCTTCTACCTGGCCTACGGCCACGCCAAGGACGGCAGCGACGCGTTCTACATCATGCTGGGTCTGCAGCCGTAGCCTGCCTGTCCCTTCCGTGCCGCCGGCCTCCCCACCGGTCTAGCGGCCCCTTCTGTCTTTCTTGTCCTCGATATGCAGCGAAACCAGGCGTGCAATCAGGATCGCCGGGTAGAGCTGCCCGACGAGGGCTTCCATCATGGTTAGCGTCCGGGCAAAGGGGCTCACGGGCGTGATGTCGCCGAACCCCGTCGTCGTCAGGGTGACGACGCTGAAATAGTAAAACGCCCGGTTCATCTGTCCGTCGACCGGGTCGTGGGCCGTGGGAATCTGGAAGGAACCGGGGTGCAGGAATTCCAGGAGGCTGTATGCCCCCGCGAAGAGGATCGACAGCAGGAGATAGGCGGCCACGGCGCCCTGGATCCGGTGGATGGTGACCGGTCCTTCCCGGAACACCTGCCACAGCACGATCACCAGGAAGCCGACGATGCATCCGATAAAGAGCAGTCCGGTGAGAATCTCAAGATTCGGAATGCCGAACACGTTGCGGGCCCAGTGAGTCGCCACGGCCAGGGCGACGAACAGGGTCAGCACGGCCTGGAGCGTCCTGCGGCGCGTCATGGTGAGCAGGCCCGCCAGGAGCAGGAGCGAGAACAGCACGTTGTTGACCAGCGTGATCGCGTCGCCCGACCGGGTGATCGGCGCGATCACGAAAATCTCGACGAGCAGGAGGACAAGGAACGCCGTCAGGCTCCTCTCCTCCGACCAGAACTGCGTGACACGCCTGTGGGTGGTCTTCATCCGGGATCCTCTCAGGGATTTTGCGCCTTCTTCTCCTGATCTTCCCTGTCCTCCTTGCGCGCGGTGAAGGTCTCCGGGGAGGTGAGCCGGTCCGCCTCCACCACCCAGCCGCCCCCCATGGACTTGTAGAGGTTCACCAGGGCCCCGAAGAGGACGCCCTGCGTCTGGGCATAGGTCAGCTCGGCGGAGAAGAGGCTCCGCTCGGCGTCGAGGACCTCGATGTAGCTCGTGTAGCCGTTGTCGTAACGGAGCCGGGCGATGCGGGCGTACTCCTTCAGTGCATCGACCTGCCGTTTCTGTGCTTCCAGCTGCTCGCGGGTGCGGCGCTGGTCGATCAGGGAGTCATTCACCTCGCGGAAGGCGTTCTGGACCGTGTTTTGATAGCTGAAGAGCGTCTGCTGCTGGATCGCCTCCGACGCCCAGAACTGCCCCAGGAGGGAGCCGCCCGTGAAGATGGGGGCCGCCGCCGCCCCTCCCCAGCTCCAGACCTGCGCGGGCCCGTTGAAGAGGTTCGAGAGCTCCGTGCTGGCCCAGCCGAAAAGGCCCGTCAGGGAGATGGTCGGGAAGAACTGCGCCTTCGCTACACCGATGCGGGCATTGGCGGCAACGAGGGCCTGCTCGGCCTGACGGACGTCGGGCCGCTTCTCCAGCAGATCCGAGGGCAGCCCTGCCGGGACGGCCGGAAGAGTCAGCTCGTCGATGCTCTTTCCCCGCTCGATGGGCCCCGGGTTTCTACCGAGCAGGAGGCTCAGCGCATTCTCCTGGAAGCCGATCTGCTTCTCGATCTGCGGAATCGTGGCCAGGGCCTGTTCGTACTCGGACTTGACCTGGTTGAGCTCGAGCTCCGATATGACCCCGCCCTCGTAGCGCAGCTTGAAGAGCTTGTAGGACTCCTCACGGACATTGGCCGTTCGCTTGGCCACCTCGAGCTGCTTGTCGAGGTCCCTCAGGAGGATGTAGCCGTTGGCCGTCGAGCTGACCAGCGACAGGATGACCGCCTGCCGCGCCTCCTGCGTGCCGAGCAGCTCGGCTTTCGATGCTTCGGTGGCCCGCCTGAGCTTGCCCCAGATGTCAATCTCCCAGCTGCCGCTGAAGCCCGCCTGGTAGTTCTCCGAGGGATTTTTCACACTGGACGGGATCGGAGAGGCTCCCCGCTCGCTTGCGCGGTCCTTCGTTGCGGAACCGTAGGCTCCGATCTGCGGGAACAGCCCCGATCGGCCCACCCAGTAGCGGCCCACGTACTCGTCGACGCGGGCGGTTGCAACCCGGAGGTCGTTGTTCTGCTTCAGGGCCTCGTCGATCAGCCCGTCCAGGACGCCGTCTTCGAACTGGTGCCACCAGGCCGTGTTGGCCGTGTCCTGGGCCGCCTTCTCCTCGACGCGCCAGGACGCCGGAGTGTCGAAGACCGGCCGCTTGTAGTCGGGACCGACGGCACAACCTGTCAGAAATGCAACCGTCAACAGGGAGAGGATCGCTCTATTCATGGCCTTCCCCCTCCTTCTTAATTCGTTCAATAATTTCATGTCCGCCCGGTTTCTCCTTGTGCGTCATCTTTTCCACGACGTAGAACGTGACGGGGATGAGGAAGATGGCGATAAAGCTTGCCGCCAGCATCCCGCCGATGACGGCCATGCCCATGACCTGCCGCGAGATGGCGCCGGCGCCGCTTGCCAGGGCCAGCGGCACGCAGCCCAGGATGAAGGCGAACGAAGTCATGAGGATCGGACGCAGCCTCAGCTTGGCTCCCGTCAGGGCCGCCTCGATCACGGGCTTGCCCTTGTCGTATTCCATCTTGGCGAACTCGACGATGAGGATCGCGTTCTTCGCCGCGAGGCCGATGAGCATGACGAGGCCGATCTGGGCGTAGACGTTGTTCTCGAACCGGCACACGAACAGGGCGAGAAAGGCCCCCATGACGGCGATCGGCGTCCCCAGCAGCACGCTGAACGGCAGCGACCAGCTCTCGTACTGGGCGGCCAGGATCAGGAACACGCACAGCAGAGAGAACCCGAAGATGACGGCGGGGGATACACCCTCCTGGGCCTTCTTCTCCTGGTAGCTCATGCCGAGGTAGTCGTAGCCCATTTCCGTCGGCATCGTCTCGGCGAAGACCTGTTCGAGGGCCTCCATGGCCTGGGCGGAGCTGTACCCCGGCGCCGCCGATGCGTTGATCTGTGCCGAGCGGTAGAGGTTGTAGCGCATGGTGAATTCCGGCCCCGCCGTGGTTCGAATGCTGATGACGGATGAGAGGGGAACCATTTCACCCGCGCTGTTGCGTACGCGAAACTGTCCGAGGTTCCTGGCATTCGTCCGGAACTGGCCCTCGGCCTGGACGTAGATCTGCCACTGGCGGCCGAAGCGGTTGAAGTAGTTCACGAAGGCGCCGCCCATGAAGCACTGCAGCGTCTTGTACACGTCCGAGAGGGCCACGCCCTGCTTGAGGACCTTGTCGCGGTCCACCTCCACGAAGACCTGCGGCACCGTCGGGCGGAAGGTGGTGCTGAGTCCGGTCAGCTCCGGCCGCTTGCGGGCCGCCTCCATGAATTTGCTCGTCTGCTCTGCCAGGAACGCGATGTCCTTCCCTGCCCGGTCCTGAAGGACGAAGGTGGCGCCGCCCGAGGTACCAACGCCGGGGATGGCGGGCGGCGGAAAGGCAAAAGCGATGGCCTCGGACAGCCCTCTCAGCTCCCGGTTCAGGTGGGCCTTGATGGCCTCGTACTTCTCTTCGGGCTTTTTCCTTTCTGCCCACTCCTCGAGGGTGATGAAAAAGAAGGAACTGTACGTGTTGGAAACACCGCTGAGCATGCTGTAGCCGACGACAGTGGTGCAGTACTTCACGCCGGGGGTCTTCATGATGATCTCCTCGGCCTTCTTCGTCACAGCGTCGGTCCTCTGCAGCGAGGCCGCGTCGGGGAGCTGAAGCCCCGCGTAGACGAACCCCTGGTCCTCGTCGGGCAGGAAGGAGACCGGCAGGTGCTTCCCGAAGAAGCCGGCCAGGATGGCCGTGGCGAGGAGGAACAGCAGGCTCACCTTGCTCTTCCGGATGAGGTGGTCGCACCAGCTCACGTACCCGTCCGTGGACCGGCCGAAGACCTTGTTGAACCCGTCGAAAAACTTCTGCAGCGTGCCCGACGATTTCTTCTTCGGCTTAAGCAGCAGCGCCGACAGGGCCGGAGAAAGCGTCAGGGCATTGAAGGCCGAGATGATGACCGAGACGGCGATGGTCACGGCGAACTGCTGGTAGAGCCGCCCCGTGATGCCCGGGATGAAGGCCGTGGGGACGAAGACGGCCGCCAGAATGATGGCGATGGCGATGACGGGGCCTGAGACCTCCTCCATCGCCTTCAGGGTCGCCTCCTTCGGGGACATCCCGTGCTCGATGTGGTGCTCCACGGCCTCGACGACGACGATGGCGTCGTCGACGACAAGCCCGATGGCGAGCACCAGCCCGAAGAGCGAGAGCGTGTTGATCGAAAAGCCCAAGAGGGGAAAGAACACGAAGGTTCCTATGAGTGACACCGGCACGGCCAGCAACGGGATCAGGGTGGCCCGCCAGCCCTGCAGGAAGATGAAGACGACGATGATGACGAGAACGAGGGCCTCGAACAGGGTGTGAACGATCTCCTTGATGCCCTCGGTAACGGCCAGCGTCGTGTCCAGGGCCACCACGTAGTCCAGGTCGGCGGGGAAGCTCTCCTTGAGCTTTACCATGAGTTCCTTGGCGCCGTCGGCTGCCGCGATGGCATTCGATCCGGGCATCTGGTACAAGGCGACGAGTGCCGCGGGCTTCCCGTTGAGCCGGCCGATCATGCTGTACGACTGCGCCCCCAGCTCGATGCGTCCCACGTCCTTGACGCGCACGAGGGATCCGTCCGGGTTGGCCCGGATCACGATGTCGCCGAACTGCTTTTCGTTCTCCAGGCGGCCCTGGGATCTGACGGCATAGGTGAACTCCTGGCCCGGCGGGATCGGCTCGCCGCCGACCTGGCCGGAGGGATTGACGGCGTTTTGCTGCTGGACGGCTGTGACGATCTCGGGGATCGTGATCCCCAGGGAGGCAAGCAGATCGGGTCTCACCCAGAGGCGCATGGCGTACTGGCCGGCGCCGAAGACGGTGACGCTGGCGATGCCGGGCACACGGGTCATCTGGTCGTTGATGTTGATGTAGCAGTAGTTGGCCAGAAAGACGTTGTCGTAGGTCCCGTTTGGCGAAAAGAGGGCGAACATGACCAACGGCGACGCCGTCGACTTCTGGACTGTGACGCCCTGGTTGATCACGTCCGTGGGCAGCTGGGAATTGGCCTGGTTTGACCTCATCTGGGAGAGGATCTGGTCCGTGCTGGGGTCCGTCTTGATGTCGAAGTTCACGGTGAGCTTCATCGAGCCGTCGTTGGCGTTGAGGGAATACATGTAATTCATGTTGTCCACGCCGGACATCTGCTGCTCGATGGGGGTGGCCACCGACTGTTCGACGGTGAGCGCGTCTGCGCCGGGGTAGGAGCCCTTCACCTGCATCTCCGGCGGGACGATGTTGGGAAACTGCGCCGTGGGCAGTCCCGACATGGCCACAAGGCCGACGATGACCATGAGGATCGAGATCACCATGGCCACGATGGGGCGGTTGATGAAGAACTTGGACATGGTCGGCTACCTCTTCTCGGCCTTGGCCGGCTCAGCGGATTTCCGGGGGGCGGCGGCCTTATCTTCCGCTTTCGCTTCCGGTTTGGCCTCGGGCTTTGCTTCTCCCGGCTTCGCTTCCGCCTTGGGCTGACCGGCAGCCCCTTCAAACGGTTTCGGGTTCACCGGAGAGCCCGGACGAACTTTTTGGATCCCCTCGACAACTACCCGTTCACCCGGCTTCAGGCCCTCGAGGATTACCCAGAGGCTGTCGACCCGCTCGGCGGTTTTCACAGGCCGGATGTCGGCCTTGTTGTCGGCCCCCACAACGGCCACCATGTATTTTCCCTGGACTTCCGCCACGGCCCGCTGGGGCACCAGCAGGGCATCCTTCCGGACCGAGGTCGCCACGCGCACCTTGCCATACTGCCCGGGTCGCAGGAAATTGCCCGGGTTCGGGAAAATGACGGCTACCTTGATGGTCCCCGTCTTCACGTCGACCTGGCGGTCGGCGAAGGCGAAGCTGCCCTTTTGCGGGTACACGCTCCCGTCTGCAAGGATGAGCTCGCCCTGGAGCTTTTCGGCCCTGCGCTCCCCGGCGCGTCCGGCCACAAGGTATTCCTGTTCGCTCACCTGGATGTAGACCTTGATCGGGTTGACCGTGGAGACCGTCGTCAGTTCCTCCATGCCTCCCGGGCCGACCAGGTTTCCGATCTGCGCCTTTGCAAGGCCTGCGATGCCGTCCACGGGGGAGGTCACCTTTGTGAACCCCAGGTCGAGCTGCGCCTTGTCGACCTTGGCCTGAGCGGAGAACACCGCCGCGCGGGCCGACTGTTCCGTCCCGATGGAGTCGTCGAGGTCCTTCTTGCTGACGGCATTCTGCTCTGCCAGGGGCTTGATTCGCGCCAGGTTGGCCTTGGCCGTCGTCCAGCGTGCCTGCTGGGCTTCCAGTTCTCCCTTTGCCTGCTCCAGTGTCGCCTGGAAGGTGCGCGGGTCGATTTCGAAGAGGACCTGCCCGGTCCTTACGTAATCGCCTTCCTTGTAGTTCTGTTTTATCAGGTATCCCTGGACCTGGGCACGGATGGTGGCGTTCACAAGACCGTCGAGGGTCCCGATCCACTCGTTGTAGACGGGCACGTCCTTCTGGATGACGGTCATCACCTCGACCGTCGGGGGCGCCGGGGCCTCCTGGGGGCCCTTCGAGCAGCCCATCGCGACGACGAGCAGCAGGATGACAGGCAGAATGTGCGGGAGAATTCGGAAAGCAACCCGCGAAGATATTCTCGAACGACTTCTTCCCCCAGTGCTCAGCATGACCCGTCTCCTCTTCTATATGTTGTTCTGGCTATATAAGCGTGGATGCCGGCGGCTGTCCACCGATTTTCCAATATTCAGCAGAGTTTCACTCACGCATTCTGTTCTTCTTCATCCCGGCAAACGCCCCGCCTTCCGGCCCCAGATCCGTGCAATCAACAACGACCCGAGTACGCCGAGAAGTCCGTAGGCCAGCACGGCGGTCACTGCCGGCGTGCCCGCAAAAGCGTCCGTGGCAATCACCAGGCCGACCCCTACGTTGCGCAGGGCCGTCGTCAGCGACAGGGCCTTTCGGCTCCCCTCGTCCCGCCCGCCCAGGAGCCACCCTGCAGCCAGGCTTGTAACGAGGAGGAGCAGCATCCCGACGAAACCCTTCAGCTTCACGTCCGCCAAGAGCGGGTAGTACACTGCCACGACAAGCACGATGGCGCCCAGATTGAGCACCTGTCCGAGCTTCCTCGCCGGGTCGAGCACCCTGTCCGCAAGACCGGGCCTGAAGTGCCGGATACCGAGCCCGACGGCCAGCGGCAGAAGCTGGACCCCGACGAGCGTGCCCGTCATCCTGCAGACGACCGCGAATGTCATCTCCTGCGACCCGGCAACGCGGGGCAGCAGCAGGTAAAGGGCGGCCGGCGCGATTACCGCCGATGTCAATGCGAGGCTCGTCATCCATCCCACGGACAGGGCCGCTCTTCCCCCGGCCAGGACCGCCAAAGGCGGTCCGAAGGGCGCCCCCGGGCAGAAAGCCAGGATAAGAAATCCCGCAGCGACCATCGGGTGGGCGCCGAACGCCAGGAGAAGAAAAACCGTGGCGGCCGGCACGAGGACATAGTTGGCCACGGCTGCCCTCGCAAAGAGGCGTATGTTCCCGGCAACTCTAACGAGCTCAGCAACAGCGACCGCCAGCCCCACAGTCACCATCATCTCGACGACGGCCGCTGTGACGAGGAGCTTCACCAGGCTGTCGATTGTCATCGGTTCCTACCTCCGGGGAAACCCGGCTTGCCGGATCCTGACTGCCGAAAGGGATGTGCGGCGCTTCTTTCTGCGGCTTTTCGCGTCAGGGTCGTCTTTGGGATCTGGCCTCCGGCTTTGCCTTGGGCGCATCCGTCGGGACCAGCGGGATTTGTGACATGATCTTCAGCGCCACCAGCCTGTCCACCTGCCTCTCGATCTGGAAGAACCTCAGCACCGTCTTGACGGTCAGGACCTTGCCCATTTCCCTTGCATATTTTTCATCAATCGACAGCTTTCTCCGGTCGACGTAATTCATTCTCCTGATGAGGTCCTTCGCCTGCCCGTCCGACAGGGTTTTGTAGTTGTCCGCAAAGAAATCCAGGATCGAGGATCGTTCATAGTTCAACTTGCTCATGTCCTCGTCATATCGGTCATAGATCGTCCAAAACGCATCGGCTTCCTTCTCGCTCAATTGCATGTTGACCTCGATGATCCTCCTCATGTGTACCCGGATGTCCGACTTCAAAGCCTCGATGTATGCGCTCACGCTGCCGGTGCCGATCTGCGGCAGGATGATGTCCCCGCCTGTTTCACCCCGGGACGCAGAGCCGGACGGTGCGAACAGGAACAATCCGGCAACCAGCAGAGCGGCAACAAAGGGGCGAATCCCGTGACAATGTGCCATGATTTCACCTCCTGGAACCAAAGCACCGGTTGTGCTTCCTGCAGGATACCCGGTAGCCTCACCGGACGATCCTGCGTCCTGATTTTCCTGTCGGTTATGCGCCTAGGTGCTGCGACCTCCGTTTTTGCGAGCCGATGGCGGCTTGAACGCCCACGGATCCGCCCAACCCCTGCGGGTCCGCGATCCGGGCGAGTGCCCTGTCTTCGGCCAGTGTGTAATGCCCTTCGATCGCCCGATCGAGATACTCCAGCTGTTTGCTCAACTCCGGATGACGGTACGGCGGCAGGGTGTGCATGAGATTTTCCAGCAAGGATCGCATCCGCCGCATGATCTGGACGCTTCCTACGCCGAAATGGCGTATCTCGGTGCACGCGAGGTGCACGAAGTCCTCCCAGTTCGGCGTCCGGAAGATGAGCCGCAGCTTGCCTGCTTCGTCGCGGATCTCCTCACGGCTCAAGTGCCGTTGCCCGACCAGCCGAAGCAGTCGGTGAATCTGGTCGATGGCAAGGACGGCCGTCGTCGGATCGTTGATGGCCGGCGACAGCGCCTTGATCGCAATGTCGACCAGGATGCGGAATGCAAAGGTCGGATCCTGCTCGAGCGTTCGTTCCGATCCGTGCGCGACGGACGCCTGCAGCTCTCTGTCGTCGATGCCGCCGGCACCTCCATACAACCGGAAGAGGGGCTCTTCTTTTGCCACGAAGTCGCCGACCTGGGGGACGAACTCGATCACCCCGTCGGACTGCCGGGCTTTCGCGGCCAGCCCCGCCAGATCCACGGCGAGCACGATGCCCGAGTTCCCTGCGTGCGCAACGGCACGCACCGGAGACGCGTCAGGGCCGGACGACTCGACGGGGTATGCGGGCCTGGTCAGCTCCGGATAGACGCCCTGGATCACCGCGAGGCCCGATTCTCCGACCCGGTACACGATGCTGACGGGACGCAGCAGACGCGCCGCGTAGTCGATCAGGAAAAGGAACACGACAATGGAGATCAAACCAAACGTCGCCGCCATGAAGGTGTTGAACTGGTGGACGGTCGCATCGCCCATCCGGGACAGCACCCGCAGGGTGAACAACATGGTAAAGACGAAATAGCCGACGGTGCACCGGATGGCGTTATTCCGCAGCAGGGTGGTCGCGATGATCCGCGGCGTGTACTGTCCGCCGGCGACCTGGATCGCGACGAGCAGCGAGCCGAACGTGAAGACGACAAAGGAGAGGTTCAGGGTGACGATCGTCTCGAGCATCACCCGGGCTCCCGACATGGAAAGGCCCAGGAATGCAGTCTCTTCGTCGAGCCATCCGTTCTGCAGAAACCAGCGGCCGATGGTAAAGGTGAGGCGGTTCGTCACCATATACGCCAGGACGGCAAAAAACGGCACGAGCCACAGCGACGATCGGATGTAGCTCACGATGATGTACTTCCGGTTCCAGCGCATCCTGCGTCCCCTTCTCAACCGGCTGTTCCGGCGAGCACCTGCCGCGCGTGCCGGGCGATCATCAGCTCCTCATCGGTCGGGATCACCCAGGCGCGGACCCGGCTTCCCTCCCGGCTTATCCGGGGCCCGTCCCCCGCGTTGGCTTTCTCGTCCAATTCCAGCCCCAGCCACGCGGCGGACCGGCAGACCCGCTCGCGGACCGGGCCCGCATTCTCCCCGATACCGGCGGTGAAGACTAGAGCGTCGAGCCCGCCGAGAGCGGCAGCCATCGACCCCAGCTCGCGGCCTATGCGGTAGGCGAACAGCTCCACCGCCTCGGCGGCACGGGGGTCAGCGCTCGCCAGAAGGGTGCGCATATCGCTCGAGATCCCGGAGACGCCCAGCAAACCTGATTCCTTGTAGATCAGGGTCTCCAGGTCGCGCGCGCTCATCCCGCACTCGTCCATCAGGTAGAGCATGACGCCGGGGTCCAGGGCGCCGCAACGCGTCCCCATCATGAGGCCCTCGACGGCGGTGAACCCGAGCGTGCAGGCCTCGCTCCTGAGTCCACGCATGGCGCAGAGGCTCGCACCGTTGCCGAGATGGGCCACGACGGTCCGGCCCTTCGCCGCTTCCGGGTCAAACCCCGGAAGGACGGTAGAGATGTACTCGTACGAGAGACCGTGGAAGCCGTAGCGACGGACCCCCTGTTCTGCGAACTTCCGCGGCAGGGCGAAGGCCTGCGCCACGGCGGGAATGCTCGTGTGGAAGGACGTGTCGAAGCAGGCCACCTGGGGCAGATCGGGGCTTCTCTTCCTGAGGACGCGGATAGCCGCCAGATTGTGCGGCTGGTGCAGCGGCGCCAGGGGGTTGAATTCTTCCAGGTCCGTGAGGACGGTATCGTTGACGAGGGTGGGTTTCGTGTACCGCAGCCCCCCGTGGACGACTCGGTGTCCCACGGCCACGATTCGATCCTTGCTGCTCAGAACCCCCCTGCCCCATGCAAAGAGGGCCTCGATGGCCCCTTCGTGGTCGAGTGCGGACCCTTTCGGCCATGTTTTCTCTGCGATGACCTTTCCGGCGCCGTCCTTTGCCTTGAATCGCGACTCCGTGAAGAGGCCCTCGATCTGACCGTCGTAGAGGGGTTCCGGCTCGCTTGCCTGATTGGCGTATATGGTGAATTTAAGGCTCGAGGACCCTGCGTTGAGAACGACAATGAGATCGGCCATGACGTCACCTCGTCTCGAACTTTCCGCTTCGCCTTGCGTGGGCGACCTGTGTCATGACCGCCACGGAGGCGAGTCTCGTTCTAACCGAGTCGGCGCGGCTCGTCAGCACGACGGGGATCTTTGTCCCCAGGACGATGCCCGCTCCCTCGGCCCCGGAAAGGTAGGTAAGCTGCTTGAACAGCATGTTGGCCGCCTCCAGGTCCGGTGCGAGCAGGATGTCTACCTCCCCGCTGACGGGCGACGTGATGCCCTTGATCCTGGCGGCCTGGGCGCTGATGGCGTTGTCGAAGGCCAGGGGACCGTCAAGGATGCCGCCGGTGATCTGCCCCCGGTCGGCCATCTTGCACAGGGCGGCCGCCTCAAGTGTGGAGGGTATCTTCGGGTTGACCACCTCGACGGCCGAGAGAATGCCCACCTTTGGCAATTCAATGCCCAGCGCGTGTCCCAGATCGATGGCGTTCTGGATGATGTCGCGCTTGACTTCCAAATCCGGGAAGATGTTGACCGCCGCATCGGTGATCATGAACATCTTCGGGTATGTAGAGACGTCCATGACGAAGGCGTGGCTGATCCTGCGCGACGTTCGCAGCCCGGCCGCCGTTGGCACGATAGCCCCCATGATCTCGTCGGTGTGCAGGCTCCCCTTCATGAGGGCCTCCACATCGCCCGTGCGTGCAAGCTCGACGGATTTTGCCGCCGACGCGTGACTGTGCTCCGTGGACACGATCCGGTAGGGGGACAGATCGATCTGCGCCTCGTCGGCAGCCTTCCGTATCTTCTCCTCCGGGCCGACGAGCACGGGTACGATGAGCCCCCGACGGGCCGCCTCGATGGCGCCCGCGAGGGAATCCCGATCACAGGGATGCACGATGGCCGTGGGAATGGGCTCGCAGCCCTGGCATCCCCTGATGAGCTGCGCGAACGAATCGCCGAAGCGGAGCTCCAAGTGCGGCGGCTTGATGACATCGTAGACAAGCCGCGATGTGGGCGCCTGCACCGTCACCGTTCCGGCGACGAGTTCCTTGCCCGCCTGGTTGACCACACGGCAGTCGAAGACGACGAGGTTTCCTTCCTTCCGTTTTTCCCGCACGGTCACCCTGGCCGTGAGGTTGTCCCCCGCCGCGAAATCCCCGCTGAAACGCAGATCGCGGTGCACGATCTTTGTCCCGGGGCCGGGCATCCTCGCCCCAAGCAGGATCGAAATCATCGCCTCGGCTCCCGCCGCCTCGGTCTTTTTCGGCTCCAGGCGTGTATCCCCGGTACCCACCCCTTTCACATAGAGGGCGTCGACGTCTCCCGACACGATGGCCGCCACGTCAATCTGGTGCTGCGTCAACGTCACGGTCGCTTCCTTCATGGCACCCACCTGTATTTCGTCGAACGTGACGTTCGTCAATTCCTGGGGCTCCACCATGGTCTGTCCTCCTTCTTTCACTATTTCACCGAATAGCCCTTGCCCTCGAGGCAGGCGGCCCTCGCCTTCTGATAATTCTGCTGCTGTGCGCTCTGCTTCGACTCGGTCTGTTGCTGTGCCTGGGCTTGCTGCTGCTGCGCCTGCCTGCGGCTCTGGCCACGGGCGGCAACGGCCCCTGCCGCGGCTCCGACCCCGGCGCCCTTCCCTGCCTCGCCGTCGAGGGAACCGATTGCTGCGCCGGCAACCGCGCCCCTCGCCGCGCCGCGGGCCCCCGAGCCTCGCTGCGCACCTGCCGGCTGCTGTACTTCCTGCTGCTGCGGTGCCTGAGCCGCCTGGGTGGGATCGAAGCCTGTCTGTTTGACCGCCCAACTGTGGCAGTCATACTCGTCCTTCTTCTGCTGCTCGGCCGATTGCCCTTTCTGAGGATAGACAAACTGCTGCTGGGCAAATGCGGGGCAGACCAGCACAAGCAGTAACCCGATAACCAGTAAAGTGTGCATAGTGTTCCGCTTCATTCTGTTCTCCTTTTCCTCTAGGGGATTTACATCTCTTCGGCCCGGTGGTCCTTCATCAATAAATGCCGGTCAGGTAATAGACCCCGATGATCAGGAAGACTGCGGCGAATTTCGTCAGGGTGATTGCGAAAATGTCTATGTAGGAATCCTTGTGGGTCAGCCCCGTCACCGCCAGGAGCGTGATGACAGCGCCGTTGTGCGGCAGCGTGTCCATGCCGCCGCTGGACATGGAGGCGACCCGGTGCAGCACCTCGAGGGGAATATTCGCGGCCTGCGCGCCCGCAATGAACGTATCCGCCATGGTGGCCAGGGCGATGCTCATACCGCCGGATGCCGACCCGGTAATGCCCGCCAACACGTTGACCGCTACCGCTTCATTGATGAGGACGCCGGGAATCGCTTTCAGCCCGTCTGCAATGGTCAAAAACCCCGGGAGGGCTGCGATGATCCCGCCGAAACCGTATTCCGAGGCCGTGTTCGTCACGGAGAGCAGGGCTCCGGCGATGGCCGCCTTGCTGCCGTCGGCGAATCGGTCCTTGATCGGCTTCCACGCAAAAACCACCACGGTTAGGATCCCGAGGACCAGTGCGCACTGAACCGCCCAGATCGCCGCCACCGAGGACACCTGGGTGGTGATCGGCTTGGCCATGCCGGGCAACTGAGCCGTGTGCGTCACCCCGTAAACCTTCGGGATCAGCATGGTGAACAGCATGTTTGTCACGCCCACGATGACAAGAGGCGACAGCGCGAGCCAGGGGTTTGGCAGGTTCTCCTCGGTGTAGGGCAACGGCTCGTTGAGCAGGTTGGTGCCGTACCCCTCGCCCGCCGCCGCGGCACGCTTACGCCGCCACTCCAGGTATGCAAGACCGGAGACGAGAATGAAAATGCCGCCGATGAGCCCCAGCCAGGGCGCCGCCCAGCTGTTCGTCTTGAAGAATGTGGTGGGAATGATGTTCTGGATCTGCGGGGTGCCGGGAAGCGCGTCCATGGTGAACGTGAATGCTCCGAGTGCAATGGTCCCGGGGATCAGCCGCTTCGGGATATCGCCCTGCTTGAACATCTCCGCCGCGAAGGGGTACACCGCGAAGACGACGACGAACAGCGACACGCCACCATAGGTGAGCAGCGCGCAGACGATGACGATCGAGAGCATCGATCGTTCCCGCCCCAGCAGCTTTATGACGGCGGACACGATCGACTTGGAAAACCCGGACAGCTCGATCACCTTTCCGAACACGGCGCCGAGCACGAAGACGGGGAAATAGGACTTGATGAACCCCACCATCTTGTCCATGAAGACCCCGCTGAACATCGGAAGCACGAGGCCGGGGTCTGTGAGCATCACAGCCAGCAGTGCGCAGACCGGCGCGAACAGGATCACGCTGAACCCCCGGTACGCAACGAACATCAGCAGGACCAGGGCAAGAACGACGATGATCAGACTCATGGTTCCCTCCTTTCTGCCCCTCGATCAGTCCAGGGGGCCTAGTAGCTGCTCGGATCGGGGTACATCAGGGTCAGGCGCTCTTCCCCGAGACGCCGCAGCAACCGCTCGTGCCTCTCGATCAGTGCGCCCATCACTTCGCGGATCGAGAGCACCCCGACGAGTTCACCGCCGCGCAGGACCGGCAGATAGCCGACATCCTTCGCGTACATGAGCATGATGCATTCCGGGATCTTGGTATCCGGCTTCACCGTGTGGACGTCTTTCGCCATGATATCGCGCACGGCAGTCCCGGCGGCATCCAGTTTCCCGAGGATCACCCGACGAGCGCAGTCGCGCTCGGAGAGCACGCCGGCCAGCCTCCCGTTCTCAACGACCGCAAGGAATCGGATGTTCTTTTCCGCCATCATCTTCAGGGCCGCCATGACTGTCATGCCCGGCGGCACTGACTCCATGGGCCCGTGTTGTTTCGCAACCAGCTCCTGCGCCGTCGGGAACGGAATCAACTGCTCCATTGTCGTAAAGGGGATTTCCATCCGAAACAACCTCCTTCATGTTTGTTGCGGATTTCGCAGATCAGTCGCCGTGCTTGAGCCCTTTCCGCGCCTCTTCACGAGATTCGTAGACGTGCGGGGCAAACCCGCGCGCCTTCAGCCCGTCTCCCAGCTTCATTCTCAGGAATGCGCTGGTCGTGTACCGGGTGACGTTCTCGTAGAAGGTCTGAACGATGGTCCGGACCGTGTCGGCATAGGCATCGACCAGTTCGGGCAGGATGGAGAAATTGTCGTAGTTGACGATGGCGTCCACCTTCCGCCCCAGCGGAACCAGGATGGCCTCCGCCTGGGCCCTGATTTCGACGATGTCTTCCATCGACCGGACGTGAAGGCCCTCGAAATTGACGTAGAAGATGTTCGTCGCGGGATCGTAGGTCATCCGCTCGGACATGGGCTTGTGGAGCAGATCCCGTTTCAGGTCCATGGGGGGCAGCATGAAAATCCGCCCGTCCATCTGCTTCGGGCTCTTCATGATCGGCTTGAAATCCATGTAGGCCAGGATGTCCTTCTCCAGATCCACGCCGGTGGCAATCTCCGTGAGCTCCACGCCCTCGTCGGTCAGGGCGAAGACGCATCGCTCCGTGATGAAGATGACATCGAGGTTGTTCATCCTCGCCGTGTTGCCGCTGAAGGTCACCTGCTCGACCTTTTCGACGAACTTCTTCACGCCCCCTTCCTTCACGATCCGGAGTATCCCGTCTTCGGCGGCCACTTTCGTCCCGCCCGCCGTGAAGGTGCCCACGAAGACCATCTTCTTGGCATTCTGGCTGATGTTGATGAAACCCCCGCAGCCGGCAAGCCTCGGGCCGAAACGGCTCACGTTGACATTGCCATGGCGATCCATCTGCGCGAGACCCAGGCAGGCCAGGTCGAGCCCACCGCCGTCGTAGAAGTCGAACTGGAAATGCATGTCGAGCATGCAGTCCATGTTCGTGGCGGCCCCGAAATTCTGGCCCCCTGCGGGAAGTCCCCCGATGGAGCCCGCCTCCGCCGTGAGGGTCAGGAAATCGAAGATTCCCTCCTCGTTGGCGACACTCGCCACGCCCTCGGGCATACCGATCCCGAGATTGACGACCATGTTCGGCCTCAGCTCGAAGGCCGCCCGTCGGGCGATAATCTTTCGGTCGTCCATAGGAAGCGGCGCCACGCTTGCCGTGGGAACCTTGAACTCGCAGCTGAATGCGGGATTATACGGCGTGCCGTAGGTCTGCCAGTGGTTCTCCGGTTTTGCAACGACGACGCAGTCGACAAGCACCCCGGGGATCTTGACGTCACGCGGGTTCAAAGCGCCCCGGTCGGCAATGCGCTCGACCTGGACGACGACGATCCCGCCGTTGTTCTTCGCCGCCATGGCAATGGGCAGGACCTCGAGCGTCATGGCCTCGCGCTCCATGGTGATGTTACCGTCCATGTCGGCCGTCGTTCCCCTGAGCAGGGCCACCTGAACCGGGATGGTCCGGTAGGCCAGGTATTCCCTTCCGTCGAAGGCGACGACCTCGACGAGGTCCTCTTTCGTCACGCCGTTAACCTTGCCTCCGCCCAGCCTCGGGTCGACGAAGGTCCCGATGCCGACACTCGAGATGGTCCGGGGTTTGCGACCGGCCGCGTCACGGAACATGTGCGCCATGATGCCCTGGGGCAGGTTGTAGGCCTCGATTTTCCCGTCGACGGCCAGCTTCTGCATCTTGGGCGTCAATCCCCAGTGCCCGGCGACCACCCGTTTCAGGAGCCCTTCCTTCGCGATCCGGTTGACTCCCTTGTCCTTCCCGTCGCCGATCCCCGAGGCGTACACCAGGGTGAGACCCCTGGGCTCTCCGCTATCCAGGAACCGCTTTTCGAGGGCGAGGATCAGCTCCTCCGGGGCGCCCCCGCCCATGACACCGTCCAGGGCGATCGTGTCGCCGCTCCGGATGACGCGCACAGCTTCTTCGGCCGAGACGATCTTACCCCGTTTCATGTGGGCCTTGATGTCGTCGACGACGGGGCTGACAATTTTTCGTTCGCTCATCACTTCACCCCCTGCAAACTCCACAAGGCAGGTTGAACCGGATTGCTCAGTCCGGTTCGACCCCCACATGTCAATTCAGGTCGCTGTCCTTGTAATACTTCGTGCCCTTTCCCGTGATCTCCGCGGCAAGGCCCGTGTCGGTCAGCTGGTACATCCAGACACCGGGCGCGACGGAGACCGCACCGGCCAGCGCGGCCCCCTGGTCGCCCGTCTTGGCCGCAGCCGTGGTCTGCCCGCCGAACTCCCAGCCCGAATGGATGAAGTCGTTCAGCGCCTTCTGCGTGTCGAAGACGAAGATGACCCTGAACTTCTTGACACCGATTCCCAGGCCGGCCTGGACCTCGACCATCTTCATGTACGTGACTTTTTTCGTCTTGCTGTCGACAGCCATGCCGCTCCCGGTTCCGGTTCCGGCCAAGAAGATCTTCATGCCGAAATTGCTGAACGTGGCGTAGCCCGCCGCGTTCGCAATTGCCTTCTTTGCGGAAGGCTGTGCCTTGTAAAGTTGCGCCAGGGTTTCGCGCGACACTTTCTGCACTTCCTTCTGCTTTTCCGATTTCGTCGCTCCCCAGGCAGGCAATGAAATGAGCAGCAGCACAAGAACGGCAATTCCCGCCGGCATCGTCACCTGTCCGAAAGAATGCTTTCTCATCACACGTTCTCCTCCCGTGATTTGGATTCGTGTCGGCTACGTCTATTTTGTCTTCCGGGTCGTCTTGCCCTTGACGGCCGGTGCAACGCCCCCTTTGAGAAGTTCCATGATTCTATGGCCCATGTCCCGCTGCTCCTTCGTGATGCCCTCCAGCAACATGGCCCACTCGAGAATCTTCAGAACTCTCCGGCGGTCTTCCTCGCTGGAGAGCAGGCCGGGAAGAGCATTCAGGGTGCGCTCCGGCTCCAGGAGCACCATGACAGCGGCCTCGGAGCGAATGCGCCGCGCCTCGTCCTCGGGTATCGTTGAAAGCACCTTGTCAGACTTGATGTACTCGTCCGTCAAGGCCAGGCGGTTAAGCGGGATGGGCCCCGCAAACTGGCCCAGGAGTGCGCCGATCCGTGCGAGCGCCTCGAGGTAGCCCCCCTTGTCGATCTGGGCTATGGCCTCTCTGACAAAGGGAAGTTCCCTGACGTCGGGCTGCTTCACGACCGGCTGTCCGGGTTTGACGTCCCCCGTGGCACCCAGCACGATCATCGAGCCGTAGATCTGGAAGAAGAGCGACTCGCTCGCCGCATCCCGCAGGTCCCGGTAAAGGTTCCACGATGCCGTGATCATCTCGGAGCCAATGGCCTCGAGTTTGCGCCAGGGGTTTCCCGGCTCCACCGGCTTGCGGTTGGCTTTCACGGTCTGCGCCATGGCCGCAACGGGCCACATCACGGGGTTGAAGTCGCTGAAGGCCCAGCGCTGTGACCGGTTCGGGTGGAACGTACGGCCCATCTGAGCCGTTGTCTCGTTCACCATGCTCTTCACGAGAGGCCTTCCGAAAAGGGCGTAAGCTTTCTCGTTCATCACCGATACCTCGGCCACGACCTCGAAGGGCTTCTCGTCCTTGCGCTGCATCCTGTTGAGGTTGCGCATCTCTTCCAGCTTCACCTCCCGGAAGGTGGAGAGGTACTTGTCCTTGCCCTTGCCGGAGGTCTCCTGGAGCTCCATGACGTAGAGACCCGGCCTGAGCATCTCGATGTAATCGAGTGCTTCGACGATCTCCGTGTGCTCCTTCTGGGCCACCTTGCCCGAAACGAAGATGCCCAGGTGACCCACGTCCTCGTGGACGAGCCCCACGATGACCTGCCCGTTGGCCTTGATCTCGGCCGTGCTCGAGTAGACGTCGGCCACCCAGTTGATCGCCTGCTGGGGCGGCGTGATATTGTCGCCCTTCGAGGAGAAGATCACGATGGGCGACCGGATCGCCTTGAGGTTCACATAGGTGCCGGGGGCCGCTTTCACGTCCCCGCGCGCCAGCTTGTTGCCGACGAAAAGGTTGTCCACGATCCAGTGGATCTCCTCCTCATTCATCAGGAAGTAGCCGCCCCACCACTTCTCGAACTCCAGGAACCGCTCCTTCTCCGTGTCTACGTTTTTCCAAACGTTGTAGTACTTGTTCCAGTACGTGTTTGCGGGATTGAGGTTCTCGAAGTTCTGCACCAGGTACGCGCCGTCGAACTTGCCGTTGCCCATGTCGCTGGCCAGCAGGGACATCCAGGATCCGCCGAGCAACCCCCCGCTGTACCGCATGGGGTTCTCCCCTTCTCCCTCGCTCCAGCTGCCGCTCCAGTAGGACATGGGCGCGCCGTTGATCACGATGGAGCCCACCTTGTCCGGGTCGTTGGCCGCGATCAGCATCGAGGCCCAGCCGCCCTGGCAGTTGCCGTAGATCGTCGGCTTGGGACTCCGGGGGTGCCTGCGTACGACGGCTTCCAGAAACTTCGTCTCGGCGGCGCTGACGTCCAGGATCGTCTGCCCCGGCTCGGGCTCGGGGAAGAAGATTACGAAGTATACGGGATGCCCGAACTCGAGGGCCACGCCCACCTCCGAGTCCTTCTTGAACCCGCCGATTCCGGGCCCATGACCCGCGCGGGGATCGACGATGATGAAGGGCCGTTTCCTGTCATCCGTCTTCATGCCGTCAGGCGGAATGATCCGGACCAGGGCGTAGTTGACGGGGCGGTCGAATGTCCGGCCGTCCAGGACGATGTCCCACTTGAAGGCAAGCAAAGGGGGGCTGCCCTCCTTGACGTGCTCGATGTAGATGTTGCCTCTATCCCTCAGGATGTCCATGAACAGCACCGAGCGCTGCGCGGCGTCGGTCACGTAGGAGGTCCAGGACAGCCAGGGATTCTCCGGCGGGACCCCGACGGCAAGCTTCGGGTCGACGGCCGTCTTCTGCATGTGCTCCATGAACACCTTCTGGGCCTGGACGGCGCGCTCTGTGTAGAGCCGACCGATCTTGCCCATCAAGTCGAAAAATACCGTTGCATTCTCCTGCTGACCTTCCATGGCTGAATCCCCCTTCACGATGACGAACAATATGGATGATAATCTATAGTTATTTGGCGCGCTCGACGGAAATCGCCAGCGCCTCGGTGACGGTGATCATCAGCTCATCGCCGACCTTCACCTTG
Source organism: uncultured Syntrophaceae bacterium (assembly GCA_964585095.1). GTDB lineage: Bacteria > Desulfobacterota > Syntrophia > Syntrophales > UBA2192 > UBA2192. The sequence continues at coordinate 6,487 of CAZPCN010000001.1, read as the reverse complement.
TCCAGATTCTTGGGATCCTCCACCGGGGCGATCACTGTGTTTCCCTGCGGTCCCCTCAGGGTCAGGGTGTTTTCCTTCTTGTCGATGGCCGTCACGGTGGCCATCACCGTCGCTGTTCGCATCGCCGCGCCGCCGGGCATCTCGCCGGGCTTTGCCCTGACGATGGTCGATGCCTGACCCGCGCCCGTGCCGGATCCGGGTTTGACAACCTCGACGGCCATGGATTCGTAGTAGGTCACCGTTACGAGGTCCCCGACCTTCACCTGGGGCAGGTTCCTGGCCTCGGGGCCTACGGCGATGGTTTTCTTTTCCCCCGTGGGTCCCTTCAGGGTGACGAGCCTCTTGTCCAGATCAATGGCCTCGACTGCGGCCGTCATCGTGATCGTCCGTTCCTTGACGACCTTGGGCCGCTCCGCCGCGCCTTCCGACTTCTTCTCCTGCGCCCCCGCCACTGCCAGGGAGAACACCAGCACAAATGCCGCTGCCAGTACAAACACCTTTTTCATATTCCTGTCCTTTCCTTTCGTTGAATGGGTTTCTTTGTAAGGTCGGGTTTATGGATCATCGTATGTTCAATCGAATCCCGCAAAGGCCCGACCGGATCTTTCAGGCGTTTCCCGAAGAGTCGAGCCCGCTGTCCTGCGATACTGGTTTCATCGCCTGCCGGATTGCAGCCAGCAGGGTCTCCTCGTCAACGGGCTTGCGCAGATAGCCGGAGGCGCCCAGTTGCCTTGCGTACTCCTCCATCCCGGCGCGATCCTGGCCTGTAATGAATATCACGGGCATGCGAATGCCTTCGTCGAGGAGACGTGCCTTGAGCTCGAACCCGCTGATCCCTGGCAGGCGGATATCCAGAAGAAGGCATCCAGGGTTGGCTTTGAAATCCGATCGGTAGAACTCCTCGGCCGACTCAAAGGTGAGAACGCGGTACTGAGCGGATCGCAGCAGCCTGCGCACGGCGTTGCGCAGGGACGCGTCATCCTCAACCAGGTAAATGATCTCCTGTTCCTGGATCACCTTGTCCTTCGTCCTTTTTCCCTCATCTGTCTCCGAACGAGGCAATTCGGGTTGACCAGCCCGCGGGGATATTCCCTGAGTCGTTACTTGGATTGCACGCGTTGCCGTGAAGCGTTCTTCGGAACCGCGGGATAAAAGCGCGCCTCGGCACCATGCAGCTTCGAAATGGCGCCGGAGTCCGAAATCACGAAGCGTTGTACACCCCGTCACCCTGTTGCCGTTTTACCCGAGGTGGCGGGGCTGCAATGGACTGCCTGTCCCCTGCGTCTAGAACGCGAAATTCAACGAGTTCATGACGAGGTAATTGTCATCGATGGCGACATTTGCGGGACCCTGCTTGAAGTAATCGCCGGTCCAGAAGTAGCCGAAGCCCACCATATAGCTCAGGTTGTTATACAGCTTGTAGGTCGCGTAAATGTCGAATTCCTTTCCGTACTCGTCATCCCAGCCGTTTTGTGTCTCGTCGGCCTTCAGCCACGCGTACTGGGTCACGATCTCGAGCTGCGGATTGACCTTCCATCCGACGAAGGGCTTGAACATGATCACGTTCAACTCGCTGCCGCCCGAAGCAAAGATGGTCGAGCCGGTAAGGGTGCCCGTATTGTCCCTCGACGTTCCCAGATTACCGTGGTGCTTGTTGAACCAGTAATTTCCGTACATGAGCATCGGGTCCCAGCTCTGTCCGCCGGGCACACCCGACTCGTTCTTGTCGGTTGTATTTGGGTCGTCACCGGTAATCCAGGCGAACTCGAGACCGCCGTACCAGGCGCCCATCGTGTATTTGCCCATCATGTAGAGGCTGTAGCCCTTTCGGTCAATGTCCGTTACGGAACCGTCGTAGTCTGTCTTGCCCCAGATGTAACGGAGTTCGCCTTCGAAATCAAATGGCCCCGTCCTCCACTGCACATAGGGAGCAAGTTCATGGAACGCTGTCATGTACTCTGGCGAGGTCAAGGCACCGTCGGTGGCGTTGCGGTCGAACTCGTAGCGCAACCCCGCCTGGCCCGTTGCCCAGCGGTAGATCGCATAGATGTGATACACGTCGTGATCGTTGTCCGTGCCGCCGACCGTGTAGCCGCCCTGGCGGGAACCTTCCCCGGACGCTCCGGAATCAGCACGCTTCTCGTACTCCAAGCCGATTGTCCAAGGGCCCGTCATGTAGCGGTAGTGGATACCGGCGTCGGAATCGAAGTCATCGCAGAACGCACAGGTGCCCCACGCGCGTGACTGCTGGTACCCCACATCGAACACGCCATACAAAGCGTTGAAGGTCACGAAGGCGCGCTCCCAGGAAATGTTGCGCTCCGTGTTGATCGCAGCAGAGTTCGCCGTGCTGCCCGCGGGGCTGGGGGCAGGGGCGGCAGGATTTTCACCCCAATCCCTTTCCAACGCATCGAATCGGGTCGTGAGCTTGAGGCCTTCCTGCACCTGGATCTCGAATTGCATTCTCAGGCGGTTCGCGATGCTGGCGCGGGAATCGCCATCTTTCTTCAAGCCGATGTTGTCGACGTAGGCGCCATACATATAAAGCTGCCCGCTCGCCTTGATGTTCGGCTGAGCGGCGGTCGTTGCGGCAGAGCTCGCAATCAGGCCGACAGCAAGGAAACCGATTATAAACATTTTCATATTCCTCGTCCTCCCTTTGTGAGCTTACCGATATTTACTACATCTTTTCATTCCTGAGGGAAATTGGACCTTGGTCCTACTTGTACTGGACCTTGGTCCCATAAGGGCGGGAGGACAACAAGTTGATTTAAAAAGGGAAAGGCCTATCCCGGTGCTCACGTTGCCCGTGCGGGACGTATGCCTGCACTGTCGGCCATCCGGACCAGGTCGGCCACGGACTGGGCGCCCATTTTCTTCATGATGGATGCCCGGTGGACCTTGACGGTTTTTTCCGCGGTGGCGAGTTTGTCTGCGATGTTCTTGTTCGGCAGGCCCGCGATGACCCAGAGGAACACCTCGTGCTCCTTCGGCGTCAGGGCGCGGATCTTCTCCTCGATTCCCCTGGTCTCCTCCCTCTGTGCCCTCTCCTGCCTGCAGCGCTCGATGGCCCGGTAGACGGCATCCAGAAGGTCCTGCTCGTCGAAGGGTTTCAGAAGGAAGTCCGTGGCGCCTGCCTTCATGGCGCGCACGCTCATCGGGACCGTTCCATGTCCTGAAACGAAAACGACGGGCAGGAGGATGCCTGCCCTGGTCAGTTTCTCCTGAAGTTCCAGTCCGCTGATTTCAGGCATCCGTACGTCGAGAACCAGGCACCCTGTCTCCTGCCCGTGACCGGACTGCAGGAAATGCGCGGCGGAGTCGAAGGATCTTGCCGCAAGCCCAACGGACTGGAGAAGCCTCTCCAGCGACTTCCGGACGGACGGATCGTCGTCGACGATAAACACGACCGGCTTTGCGTCTTTCATGCGTTGCCCCCGATTTCAAAGGGTATCGTGAATGAAACAGTCGCCCCCCCGTCCGTGTTGCTTGCGGCCCGGATGTCCCCATGATGGGAAGCGACGATGTGCCTGCTGATTGCGAGCCCCATGCCCATTCCTCCCGATTTCGTGGTGTAGAAGGGCTCGAAGAGTCTTCCCGACGCCTCCTCATCGATGCCCGGCCCCTTATCCACGATGGACACCTCCGCGAACCTCTCGTCCTTCCTGGACGTTTTGACGGTCAGGATACGCCGATCGGGGCTCCCGTCCCGCATGGCTTCCGCCGCATTCATCACCAGATTCAGGATAACCTGCTGGAGCTGGATCCGGTCGCCCCACACGGCCGGCATCGAGGAATCGAACGCCTTTTCGATCTTCAGAGCCGTCAGGGTCGTATCGTTGCGGATCACGTTCAGGATTTCCTCGACCACGTCGTTCAGGCTCAGCGCCTCGAAACGGGTTTCCTCCTTTTTCAGCAAGGCCCGGATTTTCCGGATCACCTCGGCGGCCCGGTTGTCGTCCCGGATGATATCCCCCAGGATCTCGGCGATCTCCTTCATGTCGGGATTGCCCTGCGAGAGAAAGCGCTGCGCTGCCTGTGCGTTGCTGAGGATGGCGGCCAGGGGCTGATTGATCTCATGAGCCAGGGAACTTGTCAGTTCGCCCAGTGTGGACACCCGGGTAACGTGGGCCAGGTCCTCCCGGAGCTTGCGGGTCTCCGACTCGATCAGCTTGCGCCCCGTGATGTCGCGGACAATCGCCCACATGCCGATGTTGTTTCCCCGTTCCTCTTTGAGAAGGAAGGTGCGAAGCTCGATAGGGAAGACGGATTCGTCATTTCTCCGGTATTCCTTTTCGTAGACCTCGGAGTACCCACGAACGAGAACCTGCTGTTCGATTATGTCCTTCTCGGCTGCATGCCACTTCTCCGGCGTGATGTCGCGGTAGGTCAACCGCTGCAGTTCGTCCTGCAAGTAGCCCGTCATCGCCCGGTACGTTTCATTGTACTGGAGTATCCTACCGTCCATGTCGACCAGCACATAGCCATCCATCATGCTGTCGTAAAGATTGCGGTATTTCGCCTCCGATTCTTTCAGGGCTTCCTCGGCCTTTTTCCTTTCCGTGATGTCCTCCAGGAAGCCGGCGTAGAGCAACGTCTTACCGTCCGGCCCTTTCACGCTCCGGGTGTTGAGCGACACCCAGATGCTCGTCCCGTCCCTGCGCCGGAACCGGCACTGATAACCTAGAACGACATCCTTTTCTTCGAGCTGCTGTACATACTCGGCACGTTCTTCCGAATCGACCCAGACCTGGTTGGCTGAATCGGTGATGGAGGCTCGTGCCTCCTCAGCCGAGTCATAACCCAGGATCTTCGCGAAGGCAGGATTGGCCGTCAATATCTGCCCCTCCCTGGATGATTCAAAGATCCCCTCTAGGGAGCCTTCGAAGATATCGCGATACTTTCTCTCGGCTTTTCTCTTGCGCAGGGTCTGGAGAATGAGGGCCCCGATCAGAAGCATCTGAGCCATGAACAGGACGGCGGCGGCGATGACATACTCCCGGTAGTCATGCCAGAGCGTTTTGGGACGGTTGAGGATGACGCTTCCCGGAGGAAGCCTGCCCTCGCTCATGTCCCAGCGATTGAGCTGCTCCCAGTCGAAGGTGGGAATCAGTTCGGCAGGGTCCACGGTGATGGTTTCGGCCGGGTGCCTGCCCCGGATGATCTCCAGGGCTTTCCCGACTGCCCGGGATGCCTCGTGACCGTGATTCGTCATGACGCCGCCCACGATCCCATTCCCCAGGAGGGTATCGTAGAGGCCGAAAACGGGCGCGTTGGCCGACTGGCTGATTCTATGCAGTACTTCAGGATTCCGATAGGTCCGGTTCGGATCGGATCCGAAGACGGTATACAGGATAGCGGTTTTGGGCGGGAGCGCCGAGACCCGTTCGAGGACCTCCTCCAGCGGCAAGCCAATCAGGTACTCGATGTGCAGTTTTTGCTGCCAAGTCTCGAGGCCGCGCCGAGTGCTTTCGGCCATCTGCCTGTCCAGGTTTTCGCTGCCGCTGACGACAAAGAGGTTGCGCGTGTCGGGCCGGAGATCGAGAATGCTGCGCACGGTCGGATCGGTTCCCATCGAGAAAGGCATGATCACGAAGGTACGGTTCATCAGGGACATCCGGCGCTCGTATTCCGATCGGATCTCGGGGCGCAGAAAATCCGGATCGGCGATCACGTTGACCACAGGCACCTCCGGAAAAAGGTCCTTTCCCTCCTCGAGCAGATACATGAGGGCCGTGCGATGCAATGCGATGATCACATCGAAGGAGCGGTTCTCATGCTTCCGCTCGAGGAATCGCGTATAGTCCAGGCGGTATATCGGATCGGCGTGCTTGTTTAGGTCCATGTATTCGAAGTGGAGGTTGCTGCCGTCGAAACCCGCCTCGGTGAATCTCTTCACAAAGATTGGATCCATCACAAGCGACGAGGCCGCCTCGTAATTGTACGCATGGAGAAGCAGTACGTTCTTGCCGGACAGATCGGACTGGGCGAAACTGGATCCGCACGATCCGGCGATCACCAGCAAGTAAGCCAGGCAAACTGCCACGACCCCCTTTATGGTCAGGCTCGAGATCAACAAGGACCCCCTCTTCTCATCGGAAACGGACGTTTCTTTCGGTACTGGAACACTCTAATGGCCTGTTATCGTAATGGATATTGGAACGGGAAGCAAGGATTACAATGTTGTAACAAGGGTGAAAATGAAAGCGCAGGGCCGAGTCCGGTCCTGCGCTTTTCCTTGCCTGTTTCGATGCCGCCCTGCGAAATGATTATTTCCTGGCCTTGGCCGCGGGCTTGCCCATGCCCACGATGAACGACCCGATCTGATCGCCCCGGCCTTTTTCGAACACGAGGCTGAGTCTTTTGATGATGACCTTGCTCCGCTTGTGCCGCCCCCTGATGTAATTCAAGTAGCCGTCGACGATGTTACGGGCCGTCTTCAGGTCCTTCGGAACCAGCCGGGCTTCGGCAAATCCGCTCTTTTCAT